>DYKG01000084.1 GCA_020722725.1 Candidatus Methylomirabilis sp.
CTAAAGCTTTGTGAAACATTTTATGCTGAGAGAGCGTGGTTAATTTTGAAATGCTGTGATCAGGATTTATCTGATCAGTAATCTCTGGGTTTGTACTGTTCGAAGGCTTTTTTGTCAAAAGCTCGTCGATAAGCTTCCTGAGGCGAAATTTTACGCTGTTTAACCAGATCCATCAGCGATTGATCCATGGTCTGCATTCCCATCTGTTTGCTGGTCTGCATAATTGAAGGCAGCTGGAACGTTTTGTTTTCGCGAATCAGGTTCGAAACCGCCGGAGTATTGATGAGAATCTCCAGGCAACACACACGGCTCATACCATCTATGGTTGGAATAAGCTGTTGGGCAATTATTCCCTGCAATGCGTCGGCAAGTTGGGTTCTGATCTGATCCTGTTGATGTGCGGGAAAAACGTCGACGATACGATCGACTGACTGCGCTGCAGAAGGAGTATGCAGGGTGGCAAACACAAGGTGGCCGGTTTCTGCAGCGGTTACTGCCAGTGAAATTGTTTCGTAGTCGCGCATTTCGCCGACGAGAATGATGTCGGGATCTTCGCGTAGCGCTGATCTCAGAGCGTTTGAAAACGACTTGGTGTTGGGCCCGATTTCACGCTGGTTAACCAGGCAGGCTCGATGTCGATGCACGAATTCGATCGGGTCTTCGATGGTCAGAATGTGATCTTGGCGTTCGCTGTTGATCTGATCAACCATTGCCGCCAGGGTGGTTGATTTGCCTGAGCCGGTGGGGCCGGTAACCAGAATCAGCCCTTTGTTGCGTCTTGCAAGGTCACCAAGAACTGCCGGTAGTTTTAATTCGCCAAGAGATTTAATATTGGTCGGAATAACACGAAAAACTGCGCCTAACCCCATTCTGGTGTAGAATATGTTGCAGCGGTAGCGCGCTACGCCTTCGAGTTCATACGAAATGTCGAGCTCAAGATCGCGTTCCAGACGTTCACGATGCTCGTTAGTCAAAAACTGGAAAATCAGTCGCCTGGTTTCTTTGGCAGTCAGAACGGGAAGTTCGGTGGGCCAGAGCTTGCCCTGCAGTCGCAACATTGGCGGAGCCCCTACGGTTAGATGAAGGTCAGATCCGCTTTTTTCGACGATCAGCTTAAGCAGATCATCGATGCTGTATTCGCCTTCTTCTTCATTGTTCGCACCGGCTCTTGCCTGACCAGAATTAGTACGGGAGGCAGTAGATGGAATGCCGGTAGGGCGAGGAGTTGCCGCCGGTGGCTGTGATGGAGCGGTCGGCGCACCTGTCGGCGCAGCTGGCCTTGGTTGCGGTGCTCCAGTTGGAACGCCGGTCGGCGCAGGTGGCCTGGGGGCGGGTGATGGAGCGGTTGGCGATGCAGGAACAGCCGGTCTTGGGGGCGCGCTGGCATTGCCGGCAGGCGAACCAGCCGGCCTGGGAGCCTGTGGCTGTGCCGGAGACGGACTTCGAGGTTTATCGCCTTTGTCAGAGCTATCGTCTGAATTGCCGCCAAAAAGTTTGCCGAAAAAATTATCATTCATAGATCAAAAGAGCCTCATAAATTCTTCGAGACTTGTTTCGCCGGCTAACAGAAGGGTGAGTGCCTGTTCTTCAAGGCTTTTGATTCCTTGTTTACGGGCAAAATTGTTGAAATCCTGGTAATTTTGCCGGTTTATGATCATCTGACGCAAAGTCGGGCTGTCAGGAATAAATTCGATAATCAGTGACCGACCGGCATAACCGGTTTGGTTGCAGCCTTCACAGCCTTTGGCCTTGTAAACGGTTTTGCCGGAATCTTCAGGGGCCAGACGCGGTTTAAGTTCTTCGGGTATTTCTATTGCTTCGCGGCAATTTCCGCAAAGTTTGCGTACCAGGCGCTGGCATACGAATCCACAGAGTGATGAAGCGATAACCACCGGGTCTACTTCGGTATGAATCAGCTTAACGATTGCGCTGGCGGCATCATGGGCAAGATAAGATGCCAGAAGGGTTTTGCCGCCAAGGCCCGCAAAGCCTATTTCCTCAGCCAGTTCGGCTTTTTCGATGTGGTCGATGTAAATCACATCTGCATCGAGCAACAGCGCGAGTTTTAAGCCAGAAAGGTGATCAGCGACGCTTCCGGCGCCGACTTGAATTTGTGTGGTGCGTGGTAAAGTGGCGACTACCGGCTGTTCAACCGTGACTATTTTCTTGTCGTCAGCATTGTAACTGCTCAAAAGACAATACTGAGTCGTGGTTCGCCCGGATTCGCGAGGCCCGGTCACATAAAGAACTCCATGAGTAGAATGCAGAGTTCTTCCAACCTGTTCCAGTTCGGTGCGACCACTGCGCCCCAGCTGATCGGTCATACTGCCGAAATCGCTGAGCTTGAGAATTACCATTTCCCCATTGATGGTCGGGTAAAAAATTGATTGAACGTTAACCTGGCGGCTCGAAACTGTAACCCGAAAATGGCCAACCTGCACAATTTCTATGGCTGCCTCAGTGTTATCGGAAAGCTGGGAAAGCTTTTTAAGGCGGGAAATCACCTCGTGATGAACTTTCATCGGAACTTCAATCTTTCGTGAAAGCACATCATTAGAGCGGAATCTTATGATTACGCCTTTTTCCGATGGTTCAAAATGTATTCGCGTAACCCGGTTGATGATTGCCTGACCAAGTATATAGTTGATAACCTTTTCAGGGCCTTCCATGCCTTTGGGAATGCCCCGTTCGATCGTCTGCTTTTCAGAGGTGTCAAGCTTTTCGTAAGCCTGCGTTGCCACTTTTTCACTGACTTCAACCGGGCCATAGATTGCTGCATAGGTCTGTTCAAAATCAAACAGAGTGCAGATGGAAACTGATATGCTGATGCCGTATTTGCCTTCAAGAAATTCGATTGGTCGCGAGTCGAGCGGGTCGACCATACATACGCTGAGCTGATTCCCTGCTTTGTATAGTGGTATGAGGCGGTGATCAAGGGCAAATTCAGGAGTCACCATCTGCATGACTTCGTTGTCGACAATTCCCGGGTTAAGATGGATGAAAGATATGTTGAGCTGGTTACCCAGCGCCCAGATTATGTCGTCCTCGGTTACCAGACCCATTTCAGATAAAGCTTCACCGAGTTTTAAGCCTTTGTCACGCTGAAAAGTCAGCGCCTGTTTCAGCTGTTCTTCTGAAATCAGGTTACAGTCAATTAGAATATCGCCCAGACGTTTTTTTTGTGTATTCATAATAGCAATAATTTACCTGAAATTTCATCACTAGAGCAAGTTTTTATTAAAATCGACAAAAAAAATAAGGCCGCCCGATCAGGACGGCCCAATTTTTTTGATCGAAATTATTTCTTTTTGTTGTTGATCATTTCGCGCAGTTCTTTGCCAGCCACGAATTTAGCAACTTTGCATGCGGGGATTTTGATGGGTTTTTTGGTCTGTGGATTGATTCCAGTTCTGGCTTTGCGGTTAGAAACCCTGAATGAGCCAAAACCTACCAGACGGACGTCGTCAGCTTTTTTCAATGCTTTTTTGATGATGTTCAAAGTTGCATCAAGAGCATGAGCGGCCTGAGTCTGGGTCATGTTGGTGGTTTTTGCGATTTCGCGCACGAGTTCGATCTTTTTCACTATGGGGATCCTCCTGAAACGTAGTAGAGAACGAAGATAAAACAATCGTACCAGCTGATTTTCGCTTTGTCAATAGGGTCAAGAAAAAATTATCTTTTAAGATTCTCTAAATCTCTCTGTTTTTGCACCAATGCCCGGTGCTCTTCTCTCAGCCCAAGCAGTTCTGACTGTAGCCTGGCGACCGCCCGCTGCTGTACAGAAGAACCTGAAGATTTTACTATTAGTGAATTCATTTCCAGTTCTTTCTGTCGCATTTGACTCTGGACTCTGAGTATTCGGTTGCGAGTGTTTGCGTATTCCCGGTCAAGGTCGTTGCGGTTGCGAATCAGATTTGCAGGCCTTATATGCTGGCCGAGTTCGCGGTTGTGCCCATCTTTGTGCATTTCTTCCCTGTATTCGAAGCGCCCGCCGATGACCGAGTCCTTCTGCAGAGTCTGCTGACGAAGATGATCGAGGAAAGCCGACCGCTGCCTGGCAAGAATAATCGGGTTGCGTGCCGCAACGGGTTTTTCTTCGCGGAACTCGCCGCTGATAACCTGTTCAACCGGCGGTAAGGTAAGCGGTTCGGTTTCAATTTCGGGTCTAATGGGGGGAAGCTTTTGCGCAGGCTCTGCCGGCAATTTGGGGGCTGCCGGCAGATCGCGGCTTTCCCATTCGCTGATCAGCGTAGCTTCAATAGTAGAAGATTGAAAGCGCTCAGGGCTTTCGGCAATTTTGTCTTTCTGGGTAAGTCTGGTTTGCATACCATTCTGCAGCACCAGTTGTCGGTTGTGCTGACCTTCAGATGCTCTTACTGCCACGATTCCTGAAAATACCCTGATGTCGGTATGTCCGTAGCGATCGACGTTCACATCGAACGAAGTTCCCAGAACAGTGCATGAACCCAGGGGAGTAAAGACTTTGAACATGTCTGAGCGGCGTCTTACCTTGAGCCAGGCATTGCCGAGTTTCAGTTGAATGCCGCTGCGCATCAGGGTAATCATCGCATTGTTTTTCAATCTGACAATGGTTCCGTCCGGGTAAAACACCTCTCCCCGACCACTGCCCTCAACTTTGATCAGATCTCCGGGTCTGACTTCAACGGGTTGAGCACTCTGCAGGGCCAGCCAGGTCGAACCGCCGGTTCGCGATAAAACCGCCCGGCCTTCGATTGTTTTGAATAGAAACTTATCATGTTGAGCCCAAACAATGCCGTTAGCCATAATCATGCCCAGAACTGCAATCAGAAAAAATCTTTTGTTGATCATAGTAAGCAACACTCCAGAAAATTAAACGTTTGTTTAATCATTTGCACAATTCGTTGCCGGAAAAACGGTAATCAGATTCGGTGTCTTGAATAGCAATTTCATCTTTTCCTGCTAAGGGTAACCCGCCAATAATATCAGTAAATAATTCATTGTACAATTACTTGTCTCAAACTTTTGGTTGTGATATACTAAATCAGCCAGCCGGAATGGCGGAATTGGCAGACGCACGGGACTCAAAATCCCGCGCCCCTTAAAGGCGTGTCGGTTCGACCCCGACTTCCGGCACCGAAAACCCGCATAAAGTGCGGGTTTTTTGTGTACGCCGAACATGTTCGGCAACTAGAGGGTGCAAGTGTAAAAGGACAGCAATTCTCGGTGAGCGATAAAAACATGTATTGATCAAAGATTTCATCGTTT
>DYKG01000041.1 GCA_020722725.1 Candidatus Methylomirabilis sp.
TCTTTTTGATTTGGATGCAGTTACAATATATCATACTTTAACAAGAACATAGCCTAATTAAAATCTAAAAATCGCCTGACAAATTGTCAGGCGATTTTTTCTGGTGAATTGAAGTAATTTTGTTTAGAATTCGGCGGATTTGGGTGTGCGGGGGAACGGAATCACGTCTCTAACGTTACCCATGCCGGAAATGAACATCAACAGACGTTCGAAACCAAGACCGAATCCACTGTGAACCACAGAGCCAAAACGCCTGATATCGAGATACCACCAGATGCTTTCTTCGGGAATATGAAATTCGGCGGCACGCTGTTTCAACACTTCATAGCGCTCTTCACGCTGGGATCCGCCGATTATTTCACCGACGCCCGGCACCAGTATATCCATGGCTGCAACGGTTTTTCCGTCTTCGTTAGCACGCATGTAGAAGGCTTTGTTGGCTCTCGGATAATCGGTAACTATAACTGGCCGATTAAAGTGTTTTTCGACGAGATAGCGTTCATGTTCAGACTGCAGATCAATGCCCCAGCGGTCAACCGGATACTGGAATTTTTTCTTTTTGTTCATATTGCAGTTCATCAGAATTTCAATAGCCTGGGTATAGGTTAGCCGCTCAAAGCTGTTGTTAAGAACAAATTCCAATTTCTGCAGCAGGGTCATTTCATCACGTTCATTCTGCGGGCGACTCTTGTTTTCTTCGGCAAGGCGTGCGCTGAGAAATTCAAGATCATCGGCGCAGTTTTCAAGGGCAAATTTAATCAGAAATTTTAAAAATTCTTCAGCGAGATCCATGTTGTCTTTGAGGTCGTAAAAAGCCATTTCCGGTTCAATCATCCAGAATTCGGCAAGATGACGTGAAGTGTTTGAATTTTCGGCACGAAAAGTCGGGCCAAAAGTATAGATCTTGCTCAAAGCCATCGCGGCCAGTTCGCCTTCAAGCTGGCCTGAAACGGTCAGATTGGTTGCTTTTCCGAAGAAATCCCTGCTGTAATCGATACTGCCATCTTCAAGAACCGGCGGGTTCTGTGGCGGCAGCGTAGTAACGCGAAACATTTCGCCGGCGCCTTCACAATCAGAGCCGGTGATGATCGGTGTGTGAATGTTGAAAAATCCGCGATCATGAAAAAACTTATGAATAGCAAAAGTCATTGAATGCCTGACTCGGAGGATTGCCCCGAAAAGGTTGGTTCTAAAGCGCAGATGACCTATTTCGCGCAGAAATTCAAACGAATGTTTTTTTGGCTGCAAAGGATATTCATCGGGATGAGCAATGCCATTAACTTCGAGTTCTTCAACGAGAAGTTCGACCGCCTGACCGCTTCCCTGTGATGCAACAAGCCTGCCTTTGGCACTAATCGAGGCTCCGGTGGTAACTTTGGCGATCAGTTCTTCAGTGAGTCCGAAACCTTTGTCGAGATCGATTACCAGCTGAAGATTTTTGATAGTCGAGCCGTCATTGAGTGCAACGAAAGAAACGTTTTTGCTGGTTCTTCTGGTTCTGACCCAGCCTCTTACTGCAACCACATCCTGAGAAGGACTCATGGTGAGAACTTTAATGATAGAATGACTCATCGATTACGACCTCGACCGTTAGAAATTGCCTGATCAGAGTTTGACCGGCGGCTGATTATACTTCAGCCACCCGCTTGAGTCAATAGACAAGAGGCGCAATCGCAGCCGTCACTGGCCGGTAATTTTCCAGGTGCCGGCTGTTTTATCCAGTTCAAGGGTAATGCTCGCCAGAGTATCATCATCAGAACGACGGGTAAAACCGATTAAGCTGTCTGAATGCCAGACCGGGTCTTCGGCACCCCAGGCTTCCGGTTCCTGTGACCATTCGTGAGAAACTCTGCCTTCAGAGTTTACTTTATAAATCTGAATGCGGTTTGGGGTAAATCCGGCATGAATGTCGCAATTGGCGGTGACAAATCTGGTTGAATCGGGGCTGAAAAAAGGAACTTCATCGATCTCAGTCAGATCGCCGTCTCTGGTGCTGATTATATTAAATTTGTGCCATTCCCAGCCGACCTGAGATACCAGCCAGAATGGCTGACCGGCGACCTGGCCCATAAATCTGTTTGCCTGTGATTCTTCACCGATTATCGGATTGTCTTCAAGCACCACCACTTTACCATTATCAGCGGTCAGCGAGAGACGGTGCATCTCTCTTTTCACTTTTCCGCCAGACAGCTCGATGAATTTCTGCTCTTCACGGTCTGAGCATACAAGCCCGGCAAAGACATAGCCCTCCTTGCCATGCCAGGCCACTTTCAGCCATCCACCGTAAATTCCCTCGACCGAATCTAGTTTATCATCATCGGCCCACATCAATAGCTGAACTTCAGCTTTGAAGGGAATTTTGCCAAGTTTCTTTCCGGTAAGCAAAGGCTCTTCACGCAGACTTGCCCCGGAGGGAGCTGTAATTACCCAGATATCCCCCTGATTTTGCGCGTTTGAAGGAGCAACTAAAGATAAAACGCACATCATCACCAGCAACAAACCGACCAATTTATTCATAATCATTTCCTCCCACTTCTTCAAAGCTTCATTCCTGATTCGGAAGGCGGACATTATGGCAGCAATTACATGGTAGTTTTCCTGGCATAGAAAAAGCATTTGAATCTTCCGTAATCGTATCAGAATAAATTTTTATGATTGAATTTGCAATCTTTTCGACAAAGAAAAAGGCCGCCGGTTAGGGCGGCCCGATGGCTTAACATAAGCCGGAAGAAATTGGGAGTGTGCTTCAACGCACTGATTGCATGCTTATTTTCCCGCCATCATTGCCTCGATGTCGGCTTTAACGTCGCCGGTGGGCATGATGTTGAATTTTTCAACCAGCACTTTTGCGACATTGGGTGACAAGAAAGCTGGCAGGGTTGGGCCAAGACGAATACTCTTCACGCCAAGGAACAGCAAGGCAAGAAGAACGGCTACGGCTTTCTGCTCATACCAGGCGATATCGAAAGAAAGTGGCAACTCGTTGATGTCTTTGAGGCCGAAAACTTCTTTGAGTTTGAGGGCGATAACTGCCAGCGAGTAGCTGTCATTGCACTGGCCGGCATCGAGAACGCGGGGAATGCCGCCGATATCACCAAGCTGCAGCTTGTTATAGCGGTATTTTGCACAACCGGCGGTAAGTATTACGGTGCCTTCTGGCAGACCTTTGGCCACATCGGTGAAATAGGATCGGTTTGCATGGCGACCATCGCAGCCGGCCATTACGACGAATCTTTTGATTGCGCCGCTCTTAACAGCAGCAATGACTTTGTCGGCGAGAGCAAGAACCTGATTGTGGGCGAATCCGCCGACGATTTTGCCTTTTTCGATTTCGGTGGGTGGCTGACATTTTTTGGCCTGAGCGATAATCTGACTGAAATCTTTCTGGCCGCCATCTTTGCGGTCAGCGATGTGCTTAACTCCGGGGTAGCCGGCATTTCCAGTTGTGTAGATTCGGTCTTTATAGGAATCTTTAACCGGGGTAATGCAGTTGGTGGTCATGAGAATCGGGCCATTGAAAGAAGCAAATTCTTCAGCCTGTTTCCACCAGGCGTTTCCGTAGTTGCCATGGAAATGCTTGTATTTTTTGAATTCAGGGTAATAGTTGGCCGGCAGCATTTCGCTATGGGTGTAGATGTCGATACCAGCATCTTTTGTCTGTTCAAGCAATTCTTTGAAATCTTTGAGGTCATGGCCGGAAACCAGGATGCCGGGGCGGGTGCCGACGCCAATGTTTACTTCGGTGATCTCGGGATTGCCATAGGTTGAGGTGTTGGCTTTATCAAGAAGGGCCATGGTGTTAACCGCCTGTTCTCCGGCAGCCATTACCAGACCAACCATTTCATCTACCGACAGGTTTTTCGTGGTAGATGCCAGAGCTTTAACCATGAATTTGAAGATATCAGGATTTTTGTGACCAAGAACGCAAGCATGGTCAGCATAGGCTGCGATGCCCTTCAGACCGTAGATCAGCAGTTCACGCAGAGAGCGAACGTCTTCGTTTTCAGTAGAAAGAACGCCGACTTTCAGAGCTTTGGCAAGATAGTCGGCTTTGCTGGCCGGTTTCCAGGTGGTGGCTTCTGAGAGGCCATCGACTTTTGCGCCGGCGGCAACCAGTTTCTTTTTAAGTTCGTCTCTGACTTCGATGGCGCGGTCAACCATGGCGTAGAATCTTGCATCATCGAAATTGGCATTGGTTATGGTAGTGAAAAGAGCCGAGCAGATGAATTCACCATGTTGATCGGTCAGCAGGCCTTTTTGGGCGGCGATTTCACCCAATTCGCCGATTCCTTTGAGAATGAAGACCAGAAGATCCTGAAGGTTTGCAGTATCGGGCTGTTTGCCGCACACGCCTTTAACTGAGCAACCTTTGCAGGCTGCGGTTTCCTGACACTGATAGCAGAACATTGACATAAAAATTCCTCCTGAATTAATTTTTCGTAAGTGTATTAAGTGGTCTCAAACAGATAATTTAATTATATGTCTAATCATGATCTTATCATGATTAACAACATTTTGAAAGCATTGCCCGGCAACACGGCGTGGGGAACATTTGCGGGCATTACCAGACCTTCGCCGGCCTTAACCAGATGAATGTTTTCACCGACCTGGAACCTTGCTTCGCCTTCGATAACATTAACCGTTGCATCGTAGGGAGACTTATGCTCGCTGATGCCCTGGCCCTGAGCGATTGCAAACAGGGTAAGACTTCCTGCCGGCTTGTCGGTCAATGTTTTACTGACAATTGAGCCATCTGCGTAACTGACAAAATTCGCAAAATTAATAACCTGTTCAGTCTGCCAAAGTTGTTTTGTCATGCAATTTCTCCTTTTCTTCAGCCGTAAATTCTTCTGGTGCCGATGATTTCACCTTCAAGGTTCATGGTAATTTCATCCACTACCAATTCTTTGGGCTGCGATTTTTTTAATGCTTCTCCGACCATCGCAGTCAGTCCTCCGCAACACGGTACTTCCATGCGCAGAATAGTCACTTTGGGAATTGAATTCTGGGTAAAAATTCCAGCGAGTTTTTCAACGTAGCCCTCGGTTCGATCGAGCTTCGGGCACGCGATTACCACTGAACGTCCACGAATGAAACGCCAGTGAACATCGGGGCTGGTAACCGGGGAGCAGGTGCTGAGGATAACCAGCTCACGGCCTTCAAAAAATGGGGCTTTCGGTGGAACCAGGTGCAGCATAAGAGGCCACTGGGAAATTTCTGATTTCATTACGACCGGCATTGCGCCTTCGGCAACCGGTGCAGCCGGTCTCGAAGCAGCAGCCATTCTAACCCGGCTTCCGGGGCATCCGCCGCCCGAAGGCTTGGGGGCAGCAATCTTGTGTTCATGTTCGGCATGGGCTTCGCGCATTTTTATAACGCCGTCTTCACCGCGAATGCCTTCAACATGCCTGATGGTGGCATCGAAATCGAATTCTTCCGATTCGCGCTCTTCTATTTTCAGGGCGCCGGTGGGGCAGGTGCCAATACAATCGCCGAAGCCGTCGCAGAAGTTTTCCTTAACCAGCTTTGCCTTGCCATTCACCATCTGCAGAGCGCCTTCGGCGCAGCCGATGACACAGTTGCCACAGCCGTTGCAGAGTTCTTCGTTAATAGTGATGATTTTTCTTCTGGCCATTTGCTTCGCTCCTTTTTGTTTTCGTTCTTACACTATTATTATGTGCAAAATGGCCGAGCGATTCCTTGACTTAAGTCAAAAGAATGAAAAAAATCCGATAATTCTTTCAATAAGCTCAAAACCCTGATCCAGCCAATGAATTGTGTCTTCTGCCAATTTTTTGTTCAGGATTTAAGTGTTCCATGGTAAAAAGGTAGAATGAAACAAACAATTGTTGAATGCTTACAGAAAGCCGACCTGTTTAAGGATTTGCAGACAGAACTGCTCGAAGCTCTTGCTTCTATCGTCATTTCAAGAAGCGTGGTGGCTGAAGAAATGCTGTTTACCCAGAATCAGCCAGCCACCGGGTTTTTCCTTATCGAAAGCGGCCAGGTAAAAATTTACCGCATGGCGACCGATGGGCGGGAGCAGGTTATCCATCTGTTTGGCCCAGGGGAGATATTCGGAGAAGTTCCGGTTTTTCAAGGCACCGTTTACCCTGCCTATGCGCAGACTACTAAAAAATCAAACCTTCTTTATATTGCCAGAGACCGATTTTTAGAGCTGGGAAAAAAGCAACCCGAGATTCTGCTTAGCCTTCTTGCCGTGCTTTCTCTTCGCCTGCGCCATTTTGTCGAGCTTATCGATGACTTCTCATTGAAAGACATAACCGCCCGCCTTGCCAAATTTCTCTGCAGACACTGCAGCGGATGCTCGATTAAAAAGGTTAAGCTGCCATTTTCCAAAACCGATCTGGCTGCACAACTTGGCACAATTCCCGCCACCTTGAGTCGGACCTTTAAAAAGCTTGGTGACTTCGAAGTAATAAAAGTAAGCGGCAGTTTCATTGAAATTCTTGACTGTGAAACTCTCAAAGCAATTTCAAACGGCGACAAACCCGAAGGCTTTTAGCTTTTCATACAAATATTTATTTAATCGGTGAAGTCTGGCAGGCGCAACCGGGGCAGACATTGCGAATTTTGCCGTCAACCCGGCGCGATACCCGGTGTGCCGAACAGAATTCCTTATTGCATACTGCGCAATTGATAAGACTTACCTGCTCGCGAAAGAAAGACTGATGGCAAACAAAGCAGGTGAAACGGTCAGCGGCGACGATATCACGGCAGCCGGCGCATAGCAACTGGGTTTCAAGCTGTGAAAGACAGGCTTCACAACCCGGTATTCCACACCTCATGCACCTTCGAACCCCCAATGGATTTGGCCCCTTTAATTCAGCCGAATCGAGAGAACGGCGCAGACAGACATAGCACCCCTGCCCTTCAGGCTTCATTTTAAGAAGAGAATTGGTATCGGTTATTTCAGCATGATTCTGACGGCAGCGAGCACAAAGCTTGTAGCGATAACCGATATCGCCGTCCCATTCGTCGCGCCAGAAAACTTCGGCGCATTTTTCACAGACCGGGGTGCGGCAGATGTGGCAGACTGTGTGATCGAACCAGCCCTTGGCGGTAGGGCCCACGGCGGTTTCATTGCGAACCGGAGCCTGGCAGACATAGCATCTGGTCAAACCCCTGAATGAATCAAAAACGTAGTGATCGCTTGAATTGAAATCACCAGAAGAAGACCAGGAAGGTGACGCTGAGCCACCCCGAGAAAGCTGCTGCCAGATTGATTTTAATTTATCCCAGACCATTATTAAATTTTAATATAAACGAAAAAATAAAAAAATTACAATTCTCACTCGATGTTTTTCTTTTGAAATTGTTTTTGTAGCCACAGAAATCGATCATATGAGAGCTCTTGACAATTGAGCTATGATATTTATATAATCACATGCAAATATGCAATTAATAATTTTTCACGATTTTTCAGGCTTTAAAAACACCGGCAAGATCTTGCCGCCTTTTGTAATCTTTCATTGAAAGCGTGACAATTTTAAGATGAATACAATCCAGGAAATCAGGGAAACACAAACCTATCGATGGCCAAGCGCCTTTTTTTTGCTGCCAGGCCTTACCTTCTGGCTCGGTGGTGCTCATTTCCTGCGATGGGGGAATCAGGCCATGACAGTTGCCTGCCTGATCGCTCCATTTTTGATGTTGATCAGGCATGATTATTTTCGAAAAACATCACAAATTGTGCAATTTGGGCTGGCGATCATGTGGCTGCATACCGCTTACCATATTTATCTGATTCGCGTCATTCATTCGCAGCCATGGCAACGCATGGCCATTATTTTAGGCCTGATTTCAGCCCTGACTCTTCTTGCTGCCTGGGTGCTTGAAAACCAGCGGGTTAAAGCCTGGTATGCATAAAAGCAGCATCAGCTTCGCGCCGGCAGTTTCATTTGGCCTTACCGCCCTGCTTTTATCAGTAACGCAGGTCGCCTCGTCTTTCCCTTTATTGCTTTCTGAGCGGTTCTGGCCAGGGGCAGGCTGGGTTCAGATATTTTTCATGGCGCTATATTCAGCTTTTTTAACCAGAGAGTTTCTTATTCCGCAGCGGGCACGACAGCTTCGACCGAAAATCTGGATGCTATTTTCAATCGTTTTTTTTATTCAGCTTATTCTTGGGCTTGCGGGCCTGGAAAAGTTTCTGATGACCGGCAAGCTTCACCTTCCACTTCCAGCGCTTATAGTCGCCGGGCCGATTTATCGCGGCTCAGAATTTTTTATGCCGATTCTGCTTCTGATAACATTAATTCTGGTTGGGCCTGCATGGTGCAGTCACCTGTGCTATATAGGTGCATGGGAAGACCATCTCAGCCGCAAAGCTCCGGCGATGGGGAACCTTCCGGAATGGCGGCCAAAAGCCAGATTTGCAATTCTACTGCTGGTAATCGCCGGCGCTTTCGGGTTGCGCTATCTGGGAATCAGCGCAACGATTGCTCTTGCCATTTCAATTCTTTTTGCCCTGGCGGGCATTGCCATTATGCTGCTGATTTCGCGGCGCAACGGCGCAATGACCCATTGCCTGACCTATTGCCCGATTGGTCTGCTTGGCAACCTGCTTGGCCGGCTGTCGCTGTTTCAAATCAGGATCAGTGAAGATTGCAGCAATTGCATGGCCTGCTCAAAAGTATGCAAATATGAGGCTCTCAAGCCATCAGACATTGAAAAGCGCCGGGCCGGTCTGACCTGTACTTTGTGTGGTGATTGTGTCAGCTCCTGCCACAAGGGGCAGATCAACTATCGACTGCCGTTCGCCGGGCCTGGTTTCGCCCGGCAGGCTTTCATAGTTCTGATCATTTCGCTGCACAGCCTGTTTCTGGCAGTTGCCCGTATCTGATCATGGATTGCCTTCTTCAATTTTCTGCAGCCCATCGCGAACCTGCAAAGGGCCCATCATTGCAGCACCGAGTCTGGCAGTTATGGCACCAGCTTTAATTGCATCGAGACGCTTTCGGTCGTCTCCAGCATTCTGTGCAGCGGCAGCCGCAATTTTATTGATCTGCATCACCGCTGCGTCATAACGCCGGTAAAACTGGTCAACCTGCGAATTTCCGTGGCAGCTGCGGCAGACATTCTGCATTTTCAAACGCTTCTGGCCCCAATCTTCGCGAAAGGTGCTTTTCATGGCTGCCAGCTTCCATGACAGACGATCGCCGGGGTTGTGAGTGCTGTCTTTGCCGTCTTTCTGCGTCGGCGCAACGTGGCAGACATAGCAGTCCGGGAAATTAAGGTGTTGTTGCGAAGGAATCAGACCGGTGCTGTTGAAATCGGTGTGCACTTTTGCCAGGTTCCAGTTGCTTCCGTGTTTAGAGGCTTTCCAGGTTTCGTGTGCCGGGCCGGTTGCACCATGGTGGCAGCGTCCGCAGGTTTCGGCACTCCGCGCAATGGCGAGAGAATAATCGTGATGCCCATGGCAGGCGACGCAGTTTCCGCGACTGCCATCGGTATTGATGCGGCCGATGCCGTGGTTGGGCCATTTATGTGGTGCCGGTTTGCCGTTGATCATTTTCAGTTCGTTTCCATGACAAACGGCACAGCTGGTTTCGAACAAGACCGGCGAGGTCGATGCCAGTTCGGCATTTCTGATGGTTTCATAAGCCATGGCATGGGTTGAAGAGGCAAAAGAAGTATATTGGGCCGGGTGGCATTCCGCACAGCGCAGCGGCGAAATCTGGAGTTGCACGGTAAATCCGAAATGGCCTTTTTTAGCAGCGGGATCAGCAGGATCGGCCTGGTGACACTCGAAACACCCGACACGGTTGCGGGCGTGACTGCTCTTTTCCCAGCTCTCGACCAGTTTTTTCTGACGTTCATAATGACAATTCAGACACCTGGCTGATTCATCGGAAGTAACCGCATCGGAAGCATTGTTCTGCGCCAGAACCGGCAGCACAAAAACCGAGAGAACCATAAACAGCAGCAGCTTTTGCATCATTTTTGCCTCGTGTCAGCAGATTAAACGTTTATTTAAAATGGCGTTACCAGATTTTCGGGGTTATGGCCATCGAGCCAGGCCAGAAGGTTGCGGGCCACAATGATTGACATGCGATCGCGGGTCGCCTGACCGGCACTGGAAATATGTGGTGCAACGACGACATTATCCAGTTTAAACAGTGGGTTCTCAGCCGAAGCCGGTTCAGTGGCAAAAACATCGAGACCCGCACCTGCCAATCGTCCACTTGCGAGAGCCTGATAAAGCGCTTTTTCATCAATAACCGGCCCGCGGGAGTTGTTGATGATGTAGGCACCAGGTTTCATCAGGGACAGTTTTTCGGCATTAATCATATTGCGGGTGTGCTCATTCAGCGGAACATGCAGGCTGACAAAATCTGATTCGCGCAGCAGCGTATCGAGATCGACGTGTTTTGCTCCGGTAACCACTTCAAAATCATGTTTTTCGGAGCTGCCGCTATAAAGAATATTCATCGAAAAGCCTTTGGCACGGCGGCCAACCGCCTGGCCAATGCGTCCGGCACCAATTATGCCGATGGTTGAATGGGCCACATCGCGGCCGAGAAGCATAGCCGGGTGCCAGGCAACCTGCCATTTTCCTTCGCGTACATAGCGGTCAGCCTCGACGACCCGGCGGGCAACGGCCATGAGCAATGCCCAGGCGAAATCTGCCGAGGCATCGGTCAGCACATCAGGCGTATTAGACACCAGAATTCCCCGTGCCCTGGCGGCTATGACATCTATATTATCGTAACCAACGGCATACTGGGCGATCATTTTCAGGCGAGGTGCCGCATCAAGCACTGCCTTATCGATTCGGTCAGACAGAAGCGAAACCATGGCATCGGCGTTTGCAAGTCCGGCTCGAAGGGCATCAGCGGGCGGCGGACCATATTCAGGCCAGAGTTCAATATCAAAACGCCCGCTCAATAATTCGAGGCCGGCATCGGGAATGCGTCGGGTAATAAAAAGTCTGGGCCTGGTCATGTTGTACCTCGCAACTCGTATTGGTATTAAATCAAGTTTATGGTTTAATGTTACCAATGCTAAAACATTTTTATGAAAAAGGCTAACATTTGATGCAAATCAGAAACCATGCCGATCTGATCGAACAGGGGAAAACGCCGGCTGACAAGGCCGCCCGGCAATGGGTGCTAAGCGCTTTAGAACTGGCATTACAGAAGGTTGCCCCCGAAAATTTGCTCAGCGACCTTATCGGGTTTTCTGATCGGGCAATTTTTGCCGGAAATTTGCAGATAAAATTTGATGAATTCAAACGAATTTTTGTTGTTGGCGGCGGCAAAGCCGGTGCGGGAATGGCAAGTGCGCTGGAAAACAGATGTGGTTCAAACATATTTTCAGGCTTGGTAAATGTCCCGCCCGACTGCATGGTCAAACTTGAAAAGATCAGGCTCAATCCCGCCAGCCACCCGGAGCCTAACGAAAGCGGAATGCAGGGAGCAATCGAGATGCTTAATCTTGCTCAATCAGCCTCTGCTGAAGACCTGGTAGTCTGCCTTTTATCCGGTGGCGGCTCAAGCCTGCTTCCGTTGCCGGTTACCGGCATCAGCCTGGAAGAAAAGAAAATGTTGACCCGACAGTTACTGAAATGTGGGGCATCGATCAATGAAGTAAATGCGGTCAGAAAACATATTTCAGCCATTAAAGGCGGCAATCTGGCCCGTGCGGTTTACCCTGCCCGCCTGATAAACCTGATAATTTCAGATGTTATCGGTGATCCTCTCGATGTAATCGCATCTGGGCCCACAGTCGCAGATACCAGCACTTTTGCGCAGGCATTAAAGATTCTCGAGCACTACGAGCTGTCAAAGATAGTTCCTGCAAGCATCCAGGAGCACCTTAATGCCGGCATCAAAGGTCAGATCGGTGAAAATCCGACAAATGGCAATGTCTGCTTTGATCGGGTCAGTAATCTGGTAATCGCCAACAATGCTCTGGCAATAAATTCTGCCGGTGAAAGCCTTGCCAATTTTGGCTGCCAGATCGAAACCGCTTCAGAACCACTAATATGTAGCTCAATCGAGGCTGCAAAGAAAATTATCGACGAATTTGGCAATTTCAGCGGTCCAATTCCCCGCGCTTTTATATCTGGCGGCGAGACTCGGGTAAAAGTTAACGGATCGGGCAAAGGCGGACGGGCGCAGGAACTTGCGCTCACTTTTGCCATTGAAGCTCACAAGGCTAGATTAAACAAATTTTTATTTGCCTCATTCGCCACCGATGGCATCGACGGCCCAACTGATGCCGCCGGCGCAATAATTGACCACAACACCCTTGATCTTGGCAACCGCCTGGGATTGTCCCCGGAAATTTTCATGCAAAACAACGATTCATATAATTATTTAAAACGAACCGGTTCACTTATCAAGACCGGCTATACAGGTACAAATGTAAACGATATTTTCATTGCTTTTATTTATTAAAAAGTTATAGCCATTCTTTCCAATTTAAATTTTGAAGGAAAAAATTTAGAATGTTCATGACCCATGTACTGATTTCAGCAATTCTCAATGAACGGAAAGCCTCCTGGATTAATGGGCTTCTTCAAAGATTATACCGTTCCCATGAGAACCAAACGTATTATAACTATCTGGAACGAGCCAGCACAATGACCGGCCCCTGCGAATATTTTTTCTGTGAACGGTATTACAAAGAATTTCAACAAAAAATTAATAACGTCTCTGCGGATTTAAGGCTTGGTGAGATGTTTTCGATTAAGCCTTCATTAGCCGCTTTTATTAATGATTGAACCGTTTAGAGTGAAAATTATGCTTTACCGGGAATTGCTGATTTTCCTGATTTACTTTTTCCAGCGGGAAATGTATTATAAGAGCCTGACAAGCAAGGGAAAAAGATGGCAGAATATCAGATAACTACGATTGACGGCGGCATTACCCAGATTTCAGTTTCGGGAACAGTTGCAAGCAATGATATAGAGCTTTTTCGGGCGTTGTCACATCTTTCAAAGAAGTTCAGCTGCACTCTGGTGAATCTGCTCGAACTCTCTGACACCAGTGAGGATTTGTTTGATTATCTCGACGAAATTTCTTCGCGAACCAGAATTAAAATAATTGTTAAGAAACCTGAACTGGTGAACAAGTGCACCGAAAAAGGATTGCAGACTTTTCCCACAATAAAAAGCGCTTCTTTATCATATGCCGGCGAAGAAACCCTGCGCCTTCTGATTTCTCGTTTGCGCGATGTTCCGATACTCAATACCGAAGCCTACCGGCTGATTCAGCATAGCGCTTCTCCTGATGCGAACTTCGCCGAACTTGAACGAATGATGCAGAACAATTCCGGGCTTTGCAGCCAGATTCTTCGAACCGCCAATTCACCCTATTTCATGCGATCATCGAAAGCAGAGACTCTGCAACAGGCAATGGTAACTCTTGGCCTGGCACCTCTTCGCCAGATTTTCATCTACAATTTTTATAACAGCGTTGGAAATTTTTTTGGATCGCAGCAGGAAACGGTTGAGCATGGCCAGGAATGTGCGAAACTGGCAGAATTCATCGCCAAAGCCGGAAGCGCTTCATATCATGAATGTGCAAAAGTCCGACTGATCGGCCTGCTGCACGATGTGGGGCGACAGGCTCTTGCCTTCTTTTTTCCGCAGCAATATGAAAGAGTGCGGCATCTGATCAAGGTTGAAAAAAAGCCAAGCTTTCTGGCTGAGCTGGTTGTTTTTGGAATAGAGCATCAAAGCATTGGCAGTATTCTGGCCAATCGCTGGAACTTTCCAGATTATCTTTCAAAGGTAATCGGCGACCACCATTATCTGCAGGCAAAAGACTGGAACACCCTCACATTACCGGTATTCTGTGCCAACAACTTTTTAAACAAACGCGATGGCGAGCCTTTTTCTCTCTTCTTTCAGAAGCTGGAGGGTTATTTTTTCCTGAAAAAGGCTGAACTTCCCTGGAAAAACATTGACGACGAATTCAATGATTTCCTTGAAAAATCTGAAGACTTTTAAGCTTCCTCGATATTTACCCACCGTTTGATTAAAATGTTCATTTGCTCAAAACAGTTGTATTCAGCTGTGGGCTTTTCGGGCTTTTTCCCAGGGTGTAAAAAAGATAAAATAGCTTATGGCTGAAACCAGATAACATACAATTGCGATAAGCAGTGAAGTATCATAACCCCAGTTTTTGAGTATGCCGCCGGAGAATGACATGGCCAATGCCCAGGTAAGGTTCCATGACATGCTGTCAATGGCGGAAACCCGGGCGCGCATACCTGCCGGAACCATTTCCATCATGGTTTCCTGGCGCAACGGAATGCACATGTTCATAAATGCGCTTCTGAAGCTGAAGCACATGGCACATATCCATAAATCGTGGCTCAAAGCCATCAATGACATGAAAGGCAGCGAGGCCAGCTGTGAAAAGGCAACCCCTTTTACCAGCCCGACCTTTTTAGCAATCAGCGGCGAGCAGATAGAACCGACTGCAGTGCCGAACTGACCCACAGCAAAAATGAACCCGATCTGCAAAATGCTTGCACCAACCCAGTCTTTGAAATACAGGTTAAAATATGGCACGATCATACCGGCACCAAAGCCAATCAAGCCATTGCAAAAAGTAAATTTGAACACGACCGGCCAGGGGCTGATTCCAGACGCGGCAACTTCGATGTCATGCGCTTTATCCTGCCCATTGGCATCGAAATCACTGCGGCGCACAGGGATTGAAATGCCGGCAGCCTTCCGATTACTTCTTCCGAATAACCGATGGAACGAAGATACAGGTTCAGCAGAACCATGAAGATTCCCACCCCCAGCCCAAAGAGGCCCTGAGCGGTAAACAGGCAAGTGACCGTGGCTGGAAATGTCTTAAACATCAGAAACATCTGCTTCATGGCCTGGGTCACTTTATATTGAAATTATGCAACAACTGACGGCGGGAGTATAGCATACCCAGGACGGCACATGTCTCATGAAATTCTGATTAAAAGTCAAATGGGTCGGCTTTGATTCGCTGTGGCGAAAGACCTTTCTGCTCGAGCACCAGAGTAACGGCTTTCATCATCGGGCCAGGACCACAGATAAAAGCTCTTGCCGTCGGCATTTCAGGCAGATGTTTCTGCAGGCTCAGATGAATAAAGCCACGGTCGCCGGTCCAGCCTTCTTCAATCAGATCTCCAGATAGAGCCGGGAAAAAGTGAAACCAGCCTGAATTTTCCTGCGTCAGCTTTATCAGTTCATCTTCTGCATAGAACCGGGCACGGTGGCGGGTGCCCCAGAACAACCACACTGGTGGCGGCGACTGGCGCCCCGACAACTCTGCGATAAGCGAACGCATTGGCGCCAGCCCCACCCCGCCGGCAACCAGAATCACGGGAGAATTTTCGCTTTCATCTTCAAGTGCCATATCGCCGTATGGGCCGCTGATTTCAAGTTCGGTGCCAGGCTCGATCTGGTGCAGCCAGGTGCTCATCAGCCCTCCGGCGACGTACTGAATATCGAGAGAAAAATTGTTTCGAGCTTTTGCATCAGAAGAAATTGAATAAGCCCTGACGATACGCTCATGCGGAAGTTGTCGATAAACCTGAACATACTGCCCTGATTTAAATTCAATCAATTGATTGTTTAAAATGTAAAATTGAAGCACTCTGATGCCTTCTCCGGCAAATTCCGCTTTCTCAAGGCGGACTGCAAACTTTTTCGCAGTAAGCAGCTCAGGAGGCAATTCAACCTTTAAATCCTCACGTACCTTTATCTGGCAGGCTAATCTGAAACCGCCCGCCAGAGACGCTTCATCGAGCAGAATTCTTTCCATCGGGGTAAGTGGCCCACCACCCTGCCGGCATTTGACCAGGCAGCGGCCGCAGGTGCCTTTTCCCCCGCAGGCCGCCGGCAGATATACATCTTTTTGGGCAAGCACTTCAAAAAGGGTCATGCCACAGTCGGCTTCACCCGCTTCGTTTTCATTGATAAAAAGCAGCACCCGGCCTGATTGTTTGAGAAAATATGAAGAAATTGCAATCAGGCTGCACAAAACCAGAATAAAACCGTTTACCACGAGAAACATGAGCAGTGCCTGCATAATCAGCTCCCGGGAAACTCGAGGCCGGTCAGCCCCCAAAAAGCCATGGCCGCGACTGCCGCAATCACCATGGTCAGCCCCACATTTCCCAGTTCGGCAGGAACGGCTTCTCTGACGACCCGACGCCGCAACGAGGCCATCATGCACAAAACCAGTGACCAGCCCATTCCCGCTCCTGAGGCAAAAACAACCGATTCGGTAAAATTCAGTTCTTTTAAAACAGCGAACATTGAAACCCCAAGAATCGCGCAATTAACTGCGATCAACGGCAGAAAAATGCCGAACGACGAATAAACCAGCGGAAAAAAGCGATCAAGAAAAATTTCGAGAAATTGAACCACGGCTGCAATGGTGAGAATGAAAAAAAGCAGCTGTAGATATTCGAGACCAGCTGGTCGCAAGATCTTGTAAAAAGTGACCCAGTTCACTGCCATCGTCGAAATCATTACCAGAGTAACGGTTACCCCCATCTGCCAGGCAGCGCGCAGGTCGGTTGAAATGCTGATCAGCGGGCAGGTGCCAAGAAAAAAATAAAGAGCCATGTTTTCACTGATCGCCGAGCGAAAAAAAAGTTCTATCATCTTTCCCTTTCCAGCAGTGGCTTCATCAAGTTGACCGCGAAAATCATGCCAGCAAATACCAGAAAAGCGCCGGGCGGAGAATTGAAAAGACGACAGGGCACAAAGCCTTCCCAGGCTACTTTCAAGCCCCATAGCGTGCCGTTTCCGATGAATTCGCGAATACCGGCCATGGTCATCAGAACCAGGCCATAGCCCGCCGAGACTCCAAGAGCATCAAATATCGATTCAAGAACCGGGCGTAAAGAAGCGAAGGCTTCAAGCCGTCCCAAAACGATACAATTCGTCACGATAAGCCCGACGTAAGGACCGAGAGCACGGGCAACCTCCGGGCTAAAAGCACGCAGCAGCTGTTCTGCAGCGATTACTGCCGTTGAAACGATCAGCATGTAGCTCATCAGCCTGAATCTGAAGGGAATCGAAAAGCGCAGCAGAGAAACGGTCATTGAGCTGAAAACCGCGGTCGCGCCAACCATCAGGCTCATGAAAAAGGCGTTTTCAACACCGGTAGTCACAGCCAGGGTCGAGCACAAGCCCAGGGCAAGAACGAAAACCGGATTATTCGGCACCATGGCCAGCCAGAAGGTTCTAATATAATTCATACTTTTTCCGAAACGAAAATTTCGGTAAAGATTATATCATTTTTCAGTTGAGCTTTGCCCACCGTTTGAAAGGCGGCGATGCAGAAACCAGAAAATGAACAGCGAGCCTGTGAGCAATGGCCACGGAACAAACAGTGACTTGCCAACCTGGCCGGCAGCTTCCGCACCCGATCTGGAAATTGCATAAACCAGTGCCAGCGCTACCGCATTGTTGAATGCATGGCCATAGATGCTGAGCCAGAGAGAGCCGGTACGGTAACGCAAATAACCAAGCCAGAGGCCGATGAGCCCCGTAGAAACCACTTTATAGGGAGTAATATGAAAAAGACCGAACATGCACGAAGAGATGATCAGCGCCCACACTATTCCCAGGCGTCTCTGCAAGCCCTTGAGAATTACTCCGCGAAAGAGAAACTCTTCGCAAAAGCCAGCCATCAGGCTGCCAACCACAAAAACCCACCAGACCGGTGCAACATCGAAAAACCCGATAAAGAGCCTGTTCAATTCATCAGGAGCCGGAAAAAAATGGTTTTGAATCAGGCTGTACTGCATTATCCAGACCAGGACACACAATGACATCACCGGGACTATGAGAAAATCGCCAAGGCGAAGGCGGTTTAATTCAAGATTGAGAGTGGGCACCAGACGATAGCGGTAAAACAACAGATAAACAAGCGGCGGGGCAAGAATGACCAACAGCTGAAGCATTGCCAGGCCAGTTATCAGACTCCAGCGCGGGTTATTCTGCAACAGTTCTCCGACTGAAAAAGCCAGGCCAATGACAACACCAAAAATAAACAGAGCGCCCCGGGCAGTTGGAGCAGTGCAGGTCGACGCAACCGGGTAAAAAAGGTGAGCCAGCTCGCCGCCGCTTCGATCAAAAAGGTCTTCGCTGCGAAACAGGCTTGCGGCAAGCGCAAGAGCGATAACTGCATGAATCATGCTCGCAGAAACGGTCATCAGATACATGCCAAACGACCAGTCACCAACGAAAAATGCCTTGAAAAGCAAAGATAGATTAACAATGGGAATCGACGCGGTAAAGAGTGTAAGATCGATACCTGGCATCGAACCTGAAAAAGAAGGAAGAATCAGCAGCGAGATAATCGGTGCCAGATAGTTCTGTGCCTCTTTCATGGTTCGAGCCATGAATGAAACGGCCATCATGGCAGCGGAAATCGTTGCGGCAAGTGGAATCATCGCAAAGAATATCAGTATGATGCTGGTCCAGGATGTTTCGACCATAAGTTTTACCGACATGATGCGACTCATCTGATAAAGCCCGAATTTAAAGGTGCCACCAAGAAAAAAGAGATTAATACTTACAGAAATCATCACTACGGCAACAACTGTCAGAAATTTTCCCAGCATGATTTCGTTGAACGAAACAGGGCTTAACAGGAGAGTTTCAAGAGTGCCCCGCTCTTTCTCGCCGGTAGTAAGATCGATAGCAGAATAAAAGGCTCCGAGCATGGAAAAAATTATGATAAGGCTGGGAAGCAGGTCGCCAACCATAGAACCACCCATTTTTGATGGAACCGCAATGTTTTCCTCTTTTATACGGATCGGAAAGAAAAAGTCTTCTCCGATATTTCTGGCTTTCTGCCTTGATTCCCGCAATTCCTCGCGAAGATTGGCGAGCTGATCGTAAATAAGGTCAGAAGCCTTGTCGCTTCGCCAGCGGGTTCGGTCATATTTAATCTGCAAGCCCAGGCTTTCGGTTGCATGTGGTTCAGCAAAATCGGCTGAAAGCGTTGCAATTTCAACCAGCGCATCTATTTTAGCATCTTTCAACTCATCGAAATGCTTTTGCGGGTCGGCGGCAAAGGCTAGGGTAACGGTTTGAGTCGCAAGCTTCTGCTCGAATTTATGCAGAATTTCAGGCAAAACTACCTTTACTTCAGCCTTTTCAACTGAGCTTTTTGCCTGTCCGACAAAAATTGCCCCACCGATTGCCAGCAGCGGATAAACGATCATTGGCAACAAAACGATGGTCAGTATCAAATCTGCGTCACGCAGAGTAAATACCAGCTCTTTTTTGAAAATACTTAAAATATTTTTTAAATTAAGCTTTGGCATAATATCGGTAAGCATCAATCAGGTTATTCTGACCGCTATTCCGCATCATTTCTTCAACTGAAACATTATTAACAATAACACCGTTAACCAGAAAAGCCACACGACCACCAAGTTTGTGAACCATCTCCATGTTGTGGGTTGCGATCAGCATGGTTTTGCCGCGCTGACGCTGATAAAGAATAAAATCCAGGATTCCCGCCAGACTTTCCACATCGAGACCAAGAGTGGGCTCATCCATAATATAGATGGGTGGATCGTGCAAAAGCGCCCGGGCAATATTAATCTTCTGCTTTTGCCCTGAGCTCATCGCCGAGCATTTCAGGTCAAGACAATCTTCGGTATGGAAAAGTTCAGTGATTTCATCGAGCTTTTTGCAAAAAACTTCATCTGCCAGCCCATACAATCTTGAAAAGAAAGTTAAGAACTCGCGACCGGTAAGGCGTTCATAAAGACCGGTAGTTGCCGAAAAAAAGCCGATAGAATGCTTAATCGCGTCAGGGTCGGTTCTGCAGTCATGCCCATTGACTACCACTGTTCCAGAGGTCATTGGCAGCAGCGAGCTGATTATCCGCATCAATGTTGTTTTACCCGCTCCATTGCCGCCAAGAAGAAACTGGGTTTCACCGTCTGCCACCGCAAGGTTTACACCTTTCAGCACTTTTTTCTCATTGGGCAAATCCTGATAAAATGTTTTAAATACATCTCTAATCTGAATCAAACAAATGTTCCTTTAACTATTAGGCGTATCAATTCGTTCGATAAGCTTATACCGTTCCCATGAGAAACAAACGTATTATAACTATCTGAAGCGGGCCGGCACAGTGGCCGACCCCTACGCATATTTCTTCTGTGATCCGTAATATAAACTGAAGCAGGCAGAATTTTACCGCAAAGTTTTTTCTTTACGATTTTCCTTTTCTGAATCGGATTTGAAATCGCCGCGAGTTGCGTTAATTCTACCCTAACCGTGCCTGGAATTAAAAGAAAAAGTTCTCAAGCAACGAAGAATCTCTTTATAATACCATTTATACTTAATTCGTTCGTGACACCAGGATTTAAAGCGGGCCGACACGGTGGTCGGCCCCTACGAATATTTCTTCTGTGATTCGTATCAGAGGTTGAAGCAACCGATGAAGAGCAAAAACAGTTTTTTTCACCGGTCATTTCGACCTGCCAGGCAGACTCAATGACCGTGTAGTTGTTGCCTGTCAAAATTCAGCCTGAAGATGATGCCAAAGGCTCAATATCCCGTTTAAGAAAGACCCCGAACAATCAGGGAACTGATGTTCGGGGTGTCAATGCAGAAGGGAATCAGATTTTTAACTTTTGTTTTAATTGATTATTTGTCTCTTCGAATGATGTGATAGCCGAAAGCGGTCTTTACAACTCCTGAGATTTCGCCGACTTTGAGAGAGAAAGAAGTATCTTCGAATTCTTTGGCCATCACACCGCGACCAAAATCGCCAAGCGAACCCTTAGCGCTCTTGCCGCTGGGACAATCAGAGTTCTCCTCAGCAATTTTTCCAAAATCTTCGCCCTTTTTAATTTTTGCCAACAGCTCATCGGCAAGCTTTTTAGCTTCTTCTTCACTGCGTTGGGCCTTGCTTCTTTCAGCGCCTTTGTAAGCAATAAGAATATGGCTGGCAGCGACCTTGTCGAGGGCGACAGTTCCTGAGGCAGTTTTATCTTCAGCCTTCGGTCTGGCTTCTTTGAGGTTGCCCGATTTGATGAGAATCGATTTTACCCGGGGTTCACGCAGAGCAAAAACGAACTTTCGCGAATAAGAGGCAAGTTCATCAGCCAATGCTTTGGCCGCCGGGTCGGTACCTGAGTATTCGCCAGTAAGCCACAGCAGATTCATTTTACCAAGGCCAGGCAGTTCAACAGGCCCCGAGCTGATGCGCATACTGAGCTTAAGGCCATCAAAGCTTTCCACCCGGAGAGCAACGTGATTTTCAAGGCCCGGGTGCATTTCTGGGCTATCGGTAGCAATGAAATCATCGAAATTCAATGTTTCAAAGAATCCTGCGGCTGAATCGGCTGCATCTGCCTTAGTCTGCTGGTCAGCATCAAGCTTGCCAAGGGTCAAGGCTTCACTGGCGGTTGCCCGGCTAAGCTCAAACACTTCTTTATCGGCGGCGGGGTAAGTCCAGGTTATTTTGCTTACCTTATTCTTCGCAATTTTCAGCAGGTCTTTGCTCAACCAGTTTTTCTGGTTCTTTTCGATCCAGAAGAAACTTGAAAGCAGATAAACCGCATCGGAACCGGATATTCGGCAATACTGGCCGTCATTGCCAAAACCCGGGGCGCCGTCAACACTTCTGGCAGCACGACCTTTGCCAAGGTAAACCGACTTCAGTTCTTTACCATGGGCATCTTTCAAATCGATCACAGCCACTTCATCACCGACCAGTGGAGCATCTGAAGCCAGCCTGGCAACCCCCAGGTCGCCGTGCTTCTGGGCATTTACCGTGACCGCTTCGCCGAGTTTAGCAGCATTAAGGCGCTGAAAAAATTCCTCCAGACGGTTGCGATCAGCCCGCATATTGTTCATGCCCGGCAGTCTCCAGGTATTATCGGTGTTTTTCAACTCGATGTTGCCCTGAGCGGTTTTGATCTGCAATTCTTTAGTCTGATCGATGACTCCAGCAGCAATAAGGTTCTGGCCGATCAAAGGGTCGGCTTTCTGCTGCGGTGCCTGCATTTTCTGCAGAACAACCGCCACCACCACAAGAATAACGACAATCAGCAGCAGCTTGAAGTTTTTCACAGCATTGACCTCCTGGTATTCTGCCTGAAGTAGATATAGGTTCCGATAAGCATTATCAAAATCGGCATCAGCAGCAGGTTAACAAAAGTGACCCTGATTCCAAGGCTTTCGATATCCTGGCGCAGAAGCTTGCGAATTTCTCTTCGCCGGCGCATGGTTTCAGACTGTTCCTTGCGTGCCCGATTCACCTCGTCGCGCTGTTCAGCACTGAGAATCAGACGCTCACCATCTTTTTTCTGTGATTGCAGCTGATTGATGCGGCTCTGAATTTCTTCGAGCTTGCGGGTCAGGGTAATTTCTTCTTCCTGCCATTTCTTCTGGGCTTCCCGTTCGATTTCTTCAACCCTGGTGAAGGTGCGGGTCGAGCGGTTGCGCGAGCGCACAGCAATCAGGTCTGAAGAGCCGGCTAGCAGGTCAACACAGTTGGAAATAAAGGCAAGGTTGTCGTTAATCGGCTGCAGCAGAGTGCTGCCAAAAAAGTTGATTGCCCTTACCGAATAATCATTCTGCAGGAAATCGGCATCGGCAATGACCATTACCGAAACAGATTTAACTGCTTTGGCGACATGCTGTTTTTTCTTTTCTTCGAAACGTGCTTCGCGAGCTTTTTTGGCATCTTCAGTTTCATTTTCGGGAGCCTTTTCAGCGGGTGGCTGGGCGAATGCGGAAGGGAATTCACCCCGCACCAGTGCAGCGAGAGTCTTTCTGCTGCCAGTTGCCGGCAATTCTCTTCGAACATCGTCGGGCGAAGACATTACCTTGAATTTTTCAACTTCGGCACCGCCCTCGGAAGTCTGAAGCAGGCTGGTGAACTCGAATTTCGAATCGGCAGCCTTGCTCAGCGAACCGGTATTTACCAGAAGCATCGTATTAAGTTTGGCACTGATCATCGATTCGCGGTTGAATGAGTCGCCTTTCAGGCTCAGCCATAGCGGATGATTGACCAGACCCTGCTGGCCCATGTTCAACTGCGTGGCAAGGGCATTGTCGGCGACCAGATTTCCACCCGAGTATTGAACGCCCCAGGCTTTGAACAATGCTGCAGCATCGGAACCACTGCTCATCATGGCCATATAAGGGTTCTGCGGATTGGCATCCTTGTCGGCAAGGCAGGCCGGATCGGCCATTACAATGGCGCGGCCGCCTTTAAGCACGAACTGATCGATGGCATAGAAGGTATTTTCACTGAAACCACGGGGGTGGATAACCAGCAGCAGATCAATGTCGGCATCGATCACGTCGGCGTCAGCGGGAATCTGGCGCACGTTGAAATTCTTGCGCAGTTCTCTGACGAACAGCCAGTCATCGTTACCCTGCCGGGGCATAGCGAACGGCATATTATCGGTTCGCACCACCGGCAGCGCTGAAATGATGCCGATATTGGCCTTGCGGCCGGCGGCGGCCTGAACGATGGCACGGGTTATATCATATTCGAGAAATTCTTCACGGTCGAGTGCGAAGAACTGAATTACTTCTTCCTTGTCGGCTGCCAGAGCTACGAGGCCGAAATAGAAGCGCTCTCCGGTTGGCAGTCCGGGGGCCGCCAGACCATATTTCACCGCCCATTCTTCAACGTCGGTGTCGGGTTGCGGATCGAGCACTTCGAGTTCGAGCATTCCACGGCTGTTTGCAACATATTCGCCGAGAAATTCTTCCACCCTTTTCCCGTAGAGTTTATACGGAAACGGAACATTGCCCATGGATTGAGAGAAATAGAATTTCAATCGAACCTTATCGTTAAGCTTTGAGAGAGCAGATTTGGTGCCTTCTGACAGGGTAAACAGCTTTTCGGCGGTAAGATCAGCTTTAAGAACCGCAAAGCCGGCAATGTAATTGACCAGAACAAGAATAACGCCCAGCAGAAGCACAGAGGTAAAAGAAGCCACCATTCCGCCATGTTTTAAAATTTTATTTGAACTGTTAGACATATTTGTGCCTCCTTTATTCCGATTTTTTGCGTTCAAGCACAACAGCGTTGGCTGCCAGCATAAAAGCAATAATCGAAATGAAATAAACCAGAGCGCGACTATCGATCAAACCGCGTTGAAAGCCCTGGTAGTGGGTAAAGAAGCTGAAGGCCGAAATACTTTCAGACAGCCATACGGGGAAAAACCGGTTCAGGAAATCGGTAAACACGCCGACACCCAGCATAAGCATGGCGAAGCAGGCCACAACCGAAAGAACAAAACTGATAACCTGGTTCTTGCTCATCGCCGAAAACAGGCAGGTTACCGCCAGAAAAGCGCCTGCCAGCAGAAAGGATCCGAGATATGATGCAAAGATTATTCCGTAATCAGGGCTGCCAAGATATGCCACGGTAATAACCATGGGAAAGGTCATGAACAATGCAATGCCGACAAAAAGCCAGGCGGCGAAAAATTTACCCACTAGTGCCTGCTCCATGGTTACAGGTAGCGTGAACAACAATTCGATTGTTCCGCTTTTGCGTTCTTCAGACCAGAGTCGCATACCGACCGCCGGCACCAGAAAAAGGTACAGCCATGGGTGCCAGACAAAGAAGGGCTCAAGGGTTGCGGCACGGTTTTCGAAAAATTTGGAAATGAAAAAAGTGCAGCCAGTGGTTGCAAGCAGAAAGATTACGATAAAAACGTAAGCAACCGGCGATTCAAAATAACTTTTAAGTTCGCGTTTAAAAATGGCCTTGAAGTTTCTCATCGGGCTGCCCCTCCTTTGGTGAGATTGTAGAAAACTTCGTTCAAATCGCCTTCTTCAACGGAAAATCGTTCAAGCTTCCAGTTTTTCTGGCGAACGAAACTGGCGATTTCATGAGCAATCGACTTGCCAAACATGGGATAAACTCTGACCCTGGATAGATTGCCGGCTTTGCCGCCTTCTTCCGAGGCAGGTGCTTCTGCATTGATTTTTTCGGCTTTGTCAACTCCCTGAACCTTTTCGAGGCTGGTCATAACTTCGTTGCTGTCAACATTTTCAAGTTCGAGATACACCGCGCCATGGCGCTTTGATTTAGCTTTCAAGTCAGCAGGGCTGCCGTCGGCAACGATTTTTCCTGAACCGATAATGATAGCGCGGGTGCAGACCGCTTCAACCTCTTCAAGAATATGGGTCGAAAGAATTATGCATTTTTCGCGGCCCATACTCTTGATCAGATTGCGGACTTCCTGCTTCTGGTTGGGGTCGAGGCCGTCGGTCGGTTCGTCGAGAATCAGATATTCGGGGTCATGCAGAAAGGCCTGAGCAAAACCAACGCGCTGCCTGAAACCCTTCGACAGGGTGTCGATCTGCTGATAGGCAACCTCTTTGAGATTGCAGGTTTCCATTATTTTTTTGACTCGGTCAATTCTTTCAGAACCATCGTAGCCGCGAATTTCGGCGGCGAACATGAGGAAATCATAGACGTTCATGTCTTTATACGACGGTGAAGACTCGGGCAGATAACCAATCCTGGCCCGCACTTCGATCGGCTGGTCTATTATATCGCAGCCTCCGACACTTGCCGTTCCAGAGGTTGGGGCAAGAAAAGTGGTGATCATCTTCATGGTCGTGGATTTGCCTGCGCCATTCGGCCCAAGAAAGCCAAGTATTTCACCTTTTCCGACGTTGAACGATATGTCATCAACCGCCTTGATGGTACCAAAATGTCGCGACAGTGACTGTACAGCAATCATGGCAGAACCTCCTTATGGTTTTTCGAATAGTATCAGACTGACTAAAATAAAAAAGGTTGCAAAATTTTTCAGCTTTTTTTTTGAGAATTTTCTCTGACCTGCGAAATTGCTTTGTTGATGAGAGTTTCAAGAGCTTTAGAAGTTACGGTTGCCCCTGAAACGGCATCGAACTGATTGTTTCTGAAACGGGCCCGCGCCATTTCAACCCTGGGCTGCAGGCTCAAGTTAATGAACTGCTCGGCAAAAACCGGCTCGGTTATGCGGTCGCCCAGGCCGGCAGTTTCATTCTGCTCGATAACCTGCAGGCCAGTCATTGTATCAGTTTCAAGATCGACCACCCCAACCAGGGTCATTTCTCCCCACATTCCCGCACCGCTGGCTTCAAAAACCCACTGAGAAAGCTGGTCCTGATTCTGCCAGGTTTTGATGCGACCGTAGCTTTTCTGGCTGAAACGCCGGCTGAAAACCGCGTATGCCTCTTCATCGCCAGACGGAACCTGGGTGGTCAGCAACTGAAGTGCGGTGCGCACGGTGCGTGCCGATACTTCGCTGCGGGCACCGATTCCCGCCCGGGCAATCAGCAGAATGAAAACGCAGGCCGTGCTCAACAGCAAAACGAAGCAAATTTCAGCAACCACGCCGGGTTTGCCACGGGTCATAATCTGCCCCCGCAAACATCTGAAATCATGGGGAAAATAGCCTGCGTCAGCAGCAGCCCGTACACCGGCGCCAGCTCATGCGTTGAGCCACAGGCAAAAACCACGATGGCAGCTGACAAAATCAGGGAAAAGAGCAGCTGCTCACCCACTTGTTCAGGAATTGTGTTCTCATCGGCAAGGCAAGCGAGTAAAAGAGCAACAACAACACCGGTGCTGAGCAGACTGGCTCCGCTTCTGATCAACTCAGGCATCGTGCCGGCCACCAGTTCGCCGCCGGAAAAAATTAAAATCATGGTCGAAAAGAACCAGATTCGCCGGGCGGGTAACAAAAGCACGATCAGCAGCACGATTAGAAGCAGGGGCCCGGGAAAAGCCAACCCCGGAACCGCCGGCAGATGACCACCACCAAGAAAATCAGACAGGGTAATCACCGGCCTGGTCAGCCAGCCGCGGAGCGCTGGTTCTATGGGGTTGATACCGGCAGTCCAGACATTTATCGCTGCCAGCGCAGTAGAAAAAGGCTTAGAGGCGGTCAGGCTTACCGCCGAACCGTAACCCGCCATGATAAAAACCAGGGCAAGCACTACGGGGTTGAAAATGTTGCGGCCGATTCCGCCGAATGCTGATATGGTTATGATCCAGGCGGCGGTCAGAGAGAGGGGAACGAGCCATAACGGCATTCCAAGTGGCACAAACAAAGGAAAAACCCAAAAACAGGCCCACGGAAAAGGCTTTTCTCCAACTTCTGCAAAAGCCCTGATCAGAAGGCCGGTCAGCAGACTCAGGCCCAGCGCAACAGGAACCTTCTGCCCGAATCTTCCCCAGGCTGCGAAAAAAACCGGCAGCAAAAGCAGCATGGCTGTGCCAGATACTGGAACCCGGCTATGGTTTTGCGGTTTCATGCTCGCAATACTACAACATCATGGGTTTTTGCACAAAAAAATATTACAAAACTGCGACTAAGTTCGTTTGCAATAAATGAAAGATTCTAATGCGAGGTGTGCTGTCAAAAAGCCGGTTCTGATGGTTTGTGCATTTTTGGTTCTTGCCACGGTTTTAATGGCCAATTCCCCGCAGTTTCTCTGGAAGCCGGTAAGCGAAAGCAACGGCAACCTTGTCGTTCTTTTTCCTTATCAGGTGAGACTTGAGTCGGTGCAGTCGATCAGTATCAACGACAAATTCAAACCTTCGAAAGTTACCCAGGATGGCGCAAACGGCGGCATCAACATCGACTGCCGCCGAAGCAGCGGTTGCAGGCAACAGAAAACCCAAACTAATTACTGGTGCTGATCGCAAGCTTAACCCTCCTGTCAGGTGCAAACATGGCAAAATCAAAAATCTGGTCGGCCCGACCCGGTTCGCGGCGCCCGATTTTCCTCTTTTAGCTGCCGGTCAGCTCGTATTCGACCGACTTTTCAATGATTTTGCCCAATGATTCCTCATAATTTAAAACGATTAAACGATAATGTTCGTCACCTATTTTTTTATTTCGCGAGTATTGCGGATATCTTGCGCTAACTGTGAATCACAGCCAAACTTTAAGGTTGTAATACTCTTCAAGCCCCGAGACATCTTTATCAGCTGAAGCAGAACTGCCGCGCATGACCAGCACTGCGGCAAAAATTTGCCGACAACCGGGGGGGTTGAAGGCTGATGGTTCAACCCTGTCGGTAATAAATCAGCGTTTCAACGCCATTCCCGACCCGGGCATAACTGCGCAGCAAAATTTTCCAGGCAATTTCGGCAGGGTCAGGCCCTGGCAAATCCTTATTATTTGCGATTTCACGGGGCTTCTCCGCCCATAAGCCCGGGCAGGCCAATGGTTTCTTCGCGGCCAAAGATAATTTGGCCGCTTTCGAAGTCGCTGACACCAGCGTCAATTTTAACCGATTTCGCCTGGGGTTGACTGAATTTAAAACTCAGCCGCAAAGTAACGAAAATCGCATTAAACGAATGAGAAAGTGTAATCCATTATGAAATTTGCCTTTGGGAAAAATCGGCGAAAAAACCCGGTTGAAATTTCGCCCGGTTTTGCCTTGGGCAAATTACAAATAACCGTTTAACATACCGCAAATCGAAGATCAAAGAGAGTTCTTCCCCATGATTATTGAAAGAATCGACTCGCTCAGCAGTCATAATCTTGAGATCGTGCATCAGGTTCAGAGGATTATTTCGGGGCAGTTTCCCACTGCCAGAGTAAAAGACATACAGGAAATCCCACAAAGAATTGAAGATCAGGCCAAAGCGGGTTACCACACCACCCTTTTCTCCGCATTATCTGGTGAGGCTCAGGTAATCGGCTTTGCCATCATTCTATCTTTCAGACAGCCCGATTTTCACTGGCTTGAGTACATTTCTGCCGCGCCAGGCATGCAGGGACATGGCATCGGAAGTCTTATTTATCGGCACCTTCAGAATGAACTTCGGTTGCAAGGAGCCTCTAAACTCTTTTTTGAGTGCTGCATCGACGACCCGGGCGCCATACTCGACCCAGCTACCCTTGCCAACAACATTGCCCGAATGCGTTTTTATGAGCGGCATGGTGCCCGACCTCTGATCAACAACGATTACCCCTGCCCCATTTTCCCCGACGACCAGGATCTGTATTACCTGATGTTTGACCCGCTTGGCCAGCCTTCAGATGGCCCCAACCGGGATCTGACCCGCCAGGTGGTCGATCGGATTATGAAACTCAGGTATTCAGACCTCTACACCGAAACTGAAATCGAAGAACTATGCCTCTCATTTGCTGATGAGCCTTCAACGGTCAGGCCTCTAATTTATCTTGAGGCCATTCCCCATTTTATACAAAAAAGCGCTGAATCAAGTTCATGTGATAATTCCTCGGCACGCATCTGAGCATAAATCTCAGCAAAAACTTTGCATGGATAAACTTTTAACCCAAGTTTGCCAAATCGTTCCAGAATTTCATTAATTTTTAGCTTTTTTAAAAGTCAAACATATCAAAAAAGTTACCAGGCACAACAAAGATTCTGACTAAACCTACGAATATCTTCACCTCGTAGAAAACGTTCGAACCCCGGATGGTTTCGCAAAATACAGTCATGTCTTTGAGGGCAACAAAAATGAGGCTTCAACTCTTACAACCATGATTGAAGCTCTGGAAAAATCAAGACCAGATCTGTATGAGGTGGTGGTCACGCCAGGCGATATAAAAAAAGAAAATGCAACAGATA
>DYKG01000042.1 GCA_020722725.1 Candidatus Methylomirabilis sp.
CCGACGAAACCATTGCCGGAAGCTGCACCAATCCGCATACCGAGAATTGCTGGAAGTCTGATCTCAGGGTTGAACGAACACAACGATCTTGGTATAATAACGCAATCCTGGCATTTTTTTGCTCTGACGACTTTTGAAATGTCTATCAAATCGCAATCGCAAAAAGAAAACAACACTATTCATCATCGGTGACTTGAAATTTTTTCAGATTTAATGATGCAAACGAAAAATGTTTTTTATAACAAAGTTTGAGGATTTTTCAATCCGAATTGATATTGGTGTTATTTTGTGTTATTTTGTGCCGATAATTGTGTCAATATAAATTCTTCTATAGAGGTTTAACAATGCAGCAAAATGGAAGCAGCGAACCGCAAGGCTTGATTCCATCGATCATCAGAACCTTTCTGACGGGCCCGCTGTCTATTCTTCTGATCGTGGCCGCCGCTCTCGCCGGGTTGATGGCGATTCAGCTGACCCCGCGTGAAGAAGAACCGCAGATCGTCGTGCCAATGGTCGATATCTACGTTCAATTTCCCGGCCACGCGCCGCGAGAAGTTGAAGAACTTGTGACCAGGCCACTCGAAAAGCTGATGTGGCAGATCGATGGCGTCGAACATGTCTATTCAATGAGCCGCCGCGATCAGGCAATGGTTACGGTGCGCTTCTACGTCGGCCAAGACCGCGAACGGGCCATGGTTAAAATTCGCGACAAGATCGACGGCAACCTCGACAAGGTTCCGCCCGGAGTAGCGAACTGGCTGGTTAAGGCCGTTGAAATCGACGATGTGCCAATCGTGACCCTTACCATGACCTCGCTCGAGGCTAGTGCATCGGAATTGCGGCGCATTGCCGAAGAGGTCGAAGCGCGCCTTGCCAGCACCAGAAACGTTTTCCGGTCTGATATTTACGGCGGCTACCGGCGTGAAATCAGAATTGAAGCAGATTCAACCCGAATGACCGCTTACGGGGTGTGCTTCCAGGACTTGATGATGGCGGTTTCCGGCAATAACCATCTGGCTGACAGCGGGCACCTGATACAGGATGGAAAAAATCTCAGGCTACTGGCTGGCAGAGTAATCGGCGGCGCCGAAGAAATCAAAAAGATTCCGGTTAAAGCCGTAGATGGCAAAGCCATTTATGTTGAGGATATAGCCGAAATCAAAGATGCAGTGCAGGAACCAGAATGGTATCACCATTCGATTTACGGCCCTGCATCGGGTAAAGAAAATCCCGGCACCCGCGCGCCGGCAGTTACCATTGCTTTTTCCAAGAAAAAGGGCACCAATGCCGTTGACGTGGCCGAAGAAATCATTCGTGAAGCTAACCTGCTGCGCGGCAGAGTTATACCCGAAAACATTGATCTGCTGGTTACCAGAAACTATGGCCAGACCGCTGACGATAAGGTTAACGACCTGCTTTCGAGTATGTTTTTCGCCATTCTCACCGTGGTTGGCCTGCTGGCGTTCACCATGGGATGGCGAGCAGCCGCAGTTGTTGGTCTTTCGGTGCCGGTCAGCTTCGCTCTGGCCTTGTTTACCAATCTGATATTCGGGTTTACCATCAACCGCGTTACCCTTTTTGCTCTTATTCTCAGCTTGGGTCTGGTGGTCGATGACCCAATCACCAACGTTGATAACATTCAGCGTCACCTGGTAATGGGGAAAGAGGTGCCCGAAAAGGCCGCCATGACCGGGGTTATGGAAGTAATCATTCCGGTAATCATGTCAACTCTGGCAATCATCGTTTCTTTTGCTCCGATGTTTTTCATCACCGGCATGATGGGCCCTTACATGGGTCCGATGGCGATCAATGTACCGCTGACCGTAACATTCTCAACGGTCTGCGCACTAACTTTCGTTCCCTGGGTCGCTCTTAAGCTTCTCAGAGGAGCGAAAGCGGCCGGTAACGATGTCGTTCCTGACTGGGTCAGAAGGTTTTATCGCTGGATGATTTCCCCTTTCCTGAATTTTCGTAATGCGGTCATTCTCGGCATCATAATCATTCTGTTGATGATAGGTTCCGGCCTGTTGATGGCTTTCCGCAAAATTCCGCTCAAAATGCTGCCCTTCGATAACAAGGATGAGCTGCAGCTGGTGCTCGATATGCCGGAAGGTAGCACGCTTGAACAGACCGACCGCGCCGTGCGCGAACTTGAAATTTACTTGTCCCGGGTGAACGAAGTAAAAAGCGTTCAGTCCTATGTGGGAATTGCGGCCCCAATTGATTTCAACGGCCTGGTCAGACATTACAACCTACGGCAGATGCCCCATCAGGCAGACATTCGTATCAATCTCGCCGAAAAAATGAAGCGCACACAGCAGAGCCACGCAATTGCCCTGCGCCTTCGCAACGACCTTACGGCCATTGCGGCAAAATACGGTGCGGTGCTCAGCATCGTTGAAGTGCCGCCCGGTCCCCCGGTTTTCTCAACTCTGACCGTCGAAGTTTACGGCGATGAAAACATGAGCTACCAGGAGATTCTCAAGGGCGCCGAGTATCTGCAGTCCCAACTGGAAGAAGAAGACGGCGTGCACATCGCTCAGATCGACAACATGAACGAAGCACCTCATGACCGTATTCGTTTCGCTCCCGATATTCGGAAAGCGGCCATGCATGGCTTTTCGGCTTCGTCGGTGCAGCAGCTGCTGATGCAGGCTCTGCGTGGGCGTGGCCTTGGCCTTGCTCACATCGAAAATGAGCGTGAGGCCGTGTTAATCAACATGCGCCTGCCTCTGCAGGAACGCAATAACCTCGAAACTCTGAAAAACCTCATGCTACGCGACATGTCCGGCAATCTGGTTCCTGCCGGTGAACTGGGGACTTTTATCTTTGAGCGGGAAGAACAGATAATACAGCACAAGAATCTGCGCCCGGTAGTCTTTGTGACTGCCGAATGCGTTGGTCGCCCGCCGGGAATGGTCATTCTAGATATGTATCTGCGTCTACAGAAAAACCCGCCACCCGCCGGCATCCGCTATGAATGGGCCGGAGAAGGTGAATGGGAAATAACGGTCAGAGTCTTCAGAGATCTGGGTATTGCCTTTGGTGTGGCAATGATCGGGATTTATCTGCTGCTGGCCGTGCAGATGAATAATTTCGTTATGCCATTGCTGGTCATGTCGGCGATTCCACTGGTTATAATCGGCATTGCTCCTGGGTTCTGGCTTCTTAATATTATGGCTACCGAAATCATCGGCGGGTATAAAGATCCGGTTTTCTTTACTGCTACCGGCATGATCGGCATGATTGCTCTCGGTGGCATCGTAATTCGCAACAGCGTGGTGCTCATTGAATTCATTCAGGATTCAGTAAAACAGGGTGTACCTCTTGATGATGCCATCAAAGACAGCGGTGCCGTGCGATTCAGACCGATCATGCTTACTGCTACCACCACTCTGCTTGGTGCCTGGCCGATTACCCTCGACCCGATCTTCTCAGGCCTTGCCTGGTCGCTGATCTTCGGCCTTATAGCCAGCACGTTCTTTACTCTCATCGTTGTTCCCACGATTTTCTACCATACCAATCGCACTGCCGCTGCGCCGGCTGCTCAGGAGGTTAAATAATATGAACGAAACTGCAAAACCCGCAATTAAAGGCAACTCTTACATTGGTCCTATCGTTGGGGTTCTTGGCCTTCTGCTGATCATGATGTACCAGAGCGGAGCTTTTGCCACCGGCCAGATTGAACCCGGTATGCGTCCGGAACCGGCGCCGTCGACAAGAGAAACCGAAGCGATCAAAGCGGTTGACGTTGCCGATTTCTATAAAGCGATCGGAACGGTGCGCAGCCGCGACGAAGTTGAAGTTGTTCCCCGCATCATCGCCCGCATTCTTGAAGTTAAAGTGCGCAGCGGTGATACGGTTAAAAAAGGCGATATTCTGGCTACCCTCGATGCCAAAGACCTTTCTGCCATCGTTTCTCAGGGGCAGGATCAGTTGCGCGCCGCCAGCGCGAGAATTTCTGCCGCTGAAGAGCAGGTGAAATCGGCAAGAGCCGCATTTGATCTGGCAACCAAAGAAATGAACCGCACCCGTGCCCTGTTTGAAAAGAATGCGGCAGCTAAAAGAGACTACGATATGGCATTGGCGAACCTGAAACAGGCTGACGCAGGAATGCAGCAGGCCATGCAGCAGAAGCGTGCCGCTTTGGCAAACTATTCGGCTTCGGAACAGGGAATTAAGCAGGCAGAAGCCGGGCTGGGCTATGCGACCATCGTCAGCCCCATCGACGGCATTGTTGCTGAAAGGCTGGCTGACCCCGGAGATCTGGGTAACCCGGCATCGTTGATTCTTCGCCTGTTTAACCCTAACAGCCTGATGCTCGAAGTGCCGATAAGAGAATCTTTGGTGACCGAAATCGCTATCGGCTCAACGATAAATTATGATGTTCCCGCTCTGGGTCGCAGCTATGAAGGTACGGTCAAAGAAATCGTTCCTTCGGTCGACCCACGTACCCGCACTTTCCTGGTAAAAATCTGCATCGAAAATTCTCAGGGACTGATGCCCGGCATGTTCGGCACCATCAGCCTTCCTCTCAAAACCGCCCGTAAACAGATTCTTATTCCCGAAACGGCGGTTATCAGAACCGGCCAACTCGAGTCAATTATCGAGATTGAGGGTGGCAAAGAAATTCGCCGACAGATAAGAACCATTCCTGCTGCCTCCGGCTTGCGTGAGGTGATTTCTGGATTGAAAGATGGACAAACCATAGTAAAAAATGTTAAAAACTAACCAGTTAACTTTTTAAGCAACATTGAAATTTATTTTACTGGAGGAATGTGATGAGCACACTTAAAGGTTCCAAAACCGCTGAAAATCTTATGAAGGCTTTCGCCGGCGAATCTCAGGCTCGTAACCGCTACACCTATTATGCATCAGTTGCAAAGAAAGAAGGCTTTCTACAGATCGCCAACATCTTTCTTGAAACTGCTGAAAACGAAAAAGAGCATGCTAAGGTTTTCATGAAGCAGTTGCTTAAATATGGCATGAATGAAGGATCCGTTGTAATAAACGATGCCGGTTATCCCGTTGCTTTTGCCGACACACTCAAGAACCTCGAATATGCAGCCAATGGCGAAAAAGAAGAATGGACAAGCCTTTACACCGGTTTTGCTGAAACTGCCGAAAAAGAAGGTTTTAAAGACATCGCCGCCGTTTTCAAAAACGTTGCCAAGGTTGAAGAAAAGCATGAAGCACGCTATCGCAAGCTGCATGAAAACGTGAAGAACCACACCGTTTTCAAAAAAGACGGCAAAGTATTCTGGAAGTGCAACAACTGCGGTCACATCATGGAAGCCCTTGAAGCTCCCCCGAAATGCCCGGTCTGCGAACATGGCCGCGAACATTTTGAAGTGTGGGTTGAAAACTATTGATTTGAAACAGGTCTTAAGCGGGCTGCATTCGATGAGAATGCGGCCTTTTTTATTGTACCGGCCTGTGCTAGAATCAGACTGGTGAAAAAAAATGAAGTAAATCAGAGCATGTTGAAGCGGTTTCCGCTTTTATCATTACTGGGAGCAGTTTTTTGTTTTCTGGTAGTGCCGTTCTGGTTGATCAATGCGGGTTTGAGCCGCATCCTCACTCTGCGCAGCGAGAAGGAAACCGCCGATGTTTTCAGGCAGATGGATAATCGCCTTGAATTTCTTTTACGCTATACCGATGACCAGCATTATTTTCATGCGGTTTTCAAAAGGGTGTTTAACCGGGCATTAAATTCTTCTGATCCGGTTAAATCGATCGAAACAGGTATCGAGCTTTTGAAAAAAAGGTTTCCAGGTGCATTGAGGTTTATCGTCTGGGATGGGAACGGCCGAAAAGTTGAGCATCTTAGCGATGAGAAGAGTTTTCATTACATTGTTAAGAATATTTACCAGATGTTTCGCGAGGTGGCAAACCATTGTCAGACAAACTACCCCGGATACCCTGACACCCTGTCCATTGTTACCGACAAGATCAATCTTTACCGAAACTACCTCGGGCGAATGCTGGTTGCCGGGCATCTTCGACTGCCTTATCAGTCAGGTGCGCAGGGGGCCTGTATTCTTGCCGACACCTTTGACCGTCGTCCGTTGTTCTGGTATCACTCTGAGCCGCAATTGACCGTTTACTGTTCTATTTCAGGAAGTTTGCTTAAACAGAATATTGGTTTAAAACATGCACTTGAAACATTGAACAGTGAAAAAAACATTCAGTCGGGGATAATTTCCAAAGGTTCTATTTACCCCGCAGTTGATGAAAAGACTGGTCGTGAACTGTTGCTCGAGCTGGGAAAATTTGAAAATGCCTCTTTGCCCCATCGCGAGACAGAACGGCATGTTCTGGCATTCAAGCTCCTTTCGCCTGATATCAGGGGTTTTTGCCGCATGGCCCGCGAGCGTCTCACCAATGGATTTCCCGACAGGGCCAGATATCAGATTCTTGGAAAATTGATTTTTTATCTTCTTGTAGCGGTGTATATTTTTTTCTGTTTTCAGCTTCGCAGCGGACGATTGAAAATTTCGATCAGACTCAAGCTGGCTTTTCTATTTCTCTATGCAAATGGTCTGCCTTTGCTTATTCTTGGAACCATTGGTTTTGAATATATGCAGCAGCAGAAATACAATCTTATCGCTGAAACTCATGCCGCCAACCAAAAAATTCTTCTGGAAGTTGATTCGGGCTACAATCGTCATCGAACAGAAATGGGGCAGCTGGTTCAGAAGAATCTCGAAGAGGTTCGCCGGAAATTTCGCGTTCAGCAACCGGGACCGGAAATGAACAAGCTTTATCAGCAGTTGCTGGTGAATCTAAACGCTGAAGAAATCCATTTTTTTAATCAGTCCGGGCAGGTTCTGGCCAGTCAGAAGATGCATCGAAAACAGGTTTCACAAACTTTTATGAAGATCTTTGCTGCTGGTGCCATGACTTTTGCGAATCAGAAGTCTGATGAACTTTTTGATCAACTGGTCGAGAACGCCGGTTTAAACCTGAAGCTGGCGGGCAAAACCGTTTTAAGACGGGGTGCGGGGGTTTTAAAAACATTGCTGGCCAAACTTGATCGGATCGAATATTTCAATTTTGGTACGCAGTTAAAACTCTGCTACACCACGCTGTTGGGAGACCGCGAAAGAAGGATTTTCCATTCAATTATGCTTATTGTGTGGCGTGAAGATGAATCACAATCAGAGTATATAAGGCGTGAAGTGGAAGGGTTCAATCAGAGAAATGGTGGTAGTTTTCTTGCCGCTACCCTGCTTTCAAGTGGCCGATTGTTTTTCTCTGGTTTGTCAGATTACCGTGGAATTATTCCATTGATGCAGAAGGCGGCCATACTGCAGAATTACAGCCAAGATTCAATTTTGATTGATGGCAAGCGTTACATTGCCACGGCGATCAGCGGCAAAGCCTTGAATTATCTTGCTATGGTTGCTCTTTCACCGGCCTCGGCAATTGAAAAAGAAATCGAAACGATGCAGTGGTTTCTGATTCTTGCGATCATCGTATCTCTTGTGATTTCTTCGGGGGTAGTAATGTCTTTATCGCAGCAATTTCTTGATCCGGTAAGGCAACTCTCAGATGCGGTCACGCAGATCGGTCGCCGCAATTTTCGCTATCGAACCAGCATTGGCAGCAATGATGAATTTGGCGACCTTGGCTTTACATTCAATTCAAGTATTGCTGAACTTGAGAAGCTGGAACTGGGAAGAATCGTGCAGGAAAGCCTTTTGCCAGGAAACAGTTACCGTCAGAAATCCATTTCGATCTATGCCAGAACCATTACCATGACCAGGCTGGGCGGTGACTATTACGATTTTTTCAGCATAAATGAAAACCAGACCGGTGTTTTTATGGGCGATGTGGCCGGTCATGGTATTCCGGCTGCCCTGATCATGGCCATGGCCAAGTCCCTGGTGCTGACGAGGGTTGCCGAAAGAACAGCCCCCGACAAACTTCTTGCCGCAATTCACCAGATGTTGTTTTCATTGAAAAATGACCATTTCAAAAGAATGATGACCTGCCAGTACATGACTTTCGATGCGGAAACCGGAAAAATGCTGGTAGCCAATGCCGGGCACTGTTTTCCCGTAATCGTTTCAGCTGATGGCAGAAGTGCAAGGTATGTGGAAATTATCGGAACCCCGGTAGGAATCGCCAAAAGGGCCAGATATTCAAACTGTGAAATTGATCTCGAACCGGGCGAAACGGTCATTCTATACAGCGACGGCATGGTTGAAGCAGAAAACCCACAATTCGGCCCCTATGGCTCAGATCGCTTTCTTGTTCTTGCAACCACAGCTTGGAATCATGATCTTGAGAGGTATTATTCCAATATGTATCAGGCCAACCGCGAATGGTCAGGTCAGGCAGAAGATGACCTGACGATTGTTCTGATAAGATTGGCGGGAAATGGAGAGCAGAATGCCTGATTTTTCTATGATTAAGGCATTTCTGCGATGGCTGGCCGTAATGCTGGTCTTTATCGCAATTCCCGCTCTGGTTATTTTCTTTGGATTTTCGCGTCTTGAGAAACTGCAACTAGCGAATGGCCAGCAGATTTTTCAGCAGAAAATCGAACATGAATTGACTGAACTTGAGAAAAACAGCAACACTGAACGGTTTCTGGTCAAGCTTTTGTGGAGTGCTTTCTTTAGCAGCAAAACCCAGTCTCTTGAGCGAATAAAAGAAGTCAAAAAAGAATTTGACCAAAATGTTGATTTTATATTTCTCCGCAACGATGGAAAAATTATTGAGGCTTCGTTGAAGCCTGAATCATTCAATGGCTCATGGTTGATAGTCATGCAGGCCTTAGACCGAATGTTTTTAACGAAAAGAGATGATTTTAAAATGCTGCCGGAAGAGGAAGTCAATTTTAAACGGATGTTTGGGCCGCAAATTTTGCCTGAAGCCTTGAAAGATTGCATTTATCAGGATAATGAGACTTTTGTCTGGCCCGATGTCGCCAGAATATTTCCGGCCATGTGGTTTGCAAGAAACAAAACTCATTGTGTTTTTGTGTTTATCAAACCTGAGTTTATTGAAAAAATTGCCGGTCTGGAAAAATATGTAGGATCTTTCAGATCGAATGATATCGAGATTGGTTTTATGGAAGGGGAAAGAATCTGCAGCAGCATTCCGCCAGAAGATGAGAAAACAGTAAAAAGTCATTTGTCAGCGGATTTTAAAGTCGAGCAACAATCGTTTTCTGCGGGGTCTGAAGTTTTTTTTCAGAGAGTAATTCATCAACATTTGAGGGTTTTTGCTTTTTATTCAAAAAGAATTTTAAAAGGCAGGGTTAGTATTGATCCCGCGGTAGCTTTGTCGCTGTTTCTTGTTTTGCTTTTGCCAGTTATTGTTTTAAGTTTTAAATCTATTGTTTTAAAAGAAAATTTAAGAATTTCGCTGGTTTATAAACTTGGGCTGCTTTTTCTCTTTTCTTCGGGACTGCCTTTATTGATACTACTTTTTGTCGGGTATGAATATCTTAATCAGAAGCAGTTCGCCCTTTTTGACGAAATTCATGATAAAGCGACGAGATATATGCAGAACTTTGATGAGCGCTATGAATCTGAGTTTGCATACCGGATAGTAATTGCAAGGCAGGCTCTCAAAGATTATCTGCCGCATCTTAAGAAAGATGGAATAGTTCCTTTAAGCTACTTTCCTTTTGCAGTAAAAGCATGCGGTGATATCAAAACATTTAGTGACGTTCAGATTTTCCTTATTGCAAGCTCTTCCAATATGGTTGGAACTGAAAAAATGATTTTTTACAAAAACCAGATTATCAGACTTTCCGGAACCAGAGAAAAAAGCTCTGACAAAGAAGAAGCAAAGATTTACGGTCGAATCGGAAAGTTCATCATCGATACCGTCAATGGAGTTTCAGCTGATGAAGGGGGTTCTATTGAAGTCGAGCTGCTCAGTGAATCGGTGATGCAGAAAAATATTTATGAGTTGCAGCAGGAGTTTGTAGCTGCCGATGGCAAGATTCAGATGTTTGGGCTTGGGACGAGAAACTCGCCTACTTTCGTAAATCTGATTTCAGTGTCAGATAATGGTCGCAAGGATTACCTGCTTCTAATACTCTGGGGCAATAACCGGCTTGAAACTTTTTATCTCAATCGCCAGTTTCTCAACGCCAATCGCAACATCAACAATCTGAAAATGTTTGCAATATCTGAAGAAGCCGGGTGCTTCTTCCCCGGGGAAATTGTGCATAACCGGCAATTGCGTGATTATGTTGCCCAATTTTCTCAAAAGCCTCATCCGCCAAGGCAGTTTATCGAAGTCGATCACAAAAAGCACCTGATTATGGGATTCAAGGGAAAGTTTATGCGTGATTTCTACCTGTTTGCACTGTATCCTGCCCAAGAGGTTGAAAAGGAAATCTATGGGCATAAAAAATTATTGCTGACTGCCTTTCTGGGCGCGATGGTAATTTTGACAATGCTTGGCTGGTTGCTGGTTAACAGCTTTCTTATGCCATTGCGTGTTATTTCGGGGGGTGCCCAGGCGATATTGCAGCGTGATTTTGACCTGCGACTGCCTGATCTCGGTTATGATGAATTTGGTGATATTGCCCGGGTATTCAATAATACGATGGTCGATTTTGAGGAGCTGAAAGTTGCCGGAATCATACAGGAACAGCTGCTCCCACGGGCTGCGCTCAACACTGATCGGCTTGCAATTGCAGGAAAAAGCATGGTCAAAGGTGATGTGGGTGGCGATTACTTTGACTATCTGCCAGGTAACGATAGAGGGGTCGGCGTGATGATCGGCGATGTTTCGGGCCAGGGACTTGGTGCTGCCCTGATTATGGCCATGGCCAAGGCAGCAGTGCTGCAGTCGCTTGAATTTCTCGAAAAACCACAGCAGATGCTGGTGCGACTGCATGAAATGATTAAATCGACCAGATTTCGCGGCGAAAAACGATTCATGAGCCTGCAGTATATCTGGTTCAATGGCCAGACCGGGGCGGGGGTTTTTGCCAACGCCGGTGGGTTTCCTGCTTTGAAAGTCGATCCGCGGGCCTTGACCGTTGAAGATATTGCCAGTGCCGGGCCGTTTCTCGGGGCGATGAACCGACCCCGGTTCATGGAACGTCAGTTTGAACTTGAGCCGGGGCAGGCTCTGGTTCTCTATACTGACGGTATGATCGCAGTCCGGAATTTCAACGGAAAAGAATTAGGCTTCGACCACTTCAGGAAGATGGTGATCGAAGCCTACGACAAGGACCCGGAGGTTTACTGCAGGAATGTGTTTTCTGCCTGTATGGCCTTTAAAGCTGGTAATGAGAAGCCGGAAGATGATATGACTATTCTGGTGCTGGTAAGAAAGGCTTGAGATCAGCGTTTTTTGCGCAGGCTGACCATAAAGCCCAGTCCGAGGCTGATGAATGAGCCGGCCATGCGAATTGCAGCCCACGCGGTTTTTGAAAGGCCAGAGCCATAGTTGACTGCATGTTTTGCAATTTCCAGCCGGCCCATTTTCAGGAGGAATGCCAGAATTAAAAGTCTGAATTAATGCTGATTTGTGATGGTGTGCGTGACATTGGTGGCGCGAATGGGCTGAATTTGTCGCACTGACAATCGGTTTTAAGCATTGATATAAGTTAACAACACTAAGTTTTGCCCGTCCGAGGGCGTTGTTGTATACTGCGTAAATCGTGTTTTACGAAAGCTCATTCGGTCTTTCTCGAAGGAAGGCATTCGTCTGACCATCGCCTCGAATCATCGAAGCGAAGTGAAATGCCGTAAATTTTCAATGGGCTTTTGCATGGTTTCGACCAAAAAATGGAGAAACGATTTGGCGACAATCCGACAGGGATTTAAAGACTTCTGGCAGCTGATCTGGGGAGAAAAAACCAGAATCAGCAGCAGCTTGCCGCTGTTATTCTGGTTCGGAGTGTTTTTCTGCTTCATACTCTTCCCCTTTTTTCTGGTCGATGTGGGTCTCGACAGCTATCTCGAAACAAAAAAGAGTCTGGAAAAGAAAGATCTTTTCAAAAAGCTCAACAGCCGACTCGAGTTGCTGCTTCAATATGGAAACAGTCGGCATTATTACCATGCGGTAATAAAAAGAATTGTCGATCTTGCCGAGAAGACCTCTGACCCGGCGGCTTATCTAAAGCGAGCTCTAGCTCACCTTAAAAAGCGTAATCCAGGGGTGTTCAGATTCATCGTATGGGATGACAAAGGCCGGACAATCGATTACCTGACCGATGAGAAAAGCTATAAATACATCGTAAAAACCATGTATGACGCTTTTGCCCTCGCGTCAAAAGATATACTTGAAAATTATCCCGGGAATCCTGGCGCATTGTCGCAGATAGACAAAAAGATTAATCTGCTGCGCTCTTATCTTGGTGCATTTTTCATTCAGGAACGCATGAACCTGCCATTCCTCAGGGGTATTCTCGGTGAATGCATCATGGCTTCTTCGCTTCCCGAAAGATCGCATTTCTGGTACCGGGTTAACGACAGGTTTGGCATTTTCGCCAATATTCATTCAGAAGCAATTGAGTCAAATGATTATTTAAAAAAGATTATTATTGGGCTTAATCGTGACAGCTCAGGAATAAAGTGCGGTATGGCAGAGCTTATCCGGGATCGGAAAGTTTTTACCGACAAGGCGGTGCCATTTAAAAGGGAGTTGCTGATTGAACTGGGAAAATTTGCCGGGACTTCCGAGTCAGAGGTTGAGACATCCAATCAATTGCTGGTTGTTAAGCCGATAACGCCATTTGTTCTGGGTTTCTGTACAATTCCGACCAAAGGGAACCTGATCGATAAAAAAGAAGCCCGCTGTCGAATTCTTGCGGGAGCCGCAATAACACTTTCGTTGGCAGTGATTTTTGCTGTCTATATCATTTTCAAATCAGGTTTTTTCTCGATTCGCTGGAAACTGGCGGTTCTTTTTATCTATGCCAACGGCCTGCCGCTGTTGATTCTTGGTTTTCTTGGCTTTGATTACATGCAGCAGGTGCGCATGCAATTGCTTGATCGGGCCCAGAATCAGATAAGTGACCTGATTAAAGAGTTTGACAGCAGATTCGTAAGCATTCTCCAGCGGTTTGAAAACCAGGCCAACCAGATTCGTCGAAGAATCAATCAGAAATTTGCCGATGAAAAGGTTACTGAGAAGGATTTCACTAATTTTGAAGATGAAATCATGAAACTCAAGCCAACCGAACTTATTCTCGCGGACAAATTGGGAAAATTCAAAATCTTTCGCTGTACTGGCAGGCGGGCCGATAAGTTTATTTCGAGTATGGCCCATGGTTTGCTGGAGTTTGCCAATGAAAATGACTATGTTCCATTTATAAAATTCAGTGAAGACATGAAGAATCGCGGTGACAAGATCAAGGCTCAGTCTATTATTTCAAGCAAAGCGATTGTGTTTGACGAAATTTTGAGCAAAACCAATAAGATTGCGGTTCAGCAGATGGCGTCAGAAGAGCATTTCTATTACTGGGCTTTTATTGGCAACGAAATTAAAAGAAAATTTGATTATCTCTGTATGGTTTCATGGTCTCAGCATTATCTGCAGGAAGTTTATCTGCAGGAATTTATCGAAAGCTATAATCAGAATGCTCACGGAATCAAACTTTTTGCAATGGTAGAAACAAACGGAGTGTCTTATCCTGAATTCAATACCGGTACAGAGATCAATAATCTTTTCAGGCAGGTTTTTAATCTGAAAGTGGTTAAATCTGATGCGGTTCCCATTGGTGATAAGCATTTCGTTGCCTATGGCTCAGTCGGCAAAATGATGAATAAGGTTGCAATGATCGGAATTTTCCCAGGCCAAATTGTTGAAAATCACATTGCTACGATTAAATTGCGACTGGTAATTTTTGCGATGCTGAGCGTTTTCATGACCACCGGAATTGGAATACTGCTGGCACGACAGTTTCTCGAACCGGTTAAAGAGCTGGAAAACGGGGTAAAGGCAATCGGGGAGCAGAATTTTCGTTATCGAATTCCAATTTCAGGGGCTGACGAGTTCGGGCATCTTGTTGGAGTTTTCAATCGAGCAATTGAAAGCCTTGAAGATCTTGAAGTTGCAAAAATTGTTCAGGAAAATCTTTTTCCCCCTGAGCCCATGATTCAAGGTGGATTGGAAGTATTCGGTCGCAGCGTCAGTATGACCCGACTTGGTGGTGACTATTATGATTATTTCAGTATCGATAATGATTATGCCGGAGTCTTGATGGGAGATGTGGCGGGACACGGTGTGCCGGCAGCTTTGCTCATGGCCATGGCCAAAGCTTCAGTTCTGCTTGCTGATGAAACGCAGCGCCACAGCCCGGCCTTTCTTCTTGAGGCTCTGCACAAGGTTATTTACCGGGTTAAGAGCAGTAAAATCAAGCGCATGATGACCTGTCAGTATTTTGCCATCAACACTGGCGATGGAACTTTCAAGTTTGCGAATGCGGGTCATTGTTTTCCTGTTTTGATAAAAAGCCGGGGCCGGTCAATCGAGCAATTGAAACAGGTAGGAACCCCTCTTGGAATAACTAAAAAAGTTAAATACAAAGAAGAGCAGTTGAAACTGGAAGACGGCGATATAGTATTGCTTTACACTGACGGAATTATCGAATCAAAAAACAGAGATGGCCTGGAACTTGGTTTTGAGCGATTCGAACAGCTGGCTCTCGATTCTTACGACGATAATCTGGAAAAGTTTTATCAGAAGATTTTTGATGACTACCTGCGCTGGACTCCGACTGCTGAAGATGATATCACCATGATTTTATTCCGTTATAAAAGTCAGGGGATGAAAGAATGACTGCAGGCAATGTTAAACAGCGCTATCTCGCCTTTTTTATGTTTGTTTTCTGCTTTGTAATTATTCCAGGAATTCTTCTAACTACCGGAATAGTTTACCTTCGTGCCCAAAGCAGAGATCTACAGCTGAAAAGTCGAATTGATGAAATCAATCGTCTATTTAAAAACATGCAGACTTTTGCTGATCCAGAAAGATTCTGGTGTGTTTATTTGAATTCTGAACTGGATGAGAGGCTGGAAGGCAATTCTCTGAATGAAACTGCCGAAAATATCAGGAAAAAGCTTGATCGTCTCAAATCCGGGCTGAATTTCAATCATATTGTCTATACACCGCAAAATGGTATTATCGATACTTCAATTTCAGCTGAGCCAAAAGAAGACTGGCTTGCTGCTCTCAATGTTTTTCAGCGCCGATTGCGCCTGGTTCGACGGGATCTCAATTTTCCCAAACCAGAAGAAGAAGCGGCAATCGGAAAAGTTTTCGGGCCGCAGTTAAATTTGAAACACCTCCGTAGGAGCCATGAAGATAGATATCTTATGGTTTGGCCCGATAGCCAGTTCAAGAAACCTCTTCTTTGGTGTAAAGTTATTTCAAATGTTCTTATAGTGATTATGATCGACTATCATGAGTTGAACGCGATTGGCGGCATTTACAGTTTTCTTGCAAAGTTCTATGAAGATTCGGGCAAGCGCTTGAAATTCGCTTTAATAAGTGAAAATGGCAAAATGGATCTGGTTGATCAGGATGCTTCAATGATCGAACAGCTTAAAGCTGGACTGGAAGTTTGTAGTCGCGGGCGGTTACCGGTTTCTGAAACCCGGGATTTTGTTATTCTGCCAAAATTTATCAGGCCCGATGTCAGCATAATGGGCTATTTCAACCGGGATGAGATTGCGCCTCGATTAAACCTTTTTCACCTGCTTTCTATTGCAGCGTTTGTGTTGATCGGCTTTTTTATCTGCATTTATTCTTACCGGGTTTTTGTCTGCGAGCTTCCTGACAGTCTTTCATTAAAGTGGAAGCTCAGGTTTCTGTTTTTCTTTGCCAACGGCTTGCCGTTGCTGGTTTTGTTTTTTATCGGTACGGATTATCTGAACCAGAAAAAAGACACTTTATTGCAGGAAAATCTTACCAGAGGCATCAATTTTCTACAAAGTTTCGATAAATCATTTGAGTCTGAGTATGCGAAAATTCTGGTCAATAAGAGATATGCTGAAGAAAAGCTTATTAAAAAACTGGCTCACGAGGAGCTCAATGAGAAAAACCTGACGGAGTTTGTTAATGACATTGGTGAATACGAAAAGAAAATTTTAATTATAGCCAGTCGCAGTGAAACTTTGGGCACTGAAAAAGGGCTTTATGACCCCAAAAGAGGAATTCTGCCAAAGAATTACAACGATAAAAGTGAGCAAAACCGTGCACATCTTGATTTTACCAGGAAAATAGGCCATTATTTTTTAGAATCCATCAATGGCACCAAAATTTCTGACAAGATTGCCACTGAGATTGAAATTTTGGTTGAATCGTTTACCCAGAAACCGGTGGTCAATTTTATTTTTGAAATGATGCAGAAGCGTGGTAACATTACCCAATGGGGTTTCGGCCAGAACGTGCATCCCGCGATCATTGATACCTTCACTCTTGGCCACACAAGGACAGAAGACTACTTTTTTATTGCAATGTTTCGCAAACAAATATTTCAGCTGAGATTTCTCGAAAAAACCATTCCGGTAGTGAACCGGAATAATCTTGGGCTCAGGGTTGTGGCTTTGAAAGACCTGAATTTCAGCGTTCCCCGAGACAGTTATTGCAATCCACAATTGCGGGAATTTGCGTCAACTTTGACTTCTTTTCCGGGTGATGAGTTGAAATTCGTTAACTACTCAGGTGAGAATCACCTGGTGATGGGCTTTAACGGTAATTCGCTCACCGAGTATTCTCTTATTGGCCTTTATCCGGTTTCCCGCATCGATTCTCTGATTCAAAAGCAGAAAAAACAGCTCAGCATTTTTGCGCTTCTCAGTCTGCTGGTGACTTTAACATTGTCACAATTTCTCGCGCACAGCTTTCTGGTTCCTCTCAAACATTTGAGTGAGGGGGCAAAGGCAATTGAAGAGAAACGTTTCAGCCATCGTCTTCCGGAAATGGGCAATGATGAATTTGGCAAAATGGGAAGAATTTTCAACGAAGTAATGGTTGATCTCGATGAGCTGTCAGTTGCAAGTGCAATTCAAGAGCAACTGCTGCCTCAGTCCATAATTAATACGGGAAAATACAATCTTTTTGGCCGCAGTGTTTCAATGGGAGAACTTGGTGGCGATTATTACGATTTTATTGAGCTGGAAGACGGGCATTTCAGCGTTATGCTCGGAGATGTGGCCGGGCATGGTGTGGGTGCGGCATTGATCATGGCCATGGCAAAAGCGGGCATCATTCAGTCAGACAATCTTTTAAACCAGCCTTTGAAATTGATCAGCCGCCTGCACAGCCTTATTTATAACTCAAAGACCAGGAAACAGAAAAAGATCATGACCTTTCAGTATCTTTATTTAAATGGAAAAAGCGGTAATTGCATTTACACCAATGCCGGGGCCTGTTCGCCGATGATTGTCAGAAAATATCTGCAGCAGGTCGAAGAGTTAAAGGTTGCCGGTGCTGCTCTTGGAGCATTCAAGAAAGCCAATTTTGTCGAAGTGCCGGTTAATTTGGCTCCTGGTGATGCCATTGTTTTTTATACCGATGGAATTGTTGAAGCCAGGAATGATGCGGGCCAGGAGATGGGGTATGACAATCTGAAAAAACTTCTGCTGCAAAGCTGGGATATGGACGCCGGGAAATTCTATCAGAATATTTTCAATGGCTATATCGAGCATCTTGGCAATCAGGGTGCGCAGGACGACCTGACCATGATTATACTGGTCTATACCGGCGAAGAAAGACAGTCAGAATCAATAGAAGAAAAACAGGCTGCTGATGAAACTGCCAGCTGAAAACAAGAATCGTATCGATTCTGACCGACGTAAGCGCTAAAATAAGCGGTTGCAGAGCTTAATGATTTTTTGAAAAACAGAGTGATTCTCGCATCAGATCTTCAATCTGAGATTTTTCAACATTCCGGGGAAGAAAAGGTAAAAAATCTGCTTTATTTTTTAGTTAACATTCGCTTTTTATTCGCCTATAATTTTTTAGTGAAGAATAATGATTGGAGGCTCAATATGGCACCAGATCCCCTGACCCCGAAGCAGCGAAGCGTATTAGATTTTATTCGCCAGTTTTTTGCCCGTTGGGGTTACGCTCCCACTATAGCTGAAATATGTGATGGAATGGGGCTTTCTTCGACGGCCACGGTGCATAAGCATCTGAAAATTCTGGTAGAGAAGGGTCATCTTGATGCTTTGCCGCGAAGGTCGCGCGGGCTGTCGGTGAAGCCGCAGGCGCCGGTCGCAGTGGTAGGTGTCGAAGTGCCGATGCTGGGCAGGGTTACTGCCGGCCAGCCGATCGAGGTTAATGAAGTTCCTGAGACGATCAGCCTTCCAGAATCGATGATCGGGCGTGGTGAGACTTTCGTTCTCCAGGTTAAGGGTGATTCGATGATTGATGAGGCAATCAAAGACGGTGATCTGGTTATCGTCGAAAAGCGCAGCGCCGCCAATAATGGCGACATGGTGATTGCCTGTATCGAAAACGAAGAAGTGACCCTGAAGCGAATTTATCGTGAAGGCAACCGGGTGCGGCTGCAGCCATCCAATCCGGTTATGCTGCCAATTATAATCGAGAATCGTGATGTAACCATCAAGGGTATTGTTATTGGGGTTTTGCGCAAATATCGTCGTAATTGAGGCTGATTATGCAAAATCGTATTGCCTGTCTGGATCTCGATGCTTTTTTTGTTGAAGCGGCATTGCTTGAAAATCCGCAGTTGCGCGGGTATCCGGTGGTATAACCCCCGACCTCTGGGATACCCTGCAACCTGAATGTAAAAAGAATCTTCCCGAAGTAATGAGAATAATCAGGGCCAGGTATGGTTTTAATTCTCTTTTGCGAACCAGGTCGGTGGTTGCGCAAGGAAAGAGGTCTGGTTGTGTCTGAATCAGAAATGGTTACGGTAAAAGAATTCCTGTATCAGGCAATTGAGCTTAACCGCAATTTTATTGAGCTTAAAATTGCCGAGCTTGCCCGGCAGCTGCTCCCCCAGGAAGCCCTGTTGAGGCGCATGAAAGAGCAAAGGGTGTGCAGTTCCGAAGTGCATCCGGCGATTTTGAATCGGGTTGAAAGCATGCTGCGTTTAAAAAGCGAGCTGCGTCGTATGCAGCGATTGCATATGGTGATCAAGCAGGCTTGACAGATTCCTTGTTATAGATCGCAGAAAATATATTCGTAGGGGCCGACCTCCGTGTCGGCCCGCTTTAAATCGTAGTGTCACGAACGAATTAAATGTGATTGGTATAATCCTGAACTGGAAAATAGTGGGATATACTCTTGCTTGGACAGTGAAACGGGAAATGGCAGTTATTCAAATGCTGGGGCCTGTTCACCTATTTACATTTCTGGTTCAGGGCGCGAGGCAAAAGAATTAACGCTTGCCGGTGCGGCACTGGGTGCTTTCAAAAAGGCCGGATTTTCCGGGCTGAATCTTGAATTTGCTGAGGGTGACGCTCTTGTTTTCCACACTGACGGCATTATCGAGGCGAGGAATAAATTTGGACAGGAGCTTGGCTACAGCCAATTTGCCCAACTCGCCAGAAAATGTTGGGATCCTGACCCGGAGAAAATTTACCAGGGGCTGTATCAGGCGTATCTGCGGCACATCGGTGGACAGGCTCCAGAAGACGATCTGACCATGGTTGTTGTTGTTTTCAAGGGTGCCAGGCGAGAAATTAAAATAGCTTAGGGTGCTGCAAATAAGTAGGTTTTGCGTTATACTGAGCAGGAATTTCAGCTATTCAGGAAAATCATGAAAATTGTAATAACCGACAAAAGTGGACAGATTCTTTATGAAGGCAGCCCCAGCTTTCATGGCAACGGCATCAAGATTGGCAGTGGCAATGATTGCGATATTTCCATCAATAAAATGGGAATTGCCCGCGATCATGTTCAGCTGCGCTTCAATGCGGATGGTTATCTGACCCTCCAGGATCTCCAGAGCCCATTTGGCCTGATTGTTAATGGTCAGAAGCTGCAGCCGGGCTTTTTTACCATCATCGAGCCTGGTTCTTATGTCGAATTGGCAGAAGACGTGTTTATGCTGCTACAGCCTGAAGTGGGCGAAAGCAGCAGTGAAGAAGCGCCGGCAGGGATTTTTCCATTCTTTCTCAACAATAACGAACAGTTTGTCAGAAAGCTCTTTTCCCAGATTCGCAGCAAGCTGCCGCGTCAGCATTATTCTGCCCTGAGCGCTGGAGAAGGCGAGATGATGACGAAAATTCGCGAGCTTTCAGCGGTTCTTGAAGTTACCTATGCACTGAACTCGATCAGCAGTTTTCACCGTCTTCTTGAATTTACTCTCGAAATGGCTCTGGCAGTGACTGGCGGTGAGCGTGCTTTTATCATGCTGTTCAACGAAGAGCTTAACCGCCTTGAAACGGTTTCGGCGCGCAACTTTCCGCCGGCCGAGATCACCGAAGACATGGCGGCCACAGCCGCTCTGGTAGGAAAAGTTTTTGAAAGCGGAGAAGGCATGATTGGCCCAAGCCATAAGTTCAGGCCACAGGGCCGGCAGATTGGAAAAACCCCCGAAGATGCGGGAATTCTTTCAATTGCTGCTGTGCCTCTGGTCGAGTTGGGAGGTATTATCGGGGTTCTTTACGTCGACACCAAGCATTCGGGCAAAATTTTAACGGGGCGAACCGATCAGCTTATGAAGATTTTTGCCGCGCAGGCGGCAGTGGCGATCAACCGCGCAAGAATGTTTCACAATGCAACAACTGATCCGCAAACCGGCATGGCCAACCAGAATCTCTTTCTCAAGCGTCTCGGAGAAGAATTCTGTCGTGCCCAGCGTCATCAGAAGCCGATGTCTTTGATTCTCATGGATCTCGATCATTTCAAGAAACTCAATCAGATCCACGGCGAAAGCAATGGAAACCGGGTTTTGAAGGAGGTTGGCCGAATTTTCCGATCGGTAACCCGTATTCACGATCTGGTTGCCAGGTCTGGCGCAGATACTTTTGCGATGCTTCTTCCAGAGACAGCATTTGAAGGAGCCAGGGTCGTTGCAGGAAAATTGAAGTCTATGCTTGATTCGACCAAGATAAGGGCTGGCAGCAGAACTCTGCAGATAACTGCCAGTTTTGGTATTGCCAGTACAACCCGCAGTACCACCAAACCGGGAGATTTGCTTAAGACTGCAGAAAAGGCTTTGAAACAGGCGCGAAAACGTGGTGGCAATCAGATTGCCTAGTTTTTATCAATAATTGAGGAACAAAGACAATGATCAACCCTCTTGACGATCTCAAATTTTCTCGAAGCAACCAGGGTCTGGATGAACTGGAAAAAATGGTGGGAATTCCGGTTAAGGAAAAGCCCAAAACGGCCGTTGATGACATTGCCAGCAAGTTGACCCGGAAAGCATCTAAATCCGGTGAATTCAAGGCTGTTCCCGACCAGGATCGTCACTGGAAGATTCACAAAAAGTTTGCCGATCTTTACGAGAAGAATGGCCGTGCTTTCGGCATGTTCGTTGGTGATCTTCTCGACATTATTCTTAGCGGGCCGGTTCAGACCCGACTGGTAAATGAAATGATCGAAGAAAAGATTAGCCGTATGCGCAAAGCGAAAGAGGCATCGAGTGAAGTGCCGAGTCATAAGGTTAACGTGCCGGGCAAGCGTAATTCAAGGTTTGATGTGATGATTGGCGGCGAGAAGCGCATATTTGCCCGTAACTTTCTCAAGCGCAAAGGGTTTTTGGCGGCTCTTTTTATCGACAGTGAAGAATACTCTTCCTATAAAAAGCTGATAAGGCAGATTGAAACCGTGTGTCATGAAGAAATTGAAGAGTCTTTGCCAGAAACCGAAGAAAAAAGAAAAGAAGCGCTGCAGGCCATTATATCTGAGCTCAAGTTCGAGATCAAAGCCCATGATGTAATAAAAGCCTGGGCTTTGCTTGAAGCAGACTGCTTCAAAAATCTTGATTGGATTTACAATGAAACCAAAAGTTTTCATCTGGTTCGGCCGAATTTTTACGAAGACCTCGACAAGGCCTATCGCGAAGGCAAAAAGCTGATCAAGCTTCTCAAAGAAGAATTTGAAAAAGAGTATCCCCCTGAAGATGAAAAACAGGACGCGATAGTCGATTATCTCGGCGATATCCTTGAAGTCTACACTCACCACCATTTTGTAACCAAATATTTTCACCAGACCCGACCCGGCATTTCTTTGAAAGAGTTTGTCATGACCCGTGAAGAAATGCAGGAAAAGATCGATGATCTGCGTGAAGAAACCGAAGAGCTCAAGACTATGGTTAGGCAGTTGAATACCGAACGAGATAACATGGCATCGGAAATCAGAAGCCTGAAAAATTTAAATGAAGAATTAAAACAAAAAATTGACAAGCTTGATCCGGCAGAAGTGCAAAAACAGTTGAAAATCGCTGAGGCCAAGGTAAATGCCGCGATGAAAGAATCGCAGGCTGTCGAGGAAGAATACAACAATCTGCGCGATGACCTGCGCAAGCTTGACGATGAAAACCAGGAACTGGTAAAAAAACTGCAGCAGCTTCATGCTATTCCCGATGAAAATGCCTATTCGGTTGAGGGACTTCTGATTGGTAAAAGGGTTGCCATTTTTGGTGGGATTGGTCGCGATCATTATCTGCCGATTTTAGAAGAGGCCGGGGTTGAAGATGAAGATTATGAGTGGTATGAAGGTTACCATACAATCAGTCAGGCACGTACCGCCGAGATTGTCGGTCGCTGCGACCTGGTGGTTGTGGTTACCGCCTATGCCGGGCATCTTCTTCTTTACCAGGTGCGGCCATGCATTAAAGAGCATCAGCATTTTTTCAAAATTCACAAATCCGGTGCCGGTTCGCTGCGCAAAGAAATTTTGCGTACATTCAAAAAATAATAAATCCGCAGAAGAACAGAATCGTTATATCTGATGGAAACTAATCCTGAAAAAATCTGGCAGCTGGCCAAGGCTGGAAATCAGTCAGCCTGGCAACAGCTGTACCAGATTTTTGGTGGAAAAGTTTTTCAGTTCTTTCTTAGAAACACGAGAAACCATGAGCTTGCCATGGACAAAGTTCAGGAAGTTTTTCTGAAAATCTATCGAAACCGCGAATCATTCAGTTATGGTTCGCTCAAAACCTGGATATTCAGAATTGCAAAAAACACCCTGATCGATGAATGGCGGCGCTCAGGTAATCGTGAAATACTGACCGATGTGATTCCCGATGTGGTTGAGGCCGATACCAGAGTTGAAGAAGAGGTCATTGCGGGAATCGAGCAGCGACAGATGGCCGTTCTTATCGACCAGTGTCTCGATCAGCTTGAAGAACAAGATCGAATGATTGTCTGCTTGGTTTATCTGAGTGGGCTTTCGATACCTGAGCTTGCGAAAGTAATGGAAACGCCTCTGGGCACTGCAAAGACCAGGGTTAGAAGTGCCAGGTTGAAGCTTGATTCAATGCTGAATGAGAAGCTTGAGTTGAAGAAATTCGAGAAAAGTATATGAAGTGCGAACAATTTAGAGAGAATATTCGTGAAGCATCTGATCTTCAGATTCTTGAAAAAGATCAGGAGTTCTCTCGACATCTGGAAGGATGCCGCGATTGCCGCAGCTATTTCACTTATGAACGTTCGTTGCGTCAGGGATTTGCCGTAATAGCCGATGAACTGCCGCCGGCGCAGCTTGCTGCCAGAATATTTGCTATTCCCGAAGAGAATAAGACTTCTGCAAAAGCCGATGAACCGATAGGTCTGGTAAAATTTCTGTTGCGGTTTTTCAGTGGCTTTCCGTTTAAAACGGCAGCCGTGTCATGTATGATCGGGTTTCTTGCAGCCATTATGATGCAGAATCAGACGAATACGACACCACAAAACCATCAGGTCAAAAAAGAAGCGGTTATCGGTCGGGTGGCTCGTGAGCCAGAAAGTGTTTTGCAGCCCATGTCTGGCAGTGAGTCAATACAGCTGGCCAAAGTTGAAAGCCCGCCTTCCCCGGCCCACAAAACTACAATGTGTCAGAGTTTTCTTCCAAAAGAGGAGATAAAGGTGCGAGAAGCAAGTTCTGAAAGCATACCGGGGGCAATAAGTTTCTCTCTGGCAGAAGACGAAGCAAAATCTTACGGTTCTGGTCAGACTGCAGATTTTGTTGCGATGAAAAAATCTGCTCCGGCGCCTTCGGTTGCAAGATCAATGACCGAACCGGAGATAAGGGGGGATATGGAAATGGTATCTTCTGAGGCGCTGTCTGCAGAAAAAGATAAAGCAGTTGCCAGGGCAATGGTTAAAGACCCCCGGAGTGCCGAGCTTGAAAACCTGTTAAAGGGATATTACGATGAAATCCAGCCCGGTTTTTTGCAGTTAAGAGATCTGGCCGCCCGTGGAATAATAGAATCTGACCGCCTTTCGTATTTTGCCCCTCCCCCTGGCATGGGGTGGTTTGTCGAATTTGAAGGGTCAGAATTTCAGATTATTTTGAAAAACGAAAAATAGTTTTCACATTTTTGCTTCCCGGTTGATTTTATTTTGAATCGGCATCGGGGAGGCGAAAATGAAAAAAGCAATTGTACTGGTTGTGGTTGTGTTCTTTGTTATTTCCGCTGATTATTCTTCGGTTGGCGAAGACGGGGGGCAAAAAACACAGGCTACTCTTCTGTGGGCTTCTTTTTGTGCTGAAGTTCCGCCAGATCAGCTTATTGCAAGGCCAGCTGCGATGATGCAAAAAATTGGGGCGGGGTATGATCGTGACAACTCTGCCTATTTTTACGATTTTCAGTCGGTAACGCGGGCAGATAAAGATGAAAACCTTGCTGAAATAAGGTTGCTGGGCAAAAACAGAGTCAAAGTATGGCTGTTTCCACCAGAAAAGTATAATAGCGCTTATCTGATGATGAATATTACGCATACCGGGAAAGGTATTATTTGCCGCGGTATACTTTCTGATGGAAGTGTTACCATCTGGCAAAAGTATTGAAAAAGCTTGCTATTATAAGCTTCTTGTAATATATGGGCAAAGATTGTATCCTTTGAAAATTGAATTAAAATTTTCGGAGGAATTATGGCCAGAGAAATAGACTCAAAAGAATTCACTGCAGAAGTTCTTAATGGAAGTGGCTCAGCTCTCATTGATTTCTGGGCACCATGGTGCGGGCCATGCCGAATGCTTGGACCCATCATCGAAAATCTTTCGCACAAATATGAGGGCAAGGTACTGGTTGCCAAGGTAAATGTTGATAACAGCCCTGATCTTGCTGCCAAGTTCGGCATTTCTAGCATTCCAACCATTCTTTTTTTCAAGGAAGGGAAAATGGTTCATTCAGCAGTAGGGGTCATGCCTGAGACTGAGTTTGACACAATGATCAAAGAAAAGCTTCTCTGATTTTTTGCCCGGCTTCAGAAAAGAAGCCGGGTTTAATTTTTACCTGAACAGGAGCAAATTGCATGGATCAACTGATTAAGAAGGAAGCAATAGAAGCTATTATAAAAACAGATCATCATGATCCTTTCCAAATTCTGGGAATGCACGAAACAGAATATAAGAAAAAGCCAACAGTGGTTGTTAGAGCTTTTCTTCCAGATTCGATCAAGGCAGAAGTCGTCGATGTGGTCAATGGCGAGACTTTTGCGATGAATCGGCTGCATGACGCAGGTTTTTACGAGGGAATCATTACCTCAAGAAAACAGGTTTTTGCTTATCGTCTTAAAAGTCATTATCCGAACGGTGCAAGTGCTGAATTCTACGATTCTTACTGCTTTTTGCCGACTATCGGTGAAACCGACCGGTATCTTTTCAACGAAGGCAATCACCACCAGATTTATGAAAAGCTCGGCGCTCACATCAGATTTTTTGATTACGCTGACAGCAAGCTGGGTGGCATTTCTTTCGGGGTCTGGGCTCCTAACGCAAAAAGAGTAAGTGTTGTCGGCGATTTTAATGGCTGGGATGGCCGCCGCCATGTTATGCGGTCTCTTGGTAATTCAGGAATCTGGGAAATCTTTATTCCTGGTCTACAGACTGGCCAGAATTATAAGTTTGAAATCAAAATGCAGAGTGGAGTTCTGATTGAAAAGGCTGATCCCTATGCTTTTTATGCAGAAGTCAGACCGAAAACCGCAAGTAAAATCTATGATCTTTCCGGTTATGAATGGAAAGACGAAAGCTGGCTGCATAACCGTGCTGGTAAAGACTGGAAGCGCGAGCCTGTTTCAATTTTTGAATGCCATCTCGGGTCGTTTATGCGTAAACTTGAAGAAGGCAACCGCTTCATGACTTACCGGGAGTTGGCTCCCCTCATTGTTGACTATGTTAAAAAACTTGGTTACACACATGTTGAACTGTTGCCGGTCACTGAGCATCCTCTCGACATGTCATGGGGTTATCAGGTAACCGGCTATTTTGCACCGACCAGCAGATTCGGCAGTCCTAAAGATTTTATGTATTTCGTTGATTATCTGCATCAGGAAAACATCGGGGTCATTCTCGACTGGGTGCCGGCTCATTTCCCGAAAGACGGCCATGGTCTTGCCCAATTCGATGGCACGGCGCTTTATGAGCATTCAGACCCGCGCCAGGGCGAGCATAAAGACTGGGCGACCCTTATTTTTAATTTTGGCCGCAACGAAGTTAAGAATTTTCTGATCAGCAGCGCACTGTTCTGGTTTGAAAAGTATCATATCGACGGAATTAGAGTCGATGCTGTTGCTTCTATGCTTTATCTTGATTATTCAAGAAAGGCCGGCGAATGGGTTCCCAACCGTTATGGCGGTCGGGAAAACCTCGAGGCAATTGAATTTTTGAAATATTTGAACAGCATCAGTCAGGAAAAGCATCCGGGCATTATGACCATTGCTGAAGAATCAACGGCATTTGCCGGGGTTTCCAAACCATGCAGTGAAGGTGGTCTGGGCTTTACCTTCAAGTGGAACATGGGCTGGATGAATGATACTCTGACCTATTTCCAGAAAGACCCCATTTATCGGAAGTATCACCACAACAATCTGACTTTTCCTCTGATTTACGCGTTTCATGAACATTTCATATATGTCATGTCGCACGATGAAGTTGTGCACGGCAAGGGCAATCTGATCAACAAAATGCCTGGTGATTTCTGGCAAAAATTTGCCAATCTGCGCCTGTTGTTCTCTATGATGTGGGCGATGCCCGGCAAAAAGCTGCTGTTCCAGGGAACTGATTTCGGTCAGTGGAATGAATGGAACAGCAACCAGAGTCTGGATTGGCATCTGCTTGAATTCGATTCCCATTCCGGTGTGCAGCGACTAATTGCGCATCTTAATCATCTCTATCGCACTGAGCCTTCGCTGTTTCAGAAAGATTGTGATTCCAGCGGATTTGAGTGGATTGATTTTCAGGACGGCGAAAGCAGCATAATAAGCTGGGTTCGCAAAGGTGACAGCCATGATGATCTGACGATTTATGTGGCCAATTTCACTCCGGTGCCCAGGTTTGGCTTTCGCTTGGGCGTTCCACGGGAAGGCTTCTACAAGGAAATCCTCAATTCCGATTCAGAAATGTATTTCGGATCGAATATTGGAAACTTTGGTGGTCGCTGGTCAGAGCCTCAGGAATGGATGTACCGCAGTCATTCTATAGTTATTGATCTGCCACCTTTATCTCTGGTTGGCTTTAAATTTTCACAATAATCTGCCGTTACCTGCCGGCCTTTCAGTTCGTATTGTTCAAATGAATCAACGGGCTGGAAAAATGGTTGAAAAATGAATGTAGTCGCCCGACCGGTTCGGGCGATTTTTTTCTTTCGGGAAATGAAGTTTTTCTATCGATCATTTGGATTCATCGATTTACTATGATAAATTGAATCAATGCAGGATAAAGCAGTAAAGCAGAGCTGCTCGCAGCGCTTCCCGGTTTTGTCATTTCTGGGAATTGTTTTTTGTTTCGTTCTGTTCCCGGCAGGGTTGATAAATCTTGGTCTGGATCAGGTTATGAGAATCAAGGCGGTCAGCAGTCGTGAACGACTTGAAGAACAGATAAACAATGTTTTGAAGACAGTTGAAAGATTTTCAGATAATGAGTTTTTTGTTCATCAACTGCTGTTGCAGTTAAATAATCGGCTGCTTCGATCGAATGATCCTGAAAAGACTTTTCGAGCTCTCAAAAATCACCTGCAGAAAAAATATCCAGATGCATTTACTTTTGTTTATTGGAATGGGCGTGGTGAGCAGGTAAAAAATATTTCTGACGAAAATTCATATGGATATATAATTAAAAAAACATTTCAAAGTTTGAAACGCGCATCATAGATTTTCGGAAATTGGGATGAAAAACATGAAGAAGTGACGCTTGGCACTATTGCCGATGTTGATAAGGAACTGAAAATACTGCGAAATTTTCTGGGAAAGCTGCTGGTGACTTATCAGCTCAGATATCCCTGGATGAGCGGTCAGCTTGGGAAACCCCTGCAAACTGCTCCCCCAGGCCCACGCAGTCGTATCTGGTACCGAATAAATGAGCGTTTTGGTTTTCTCTGCTTTATCAATGACAGCTTCATTCAAGGAAGCGCTGGGGCAAAATTTGCTCTGAACCTGGTGAAAAAAAATTACCCTTTGTTTACTGCTCACCTTTCAAGATTTCCGGCAGATGGTAAATTTTTACCACCGGCCCGCGCTGATATGATACCCAGGTTGGTTGTTGCTCTGGGAAAATTTGAAAGCCTTTCTCCAGACAAGTTTGAAAGAATAGGTGATTATCTTATCAGTTGTGGCATAGTTGGGCAAAGAGATCGAGTTGTCTGTTACTGCCCCGCCAGTCTTCTTTTCGCGCCCATGCTGGCAAAATGGGAGATTCTGGGAAAAGTAATGCGAATTCTTCTGCCTGTTTTTTTGTGGGCCTGATCTGGTTTAAGACAAGAAGAGAAACCTTTGTGTCTATAAGGTTCAAACTGGTTGGCATTTTTCTTTATGCCTGTGGGATTCCACTATTGATAATGGCAAGCGTCGGGCTTGAATACATCGAGCAAAAAAGAGCTCAGATGGTTTATGACGCGCAGACCAGGGGCATAAATGTTCTGAATAATATCGACAGAAATTTTACACCTTTTCTAAATGACCAATCAGAAATTTTAATTGAATATTTTAAAAAACTCAATAAAGAATTTGGCCTGAAAATTATTGAGCCGGCAAATCTTGTGAGAATCAGAAGGGAAGTTCTTGATAATTCTCAGCCTGAATCGCTTCAAATAGTCGATGAGAATGGTCAGCAGATGATAAGAGACAGTGAGAAGACAATTTTTACCGATTATACAATTACCAGTCAAATTGCCCTGGAAATATTGAAGGTGGTAAATTCTAACGATGAGAATGAAATGGAAGGCAATTTTCTTTCTTCGGAAAGAGTAGGATTGAACAATGTTACCAGCAAAAAGAGAATAAACTATGTCGGTATTGGTGCCCATGAACTCTACCATTTTTGGGATTTTCTTGGAAATCATGATAGATACCAGAACATCGCTATGGTTCAGCTATTCTGGCGCATGGAAAAGTTGCAGAAAACTTTTTTTGAAAAGTTCGAGCGTCCGCGTCTTATCGAGAGAAAATCTGATTCCTTAAAAATAATTGGTTCATCCGACTAAAGCATACTTCGCTTGGTGAAGCGCTTTTATTTTGAGTTT
>DYKG01000008.1 GCA_020722725.1 Candidatus Methylomirabilis sp.
ACGTGGTTAAGATAATCGCCTTGTCAACCAATGAAGAACTGTTGCTTTTAAAGGCGTTTTGATTTTAAAGCGCTAATAGATTACATATTTCTTCTGTGAACCGTATTCTATGGCCGGGCAAAACAAATGACCGGCAAAAAGAGTGATTGATCTGCAAAGCTCGAAAAGGTCTGCGAAAGAAAGCTTCAACCTGCCATTGATTGCTGATTCATTTAATGGCTGAAGCGATAAAGAATGAGATCAGCAGGTTATTGCGGTTGTCGGTTCGTTCAAGTGAATCAATGCAGATTTCGGTGAAACCGGCTTCAGAGAAAAGGTCGAATACCTCATTCTCGTCGAAGAAATGTACCGTTCCAATATTGGCGCAGGCTCCGAGAGTCAGGTTTCTGAAGGTGTTTTCCTCAATTTTTTCGCCGGTGCCAAAACCTGTCATGTTGCGTTTGAACAGGCCTGATGAAAAAATGCGTCCGCCTGGTTTTAGAATGCGGTTTGCCTCTGAAAGTATTCTTCGAATATCGGAAAGCCGGTTGGCGGAAATGGCGGCACCATCGATGATGCAATCGAAAGTTTTATCGGCTACCGGAAGCCGGGCGGCATCAGCTTGAAAAAGGTGGCTGAAAAGGCTTTCCTTGGCCAGCATTTTCCGGCAATTTTTCAGAGCGCTGAAGCTGCCGTCAAACGAGTATGCTTTGAAGCCTTCGCGGGCAAGAAACCAGGAGTTGGCACCGCCTCCGCAGCCGAGGTCAAGAATTCTGGTCGGTGCAGGGTTTGCTGAATTGTAATGGCGGCAGACGAAGCGAATAACCTCTTCTGCCGGGTATCTGCCCCAGGTGCGGCTCTGATGAACTTTTTCCCATTCCTGGTCAAATGATTGCATGTTTTTTCTCCTGGTGATAATGCAGATGAATCTGTGGCTGGCTGCCGGTTTCCTGCTGCCATTTCCGTGAAATGGCTGAATAAAGTTCCGGCTGATGAATAAACCGGCCGATTTGAAAACTTTGAGTTGATGGTGAAAAGCCGCGCTTAAACTTATACAGGCGATCTTCAGTGCTGTCGCTCAGACCTCCGCCCAGATGCAGCAACTTTTTACCCTTTTGCAGAGATTCTTCGGCGGCTTTAAAAATTAAAAAATCATTGGGCCTGAGAGAAAATAAAGATCGGTCTGAAGCCCCCAGATGATAGTGGGTGGCGATAGAATCTTCAAGAAAAACAGCGGCGGCGGCAAGCTGGTTTTCATCAGTAAATGCCGCCCTGGCTGAAAAATGGTCCTGGCGCAGGTCAAATATATTTTCAAAATAAATTTTTGAGAAAAAATAGTAGGGTTCAGCGTTTATGATTTGCATGGTTTGCAGATACAATTGCATGAATTCGTCGCGGCTGCATGGGCGATAACTCAGGCCGGCCAGGCATGCTCGGCGGAAATTTCTTTGCCGCATTATTGAGGCCCGGCGAAGAATCGTGTCAAGATTGCCGGTCAGATCAATGCTTACGGTGGTTCGGTTATGACTGAAATTCCGGCTGAGTTTTTCAGGAAAATTCTGAATTACCAAGGGGTTGAGCCTTACAAATTCTGCAACAATGCCGCTATTGCAGCACCACTGGTGGTGGGCGGCGTAAACCTGGCTTACATGGCTGGGAGCAGTCCAGATTCCGCCGTAGCCATAAGGGGTTTCGATGTCGTAAAGCAATTTTTCATTGCACAATCGGTCGGGAATTTTTTTCAAAAGAAATGGGTAAAAGCCGACGATGTAATGGTTTTCTTCAAACAGCAGAGCGGTTGCTATGCCTTCGCCATTGTTCTGCAGCAGTTCGAGGTATTCCCTGGTGTAATAGGCTTTTCCGGGAAAATCGGGAATTTTTTCAAGAATTTCGTTCCAGTCAGATTGTAGAACGGTAACTTTCATTCAACAACCTGCCCGAGCTGGTTCCAGCAGATGGGCTGGTCGGGTTGAAAATCACACAGTGCAATACGCCCCACGATTAAATCAAGCATTTCTGGGGCAAGGTCGCCGGTCGGTCTTTTACAGGCCAGATCTTTCAGCAAAATTTTCTGGCCGGCCCTTATTTCCCGGGCGGCACAAATTCCGCGCCGCACCAGAGGCAAATTTTTCATTTCGGCGGGCGAGGGGTCTTTGATTGCTGAACCCATCATTGCAGCAGTCTTTCTGATTGAGCTGATCATTGCCTTTAATTCAGCCGGCTCGAGAGAGGCGGTATGGTCTGGGCCGGGCATGTTGCGGTCAAGGGTGAAATGCTTTTCGATAATGCATGCGCCAAGAGCCGTTGCAGCGATGGCGGCTTCGATGCCAATGCTGTGGTCAGACAGGCCGACGGGCAAAGAAAAAGCCTGCCGCATCGTTTTCATTGCCCGAAGGTTGATCTCATTGGCAGGAGCAGGGTATTCGCTGGTGCAATGCAGAAGCATGATGTCGGTGCAGCCGTGGTTTTTAAGGCATGCCACAGCTTTTTCAACTTCACCGATGGTGCTCATGCCGGTTGAAAGAATTACGGGCAGGCGGGCAGCAGCTATTTCAGCAAGAAAGGGCAGGTTGGTCACTTCGCCTGAGCCAATTTTAACTGCGTCAACTTTAATTTCAATCAGGCATTTGAGGCTGGCACTGCCGTCTGGCGCAGATAGAAAGGCAAGCCCCTTCTGTCTGGCAAACTGTTTCAGCTCGGTAAAAACTGCAAAGTCGAGTTCGAGCCCGTGTAAAAGTTCAAGCTGGCTGGCAATATCGGGTTTTCTCTGATATTGCGCTGCGGGTGCAAATGCAGAGGCGCATTCTTCTGCTTTGAACGTCTGAAATTTAACTATGTCTGCACCGGCTTCGGCAGCAGCTTCAACAAGCTTCATGGCAAGCCGGGGGTCACCGTTATGGTTAACTCCTGCTTCAGCAATAATAATCGGCAGGTTTTCAAATGAATCGATGAATAGTTTACCTGACATAGCCTTCAACTTCAGGAAAATGATCGAGGTTTTCTTTTACCCAGTCAATAGTGCGGGTAAGGCCTTCGTCGAAACAGTAGCGCGGCGACCAGCCCAGTTCGTGGCGTGCCAATGAAGAATCTCCGATGAGTCTTTCGACTTCAGAGCCTTGCGGTCTGGTTCTTTCAGCCTGATTTTCGAGTCTGGCACGGTTGCCGCAGATGTCGATGATTTTTTTTGCGGTTTCTTCAATGCTAATGCCGTTGCCGGTGCTCAGGTTATATACAGTGCCCGGCTTGCCTGCGGTAGCTGCGGCAATAAATCCGCTAACTGTATCTTCAACGTAGTTGAAATCGCGTATGGGGGTAAGGTTGCCAAGCCTTACAACATCTGATTTCAAGGCCTGAACTGCAATGGTCGGAATCACGGCGCGCATTGACTGGCGCGGGCCAAAAGTATTGAATGGCCTGACAATGGTTACCGGCAGGGAAAAGCTGCGGGCAAAAGAAAGGCCGAGCATGTCGGCGCTTATTTTACTGGCAGCGTAGGGCGACTGAGCCTGTAGCGGGTGTTTTTCGCTCATCGGCACTTCAACTGCGGTTCCGTAAACTTCAGAGGTCGAGGTAAGAATTATTCTGGCGACCCGGTTGATTGCAGCGGCCTGAAGAAGATTCAAGGTTCCGGTTACGTTGGTGTCAACATAACTTTGGGCAGCTTCATAAGAGTAGGGGATGCCGATCAGAGCGGCAAGGTGAAAGACGGTATCGCAATTGTTCAGAAGCTTTTGCATCTGGTTCTGATCGCGAACATCGCCGAAGTGAATTTCAAGATTCGGGTGTTTGCAGTTTTTCAGCCATCCGGCGTCGGTGCGGGAGTTGTAGTGAGCCAGGGCTCTGACTCTGGCTCCATTTTTTAGCAGGGCTTCGGTTAGATGACTGCCGATAAAGCCCCCGGCACCGGTCACAAAAACCTGTTTGCAGGAGAAGTTTTCGATCTGTTTATTCATTTTGCACCCCGCCATCTTTGACTTTGAAATAATCATTTGGATTTCCGATATCGAGCCAGAATTCGGAAACCGGGTAGCAACTTACACCAGCCCGTTCAAAGACCGCTGTTTTGATAAGATTGGGCATGTCATACCTGGTTTCGCGGGGTATCAGGCTAAGAAGCGCAGGATCAAGAACATAGATTCCGGCATTGATAAAAATGCTTTGCGATGGTTTTTCTTCAATGTCGATGAGCTGGTCGCCCCACATATTAACGACACCGTAGGGAATCTGGAAATTGAATTCCCGGGTGCACACCGTCATTGGCTTGCCGGCAGACTGGTGATATTGCAGAAGATTGCTGAAGTTGACCGGCGAAAGAATGTCACCGTTCATTACCAGAATGGGTTCTTGAAGCGGTTCAGGCAAAAGAGTCAGTGCTCCGGCGGTGCCGAGGAACTGCTTTTCATGAAGGTATTCGATTTTGGCACCAGCCACCGGATTAAGCTCAAAGTGGCGCATAATTTTTTCCGCCTGATAATTTACCGAAATGAAAATGCGGGTGAAACCGTGGCGTCGAAGCTGCTCGACAATGATGCTGATGATGGGTTTTCCGCCGACGGGAAGAAGCGGCTTGGGCAGGTTGCGGGTCAGTTCACCCAGTCTTGAACCGAGGCCGCCGGCCATAATCAGGGCCGGGTTGGGTCTGGGGCGGGCGGCAATCAGTTCTTTTATGGTTGCCAGCCTGATTACCCGCCGTTCACGGTCAACAATCGGCAGGTGCTTGATTGAGCGGTTGGTCATGATAAACAGCAGTTCATCGTCAGTGGTGGCGTGATCGGCAACAATTGGCCTGCGATTCATCAGCTCTGAGATGGGGTCGTTAAGAGAGGAGCCGCGAATTATGCCGCGTCTGATATCGCCATCGGTTACCGTGCCGATCAAACGACTTTCGCTATCGATCACCAGAGCAATTTCAAGGGCTGCATCGTCGATAACCTTCAGTGTTTCGAGAATGCTGGCGGTTGGGCTGATGCATATCTTTTGGCAGCTGTTCATCGGTGGGTTCCTGATTAGTTTTGAAGAATTCTTAGAATAACAGAAACCTGGCGGCAGGTAAATAACTTGAAGTTAATCGGTGGGTTAAATATAATGGAAGCAAATCAGGAGATAAATATGGCCAGATCAAAAGTGGCGGTTCTCAGAACCAGCCCGGCAACAGTATTACGTGATTATCATCGTTTGCTTAATTTGGCGGGGTATCAGGATACAATCGCTAAAGACAAAGATACTGCCCTGAAAATCAACATTTCGTGGCATTTCTTTTTTCCCGGTGCATCAACTACGCCATGGCAGCTTGAAGGTGTAATTCGTGCAATGAAGAAAGATGGATATGAACCCAATCTGATTCACGGTTGCCACAACCGCACGGTGGTTATTGACAGCCACCTGGGTGAGCGTGAAAACAAGCAGATCAACGTTATCGAGGCGCATGGGCTGCGAAATGTGCACCTCTATGAAGGTGAAGACTGGGTAAATGTGCGTGATGCGGTTGGCGATCTGCAAAAAGAATTTTTGTGCCTGAATGAGGTTTACCCCAGGGGTTTTTCGATTCCACGGCGGTTTATCGGTGAGAATATAATTCACCTGCCGACGGTTAAAACTCACGTATTTACCACCACAACCGGTGCAATGAAAAATGCGTTTGGTGGCCTGCTGAATGAGCATCGACACTGGACTCATCCGGTTATTCACGAAACCCTGGTCGATCTGCTGATGATCCAGAAAAAGATTCACCCCGGGGTCTTTGCGGTTATGGACGGCACTTTTGCCGGTGATGGCCCGGGCCCTCGGTGTATGAATCCGAAGACGAAAAACATCATATTGGCTTCTTCCGATCAGGTGGCCATCGATACGGTTGCTGCTTCACTGATGGGTTTTGACCCGTTGAAAGACTGCAAATTCATCAGACTGGCCCATGAGCGTGGTCTGGGCTGCGGCGACATCAATGAGATCGAGATTGCGGGTGATTTAGAAGCTGGTCGTGAGCGCTGGAATTTTGATGGGCCGTTCAGGGAAATGACCTTTGCTTCAAGGCAGCAGCACAACATTTACTGGGGATTTCTCAAAAAACCGATTGAGTGGTCGTTGAAGACCTGGCTTGCACCCTGGGCTTACGTTGCCTCGGTTGTCTATCATGACATGTATTGGTATCCGATCGAGGGGCGCAAAAAACTTTATCAGCTTTTAAAAACCCCGTGGGGCAGACTCTTCGACAACTGGGAGCTGTTAAAGCCTGATTCAGAGGGCAATGGATATCCCGATCTCGGTTCTGACCAACGTCGAATGAAGGTTACCACTGATCATATTTTTGAAGTCATACGCCTGATTGGCATGGCAGTCGCTGAATCGCCCGAGTGGAAATCCAACCGCGGGCGCAAGGTTTGCCCATCTTGTGTTGGGCCCAGCTGTGTTCATAAATCCTGCATGAAAGAGGGTAAATGAAATGGGTGCGTTCCTGGTGCTGACTGGTGCAATCATGCTGATGGGAAGCGTAATCTGGCTTGTTGGAGAAATTCTCAAGACAGGGGTTATATGGGGAATGCTCGCTCTTTTCCTGTTGCCGCTCGTAGCCTTTTACTGGACATTCTGGGTAGATTACCGGCGCTGCCATGAACCATTTTTCATTGGTATGGGCGGCACAGTTATTATTCTCTGCGGATATGCGATTGGCGTTGGCTGAAGCGCATGCACAGGAGGTATTGATTTGTCGAGCTTCAATTTTTCGGTTCTGGTGGTTGATTCAAAAGAGCCTGGTCTGATCGTTAAACTGATTGGAGAATTGGATCAGTTAACGGTTCGAGAGCTTAAGTCGCGTCTTGAAGAGTTTGAAGCCGAAAAAGCGACCAGTCTGATCTTTGACCTGGCAGAACTTGAATTCATGGCCAGTGCCGGCTTATCGATTTTTGCATTTTATCACGAACTCTTTCAGAAAAATGACCAGGGTCAGACAATGAAGCTGATCAATGTTTCTTCAGGCGTAATGAGGGTGTTCAAACTGACCCGCATGGATGAAATCATCAGCGTCAGCGAGTAACTGTTTTTCAAAAAAAATCCCCGATCACTTGTTTCAAGTGATCGGGGATTAATTTAATCGAACATTTAAAATTTAATATTTAAATATTTAAAAATGAACGCGTATTCGAACGCAATTTCCTTGATGTAATCATAGCGCCCTGAAGCGCCCGCATGTCCGGCATCCATGTTGGTGCGCAGCAGCAGAGGGTTGCTGTCAGTTTTGGTTGCCCGCAGGCGGGCAACGAATTTGGCCGGTTCCCAGTAAGATACACGCGGGTCGTTGAGCCCGCCGGTAACCAGCATAATCGGGTAATCCTGGGCTTTGATGTTGTCGTATGGTGAGTATGAAAGCATGTATCTGAAAAATTCCGGGTCACCGGGGTTTCCCCATTCTTCGTATTCTTCGCGCACCAGCGGCAGGCTCGGGTCGGTCATGGTATTGATGACATCGACAAACGGCACGTCGGCGATGACGACCTTGAAAAGGTCGGGGCGCAGGTTAACCACTGCTCCCATAAGAAGGCCGCCGGCACTGCCGCCGTTGATCACCAGATGCTGGCTATTGGTGTAGTTTTCTTTGATCAGATGTTCAGCGCAGGCGATGAAGTCGGTGAAGGTGTTTTTCTTTTTCAGCAGCTTGCCGTTGTCATACCATGGTCGGCCCATTTCCTGACCGCCTCTGATATGAGCGATGGCGTAGGTGAATCCGCGGTCAAGCAGAGTCAGTCTGATTGAAGAGAAATAAGGGTCATATGATGAGCCATAAGAGCCGTAACCCGTCATATAAAGCGGTGCAACACCTTTAGCCTGGTCTTTGCGATGAACCAGAGAAATCGGAACCCGGGTACCATCCTGGGCGGTTGCATAAATTCTTTCAGAGATATAATCAGCACTTTTAAACGAGCCAAGAACTTCATACTGCTTCTTGAGTTCAGCGGTGCCGGTTTCAAGATTATAATCAAAAACCGATTCTGGTGTAGTCAGTGAAGTGTAGCGGTAGCGTATGATGCTGGTTTCGTATTCAGGGTTGGCATCGATATCGACGCTGTAAACCGCTTCAGAAAATTCTATGGGCTTGAATTCGCCGCTGGCAATGTCGAAGAATCTCAGTTTCTGCAGTCCCTGATCGCGTTCAGAAATCACTATATGTTTTGCGAAGGCGTCGATATCGTCGATCAATACATCGGGTCGATGGTCGATAAAAGTCTGCCATTTTTCTTTGGCGAAGTCATTGTCGGCGGTTTTCATAATTTTAAAATTGACCGCATTTTCGTTGGTAAGAACGTAGAAAGTGCTGCCCTGATGCTCTAATCCATATTCTATACCTTTTTCGCGAGCTCTGAACATCTGGAACTCTGCATCGGGAGTTTTTGCATCGATAAAGCGAACTTCTGATGAAGTTGAGCTGCTGGTCGAAATGAAAATAAACTTGCGGTCGCGGGTTTTGCTTACGCTGCACCAGAATTGGCCGTCTTTTTCCTGATAGACCAGGGTGTCTGAGGCCACATCGCTGCCGAGGCGATGTTTCATGATGCGGTCAGAGCGTCCGGTGTTATCTACCAGAGTGTAGAAAACGGTGCGGTTGTCTTCAGCCCAGGTAAGCCCGTAAGAAGTCGAGGCCACGGTTTCTGAGAATTCCATGGCGGTGGTAAGGTTGAGAAAGTGCAGTTCAAACTTTTCGGCACCTGAATAATCTACTGAATAAGCCAGAATGTTGTGATCCGGGCTGATTTTTAGAACGCCAAGTGCGAAATAGGGCTTATTCTGGGCATATTTGTTTTCGTCAAAAATCACTTCTTCAAGAGCGTTGGGCTCAGTGAGTTTGCGACAGTGAATGCGATACTGCTTGCCCTCTTCGGTACGGCTGTAATAGTAGTAGGGCCCCAATTTTTCAGGAACGGAGAGATCGGTTTCGCGAATTCGGCTTTTCATTTCTTCGAAAAGCTTCTTCTGCAGTTCTTCGGTGTCTTTCATGACCGCTTCGGTGTAACGGTTTTCTTCGTTCAGGTAGCGAATAACGTCTTTGTTTTCTTTTTCCCTGAGCCAGAAATAGGGGTCAAGCAGCTTTTGTCCATGAAACTCGGTGGTTTTTCCCTGAGTTTTGGCTTTGGGCGGTGAAATCGTTACGGTGTTGGCTGATGCGGTGGCAAAAATGGCGGCTGAAAGAATGAATAAAAGCAGAAAAGATGTTTTCATTTTTCCCTCGACAGAGTAAATTTTCAAAGTCAGTTTATTCTATAATAAAACTGACGGTTATGTTACATTGTTTTTGTATTATGGCTAATCTGGATGGTGAAAGGACCTGTAACGACATGATCTTTCGAACTGCTGCAAAATTTTTTCTGCTTTTGGCATTTTTTCTGCCGGTTGCCGGTATGGCTCTGCAGGTAAATAACCCGGAACAGATAGAGGTTCACGGGCTGGTAAGTTTTGGTGAAGACGGGGCTGCCTGGCTTTTCTGGCAGGGCCACGAGATGCTGGTAACTTCAGGGTATATGATTGGCACTGATCTGCGGGTTGTTGCGGTCAGACATGACAGCGTGGTGCTGTATCGGCCGCAGAAAAAGACCTATCATGCTCTATTGCCAAAATCTGAACTGATATGGAAGGATAGAACCCACGTAATCTGGACTCAGCCGCTGCCAATCTGGAAAATTACCCGTATGGTTGCTCTGGCATATCGCAAAGATTATATCTGCCATGCTTCGACAACCACGACAAATATGGTGCGCAAGCTGGTTCGCAATATGCCCTCGATGATGGAACTGGTGGTGTCACCGCATCACCGTTTTTACGGAAAAGAAGGCGCAATTTACGTTTCGCCGGTGCATGTTGACGGAACAGGTTGGAAAATGCTGATGAACCGTATTCAGAACTATCGCAGCCGCACTCTCGGCGAGTGGTTTCCGGTTTTGAACAAAAACAGTACAATTATAAGTGATGGTAAGCCAATTGATCAGGTTCTGCAGAAAATTGCCTTTGATACCGGGGTAAACATTCGCTGGGATCGCCCGGTAATGCTGCCTTTGTATTGTTCTTTGCGTGATCGGCCCTGGCATGAGATTCTTGAAAATATTGTGGTTTTTAATGGTTTTGAATTGATTCCGACCCAGGAGGGGCTGGTGATCAGGTAATGAAAAAGGCCGCGCTGCTTCTGACAATTCTGCTGTTTTCGACGACGCTGATGGCAAAAACCATTGAACTTGAGGTTTTTCGTGACTGGCGCGGAAACAATTGCGAATTCAAGTCGAGCCGGCCATTTTTCACTATTACCGATGTTTACGACCTGGAACAGTTCTGGGAAAAAGCCAATGCAGATGAATCGATGCCCTGGCTCGATTTTGAGAAATATATGCTTTTGGTCTGGAACCCTGGTCCTTCACTGTTCGACCACGATCCGGTCAAAATCAATAAATTCCTTTATAAAGACGGCAGGTTCATTGCAATCATGGATCTTGAGAAAAAACAGAGCGGCGGTTTCTGGCGCCGTCCTTTTGTTGCAACTCTGCTACCGCGCATAAAGAAGGGCGACATTTTCATAATGCGCAAAATTGAAGTGGGTTTTAGAAAATTCAAATACGAGAACGTATTTACCTTGTGGGATATGTCGGCCGACCGAAGCATGCCCTTCGATATGGTTAAACTCGATGAACCTGTCGGGGAGGCGCAGTTCATCGACCCAACCAGATATCCGAAAGATGAGCAGCCAGGGCAAATGCAGATTGCCTCGCGTCCACCGGCTCAGCCGATTACAACTACAGCTGCCCCTCAGGCTGATGAAAACCCGTTTGCTGAAGCGGTTGAAAAGCCGGCAGCGCCGGCGCAGAAACCTGTCGCTGCCCTGTCAGAGCCTCAGCAACCAGTTTCAGCAAGTGCTGTCCCGGTGAAAAAGCCGGTTTCTACCACTGCTTTGGTTGCCGAAGCCGAGGCGAAAGATAAAGACGGCGACTTCTTTCCTGATTTCGGCACTCCAGAATCGGATAACAAGAAGCCCGAGGTTCAGTCGAAGCCTGCAAAGACCAGCACGGCGCCGGCAGTAGATGAAGACCCCCTGTTCGGGGAAGAATTCGATATCAACTTTTAGGAAAAATTTATGATTCATGCCTATACAGGTGATGGCAAGGGGAAAACAACGGCGGCGATCGGCCTGCTGATCAGGGCTTTTGGTGCCGGCCGCCGGGTTGGGATTATTTTCTTCGACAAGGGCAGCGAGACCTATCGACACAATGAGCTGGTGGTTCTCGACCGGCTTGGCATCGACTATCACATTACCGGGCTAGAAAGAATGAAGCCCGATGGCACTTTCAGGTTTGGCAACACAGATGAGGACCTTGTTGAAGGGCAAAGAGGGGTGGCTCTGGCGAAAAAATATCTTCAGGAACGAAATTTCGACCTGCTGGTGCTTGATGAAGCTCTGACCAGCTGTTCGGTAAAACTTCTGAAAAAAGAAGAACTTGTCGAGTTGATCGAAATGACGCCTGAAAGCACGGAACTGGTTCTAACCGGGCGCTGTAATGACAAAGAACTTCTTGAGCGTGCTGATCTGGTTACCAGCATGAACAAACATAAACACTACTTTGACCGTGGGGTTAAAGCCCGCCCTGGCATTGAATATTAATTAAACGTTTGTTTAAGCTTTTTCTGAAATAACGTTAACAAGGTTTTGTCTGAGCTTGATAATGCTGCCCGCCGTGTGATAACCATTGACCACCGCGCAAGGGTAAACACGGCAGCTGCTGCCGAGAATGGTTCCGGGGTTGGTAACCGAATTGCAGCCAAGCAGACAGTTGTCGCCAAGAATTGCCCCAAATTTGCGAACCCCGGTGTCGATAACCAGTTCGTCGATTTTGGTCTTTACGTTGCTGCCGTCGTTTTTCAGGTTCGAAAGTTTGGTTCCGGCTCCAAGGTTCACTCCGGTTCCGAGAATTGAATCGCCCACATAGTTGAAATGCGGCGCTTTGGCTCCAGGCAGCATAACTGACCTGACAATTTCAGTGCAGTGGCCTACCACGGCGTCATTACCAATAATGACATTGCCTCTGACGTAGGCACAATGTCTGATTTCAACATTCTCGCCGATAATGGTGGGGCCGCTGATAAGTGCACCGGCCTGCACTACAGAACCTTTTCCGATATAAATGTCGGTTCCCTCTAAAATTGCGCCGGGCTCAACCTTTCCAAGAATTTCGGGTCTGACTCTTGGTGCGACAAAGCCTTTCTGAATTCGTTTCAAAATATCCCAGATGTTTTCAAGAGTAACAAAGCCTTCAAGTTCTTTGGCAAACAGTTCGGGGCACGGAAATTCGGCGATGCGGCTGAAGAATTTTTCGAGATCTAACATGTTCGGCTCCTGTATTTTTCTGGCATTAAACCTTATTTTTCGCTTCTGGCCATGTTACTTGCCCCTGAAAGCGCTGCAGGCCGTTTTGAGAAGGCAGCCAGTGCAGAGTTCAGGGTTTTTTCCATGGGTGCACTGCCCGCCGATACCCAGGTGGCAAAGCGAAAAATCATATTTTATCGGATCATCGGGATCAAACTGGCGCAGGCCGGCAGAAATTTCTTCGGCGGTTTTCCAGTCGTCGGCTTTTCGACTGGTCAAGCCCAGGTTTCTGGCGATTCGACTGATGTGACGATCAAGAGGAATCAGCAAATGTGCAGGGCTGATCTCAGGCCAGAGGTGCATATCAACGCCATCATCCGGGCGCACCATCCATCGAAGAAACATGTGCCAGCGTTTTGCGCACCCGCCAGAATCAGGGTCAGGCAGAAGATGACGCAGGCCGCGGCTGATTTTACCTGCGATGGCGGTGCATTCGCGGTTCAATTCAAGGTTGAGTTCTATGAGCCCTTCTTTGATCGAACCTTTGCGATAACCTCCAAGGAAAATTTTCTTAAGGCTGCCATGCCTGTTTATAATGTTGCCTGAAGCCAATGCGAGGGTTTTGATTTCTTCTGCAGTGCTGAGACGATAAGCAGGCCAGTTAATCGAGGTTCGGCTCTGGATAAGGTCTAGATACTTCCATTTGCAGGCAGCCATAATTTCATCGATTTTTTTGATGAACTGTTTTGCTGAACCGTAGGCCAGCATGGCGGCCAGCAGTGCCGAAGCTTCTATTTCAGCGGAAGAACGACCCTGTTCAAAGAGTTTTCGCGGAAATTGAACAGGGTCGTTTGCTACACGCTTAACCGGAGGGAAATCAGTTAAAACTTTTTCCAGGAGGGGTTTTAACTGTATTTTTCCGGATTTTGCCGACATGGATCAATACTGGAATGAGCTGCCGCCAATGAATTCGCGCAAAATCGAGGTTGGGGGCACTTCTTTGGGATCGAGCGGAGAGAAGAATGACAGAGTTTTGAGAATCTTTCTGGCCATCGAATAAGCCGGGCTTTCCGGTTGAATGTCGAGAAACAGAGGCTCTGCGAGTGGTCTGAGGATTGCCCATTCGTAGGGCACCGCAGAGTTGAAAACCATGTCGGCACATTCCTGGAACGGGAAAATGTTTCTTTCTTCACCCCGGCGCACCGAACCCCAGCGGTTGATTGTGTCTTCAGCCGAATATCCGCGATACTTGCTGTCGCGAACGGTGCGGCGTATCAGGCGGGTGTCAGTAGTCGCAATACGGTTATAATCGTCGATTACCAGCTGGGTAAGGGCGCTGATGTAGATCTTGAATTTGCAGCTCGACGGAATGGAGCTGGTCAATTCATCGTTCAGACCGTGAATGCCTTCGATAATGATGATCTGGTCTTCGTTGATGCGCAGCGGGTCAGTTTCGGTTTTGCGATGACCGGTGTGAAAATCAAATTCGGGAATCTGCACGGTATGACCATCGAGCAGTGCTTTCAAATGTTCATTGAAAAGTTCAAGATCAAGGGCGTAGATCGATTCAAAATCGTAATCGCCGTTTTCGTCGCGGGGGGTGTGGGCGCGGTCGAGGAAATAGTTGTCGAGCGAAAGGGTTACCGGGCGCAGGCCATTTACTTTCAAATGGGTACACAGTCTTTTGCTGAAAGTAGTTTTGCCGGAGCTTGACGGGCCGGCAATCAAAACGATGCGGCACAAATTGCGACGGGATATTTCGTCGGCGATTTCCTGAATTTTCTTGGAATGAAGGGCTTCAGCAGTTTTAATGAAGTCTGAAACGGTTTTGTCTTTGATTATCTCATTAAGGCGTCCCACATTGTTTACTTCAAGAATTTTACCCCAGTTTTTGCTTTCGCGATAAGCCTGGAAAATTTTGGGCTGACGTCGAATTTCAGACGGAACTGAGGGGTTGTCAGTGTCGGGGAACAGAAGAACGAAACCCTGTGCATACTGCTTGAGATCGAAAACCTTGAGATAGCCGGTAGAAGGCACCATTGGGCCGAAATCCAGATCGATGTATTTCCAGCATGATACGATGCCTACTTTGTCGGTGTTCAAATTTTTGAGCAGGCGGGCTTTTTCCGGGTAGCCTTCGCGATTGAGCAGTGCAATGGCTTCAGGTCTGGTCATGGTTTTCTTGCCGAAGCCTTCGTTCTTTTCAATGATTTCATGCATTTTGGTCTTGATATAGCCGAGAATTTTTTCTGAAACCGGAACATCAGTGAAAAGATCGTAGTAAAAGCCGTTGCCGATTGAATGGTCGATCGAAAGTCGTGCGTTGCGGTAAAGTTCCATGATTGCACGGGCAAGCACAAAGGTCAGGCTGCGGCGGTAGCATTCTTTGCCATGGGGAGAGTGATAATTGAGAAATTCAACCTTGCAGTCCATTTCCGGAACAAAATCAAGACTGAGAATGTCGTTCTGAACCCGGGCACAGATAAACGGCAAATCACCCTCTATTGGGACTTTATCTACCAGATCGCTGATTGGTCGGCCATGCGGCAGTTTGTGTGAACTGCCGTCATTGATCACAATGTTAAGCATTTCCTTTTCGTCATTTGTTTCTTCGATTCTTCTTTCCTGTTCGTTCATTTTAACCTCGTTATGTTTCAAAAAAAATAAACCCCGCATCATATGCGGGGGGATGGTCATATTTGCCCCTCGCTTAAATGGGTGAAAAGGGAATGAATTCCGTACAAGGCAGCGAATTAGCAATTTTTTGGTTCATTCCTCTTTGGATTCCTTAAAAAAAGTGAAGACGGTCAATTTATCACTACTTATTTTTCATGTCAATACATCGAACGCAGCTTTCAGTAATTCTCATTCAAGCATTATTTTCAGTCCAAACGCTCCAATCATTAATAAAAGCGGCTATGTCTGATCAACAACACCTCACTAAGCCTCAAAGACCACCAGGAAAAGGGTTGCCTTTCTCAAAATTCTTTGTGGATTTGCACTCTGGCGAGAAATTTTTAAAATGCTATAAGCCCGGAGTCGCATTGAGAGATGCAAATCCAATAAACCATGTGTTAAAACCCGCTTTATTACACATGCCGAGAATTGGTGGTGGTCGAAGAAAACGAGAAACAAAAAAGCTGCCGCAGGCGCCGGCAGCTTTTTCATGGCCTGGTCTGAGCTAGAGATTCAGCGATAAATAACTTTTTTTGCTTTTTGTGCTGTAAGTACGGAGTTGTTAATTGCTGAAGCCAGAATCATGAATCTAAGCCAGATGTTTGCCAGTTTAAAGAGTAAAATCATTCTGTAGCCTTTCGTTGAATAGTTCTGCGACTGAGAGAAGGTTCTGCGATGCTTTTCTGATTATGCTGCGATAGTTGCTGTGAAGTCTGAAGTGAAAAGTGTGACTGACTTTGAAGGCGGCAGGTTCTTCGAATAAAAGACTGGATGATGCGATGATCAGGTATTGATGGTGCAGCAATTCTTCTCTTAGCGTTTCTACGGCAGAACCGGGAATTCCCAGAAGGTGTAACATCTTGGCTTGCAGGTATGAGGTCAGACCAGGACGGGGAGAGAGAGCAGGATGCGCAATCAGCAATTTTACTATGGTTTCAGTGTCGAGAGAGCTGTCATCATGGCGCGGTCTTAAATTGAAGCGGCGGGAGCTGTAACTTTTTCCGTCAGACCAGAGCAGGTGTAATTCGGCTGCATTGTGTTCAGAAATCTGGCTTGCGGCTTCGGGTGCGGTGACAGAACCGTCAGTTTTGTCTACTATGTATATTGCCAGTTTCATCTTATTTGCCTTTTGCGCTTAACTAATTTATGTCGTCGCATAAGGCATGCCAGAATTGCGGAAGTGACTTAATCAGGGTTTCGGGCGGCGTATTTGAAGCTTCTTCATTTTCGACTCAAGAGTAGTTGGCTTGAGATTCAGCACTGACGCGGCTCCATTGTGTCCCCTGACTTTCCAGTTGCACTTTTCAAGAATTCGGGTGATGTGAACTTTTTCCACGGTTTCTAGAGATAAATCGGTGTTAAAAATAGGGGAATCTTTTATTGGTCTAGGTTTTAGGCCATAGTCCGGAATGGTTATTAGAATTGTGTCAGTTTTGCACAGAATCATGGCGCGCTCAATAACATTTCGCAATTCGCGAATATTGCCTGGCCAGCTGTGATTGATAAGGGTCTGCACCGATTCTTTACTGAGAGTCGGGCGTGGTCGACCCATCTTTTCGGAAAATATGCTGATGAAAGCGTCTGCCAGTTCAATGATATCTCCCCCTCTCTCGTTTAATGGTGGCAGCCGCAGAGGGAAAACATTGAGTCTGAAGAAAAGGTCTTCTCTGAAACGGCCATTGCGAACTTCAAGGGCGAGATCACGGTTGGTGGCGGCAATAATTCTGACATTAACCGGTATCGATCGTGTTCCTCCGACTCTTTCAAACTGGTTTTCCTGTAGTACTCGCAATAGTTTGCTCTGTAGCTCAATCGGTAATTCACCGATTTCGTCTAGAAAAATCGTGCCGGTGTCGGCAAGTTCGAAACGCCCGGCTTTTCGGGCAATTGCTCCGGTAAAAGCACCTTTTTCATGACCGAATAATTCGCTTTCAATAAGGTTTGCGGGCAGGGCGGCACAGTTGACGATAACCAGAGGTTTGTTCTGGCGCCGACTCTGATTGTGAATAGCCCGTGCAACAAGTTCTTTTCCGGTACCTGTCTCGCCGGTTATCAGGACCGTGGTATCTGTGGGCGCGACCTGGGCTATCTGATGCAATACTGTCTGCATTTCACGGCTACTGCCGATAATTTCCCGCTCAGAAGCCGATTGGCTGATCTCGCGGCGCAGCAGCCGGTTTTCCTGTTCCAGTTTTTCCTGAAGCTCTAAAATGCTTGCATAGGCCTTTTCAAGTTTGCTCTGAGTCAGACGCAGCTCAGAAATATCGTGAAGCATCAGGTTAATTTTGGCCAGGTCGCGGTTTTCGTCGGTAATGGGCCAGGCGCTGACTTCCCAGAAAATTTGGCGCCGATCATGATTGAAGCTGATTTCAATCTGCGAAACGGGTTTCAGCAACTTTTTGACTTCTTCGATAATTTTGCTCAGGGCTTTGAAAGCCTCGGGGAAAATCTCATCCAGGGGCCGGCTCAGAATGTTTTCGGCTGAAAGACCGGTGAATTTTGCGAATCTCTGATTCAGGCGAACAATCTTCAGATCCGGGCTTACCGCCAGCATTACGACCGGCGCCGAGTTGTAGATCTGCTGTAGGAAGTCAAGGGCTTCGCAGGCACTGCCACATGGTATGGGAGTGGTTGAACCGGGTAACTGATAATTTTGATTGCTCATCTTTTGGGTATTCTAATCAAAAGGCAGAAGGTTTGCCAGAGAATTTTCATCTGATAAACCGCTTATCAGAGAAAAACTGTTGAAAATTGCAAAAGAAAAGGTTAATTTTCCTGAACTTCGATTTTTAACAGGAGGAAGCATTTATGATTCCGGCCAGAAAACTATCAGATGATGATGTCACCAAACTTAGAGAAGAAAAGCTGGAACTGAACCGCAAGTCCAGACGCCAGACCGGCATGAAGCAGGTTTGTCGAGGCAAGGCAGAAGGCCTGCTGGAATGCAAAACCACGGAAGGCATCTGTCCCGATTACGACGAATGCCACTGAGTTCAGTCGATTTCAACCCACACCGGAGCGTGATCTGAAGGCTTGTCCATGCCTCTGATGTGGTAATCAATTCCGGCATTTTTCAGACGCTTGAGAATTGGCCTGGTTCCCAGAATCAGGTCGATTCTCAAGCCTCTTTTAGGCTCGTCTTCAAATCCACGGGTGCGATAATCAAACCAGCTCAGATATTCGGCCGAATCGGGGTATTTTTCACGATAAAGGTCAAAGGTACCCCATTCAAACAGATGTTTGAGCCAGTCCCGCTCTTCTGGTAGAAAACAGCATTTGCCTGTTTTTAGCCAGCGGGCGGCGTTATGATCGCCGATTCCCACGTCGAGAGCTGCTGGTGCAACGTTCATATCGCCCATAATCAGCAGGTTATCGTCGGGTTTAAAATCAGAATCCAGATAGCTCCTGACGCCGGCATAAAATTTTTCCTTGGCGGGAAATTTCAGTGGGTGGTCGCGGCTTTCGCCCTGAGGGAAATAGCCGTTCATTATTACCAGAGGCCTTTTCTGCGAATCAATGAAAGTTGCGGTAATCAGACGTCGCTGAGCATCGGGTGGGTCATCGGGCAGGTTTTTCTGAACATTGACCGGTTTGTCTTTTGAAAGAATCGCAACCCCATAATGGCCCTTCTGGCCGAATACCTCTGAGTGGTAGCCCATTTTCGTGACCTTACTGAATGGAAAAGAATCGTCAACCACTTTGATTTCCTGAATTCCGATAATTTCTGGCTGGTGGCTGGCGATCAATTCTTCAAGCTGGTGCAGGCGGGCCCTGATGCCGTTGGCGTTGAAAGAAAAAATTTTCATATTGTCTCCGAAGTTTAACTTTCGGCTGTCTTGCCGTTGATAAAGATGATAAAATTTATACCATGATAGCAGAATTGGAAACATTGAAAAAAAATGCGCATTTGTATTTTCTCGGCGAGGATTTTGTCATCATTGCCGGGAAAACCAGTCGCGACAACGATTTTATCAGTTTAAGAGCTGCGGCACAAAACGATTACTGGTTTCATGTCCATGGTGTTCCCGGCAGTCATGTGCTTTTGCGCTCTCTGGGCAATCTGGAGGCGGGACGGCGCGAGCTGGAAGCGGCGGCGGCAGTAGCAGCCTACTACAGCAAAGCAAGAAACGCCGGCATCGTTCCCGTGTCATGCACGCTGGCTCGCAATGTCAGCAAGCCTTCGGGGGCGAAGTCGGGCACGGTAATGATCAAGAAAGAGCAGACGATCAAGGTCAGGCCGGCATTGCCTGAAGTTGATAATTAACGGAGGAATTATGAAAAAAATTCTGGTGACGGCACTTCTGGTTGGCGCATCATTTTCATTGTCAGCCCAGGAAAAGCCTGGCTCTGGCTTTCAGCCTGGCGGTCAGGAAAATGGCCCGATGAAAAAACGTATGCTTCAGCGTTTTGACAAAGATGGCGACGGCGTTCTGAGCGATCAGGAGCGCGCAAAGATGCATAAAGAGATGGGAGATCGCATGCCCGGAAACAAACGTCATTCGGGCCAGGGTTTTGGATTCAGGGAAAAGGTTGGCGAAAAATTCAAAGAGAAGTTTGCCGAGGTGGTCAAGAAGATACAGCAGGCTGATCCTGAACGGTATCAGAAGCTTTTGAAGAAATTCGATGGCAACTCTGACAATGTGCTTGACGAGCATGAGTTTATGGTCATGAAATCTGAGCACAACACAAAAAAAATGATTCTTGGCATGTTTGACAAAAATCAGGATGGCAAGCTTGATGAAGATGAAAAAAGTGCCCTCAATGCTGAGCATCAGAGAAACATGGAAATGCTTCAGCAGAACGAACCGCAAAGGTTTCAGATGGCTCTGAAGCAGTTTGATGCAAATAAAGATCAGAAATTGCAATTCGAAGAGTGGGGCGAAGCAGTTCGTAAAGGTGCTCTGCCGCCCCCAGGCGGGCCTCCTCAGGGGATGCCAGGACAGATCGAATGGCAGCACCCTATGCGGGGGCAGCAACCAATGCATGACCAGCCTCCCATGGGTTTTCAGGGACAACCCAAACCACCAGTATCGGGCGATGACGGCGGCCTTCTTGAAGGTATAACTCTGGGTGGCGCTGAACCTGCAAAATCAGGCGAAGGCGCCGAAGTCGATTTTGACCTCGGCGAAGATTTTCTCGATTTTTAAGGCTGCGGGTCGATCAATTCATAATCTTCAGGCAACCCGGGAACGAACATTCTCGGGGGGCTTGAAATGTTCAGCCTGGGATTGAGTGCCAATTCCGATTTCATGTCCAGTTGCGAAAAATTCAGGCACTCGAGGCGGTAGGCAGTTGACATCAACCACTGGCACTGTTCGGTATAGATGTACCAGGCAAGGTCAAGCACCTTCTGAATGTTGGCGATGACATTGAGGTTTTTCAATCTTCTGTTTGAATCATTGTCCTTGCCTGCATCAATGAACTTTCGAGTGTTTTCGATCATTGCCGCAAGTTTTTCATGGGTGGTCAAAAAAACATTTGAACCGAGAACTGTTTTTATTTCATCGATTATCATTGCTTTGATTGCGGAAAGGGTTTCTTTTTCCTGTGGGTGGTCGAGATTGGCAGCCTGAATAGAAATTTCCAGATTGTAAATAGCCTGGAAAATTTTATCAACGTCATTATTCATACGGTCAACAAAAGCAGGTATGGAAGGCCTGGTTTCGTTTTCAAAAACGAGAAGGTTTTCACTGCGGAAAAGAACTTCGCGCAGGCGGTTGAGCGCATCGACGGCAACCTTTTCCGAGTTGCTCGAACTTAGCTTTACCAGCTTGCTGATTACCAGAAATTTCCCGATGTGATTGCTTTTTCGGTTTACCCTTAACTGGGCATTGGCCGGTAAAGCCGGAAGAATCCCAAGAATGGTGACCACAACAGCGCGTTTGAGCATTTTAATCTCCTGTAAGGTTGGCTATATTCATTGGAGCAATCTGAGCTTCCAATGGCAGGGAAAATACTTTCTGGAAAAAATAAAGCTCCGATTCAAGTGAATGTTTAATGTTTTCGGCTTTGCGAAAACCATGCCCCTCTCCCTCGTAAGCTACATACGCTGCCGGTAAACCCTTTTGGCAGATGGCATTATACATCAGTTCAGCCTGATTAGGCGGCACAACCTTATCATCGAGGCCTTGAAAGAAAATTACCGGGCAGCTGAGTTTTTCAAGATGGTTAATCGGGGATCGTTCACGATATGTATCTGCATATTTGGGGTAATCACCAATCAGGCGATCCATATAACGGCTTTCGAATTTGTGGGTTTCTCTGGCAAGAATCTCAAGGTCGCTAAGGCCGAAATGGCTTGCGCCGGCTTTGAAGGTATCAGTGAATACCAGACCACAGAGGGTGGTGAATCCGCCGGCGCTTCCACCTCTGATCGCGGTTCTGGATGGGTCAGCAAGCTTCTGGCTGATCAGGTGTTCTGCAGCCTTTTGGCAGTCGCGAACATCTTTGATTCCCCAGTTGTGATTCAGACGCTGCCTGTATTCACGGCCAAAGCCGCTGCTGCCGCTGTAATTTACATCTACAACTGCGAATCCGCGGGTTGTCCAGAACTGGGTCGAAAGGTCCAAGACCAGTCTTGCGGCGGCGGTTGGCCCGCCATGGCTGACAACCAGCAGGGGGGGGGCATCGAAACCACCTGCGTAATTAGGGTTGCATGGCGGATAATAAAACGCCTGAACCATTTCATTGGGGGCGGCCTGGTATTCAATAGATCGAGGAATCGAAATAAATTCGGGTGCAATGGGAACCGGGGGCGAGGCAAACAGAATTTCGGTTTTGCAGCTATTTATGTCAAGTTTGACAATTTCCGGCAGAATAATAAAAGAAGAACCGATAAAATAAATGTTTGATTGATCAGTGGTGATTGAGGCAAAGTTGTTGTAAGGCAGTTCGAGTCGACTGAGACTGCCGCTGCTGAGCGAATAAATCCCTGCGTGCCATTCGGCTTTCTCGCACCAGGTCAGGAAAATTCGGTCAGCGTCAATCACGGCATAACTGGTTGTGCCAATGCTCCACATCGGTTTGCCGAAATCTGCCGGTTTTTCAAGCAGACAGCGAGTCGAGCCATTTTCAAGGCAATACAGGTTCCAGAAGCCATTTTCGTCAGAAAGGAAGAAAAGCTTTTCACCCATCCATTCGGGCTGCATGATCGAAGCAGAGTTTCTGCCGGGCAGCACTCTGGTCTGGTAGGCATTTCCATTGGGGGCAAGGTCGATTATCAGAAGTTTCGTATGGTCCCATGGCATGTCCGGGTGATCCCAGCATGTGGCGGCTAATTTCTTGCCATCAGAAGAAAGCCTGATGCTAGCGAAGAAGTCGTGTCCTTCACAGATTGTTTGAATCTGACCGCTTTTAACATCGATTCTGACAATCGAGTTGGCTGGTTCAAGGGATGAAGTGCGGTGATCTTCCATTACCGCGAAAAGGTTGTTTCTCAGGTGGTCAAATTCAAGGCAGGCAAATCTCAACGGTTCGGCGGGAGTTATCGGTGAGGGAACCCCGCCGTCAGAAAGGCGGTAAATACGCTGGTCAGAAAAATTGGTGAAAAAAATGTTGCCATGATTGTCGGATGTGATGCAGGCGCCGCCATATTCATGCACTCTGGTTCGGGCATTGAATTGAAGGGAAAGCAGGTCGACGGGCTGTTGCGATCGACTGATATCGACAAGAGCGTTGCGGCCGTTTTCGTCTGGCCTCGATTCAATCATGATTTTACGCCCGGCGCAAATGAATATTCCTGAGGGAATACGGCTTGTGGCGGTCAGAAGTTCGGCGGTCAATGGTGAATTCCAGGCTCCTGGGGGCCGATTAGCCGACTTACTCATTGCTGTCGCCTTCGCCGGTTTTTTCCCTGAGAAGACGGGCAATTTCTTCTGGTTTGATTGAAAAAAGCTGACTGCAAAAATGGCAGTAAACGTCAGGGCTTTCTTTCCTGGCAATCATTTCCCGCAATTCCTCAATCGGAAGGCATGAAATGGAGTAAAGAACTTTTTCGCGGCTACAGGTGCATTTTGCTGAGAGGGTTCGCTGCTCGATAATTTTAAGGTCTGTCAGACCGAGCATTTCGCTCATAACCATAATATCAACTGACTGGGCCAGGGCTTTTTTAATTGTCTTGTCATTAAACCGCTCGAGAAAAGGCACGAAATCTTCCGATAGTCCTTCTGGAAGTCTGGTCATGCGAAGGCCGACGGCGTGGTGAACATGGTGTTCGCGACTGGTTGCACTTATCTCGATTGCCGTTGGCTTCTGGTGAAAATCGTTGAAATAGCGGGCCAGGCCGTGGCGCAGATTCATTGGATTACATGAAATCTGATGTTGAGAGATTATGCCCAGTCGAGTGGAATGGGTGAACGTGATCGAACCGCTTTCGCCGAGAGATTTATCGAGGGCGATGTTTTCAATTCCATCAAACTCGTTAAGAATTTTTGCGTTAGTGTACCCTCTGAGATTTCCGGATTTTGTAACATCGACGAAGCAGCCACCCAGCGGGCCATTTACCTGGGCCTGCATGGCCAGTTTCTCGTCTTCCTGTCCAAGGTCAGACGACATGATTGCGATGGCGGCCAGAGCTTCGGCGAGAAATCGGGCGGCGGTGGGACCAGAAAGATGTTTTCGTTCAAGTTCTCGGGCGGTTTCGGTTACATCGACATAGGTCAGCGATATCATTTTTTCTTTGGAAAACCCGTATAGAAGCCGATCCATTGAGTGCCTCGATTAAAATTAATTGTTTTTTTTGCGTTGTGGCGGTGCACCGCACTCAGGGAGTATACCTCTTTGAACAATGCAATTCAATAACGACCAGTAAATTAAAGATAAATACCTCAATTACGCTTGGCAGAATCCAATTTCAATTTTATTGCTACTTTGTAAAAAAAGTTGTACTTTTTAGTGTATGTGCGTGCGAAAATTGCACGCGTGAAAATTGTGCACGCTTTTGGTGATGGGCAAAAAAACGCAAAAGTGGCTTCATTACAGAAATGTGTAAGTTGGCACGTCTCTTGCTCCAACCTTTGTATCGTTCTTTGATAACAATGGGTTCAATTATAGTTCGCCGTTTAATCACGGCAGCTGCTGTATGTTCAACGCAAATTTCGCTAATCAACAGTCGCCATTTTTTCTTGTAATTGAGCCTTTGTATTTACGCTTAGTCGCGTCCCCGCGCGACTTCACGTATCCTCTCAAAAGATCCTCTCACTTTGCCCCTGGCTTTCAGTCCAGGGGCCCTTTTTTGTGGCTTGAATGACTTATAAAATTTTGAAATTTTCCCGATAGAATGGCAACCATTGAAAGTTGAGAGTATTAATTACTTGCCCCTGGTCATGAAAAGGGCAATCAGCAGGTCGAGCAGACCAGTTGCTGAAAATCCTTGAAGAATTTAAAAAGTGATTTGGAAACTTCCCATCCATAACAATCATCCTCAGGATAGAAGCCAGTGTCAGGGCGTGTTGAACATGAAAAATTGATTTTTGAGTTAAGCAAGCCGTCGCAAAAACAGTTAGGCAGGTTGAGTCCTGCTCTGAAATGGACTCATCGTGTTGTGCCGGGATTTGCGGAGCAGAAGATTGGTCAGAGATAAAGTTGTTTGGGAAAGCCAGGAAAAAAGGTTTAAATGCTTTTTACAGCTCCGAAATGGCATTCCGTAACACGGTACTTTTTACCAGAGTATTTTCCCGCCTCGATCAGGCAGAGTTTCAGAAATAAAGGAAAAAAAATTGACTTTGCCGGCGGCGTGCCTGATATTGATTTAAACAGATATTTCAACGATGGGAAAGTTGGCCAAAATGAAGCAGAGTCGCGACCTTACCAGCGGCAGCCTGTTCTGGAATCTGGTTATCATGTCGATTCCCATCATGTTTTCCAATTTCATTCAGGTGGTCTACAATCTTGCCGACACGTTTTTTCTGGGCCAGATGACACAGGGAGCAACCGAAGGGGTTGCGGTTACCGGAATCGCTTATCCCATAGTTTTTCTCATGTCATCGCTCGGGCAGGGCCTGGCAGTTGCCACAACCGCTCTGGTTGCGCGTTATCGTGGTCTCGGTGAGAATGGCAAAATCAGGCTGGTGCTGGGTCAGACTTTTCTGCTGAATCTGTTTTTTCTTTCTTTCCTGTTGTTGATAGCCCTTTTCGGGGTTAAACCGATTCTTGGTCTGTTGCATACCCCCGAGGCAATTCTCGTTTCAGCGGTTGAATACATCAGCCTGATTCTTTTCGGTGCAGTGATGATGTTCATTTTCTTTATCTTTCAGAGCTTCGCCGTTGCATCGGGGGATTCAATTTCTCCAATGCTCATCAATCTGATATCGGTGCTGCTTAATCTGGCTCTAGACCCGGTTCTTATTTTCGGCCTGGCCGGTTTTCCTGTGCTTGGCGTTAAAGGAGCCGGTATCGCAACGTTGGTCTCCAGAATCGGCACGGTGGTTATGGCGGCTTACTGCATGTTCAGATATTATCGCGAATTTATTCCGGGCTTGTCTGATATGAAGCCTGATTTCTCGCGGATCAGAGTGATTCTTTCGGTTGCCATTCCCGCATCGATGGCGCAAACCACCACATCACTGGGTTTTGTGGCCATGCAGGGGCTGGTTAACTCGTTTGGAACCGCTATTATCTCGGCCAATGCCATTGGAAACCGGTTCGTAAATTTTATCATGATGCCGCCGATGGGTATCAGCAGCGCCATGGCAGGAATTATCGGGCAGAACCTTGGCGCCGGCAAGCCCGAGCGGGCAATCAGAACGTTTCATATCGCGCTGCTGATGGTCGTAACTATCATGACTTGCGGTGCCATGGTGCTTTATCACCGTGGTGACAAGCTGACCGCAATTTTTGTAAACGATCCGCAGGTTATCGGGTTTGCCAACGAAATGTTGAAAATAAATTCAATTGCCGTGTGGTTTTTCGGCTTTCTTTTCGTATTATGGGGAGTATTCAACGGCAGCGGTCACACTCGGCCGGTAATGATTGCTGATCTTCTGCGATTATGGCTGATCAGGTTGCCGATGGCCTATCTGCTTGCCGGCTATTTCTGCAACCAGGGCTGGCCGGTCTGGATCGAGGAAATTCTTCAGCATTCCGCATCGCTGCTTGCTGACCGGCCCTATACCGCGATCTGGTGGCCCATGATTTTCAGCAATCTGTTGGCGGCATTGATGGCAGCCATAATCTACCGCCGTAAAACCTGGCTGAATGCAAAGCTGGATATGAACTGAATCATGGCTTTTCCAGCGATTCGACCAGCATTTCTGCTGCTCTCAGGCCATCAACCGCTGAACTGACGATACCGCCCGCATAACCAGCTCCTTCGCCTGCCGGATAAAGCCCCTGATGACTGGCAGAGCAGCCGTTTTCATCACGCAGAACCCGAACCGGGCTCGAACTTCTGGTTTCTGCCGCATACACCAGCGCATCGTCGGCATTGACCTTATTCAGCTCCCTGAGCATCGGCGGAATGGCAGACTTCAGTGTCTGCATAACGTAATCAGGCAGAATACCCTTGAAATCACCCGGCCTTGACATGCGGCACGATCGGTTTCCTGGCAGATCCCGGGAAATCCTGTCATTGAGAAAATCGCTCAACCGGGCTGCCGGAACCATGAAACTTCCGCCACCGGCATTGAAAGCCGCTGTTTCGATTTGCTGCTGCATTTTAAGCCCGGCCAGCACAGTGTGTGGGGCGGCTGAGTCGGCGAAATCCTCCGGGTTGATCGGAACAATGAAAGCTGCATTTCCCCAGTGCCCGCTGCGTGCCGAGTAGCTCATGCCATTGGTGGTAAGCATTCCCGGTTCGCTGGCGCAGGCAATGACCAGCCCACCCGGGCACATACAGAAACTGTAACAGGCTCTCGCCCCATTTTCCGGTTTGCGGGTAAGTTTGAAATTTGCCGCCTTGAGGTGCGGATGCCCGGCGAATTCTCCGTATTGTGAACGGTCGATCTGTTGCTGTGGCACTTCAAGTCTGACCCCTACGGCAAATGGTTTTGCCTCCATCGCTACCCCGGCTTCGGCGAGCAACTGGTAAATATCGCGGGCGCTGTGCCCGGTGGCCAGAATAACATGCCGGGTTTTGAACTTTTCACCGCTGGCAACCACTGAGTTAACACGGTTGCCGTCAAAAAGAATATGTTCGAGCCGCATTTTGAACCGAAATTCCCCGCCGCGTTTTTCAATAATCTGACGAAGTTTTGGAACGATTTCAAGCAAAACATCGCTGCCGAGATGTGGCTCGGAATCTATGGTTATTTCAGGTGGAGCGCCGCATTGTATCAGAGTTTCAAAAAATAATTTGATTCTTGGCCGGTCTTTGCTTCGGGCAGTCAGCTTGCCATCAGAAAACAGCCCGGCACCACCTTCTCCATAGAGGGCATTGTTTTCCTGCATGAAGCGACCGCTGCGCCAGAATTCGTCTACAACTTCGCGACGATCTTCAGCCTTTGCGCCCCGTTCTATAACTATTGGTTTCAGGCCGAGCATGGCCAGGTGGTAGGCGGCCATCAGGCCTGCAGGCCCGGCACCCACAACTACCGGGCGATGTTCGGGAATGATGAACTGGGGAACTTTTTCTTCAACCGGGATCTGTTTGAGTATTTCGATATCCCGGGTGTGGGGCAGGTTTTTTTTAATCTGATCTGAGACTTCTGCTTCGATCTGTAGAATAAAAACCGGTGCCGGGCGGCGCGGCCTGGCATCGAGTGAACGCCGAAAAACTTCATGGCTTTTGATGTCTTCGCTGCGACAGCGCAGTTTTTTTACCAAACCGGCTATAATGTCGGTTTTTCCGTATTCAAGCGGAACTTCAACCTGTCTGATAATCAGCTTCATAGACGTACCTCTCTCAATTTCCAATTCGGGCCGCAGCGCTGCGCCCGGCAAGCCATCCGGTGGAAAAGGCGGCCTGCAGATTGTACCCTCCGGTGTCGGCATCAATGTCGATGATTTCTCCGGCAAAGAATAAATTGGGCTGTATTTTTGATTCCATGGTAGTTGCATCAATCTGACCGCAGTCGATGCCGCCAGCAGTTACGATTGCCTGTGACCATGGGCCCGGCTCCACTATTCTGAAGCGCAGTTCTTTCAACCAGTTGCGCAGTTTTCGGCGATTCTCGGCGGTGAACTGGTGACAGGGTGAATTCACATTGAATTTCAGGGTTCGACTGCAGAAATCGGCCATCTGTGCGGGCAGAAGACCGGCAAAAAACCTGTGCAACGGCTCTTTTGCCATTTTCTGCAGGTCGCGCAGCAGTCGCTGGTCAAGCTTCTCGTGGTCGAGTGCCGGTTTAAGGTCTACGCTGATAAATGTGGGTTGGCCGGAGGCCAGCAGAGGTATGGCAAGACGGCTAAGGGTAATGATTACCGGCCCGGCCAGGTAGCCGTCGATAAAGCTCATTTCACCGAACTCTTCGGCGGTCTTTTTTTCGCCGCAAAGAAGCCTGGCATTGATGTTTCTTAAACTCAGGCGATCGAGTGCGCCGGGTAATTGCATATCCGGTTTCAGTGCAACCAGCGATGGAAAAAGCGGGGTGATGTCGTGCCCCAATTCTGCAGCAAAACGAAAGCCATCGCCGGTTGAGCCGGTCAGCGGATATGATTTGCCGCCGGTGGCAATAATCAGAACCGTGCAATGAAAATCTCGATTTTGCGTCGAGATTATAAAACCTTGATCAGTTCTGCTGATTTTCTTCACCGGCCGGTCGGTGAGAATTTTTACTCCGCGTTTTTCGGCAGCAGCAACCAGTTTTCCGACTATTTCAGGAGCATGGCCGGAAGCTGCAAAAACTCTGCCGCCTCTTTCTTCAACGGTTTCAAGGCCGGCTCGATTGAAAAACTCCACAAGATCATTGTTAAAAAATTGTTTAAAAGCAAATTTTAAAAATCGACCCTGGCGGTTGAAATGTTTGAGAAATTCATTGTAATCAGCGGTATTTGTCAGGTTACCACGTCCTTTGCCTGAAATTCCCAATTTTCGGGCGGGCTTTGGCATCGATTCGAGAACCAGACATTCGACTCCTGCTTCGGCGGCCTTTATTGCGGCCATTAAGCCTGCCGCCCCGGCACCGACAATTATCAGCTGCTGTTTCAATTCTTTTTAACGCTGAAGCCGAAATGTCCAAGCTTCTTGCCCAACTGGTAGTAATGGCCATGGGCAAAGCCGACCAATGCAGCTTTGTCAGTTTCGAGCCGGTCGTGAGAATCTATCAGATGCTCGGAAACCTGGATCGAGGTTATTCTGGCAATGAACATGGAATGAGAGCCAAGTTCGATCTCTTTCTCAACTTTACACTCAATATTTATCGGGCATTCCATGATAATTGGCGGGGTGACGGTTTCTGCTTTACCCTGAGTCAGGCCGGTTTCATGGAATTTGTCGCGGGTTCGCCCGCTGATTACGCCGCACAGATCGGTTTCTTTAACGATTCTTTTATCGGGAATGTTCACCACGAATTCGCCGGTTTCTTTGATCAGCTGATAAGAATATCTTTCCGGGCGAATCGAAACCGACAGAAGTGGCGGTTCAGAGCAGACGGTGCCCGCCCAGGCAACGGTAATGATATTGGGCCGGCCGTTCAAGCCCTGACAGGTAACCATGATCGCGGGAACCGGTGACAGAAGTGTGCCTGGTTTCCAGCTTCTTTTGCCAATATTGATCATCGGGGTTTGAACCGTCATTTTCACGCCTCTTTCTTTTTTTCTTCTTTTCGTTCAAAAGTGGTCATCAGGCCGAAACGACTGCCGTACTGGGCTAGAATGCGCCGCTTCTCATCTTCAGAAGCCTGTCGGGAATCATAATCGGGGGCAAAAACCGGAAAACTTTTGGACGAATCGGCATGCACCAGGGCAACGTACCAGGAATCAACACCCCGGTAGCTGTAGTGGCGCAGGTGAACCCCTTCGTATTTTCGCACCTTTTCCTGCCATTCGGTTTTGCCCTTGCGGGTTGTTTCACAGAAACTCACGGTGCCATCGGCTATTTCGATCTCTTTACGGTAGGCGCTGCGTTCTCGATAAATTTTATAGAAGCTGAAAAGACTCGCGGCGCTGATTCCGATGCAGATAATCGCCACAGTTTTGTAATATTCGGGAATGTTGGGATCCTGCCGGGTCATAAAAATCAGTTTTACCGATAGGGCCATGACCCATAGCATCGATAGAATGGCGACAAACCCGCTGAAGTAAAAAACCAGCGCGGTTTTGCCGTTGAAAGAGAGGCCCTTTTCGACCATTTTCATGGGGAAATCCTGGCCTTCAGGGGATTCCCAGTTCAGTTCGTTTTTCATAGGCGCGGCTTCCGTTTGAATTTCTTGGGCAATTATAAGTGTACTGCGAGCAAAAGTCTAATTTTATCAGCGCGGTGCCAGAATGCGTCTGACCCTGATGTTAGAGGTGGTCCAGACGAAGTCGCCGTCGATGAAAATGTATTTGATGCCCGCCATTTTCCACTTTTCCCAGGTTCGGCCATCGAAAAAGTGCATTGACGAACCGTCGATATCGAGTTCTTTCACAACTTTACTGCCATCGGGCATGCGATAAACGTTGGGTGGCTGGTCGGAGCCATTCATTAAAGGATTGAGCCGGGTCGTCGAAAAAAGTGCATCACAGGCAACCCACACCCCGGTTTCACGTCCTGAGCTTGCTTTTATGGTGGCGACCGCAGTGATTACGTTCGATTCAAACCAGGCATCGGTGGTGGTGTAAGAGCGCACCGCACCCGTGGGGGTTACCCGGAAAAGCCCTCCGTATGAGCCGATCCAGAGATTGCCGTCGTCGCCGCCGGCGATGCAGGTGTATTGTCGCTCGGCACCGGTGCCTTGTTCGGTGAACATTTCGCCATCCCATAATGAGATTCTTTTGTTGTGCAGAATGGCTAGATAATCAGCCTGAAGGCTTTTGTAGCGGGCAAAGCCGATTACGTCGCTGCTGATGAGCCCTTCGTAAATTCCGTAATGAGCCCATTCATAGGGGTTTTTCTCAAGGTCAGTGGATTGCGGGTTTTTCAGAATATAGAACCCGTCTTCTTTGGTGCCGATGTAGAGTTTGTCGTCGTTGAACCAGACTTTTTTCAGCTCCAGGCCGTCGGCCCAGGGCTGGTATTTGCCCATGAATACCCATTCGGGCATTTCGCGGCGGACTTTTTTGCGGCCAATCTGCACGATTTTCGGCTTCATCTGCATATTGGCCAGGTATTTGTCGTCAAAAATCAACCACAGCATATCGGTAGATTTGTCGATGGTCATCGAGGTGATTTTTTCTGAATAAATCGGGTACAGATCGTTGGTTTTGATTTCGGTTTCACCGTCTGAATCGAGAATTATCTCGGTATCGTAGCTGAGCATGTAGCGATTGCTGAATAGTTGCCAGTAGCCATGAACTGCCGGTGAAATGATGTCTTCGGTGGCGATGTCGGGGTCGGGCATTGAATCTTCAGGTGTTTTGGGTTCGCCAAAATTCAGAAATTCGTCGGTTTCATCGCGCAGAATTTCGAGGCGTGAGCTCAGATCATTGGTTCGGTCGGTCTCTCTGATTTTTGGTCTGGAAGCGGGTCGCCAGCGTGACAGCCCGTGATGATGGGAAAACCAGAAGCATGATCCTTTGCAGATTTCTTGAAATGGAACCATGTAGGCAAAGCTGGGTGGCATGGGGTAGAGGGTTTTTGCGTAAATGTTGCCGATTCCCTGATTCTTGAATTCATCATATTGATGAGAATCGAGCGAACAGATCGCAAGCCCGCCGTCGGTGCACATTACCAGGGTTCTGCCCATCAGGTAGAGGCGGTTGACACAGTTTGACGGCAGACTGCTCGATGTGCTGGTGTAATTGGTCCAGACGCCCATCTGGTAGCGCCAGAGGCCGTGATTGCGGGTGCCGACGAACAGGCTTCGACCATTGAGAAACTTGAAAAAGCTTTTTTCTTCGTCGTTCATTTTCGGCAGCTCGATGCAGGTGAAAATGTCAGGGTTTTCTTTTACCGCAATAATGCAGTTGAGCCACGGGCTTTCAACCGGCAGCATCACTTCCTGAAAGGTTTTTGAATTTTTGATCAGGCTGATATGTTCGGGGGTTATTGACAGCATATGGGTTGCTCTTGAAGGGCCCTGAAAGACCCAGAAATCGTTAACCCAGCCTTCGGGCATGCCGTCGAGGCCATTTAATGGGTAGGCGTTGGGCCCGATCTGCTCGATGAGACCTTCTCCGGTCGTGCTTATCCAGCCTTTTGACTGATCGACCATGCCAAGGGCAGAAACCCCGACCGACCGCATTTTAAAGCTGTCGCTAAGGTCTTCGCTGCGGTAATTGGCCGGTACAAAAGCGGTGCGCCCGGTCAGTGGTATTTCTGCCTGGCAAACATAGCCGCCAAAGCAGCCGGCAAAAATTTTGTTTTTCTGAATCTGAATACGGTCGACGTCAACCGTGGGCAAACCGTGCTCGACCCCGTAAAGATAAAAATCCTCGCCCTGAATGTGAACCAGTCCACGGGCAGATGCGACCCATAAATGGCCATTCTGGTCGAAGGCAATGTCTTTAATGGGGTTCGAGGCCACTTCATCGGGCAGTTTCAGCTGCTGCCAGCTGGAAGTTTCGCCGTTGTAAACGCTTGCGCCCAAATTGGTTCCCACTGCCATATAGGTTTTCATGGCGGTGAAGCAATGCACGTTATTGTCTGCGAGGCCTTGCCCCTGAGTGAATACCTGCCAGGTATCGGCAAGCAGTGAAACTGGAATAAGCAAAAGCAGTAGCAGGCTCAGGCGCAGTTTTTTCATCTACAGTCTCCGCTTTTTGTTCGTTCTAAATCTAAGAGTGCTTGGGATCTTATCTCAAGACGGGCATTTTGACAAGCTCAATGACCGTCTTTTATCTGTCGCCGAGCCACATTGAGCTGGCGAATCGACAAAGAAATGGCTGAAAAATTTCAATAACTATATAACTCTAGCATGAAAAGGTCCGGTTAATAATATGTGCCGGTGAACCGATACATAGAGAACATTGTGTCTGGAGGTGCAGGTTGGAACAATTTGCCAAACTGGTTGAAACGGTTGACAGCTACGTATGGGGCAGCTTTCTGATGTTCATGCTTATTGGTACCGGCTTTTTTCTGAGCATTCGCATGCGGCTGGTGCAGGCTCGTCTGTTCACCCATGCCTGGTCTTTGATTACCGGCAAGTGGGATAACCCGGCAGACAAGGGCGAAATCACCCATTTTCAGGCACTTTCGACTGCGCTGGCGTCAACTATCGGCACTGGCAACATCGCAGGTGTGGCAACCGCCATTTCAAGCGGTGGCCCGGGCGCGGTATTCTGGATGTGGGTTACCGCATTAATCGGCATGTGTACGAAATTCACCTGCTGTCTGCTGGCACAGAAATATCGCAACATTGATTCAGACGGGGAAGTGACCGGCGGGCCAATGTACTACCTGCGTGACGGGCTGGGCAAGCCATGGCTTGGCTTTCTGTTCGCCACTTTTGCTTTTATCGCATCTTTCGGCATCGGCAACATGGTTCAGGCAAATTCGGTTGCCGGCCCGTTGCACACCTATCTTTCGGATGCAGGCCTGGTAAGCGTTGCCAGTGTCGATCATTTTGACTGGGTAAGGTTCATGATCGGAGTAGTGATGGCCATTTTTGCCGGCAGTGTAATATTGGGCGGAATAAAAAGAATCGCAAGTTTTTCTGACAAAATTGTTCCATTCATGGCCATTGGATATGTTTTCGGTTCCCTTTACATTCTTTTTGTGCAGCGAGATCAGATTATTCCAGCGTTGAAGATGATTTTCTCTTCTGCATTTGGCATGCACGAGGCGGTGGGTGGTGTACTTGGCTTTTCGGTCGCTCAGGCCATGCGCTGGGGTATTGCCCGCGGCCTGTTTTCAAATGAAGCCGGTCTTGGTTCAGCACCGATTGCGCATGCTCCCGCAAAAACCGATGAACCGGTCCGCGAGGGGCTGGTGGCAATGCTCGGGCCCTTCATCGATACAATTGTCGTGTGTTCGATGACTGCATTGGTAATTCTTACCAGCGGCTATCTCGACCCGGAAAAAGCGTATCTTTTCGATGGCTTGAAAGGGGCTGCATTAACTGCTGCGGCGTTTAAAACAAATGTCAGCTGGGGTCAACATGTGGTAAGCTTCGGCCTGGTTTTCTTCGCCTTTTCAACGATTATTGGCTGGTGCTATTACGGAGACCGCTCGGTTCGCTATCTTTTTGATGCCAACCCTGAACGGGCACGCAAAGCTGTTCTTGTTTACCGACTGGTTTACATAGCTCTTATTCCTGTGGGTGCCGCTTTCCCGCTCGAACTGATCTGGAATCTTTCAGATATCGCCAACGGCCTGATGGCATTTCCCAATCTTATCGGCCTGCTTGGCCTTTCCAGCGTTGCTCACGGCATGATGAAAGATTACGAAGAACGGCTTCCTCAGATGAAGCCTTACCGGTAATTTGATTTAAGAGGTTTTTCAATGATCTGGAATGATCCTGACAGTTTTGGGGAAGTGGTAAATCGTGCCATGCGGGTGGTTGAAAGTCGCTACGCCAAAGCAGCGGCTGCATTTGTCTGTGGTTCGGTGATTCGTGGTGATGCGACGTTGGAGTCGGATTACAACATGGTAATTGTTTTTTCACAGCTTGATAATGCCTGGCGCGAGTCTTTTATTTTTGAAAATCGCAAAATTGAAGCTTTCGTGCACGACCCAGAAACCCTGCGCTGGTTTTTCGAAAGGGAGGATGCTGCTTCCGGCGTGCCTTCGCTGCAAAACATGGTAAACCAGGGGCTGATTCTGAAAAATCTCGATGGGCTTGCCGATCAGATCAAAGAGCAGCCTCACAAGCTGCTTCTAATCGGCCCCAAACCATTAAGTCCCGAGCAGATCGATAATTACCGCTACTTTATCAATGATTTATGCGATGATTTAAAATACCCAGGAAGTTTTGACGAATCAATTGCCACCGCCAGCAAACTATATTCTCTTCTGGCCGAGTTCTATCTGCGGGTAAACGGTCATTGGGGCGCTTCAGGAAAAAGCATACCAAGGGCTCTCAAACAGGTTTCGCCAGAATTTTCCTATCGATTCAATGAGGCGTTTAAATTGTTTTTTTCAAGTGAAATGACTTATCAGGTCATTGCGCTTGCCGAAGAAACTCTTCGACCCTGGGGCGGAATGCTATTCGATGGCTATCACCGCCAGGCACCCGCCAAATTCAGGCTCAAGCGTCCTGGTCGCCAAAAAAATCTTGGTTAATATAGCACATGGCACTGTGAAATTTGACGGTGGCCGGGTTTTTTCTTTATTGCTTTCAAAGACTCGATGAATAAACGATCCAGGTTGTTTACTGCCTGTGTTTTACCTTGCCTGAGCAAAAAAGAAAAGAACCTGCCTCGCAATCAGGAATGTTTTCTCTTCAGACCGTGTTTAACCAGGACTCTTTCAAACTGCCATTTTTGGTCTTTTTCAAGCCAGCTCAGGCCATAATCCGTTGCCTGATCAATGTGGCAGCGATAGAAACGATAATAATAAGGATTAACCTGGCGCAGTTCTTCAACGGTTGCTTCGTCAGTGAATACACCTAGAACCCTGCCGTCACCAATGGCATCCCAGAGAACAAAAACTTCCTGATTGGCAGTCGGAAGCGTTGAAGATGTTTCCGGGTCGGTTTTTTCCGTTTTATCAGGCATTTTAACGCGTGCGTCCGTGCCCGTAAACATGCTTCGAAGACGGGTTTTGAAAAAACTAAGCCATGAATTGATTGAATTGTTCTTCATTTTCAGCATCGCGTTGCTTTTGGCAACTTGATAATTTTATCTGATTAGCACAAAAATATCGCGAAATTTTTGTTTAATCAATAAATTTAATGTCAGAGGCTTTGCAAAATGATTTTATTACGGTAAAATAAAACGGCATTGAGAGAGTTTGTTCTGATGATATGATTCTAAGAGGGAATTACATTATGAGTTCGGGCATTTTAAAAGCCAATGATCTGAGTGAAATTAAAGAGATTCTAGCCAGTGAGCAGGCATCGATGATGATCGAGAGGGACGTCTACTGGCCCAAATGGGATTCACCCTGGTGGTATTTTCTTCTATTGGAAGAAACCGACCGCCTTGGCGACGTGCCCGTTCCCACTTTCAAAGAACTGCTGGTTTGCGCTGACCGTCAGTATCTTCACATTTTCCCGATCCGGGAAGAAGACGCGCCCCATAACGTCAATGGTTTCACCGAAGTTCTTTGCTTCTGCTTTCTTGGCTCATTGATGAGGCTTGCATCGAAAGTTGATTTTGATGTTTTTGCCTGGCTGCCATGGGCCAAAGACTGGGTCAAGCGTTATCAATTGCCTGACGGCGGTTATAACTGCGACGAGGCTGTTTATACCGGCAGCGGAAAAAGCTCGCTGATTTCAACCACGGTAATGCTCGAAGGCATGCTGGCTTATGTGAAATATACCGGCAATTATGATGAATTTGGCAAAAGCATCGAAAAAGCGGTCAGTTACCTGCTGAAACATCATATTTTCATGTCAGCCAAAGGCGAGCCGATACCAGAAACCAGTTTCGACAAAATTCTTTTTCCAAGATTTTATGAATTTGATTTTTCAAGAGGTCTCGAAGTGGTGCTTGATTTTGTTTTGCAGACCGGCAAAAAGGTGCGCCGCACCAACATGGAAAAAGCAATCGGCCTTTTAAAGCAAAAAATTGAATCTGGCATTGACCATTCTGAAAAAACCTGGCTTAGCGAAGAAAAAACCGTTTCTTACCTGATTGAATCACCAATTCTTTTTAAAGAAATGGCCAACATTCCTCTGGTAATGAAGAAGCTTAACTCTTCTGCAGCAAACCCTTTCGTGCTCGAAAGACTAAAAAATATTCAGAAAAAACTCGACCAGGCCATGGCAAATCAGCAGCTGGTATAAGCCATTTCAACAGCGATTAAAAAGGGGGGCTGGTATTCCAGCCCCCCTTTTTTGCTGCAAAAAACGTCTTGTTTTGAAAAAAGACGCCGGGGTCAATTGTTCAGATTATTTTTTAATTGCTTTTCATTACCGGTGAAATCGAGAGTTACTTAAACTTCTTTTGCATCACGCGGCTATTTATTGACCTTATAGGTGGTATCGCCGTTTTCAAAGAATGAAACGATCTGCTTGACTGCGGCAACGCCGGCGTTGATGTTTGCTTCTTCGGTCTGGGCACCCAGTTTTTTCGGGGTGAAATAGACGCGGTCGGCAAAATCTTTCATCAGCTCTTCGGCGCAATCGGGGGCGATATCTGAAACATAGCGGAAATCTTTGCGTTCAGCCAGCATACGTTTCAGGCCATCTTCACAGATTACTTCTTTGCGGGCGGTATTTACCAGCACCGCGCCCTTGGGCATGCGGTTTAGCAATTCGAAATTTACCGATTTCTTTGTCTGGGCAGTGGCAGGAATGTGCAGAGAAACAAAATGGCAGTTGCTGTAAAGTTCTTCAACCGTCTTTTCAACTTTGATGACTTCTGCTTCAATTTTACTTGCAGGAACATAAGGATCAAATGCATGAACTTTCATGCCGAAACCCTTGGCAATACGGGCAACTGCGCGGCCAACATTGCCATAGGCATGCAGGCCAAGTTTCTTGCCAAGCAGCTCAGAACCTGATTTCCCGTTGAATTTGCAGCGGGCGATATAGACCATCATGCCCAGAGCCAGTTCAGCAACGGCGTTGGCATTTTGCCCGGGAGTGTTCATCGCGACGATTTTCTTTTCAGTGGCGGCTTCCAAGTCGATATTGTCGTAACCGGCACCAGCTCTGACGATAATTTTCAGTTCGGGAGCGGCTTCGATGATTTCACGCGAAGCAATATCGCTTCTGATGATAAGGGCATGCGCATCTTTGACCGCTGCCTTGAATTGCGAAACATTTGTGTATTTTTCCAGAAGCTCAAGTTTGTAGTTTTTATTGCCGGCAACCACTTCTTTCATCAAGTCTATGGCTTCAGGGGCAAAGGGTTTGTCGGTGGCTATCAGGATCTTTTTTGTCATTTCTTATTCCTTTCCTTGATCGGGCCCGCAAAAATGGGGGCGATAACCGCCCCCGCATTGTTTCAGGAGTTTTCCCTGTCGAATTTTTTAATGAAGTCAGCAAGTTTTTTGCAGCCTTCAATGGGCATTGCATTATAGACCGAAGCGCGCATTCCACCAACACTGCGATGACCAGCCAGGGTTACCAGGCCTGCCGCTTCAGCTTCTTTGAGGAATTTTTTGTTGAGTTCTTCTTTTTCGGTGAAGAACGGAATGTTCATCAAAGATCTGTCTTTACCAGGTTTGACGTGGGCTTTGAAAAGTTTTGAATTGTCGATTGCATCGTAGACGATGGCGGCTTTTTCTTTGTTGAGCTTTTCGAAATACTCGACGCCGCCGAGGCTGAGCATGTGGTCGAAAACCAGCTTGGCGATGTAGATGCCGTAAGTTGCCGGGGTATTGAACATCGAACCGGCCCTGGCATGAGTAGCGTAATCAAGCATGGTGGGCAGACCTTGGACAAGACCGAGCAGGTCTTCACGGATAATAACGATAACGACCCCGGCTGGCCCGATGTTTTTCTGGGCGCCGGCATAAATCAGGCCATAATCGCTGACATTGAACTTTTCGCTCATGATGTTAGATGACATGTCGGCGACGATGGGAATATTCACTTTCGGAACATCCATGCACTTGGTGCCATAAATGGTGTTGTTTGATGTGATATGCAGATAATCCGCGTCTTTTCTTACTTTTGCCGGGTCAATTTTGGGGAAGTGGTTGAAGGTGGTCGATTCAGATGAGGCGACGACATTTACGTCCATACCAAATTTCCTGGCTTCTTTAATAGCTTTGGTTGCCCATTCGCCGGTATTGACATAATCGGCTTTTTTGGTTTTACCCAAATTCATTGGAATCATGAGAAACTGAAGGGAGGCCCCGCCCTGTAAAAAAAGCACTTTATAATTTGCCTGAATATTCATGAGCTTGCGCAGCCCGGCTTCTGCATCGTCGATAATCTTCTGGTAAACGCTGGAACGGTGGCTCAGTTCCATCACGCTCATGCCACATCCCTGATAATCAAGCATTTCATCAGCAGCCTGTTTCAGAACCTTTTCTGGAAGCACGGCCGGACCTGCGGAAAAATTGTAAACTCGATGTGCCATATAATGTCTCCTGTTTCTATTTATGCTCCAAGACAACTATTCCTTTCCCGTGGGGCATTTCCTTACTCTAATAGCACTCATACACGGCTTAGTCAACCATGTAATTTCAATATTTAAAAAACTGGTTAAAAGCCAATAAATACGCTTGCATTGTTGTTGGTTATTTGGTAAAATTACCAAATATTAGGAGATATTTATGTTGACCGACTCATATAAAGAAAGATCGCTGGTTTTTAAGGCTCTGGCACACCCGAGCCGCCTTTTCATTGTTGATAAACTCACTGCCGGAGAATGCTGTGTCTGCGAATTCGTTAATGAACTGAAAGTGGATTTTTCGACGGTTTCAAAACACCTTTCGGTTCTGAAGAATGCTGGTTTGATTTCAGATGAAAAGCGTGGTCAGCAGGTTTTCTACCGATTGCAGATGCATTGTGTCGGCGAATTTAATCGATGTATCGATAATTTTTTGAGCCGCAGAGGCAATGATCAAAAAGTTTGTTTGAAATGCTGTGCTGTCGGAGAAACGGAATGAATGTCTGGAAAGCCGAATGGAAAGCCTTTTTAACCGTTGCTGTTGTTTTTCTTGCTTGCTATTACCTTCCTGTCGGCACGGCCAGATTTGATAACGCGGTTCTTGAAGCGTTTCATCTGGTTAAATGGTATGCCCAGGAACACGTTCTTCTTTGTCTTGTTCCCGCCTTTTTCATTGCCGGCGCGGTCGGTGTTTTTGTCAGCCAGACTTCGGTAATGAAGTATCTCGGGCCCAGGGCCAATAAAGTGATTGCATATGGCGTTGCCGCAGTTTCAGGTACTATTCTGGCTGTCTGTTCGTGCACGATTCTTCCGCTTTTTTCAGGGATTTACCGTATGGGTGCGGGTCTTGGGCCAGCCTGTGCGTTTTTGTATTCAGGCCCGGCCATCAATATTCTTGCGATTGTTCTCACAGCAAGAATCCTTGGGTTTGAACCTGGCGTTGCCAGAGCTGCAGGTGCCGTTTTCTTCAGTGTAATCATTGGTTTATTGATGCATTTCATTTTCAGAGATGAAGAAGAGGCCAAGGCGGCAGCGCAAATGGCCATGCCCGAACCGGAAGTAAAGCGCAGTCTTTTGCAGAACGGGTTATATTTCGCCTCGATGGTAGGCATTCTGGTTTTTGCCAACTGGGGCAAACCTCAGGGGACTGAAGGTTTGTGGGCGGCAATTTTTGGCGCAAAGTGGATGATAACCGGGATTTTTTATCTGGCTTTTTCACTGATCATGGTGCTTTGGTTTGAGCTGAAAGCATGGAAAGCTTTTATCTCGGTTGTTGCGGTAAGTGCAGCTGGATTTGCTTATCCGGATTCCCCGCTTATTCCTTTTACCGTCGGTTCCATGGCTCTTACCCTTTTCACCAGTACTCAGGATGGCGAGCTCTCAGACTGGTTCAATGTTTCGTGGGATTTCGCCAAAAAGATTCTGCCTCTGCTTCTTTTTGGTGTGGTTATTGCCGGAGCATTGCTTGGTCGCGTCGGCCACGAGGGCCTGATTCCCTCTGAATGGGTTGCCAAAGCTGTCGGCGGCAATTCTTTGCGGGCAAACTTTTTCGCTTCCTTCGCCGGTGCTTTCATGTATTTTGCAACTCTCACCGAAGTTCCTATCGTTCAGGGGCTTGTAGGAAGCGGTATGGGAAATGGGCCGGCCCTGGCTCTGCTGCTGGCTGGTCCGGCTTTGAGCCTTCCCAGTATGCTGGTAATTCGCAGCGTTCTTGGCACTAAAAAAACTGTCGTATTTGTATCACTGGTAATTATCATGGCCACAATCTGTGGCATGATTTTCGGAACAATTTACCCATAACGGAGGTTTTTAAATGAAAATTCAAATTCTGGGAACAGGCTGTCCATCATGTACAAAACTGGCAGAAAATGCTAAACAGGCAATCAAAGAAGCGGGCCTTGACGCAGAAATTGAAAAAGTCACCGACATCAACCAGATAACTGCTTTTGGCGTAATGATGACTCCTGCACTTGCGGTCGATGGCACCGTAAAAATAGTGGGAAAGGTGGCTTCACCCGAAGAGATTAAAAAGGTTTTAAAGTGAAGAAATGAACAGACTACTTACTCTTCTTTTCCTGTTTGCTTTTTCAATTGCTTTGTCGGCTCAGGTTGCTTCTTCTTCTGCAGAAACTTCAAAAAAACTGCCGAGAATGGTTGATTTCGGCTCGAAACAGTGTAAGGCCTGTAAAGCAATGGAGAAGGTTCTTGAAGCATGCATAGAGAAGCATTCTGACAAATTCAAGACCGAATTCATCGATGTCTGGCAGCAGGAAAATCAGGCCCTTGCTCAGGCGAACCAGATTCAGTCTATTCCAACCCAGGTTTTCTTCAGCGAAGAAGATAAAGAACTGTATCGTCACACTGGCTTTTTGTCAGAAGATGAAATTCTAGATAAGTGGAAAGAACTTGGTTTTGTCTTCGAAACAGATGATTTGTCGGGCAAGCCGGCATCCAGTCAGGAAAAACAGACAGAAGCCATTGATCAGGAATGATAAGAATACTGGAACGATATAAAGACTTTTTGACCAGATTTTTGCTGGTTTTCGTCATTTTTTCAGTTGGTTTTGCCTTTGGCAGACACAGTGAAAAAATACGCAATGCTGATTCAGGCAAGATTCAGACTTTAACCCAGACTGCCGGCAAAGAAGAAAAGGGCATGGTCAGGCTTTATTACATGCATGCCATGTTTCGCTGTGTAACCTGCAACAGCATTGAAGAGCGGGCAAAGAAACTGACGGAAATTGAATTTGCCAATGAGCTGTCATCAGGCATCATGGCCTGGGAAGAAGTAAATTTTCAGCAAAACCAGCCTTTAGCTGCAAAATTTGATGTTTCATCAAGTTGCGTGGTTGTGGCTGTAATTAGAAATGGACAGATTGAAAGCTTTGAGAGGCTTGATCAACTCTGGTCGCTTCTGGAAAAGCATGAAGAGTTCGATTCCTGCATTCGCACCGCAGTTAAAAATGCAATTGAAAAAATCTGAGGGGTGAAAATGGACTGGATAAGTCTCTCCAGCGCGGTCTGGCTCGGAATATTGACGGCGATCAGCCCTTGCCCGCTGGCGACCAATGTTGCCGCAATTTCCTTCATTGGCCGCCAGATGGGCAATAAATCTGCAATTTTTCTTTCAGGGATACTTTATACCTCGGGAAGAGTAATTGCTTATGTATTGCTTGGCTATCTGATTTCATCGGGGCTTTTCGCTACCGGGCAGATTGCGCGTTTTCTTCAAAACTATCTGAACGATATTCTCGGGCCGTTGTTGATTATTCTAGGGATGATTCTGCTGAACCTGATTGGTCATGGGGTAAGCATTCAATTTGCCGGAACTGGAATACAGGAAAAAGCTGCAAAAAATGGCGCTTTGTATGCTCTTCCTCTGGGGGTTCTCTTTGCTCTGTCTTTTTGCCCGGTTTCGGCCGGTCTGTTTTTCGGGGCGCTGATTCCTTTGACGCTCAAATCCGGTTCGCCATTCGTTTTGCCGCTGGTTTATGGGGTTGGAACTGCGGTTCCGGTGGTGGTATTCGCTTTTCTTGTGGCTTACAGCAGTGAAATGCTGGGAAAAGCCTTCGACAGTCTTAATAAAATTGAGGCCTATGCAAGGTTGCTGACCGGCACAATCTTTATTTTTGCCGGTTTCTATTATTGCCTTGTCCATATCTACGGGGTTATCTGATTCACGATATGGCTATTATTTTTTGAAGCCAGTCTGATTAAGGGGCGAAAAGAAGGGCGATGGGTTTATCTTTCGCGAGGGAATGATGGCCTGACTCTGGTTATGGTGGCGGTAAATTCTTTAACAATGCTGGTTTTGTATGGTGTTCTCGGGGGGTATCTTCTTGGCGTCGGGCAGTTGCCGGTTCCATGGCAGGCTATGTTGCTTTCGATTGCGATTTATGTGGCATTACCGCCTGTGGCAGGTTTTGCTTCACGAAAGCTGATAATCAGGAGCAAAGGTGAAGAATGGTTTAAAGAAAAGTTCCTGCACTTTTTAACTCCAATAACTATAATTGCGTTGCTGACAACTCTGGTATTGCTGTTTTCGTTCAAAGGCGAAGTCATCGCTGCCAACCCGCTTACCATTTTTTACATTGCTGTGCCATTGTTTATCCAAACGATAATGATCTTTGCTCTGGGTTATATTGCTGCTCGATTTCTTGGCTTGAGCTATGACATGGCGGCTCCGGCGGCAATGATTGGCGCTTCAAATCATTTCGAAGTCGCCATTGCAACGGCAGTCATGATTTTCGGCCTTTCGTCAGAGGCGGCTCTGGCTACGGTTGTTAGTGTTCTGATCGAAGTTCCGGTAATGCTGATGCTGGTAAAATTCTGCCTGAAAACCCAATCCTGGTTCGCAACCAAACCCTGAACTATTTCTTCTTATATGTCCTCACGACATGTTTTTTAATCAAAAATGGGCCGCCAGGTCGCGAATGGTGCTTACAAGCATGTTGAAGCTTTTTGACCTGTTTTGGCCGTCCAGTTTCAGTTGCCGGGCGATTAATTGTGAACCGGTAATTTCACTGTATTCATTGTTTGTTAATCTTTCAAGCTCCTGCTTTGGATTTCCAAGACGGTCAGGGTTTCTGAACTTGGTATTGTTTTGTTTTCCCGCAATGTGTTTACCGACAAAAGCCTTTTCAACTGCTGATAAGTCGCCGAGATAGAAACTTTCAAGTTCGTGACAGGCAATTCGGATTTTTGTGTTATTTATCTTTCCGGATGCAGTGACTTTGCTGATTAGCTTTTGTTTCAAAACCTTGCAATCGTTTGAGTCCTGATCGGTTAAAATCAAAAAAGTCGTGTCCGGAATGCACCACTTTTTCAATTTTCGTTCCAATTGTTTGTTTAAATCTTGTTTTCCTTCAAATGAAACGCAGAGAAATTTAACCTGGGAGCCGGCTATTTTGGGAATAATAACACTCAAGAGCTCTTTTGCAGATTCTTCTTCAGTAAAACAAACTAGCATTGGGGATCGACGTCTCCAAAAAAGCCCTGTTTCCAAAGATAGCCCATTTTGTCGCCATCTTTCATGTATTCAGCTATCTGCCGGTTCTCTTTTGCTCTTTTAATCGTTGTGTAGCCATCGGTTTTTTCCAGCCAGAAAACCTCATCAATTTTCATGGCATTGAGAAAATCAGGTGAATGCGTCGAAACGAAAACCTGCCCGCCTCTTCTTGCATAAGCTCTGAATTCTTCTGCAAGTTTAAGTAAAAGCTTGGGGTAAAGCTGATTTTCAGGCTCTTCAACACAAAGCAACGGGTGTGGTTTGGGGTCGTAAAGTAAAGTTAGATAAGCCAGCATTTTAATTGTGCCGTCAGAAACGTATCGCGCCAGAAAAGGGTCTTCAAAAGCGCTATCTTGAAATTTGAGTAACACGCGGCCTTCTTCGGTGACTTTTGCTTCAACTTTTTCAATTCCCGGAACACGTTGTTTGAGCAGGGTAAGAATCTTGCTAAAAATGTCTTTATGATTTCTGAAGAGAAATTCTATTACCAGCGCCAGGTTTTCACCTTCCTTGGAAAGGTGCTCGGCGAAACCGGCTTCCTGCTCGGGTCGTGCTTTGCTTATATGAAAATCAGAAATGTGCCAGTTTTCAATTAAATTACCAATCGCCACGACTGCCGGGAAGCGCTCAAATTGCGAAAGACCTTTTATCGCCAGAATATCGTCGGATTTTAAGGTTTGCTCTTCACGGGTTAAATCCTGGTCATTATCGGCATTTGAAAGATAGTCCAACTCATTGGTTATTGCCAATCCCTTGCCTTTGCTGAAATCCAGAAAATGCCAGGGCTGGCCCTTGCGGCCACGTCTGTATTTTAGAATTTCTCGTTCAACGAAGGCTCGATCTTTACTTGCGTTAACTCTTAAGATATAAGTTATAAGCGGACTATCAGGCTTTGTGCGAAACTTAATTTCAATTTCAATTGGCCCTTTGGTTCCTCGGCTGCGAATCTCTTCAAAACCGCGGCTGCCACCAAATCTGGCAATGGCAGTGTTGACGTTACTTATAATTGCTTCGCGCAAAAAACTAAAAACACTGAAAATCGTACTTTTTCCTGAACCGTTAGCGCCAACAATCACACAAAACTGCGGAATATTCCTCATTGAGGTGTTTTTGAAGGCCTTAAAGTTTTTTAGCGAAATCGATTCAATTTTCATCATTTAACCCACAAGACTCTGTAGATTCTTCAGGAATTTATACCGTTTTCTCTTTAATTAGTCAATTTAAGTCAATTTAAGTCAATCAAAATTAGCGGTTTCTCAGACCCAGGTTCAAAAAAGCGCTTCTCAAATTGTCATTTTATCGTTGCAATATTGCAAGTTTTGCGGGAAAATGCAGCTGTGCCAATTGTAAGGCCGATAAACTCATTAAAAATTTGGAAGCACAGACTCATACAATGCCAACACTTGACTGGATCGGGAAAAAAGCTGTCGTTAACCATACCGTCAGGCTTTAGATACGGCATTGCAGTCTGTCACCATTCTTGATATTCAGGAAGCCCTGTTTATGCAACCCTCAGTTTGTGATGGTTCTACTGTTATTATAGTTGCGACAATGCAGGCGTTTCGGGTTGAAGATACTGAAGGCTGCAAAGTTTACGAATCATCGAGTATTCTGAAAAATCATTTCGCTAACATTCCTTCAAATTTTCTGTCTTATCTTGAAACACTGTCTGATAATACGCCGATTCCTTCTCTCGTTAATGTTTTTCGTTTGCGAAATCCGATTATTATAGTCGATGAAGCTCATAATGCCAGAACCGATCTTTCATTTGAAACTCTCGCGAGATTCAGACCGGCCTGTATTATTGAGTTTACTGCAACACCGGCAACCAAAGACAAGCCGAGCAATGTTTTACACGCAGTTTCTGCCGCAGAGCTAAATGCTGAAGAAATGATAAAACTGCCGATTCGTCTGGAGTCGCGCGAAGACTGGAAAGAATTGCTCTCAGATGCGCTGGCCGTACGCAAAGATCTTGAGAAAGCAAAGCGGAAAAAATAGCTCAAGCTTAACCAGGCATACGCTTTTTCTGCTTCCAAAAACTTTGTCGATGCTGCAAAGGCCCTGGAAGATGCTTTGGTAGAAAACGGTTTTCAACGCCATGAAGCTCAGACTTTCGTTGCTCCGGTTCAATATGTTTTCGAAGAACCGGCCGTTTTCATGGGCGCAACATCTGTCGAGATTGCAGAAAAGCCCGATTTAAAAGCTCTTCCCAAAGAAGTGGCCGGTAAAGTTTTGTTTGATGAAGAAAAAAGCGTGATAACCTTTCAGGGCGAAATGCAGGAATCGGATAAACAGGCTCTTGAGACTTTGAGTTTATCTATCAATAAGGACTTCAAGATTTCGGATGCTCTCAAAAACTTTTAAAATCAGGGTGGATGGGGCGTTGCAATGGGTGAAGAACAGTTGTTAAAAATAGACAGAGACTTTGCCATCGAATTTATGAAGGAGGATTGATGACTGATAGAGAAATAATTTATCAGTGGGTATTTGCACACTTCGAACCGAAAGAGCTTGCCCGGTTATTCGGCGATGGTTATGAAGAGATGAATGCGGTAATCGGATTTATCTATTTGGACAGCAGCTGTGGGATGACTTTGAACGTTGAATTCGGCGGCGTTGCCGCTGGCGAGGTTTTCAGGCCATTATTCAAGCCTGCGGATTTTAAACAAATGTTTTTTGTCCGCTATAGCTTGTTGGCGAAAAAAGAAATGAGGCTGCTTTCAAAACAGGAAAAGATAGAGTTTAATTTGCCTGAATTCCCTGATTTGCTAAAAAGATATATCGATGATAAAGAAAAAGTGGAAATGCGTTCTCTGGTCTGGCTGGATCGAGTTCGTGCGCCCGGTTTCCCTGACGATATCAAATGTATGGTATATGATGAGAAAACAAAGAATGGCGAATGGGTTTGGGCAAGGCTACTACATCAATACGCTGAACATCGCTTTATTTGCCGTTTGTTAAATGAGCCATTTAAAGAATTTGGCGTTCATAAGGGCGAAACTATTTCAGTTTTGGCTGTCATCAAAGGAAATGAGATTTCATGCATCTGCACGGGTAAAGCTGAACTGATCGGACAAGATCGGGTTAGCAAACTTCAAGATTAAATGTCCGGCAGGTCGTTTCTCAAAAAAATAGTTTAAAATAATCAGCAGTCTTTGGTATTTTTTAGATCCGTACCTCTAAGGAAAAACCACAAAGTGCCGATCAGGCCGCAGATAAACGCACCGATAAAATTGGCCTGCGGGCTTATTTCCCAGAGGATTGCACCGGAAAATGCCCCGACCGAAACTACAATGTCACGATACAGGTAATAGGTGCCGAATGCTGCTGCCTTGCGTCCTTCGGGAGCAAGATCCATGATCAGGGCCTTGCGGGTTGGTTCGCCGAATTCTTTCAGGCCTCTGATGAAAAAGGCAATGCTTAACATCCAGAAAGATTTTGAATAAAGCAGAAACAAAGGGAAGATCGTGAAAAAAACGAAGGTCATGGTGACAAAAGGTTTCTTGGTGCCGCGATCAGCCAGCCAGGCCACTGGAATGTATATCAAAACAGCTGTTGTCATTTCTATTGTTGATAAAAGACCGAATTCAATGCCTGAAACCTTGTTTAAATTCATGCACCAGAGAACGACGAAGGGGTAGGGGATCTGTTCACAGAAACGCACCAGAATATCAGCCACCAGTAGCCTCTTTAATTCAGGTCCCAGCAGGGGTTTTTGCGATTCAGATTCGTCAACTTTTTCCATGGGCTTTTTTTCCGGTTCAACAATCATGATTTCTTGAAAAATCATCGATATCAGCGCCATCACCAGAGCAGAAATGAAGGCATAACGAACCCCTTCAATTTCGCCATAGCGGGTTATCAGATAGCCGCCGATAACCGGCCCCAGAGCCATGGGAATGCGCCGGATCAATGAGTGAACCGAGACGCCCATGGTTCGCTTGTTTTTGGGCAGAACCTCTGAAATCAGACCCATTGTTGCAGGTAGTGAAAGTGAGGTCCAGCTTATAAACAAAACAGAACCAAGCATGACGGCCCATATGCTTGGAATCATTATAACCAGAAGATAGCCGGAGATTGCCACCAGGTTGAAGATCATCAGGGATTTTTTCGTGCCATAGCGGTCAGCCAGCCAGCCGCCGGGAAACGAGTATAGAGCTGAAAGAAGGTTATCGAGTGAATTCAGCAGACCAACCATGTAAGCGCCGCCGCCGAGAGCTACCAGATAGATTGGCAGAAATCTTTCTGCCATTTTTTCGCCGAGCCCGATAAGTATGCACATGCCCAGAACGCCGACAACGCTTTTTTTCAGCCCGAAAAATTCGATAAATCGCACCAGTTTTGAATTGTTTTCAGTTGTTTCAGTATTCATTAAAAAATATTACCTTATGGAAGGTGAGTTTTGAAGAGGTTCGTTGTCAAATTTCTGCAAATCAGATAACAATACCAGGTATTGCTTTTAAATTCTGCATATCATCTAATGCAAGTAACCAAAATTTCAAACAAAATTGATAACCCGCTGGGCCACAAGTGTGCATCGTAGATTTTTCAGCTTCGGCAAAATCTGGAACGCTTCTGTAATTGGGGTATGCTGATTGGCAATTGTTTTTTTACTAAATTTGTTTTTCACTTTAATTCGGGCATGAGGTAAGATTAACTCCTGCACCGAAAATTTGAACCGGTTGCACATTTGAATACTGCATATTTTCGTAAGGGGCTATCATGAATAGTTTAGCTGATATTGGTTTGATCGGTCTCGGGGTTATGGGGCAAAGCCTGATTCTGAATTTGCACGATAAGGGGTTCGCAGTTTCATGCTATAACCGTTCCGCTGACGGGCTTCATCAATTCATCAATACCAGGGCGGCTGGAAAAAGCATTCAGGGTTTTACCGACCTGCATGATTTTGTTGTAAGCCTGAGTCGCCCCCGAAAAATCATTCTGATGATACCCGCCGGGAAACCGGTTGATCAAAACATCGAGCTTCTTCTGCCTTTGCTCGAACCAGGCGATGTAATCATCGACGGCGGAAATTCCCATTATGAGGACAGCAATCGCAGGAACGCTTATCTCCTGGAAAAAGGCCTTCTTTTTATCGGTCTCGGCGTGTCTGGTGGCGAAGAAGGCGCTTTGAAAGGCCCATCGCTGATGCCAGGAGGAAATGCAACTGCCTGGCCGATAGTAAAGCCCTTTTTACAGAAAATTGCCGCCAGATTGCCCGACGGCAGCGCCTGCTGCGAATGGATGGGCGAGGGTGGGGCGGGTCACTTTGTTAAGATGGTTCACAATGGCATCGAATACGGCGACATGCAGCTGATATGTGAAGCATTCCATCTTATGCAGACTGGCATTGGCATGAACTATGATGAAATGAAAAAAACATTTGAAAACTGGAACAGGAGTGATCTAAGTTCATACCTGATCGAAATTACCGCGGATATCATGTCGGCGAAAGACCCACAAACGGGTCGGCCAATGCTCGACATGATTCTCGATGCAGCTGGTCAAAAGGGCACCGGCAGCTGGACTGCCCAGATAGCTCTCGATATGGGGGTTGCGATTCCGCAGATTGCCGAAGCGGTGTTTGCACGAAGTCTGTCGGCAATAAAAGCTCAACGAGAACAGGCCGCCGGAAAACTTGGATGGCAAGCCCCAGAAAACCTTTTCGATCGGCAGGAGATGGTAAAGAATCTTGAAAAAGCGGTTTACGCCGCTAAAATCTGTTCTTACGCCCAGGGTTTCGGCCTGTTGCATGCCGCTTCAGACAGGTTTTCCTGGAAGCTTGACTATGCCAACATTGCACAGGTCTGGCGTGCCGGTTGCATAATCAGGGCCGAGTTTCTTACCAGCATTAAAAAAGCATTTGAAAAAGACAGTGACCTTGAAAACCTGCTGATGGCAGAATTCGTTGGTAAAAAAATCGATCTTGCAGCCCAGAAAGGCTGGCGTGAAATAATCAAATTTGCCATCGACCAGGGCATTCCGGTTCCTTCGATGAGTTCGGCGCTGAATTATTTTGACGGCTACCGCTGTGCGCGGCTGCCGGCCAATCTTTTACAGGCGCAGCGAGATTATTTCGGCGCTCATACCTTCGAGCGCGTTGACCGCCCGCGCGGCGAATTTTTCCACCACATCTGGTTAGAGAATTAGAGCGGCAGGTTAAAATTTTAATTCAAATCAATCTGGTATTTTTTAGAATAGTATTCTGAACTTTGGGGGCGGCGACGAAAATCTTCGGTTACGATTCCGGGTCGCAGATAGATGCCGGGGGTTGCCGATACCGCTTCGGTCTGGTTCGAGTTGTATTTTTTGTCAAGCAGATCGATGTTTAAAACAAATGAGGTAAAAATATTCAGCACCAGCAGTATAAGCAGCTGTTGTCCGCTGAAATTAAAATGCCAGGCAAGCAGTGGAAAAATAAGAAGAAGCAGGGGCAGCTGGTAAGAAATTTCCAATGGAATTTTAAAAAATAGCATTGAATGAATCAGCAGGGCAGTCAGAACAGACAAGTTTACCAGGTTACCAGGATTGCTTTTTTGAAGAAAAAGTCGGTTTTTCCAGGCGCAGACCAGCAGCCACAAAGTCGGTAAGAGACCGAATAAAAAAAGATTTTTGTAGAGAAATCGCGAGACGTGCCCAAACAATGACCATTCTACCGCCGCGTAACTGAAAAAACCGAAGCTGTAGCCGGCGCTGCGATAGCCTGGAAAAAACAGGGATAATGTAAGAAACATTGCCAGAAGCGTTGAAACGGTAAGTCTGGAAAAGCCTGTTTTATCGTATCTGTAAGTTTTAAAGAGAAAATACAGATAAATGGCAAGAATCAGCAGAGCGTTTCCTGGTCGGGATGATAGGGCCGTCGCAGTTGCCGGTGCCGCCATCAGAGGCCGGCCATCAATAAGCAGCCGCAGCGCCAGAAGAATGAAAAAAAGGCTGTAGATGTAATCGATCGAGGTGGTGGCGGCCAGCACGAACCAGGGGTTGAAAGCTACGCACAGCACCAGCAGCAGCGCGGATTTTTCCGGCATAAAAATGCTCAGCATTCGATGAAAAAGGTATAAGGATGCCACGGCAAGTAATGCCGATACCGCGTTTGAAAGCCAGTGCCCCGCAAGGTAAGAGCTGATACCGATGATCAATTCGGGAACCAGATAACCTGGTGGGCGTGAGAACTGATAACCCTCGCCATTGATGAGTTGGCGGCCACTGCGAATCATAAGATAAGTGTCGCAGTCGTTGCCGAAACCCCCAAGCCCGATCAGAATATAGATTGCCAGCAACAGCGCCAAAGGCAGGCGCAGGTTGATCGTTTTTTCAGTCTCTGAGTTCATCGGTCTATAAGTAACAGCAAAACCGGCTGATGTCCAGTCAGGTTGGATTAAAAAGTTTAAGCAGGGGCTGTGTAAAATCTTAATTTTGTGGTATGTTTCTTCGTTCAAATTTGAAACCTGTGAAAAGGAACCAGCAATGCCATGAGACAATCAAGACTTTTTACCAAAACTTCCAAGACTCTGCCAAAAGACGAAGTGAGCATAAATTCGCAGCTTCTGTTGAAAAGCGGTTTTATCGATAAGGAATTTGCTGGTGTCTATTCGTTTCTGCCTCTTGGGCATCGCGTTCTGAACAAGATCATCAACGTCATTCGTCAGGAAATGAACGCCATCGACGGCCAGGAAATTCTCATGACCGCGCTGCAGTCGCCTCAGACCTGGGAACCAACCGACCGCTGGGATGACGCGAAAATGGATGTGTGGTTCAAGACCGAATTGAAAAACGGCAGTCAGCTTGGTCTGGCACCAACTCATGAAGAGCCTCTGACAAAAATGATGAAAAAGTTTATCAACTCCTATAAAGATCTGCCGGCCTATGCCTATCAGTTTCAGACCAAGTTTCGCAATGAAACCCGGGCAAAATCGGGGATCTTGCGCACCCGTGAATTCATCATGAAGGATCTCTACTCTTTCTGCCGCGACCAGGCTGAGCTCGATGAATATTATGAACGCGCAAAGAATGCCTATATTAAGATTTTCAATCGCCTTGGTATCGGTGAAATAACCTATGTTACCTATGCTTCGGGTGGCACTTTCAGCAAATTCAGCCATGAATTTCAGACTTTGTGCGAATATGGCGAAGACTTGATCTATATCAACGAAGAAAAGAAAATCGCGATCAACCGCGAGATTTTCGTCGATGAAGTAATCGCTGAATTCGGCCTGAGCCGCAATGATTTCGTGGAAAAGAAGGCCATCGAGGTTGGCAATATTTTCAAACTGGGAACCAAATTTTCTGATGGCCTGAGCCTTCAGTATGTCGATGAAAAAGGTGAAAGAAAGCCGGTAATCATGGGCAGTTACGGCATCGGGCCCGGCCGCGTCATGGGTACCATTGTTGAAACGCACAATGATGAAAAAGGCATTATCTGGCCGAAAGAAGTTGCACCGTATCAGGTACACATCGTTTCGCTCGGCAAAGAAGAAAGCATTATGGCCGAATCAGAAAAGCTTTATCGCATGCTGAACGAAAATGGCTTCGAAACCCTTTGGGATGACCGGGTCAACCTGAACCCCGGTGCTAAATTCGCTGACTCAGATCTGATCGGATGCCCGGTTCGTGTTACTGTCAGCGGCAAGAACATCGAAAATCGCCAGTATGAAGTCAAACGTCGCTCTGGTGGCGAAGTTGAATTTATCCCCCAGGATAACATCATCGATTATCTGAATAAGTAATCTGATTCTACAAAAATATACTTAAGATTTGTTTCAACAACGGTCATTTTGACCCATTGTGTGGGTTCAATGACCGTTTTGGTTTTCGACCCTGCTTCGCTTAATCTGCGAACGGTTGGCGAGCTTCACAAGGTTTATACAAAAGCTCATTGAACAATTTATTACTGTCATCGCTCGCCGAGCTTTTGCCCTGAATCAGCCAATCTGGTTTTTGAGCTGGTTACAGATTTAAAATTAAAAATTGAATTGTGGGTGATTGCGAAGTTTATGGCAAAGGTCGGTTTTATCTTCTTCAGAAAGGTGGTTTTGAAAGGGCAGCTGATTCTGACAGAAATTTTTGAGCCAGTCACGATTCAAAAGTGCTGAAGACCATGGGTGATTGGCACTGGTTTTATTAGGCAGATAAGCAACCGTCGATTCACCGCTGAAAGAGGTGCTGACACCGCGACCCACCATAAAACCCGCAGAAAGAAGGGCAAGTCTTGCTTCAATGCTGTTGATTGAAGTGATCAATTCGGTTGGGCGACCGTTGCACAGTCTTTTTATCGTTGCGAAGGTATCGCTTTGCCAAAGTTCGGTTTCGCTGTCTGGGGAAAAGGGATCATAAAAAATCAGATGAGGTGGTGCAGCGCGTGCCATTGATACGCGAATATCACCATCGAGCATTTGAATCGAGATCAAACCAGAAGGGTGGTTCCATTCATCCTGTGTCAGCAGTTTGTGGGGGGCGCTGTGGCGAAGATGGGGAAATCGATTCGGGTCTTTGCAGGCAAGTTTGAGCGGGTCTAAATCTTTCTCGAAGGTGAAAATATGTATTGGTCTTAATTTGCCGTAATGGCTCAACAGTTCTTCGCTGCAGTTTATTATCGCCATCAGGTTGGTGGCGGCTCCGAGCCAGATATCCCAGATTATGAGCGGTTCCTCTGAAAAGTTCAACAGTTTTTGATTTAGCCGAGCCTGCTCAATGTATAATTTTACCGCATCTTTTTCAGGCTGGCTGGCAGAAATGAAAATTTCTCCTGAGCTTATCTGGCGGATACTTGAGGTGCCTTCTTCAAGATCGACAATTTCATAATCTCCAAGGCGGGCTGGTTTGGGAGATGATTTTACTCTTGGTGGAACTCCAGGGTTCTGCTCGTCTTTGCGATCGAGCTCGCTTTTCATTGCTTCATAAAATGACCAGAAAGTGCCCGCCAGAATGTTCTCGCGTATCTCATGCATCAGGCGGTGGTAATAATGAACATTATGAAAGGTTAGAAGCTCGTTACCAAGAATTTCGCCGGCTTTTATCAGATGATGCAGGTAAGCCCGGCTGTAATTGCGGCAGGCATGGCAAGAGCAGCGGCTGTCGATGGGCTTTTCTGACATTTTATAAACCTGGCGGCGAAAGTGGATCATACCATGGGAAGTGAAGGCAACGCCACGGTGGGCCAGCTGCGATGGCATGATGCAGTCGAACATGTCAACGCCGCGATGAACTGCTTCGAGAATATCGAGTGGGGTTCCTACTCCCATAAGGTAGCGGGGCAGGCTGTCGGGGATCAAGTCGGTGACCAGGCCGGTGAATTCATACCGTTCCTGCTGGGTTTCGCCGACTGCCAGACCGCCAATGGCGAGCCCGTCAAACGGCAGTTTCTTAAGAAACTCAGAGCTTAATTCGCGCAACTCCGGAAAACATGCACCCTGGATAATGCCGAAAAGAGCCTGGGGTGAGTCGCCCCTGGCTTCGAGCGATCGTACTGCCCACCGGTGGGTCAATTCAACCGCCCGTTTTGCCTGATCAAAATCTGCTTTGCTGGGTATGCACTGGTCGAGCACCATCATGATATCGCTGCCGATGGCCCGCTGCATTTCAATACTGGTTTCTGGAGATAGAAGAAAAGTTTTGCCATCGACGTAGCTTTGAAAAGTTGCGCCTTCTTCATTCATGGCTCTTGCATGGGGCAGAGAAAAAATTTGAAATCCCCCCGAATCGGTTAAAACCGGACCCTTCCAGTTCATGAAGCTGTGAATGCCGCCGAATTTTTTAAAAACTTCGATGCCTGGGCGCAGCAGCAGGTGATAAGTATTGGCAAGAATTATCTGAGAGCCGGCATCTACCAGGCCTTCGACGGTAAGGCCCTTTACTGATGCCTGAGTGCCTACCGGCATGAATACGGGCGTTTTTATTTCGCCATGCATAGTATGCATGCGCCCGGCCCGGGCTTTTGAGCCAGTTGCCCGACGTTCAAGGCTGAAGCTGAATTTCGCCATCAATCAGATTTCCGTGGTTTCAATTGATTATCTATCTTGGAGAAAAATTTTAACCGTGAAAGATTTATAAGTCAAAGCAAATCTGTTATTCTTTCGTTTGAGAATAAACCTTGCAAAATAAGGTCTGGATAATGTTTGAGAAAAATGGTGCGGTTGAGTTCGATATCTATAACTAAAATGAGGTTGCCAATGAAAATGCAAAATTCTTATTGTGGATGATGAACCGGTTAATTGCCGACTTTTGCGGGAATACCTTGCTGGCCATGCATGTTGCGATGCGGTTTTAAATGGTGAAGATGCGATAAAAATGTTTGAACTGGCTCATAAAACAAGGAATTCCTATCAAATGATTTTACTTGATATTGCGATGCCTGACATGGACGGCATGGAGGTTCTTGAAAAAATCAGGTCTTATGAAGAGAGCTGCGGTATACCCCTGGGCAGGGGGGTAAAAATAATAATGGTCACTGCCCTTAAAGAAACCTTTATGCAGTCCTTCAAGAAGGGTGCCGAAGATTATATTTTGAAGCCCGTCGAACTTAATGCCCTGCTCGGTAAGTTAAATGAGCACCTTGGGTCCATTCAGGCCTGAGAGTTTCGGCCCAGCTGCTTTTCAAGTTTTCGGCGAAGGTCTTGTGGTTCAAATGGTTTGGCGAGATAGTCGTTCATTCCTGCTTTGAGGCAGGCTTCCCGGTCGCCCTTCATCGCTTTGGCGGTCACCCCGATTACCGGCACATTCTGGTTCGGTCCCTGATTTCTTCGCAACTCTTCAACGATCATCAGCCCATTCCAGCCTGGCAGGCACCAGTCCATGATTACTGCATCGAATCTCTGTCGGTGCAAAATTTCCGTGGCCTTGATCCCATTGTCGACGCTTACCACCTGATACCCCAGATCAACCATGCACTGGGTGGCAAATTTTAAACAGAATTTGTCGTCTTCAACCAGCAGGATGGTAATGTTACCTGGTTCAGGTCTGGTTGATCGCCCGGCATGCATGGCCTTATCAGAAGTCTGAGACTCTTTTAAGACTTTTTCTCCGGGCAAATCAAATGGAATATGAAAAAAGAATTCTGACCCCTTGCCCAGGGTGCTGCAACAACCCATGGTTCCGCCCATCAGGTCAACCAGGCGTTTGGAAATAGCCAGCCCGAGCCCGGTACCGCCGAATTTCCTTGTCGTGCTTGAGTTGGCCTGGGTGAATTTTCCGAAAATTTTGGGCAGATCGTTTTGCGAAATACCTATTCCGGAATCTTCTACGGTAACATCGGCAAAAAAAGTATCATCTTCACTCTTGTGGCAGAAGGCTTTGATAAAGACATAGCCCTCACGGGTAAATTTTACCGCATTGCCGATCAGATTGATCATGACCTGTCTTACTCTCTGGTGGTCACCGGAAACATCGTTTTCAAGCAGGAACCTGTCAAGCTCGAAGGTGATTTTAATCCCTTTTTCAATCGCCTTGGGTTCAAACAAGCTGACTATTTCTCTCACCATTGCACCGAATGAGAACGGTATTTTCTCAAGAATAAGCCGGTTTGCTTCAATTTTTGAAAGATCGAGAATGTCGTCGATCAATGCCAGCAGAAGAGAGCCTGAAGATTTCACCGTAAGGGCGTAATCACGTTGTCGTTCATCCAGTCTGGTATTGAGCATAAGACTTATAAAGCCAAGAACCGAGTTCATCGGGGTGCGGATTTCATGACTCATGTTGGCGAGAAATTCACTTTTTGCCAGGTTTGCTGACTCAGCCTCTTCTTTTGATTTTTTCAACTGCTTTTCGAATTCTTTTCTCGCGGCAATTTCTCTGGCAAGCTCGGCGTTTGCCTTTTCAAGTTTGCTGGTGCGATCTCTTACCCTTTTTTCGAGAGTGTCGAGAGTTTGTTTCAGCGCGATTTCTGCATTTTTGCGGGCAGTTATCTCGGTAATTATCAACACTGCGCGATTGAGTGAAGATGATGGTGATTTTATGGAGCTGCAAACCAGGGAAAGGTATTTGATTGAATTTTTTACCAGTATTTCCAGTTCATCCTGGTAAATCACCTTTTCGGTAATGCAGTGCGTTATTCCCTGGCGTAAATTGCGCGCCGCGTTTTCCTGAAAGTAGCTCCAGACTGGCTGATTGATTATCTCATCATAATCTTTTTCGAGAATTCGCATGCCCGAGCCATTTATGACAAGTAATCTGCCTACTTCGTCAATCAGGCTCACCCAGTTGGGCGAGGCCTCGATAAGGCTCTGATACTTAATGTCTGAATTGGCCACAAGCAGAGAAGAAAGCTTCATTCTTTCTGTAAGTGTTCTCTGAAGGGCTTCTTCTGTTTTTTTCAGGGCAGTAACATCCGCGAAAATTGCAACCATGCAGCTTTTTCCCTCGCAGCACATGTTACATGGGTGCATTTCGAGGGAGAGATAAAGAACTTTGCCTTCCTGAGCCTGAAATTCAATCATTGCAGGCTTTTTTCTGCCCTCATGAAAAGAAAGAAAAATTTGTTTTATCTGTGGTTTTAAGGTCTCTGAAAATAGCGAAAAAGGCTTATCCCTGAGCTTTTTTCCGGGCTGATCGAAAACAATCGACAGCTAACGGGGTTCAACTTTATAATTTCACCTTCGCCATCGATAAGCATTATCGCCGCCGAAGCTTTCTCGGTAAAAGCCTTGAAAAATCGATCAAACTCGCACGGAAGCGGGCCTTTGTTATCCATAATCAGCCTTATATAATTTTTTACCATTATAACGCCAATTTGAAAAAAATAAAATGCTTAAAAAGAGCCTGTTGTGGTTATATTTGGCAATTGTTTGAAAAAGAATGAATAAAGTCTATAATCTCAATCATGGAGCAAAGATCATCAATCAAAATTGCCATGGCTCAAAGCAGAATTAAAAGCGATATTGCTGAAAATTGTCGGGCCATTGAAGAGCATATACAAAAGGCTGCCGGAATGGGAGCCAGGCTGATTCACCTGCCCGAAGGAGCCTTGTCAGGATATGTGAAAAGTCAGATTACTGACTGGCGGGAATTTGACTGGAATAAGTTTGAAAACTCGATCAAAAGCCTTTGTTATGCTGCGGCAAAACATAAAATTTTTGTGGTGGTGGGCGGAGTAAAATCTCTGCCATTTCCCCATCGCCCATATAACAGCCTTTTCGTTGTCAGCGATAATGGTGAACTTCTCGGGCGCTATGATAAGCGTATGATTTCAAATACCGAATTGAAAAGCTGGTTCACTCCGGGGCAAAAACCTTTTGTTTTTTCAATTGATGGTTATCGATTTGGTCTGGCAACCTGTATTGAAATTAATTTCCCCGAAATTTTTCTTGATTACGGTCGTCAGAACGTCGATTGCATCCTCTGCTCATCCTACTCTGAAAATCTGTTCTTCAAGACTTTGGCACAGGCTCACGCATCATTTAACAGCTGTTGGTTCAGCCTTGTCGTTCCTGCAAATGTCAGTAATACAATGTCGAGCCTGGCATGCGGGCCTGATGGTAAGGTTATAAAAACTGCAAGAAAGAACAGCGCCAGCCTGACTTGCTTTGAAATTGTTCCGGCAGATCCATCTTTTGAGATTGCCCTTCAACGAGCCCGCCCCTGGCGACAGAAAGTCCGGTCAGCGGATTTCTATAAGCCTTATCAAATAATTGCTGAAAGTTAAAACCACAAAATGCAGATTATCTCAACTATTGGCCCTTCAAGTATTGAACCGCGAAATCTTGCGCTGCTGAGCCAGCATTCTACTTCAATAAGAATAAATGTTGCGCACTTGAGCCAGGCAGATCTTGCCGAATGGTTGGATTTGCTCGATCAGCACCGCCGAGATTCGGGCAGGAATTTTCGCATTATTCTTGACCTTCAGGGAGCCAAGGTAAGAATTGGCAGATTTCCCGCAGTTGATCAGCTGGATGAAAACCTTACGATTTTTCCTGGTGATTTATCTGACGATTGCAGGCGAATTCCGGTTCCCAATGAAAGGGTTTTTCAGCAGAGTTCAGTTGGTGACCGTCTTTTATTGAATGATCGTCGGGTGATTCTGGAAGTTGTGAAACAGTCTTCTGACTATCTGGAGGTTAAAGTCAGGCAGAATGGAGCTTTGAGCTCTTATAAAGGCTTAAATTCTCCTGACCGGGTATTTGAAATGGCGAGGGTTATGCCTGGCGATGCTGCCGCAATAAAGGCTGTCGCTGGTTTTTGCAACGTTTCTTTTGCAGTTTCCTTTGTTGCAGATGGTAATGAGGCTGGCCTTTTCAAGCCTTTAACCGGCAACTCACCCCTGATCGCGAAAATCGAGCAGGTTGCTGCTTTTGACCATCTTAAAGAGATTGCAGCTCAATTCGACGAACTCTGGTTGTGCCGCGGAGATCTCGGTGCGGAAGCAGGTTTCGCTCGCCTGGGAGAGCTGCAGCGAAGATTTGTCGGGAGCATTCATGAACTCGAAAAGCCATGTCTGCTGGCCGGAGAGGTTCTTGGTTCGATGACTGTTCTGAATCAACCATCCCGGGCAGAAATTGTACAGCTTTCTGATGCTTTGAACGATGGATTCCGCGGCTTTATTTTATCAGACGAAACAGCCGTGGGTAAGCAGTTACCGGCGGTTTTCAGATTTCTTGAAACATTTTTCCCTCAGACCGCACAACCTCTTGCTAAGCCTGATTAAAAGCATTAAAATGGCAACATGAAAATCGTAGTATGTATAAAACAGGTTCCTGATTCGAGCAAGGTAGATATCGATCCCGAGAATATGACACTCAAGCGTTACGGGGTTGAGAGTAAAATCAATCCATTCGATCTCTATGCGATTGAAACGGCAGTGAAGCTCAAGCAGACCATGAATGGTATGGTTTGCGCAGTAAGCATGGGCCCACCCCAGACCGAGGCTGCGATACGTGAGTCGTACATGCTGGGGGTCGATGAAGGGGTGCTGATGACTGACCGAAATTTTGCCGGTGCTGATGTGCTGGCAACCTCTTATGCTCTTTCACAGGGAATTCTGGCCGGAGGCATGCCCGATCTGATTATCTGTGGCCGGCAGACTACAGATGGTGATACGGGTCAGGTAGGCCCTGAAATTGCCGAGTTTCTAAACATACCGCACCTTGCCTATGTCAATCGCATTGTTCAGGCTGACCAGGATGGAATAGTCGTTGAAATGGATATGCCTGAAACAATCGAGACGGTTCGTATTGGTTTTCCATGTCTGATAACTGTTGAAAAAGGAATTTACCAGCCAAGATTGCCTTCATTCAAGCTGAAAATGGAAACCAGAGAGCGGCCGGTAAGAAAAATGACCCTTGCTGACCTGCCCGACAAGAATCCCCAGAATTATGGTCTGAAGGGTTCCCCGACCCAGGTTATCCGGGTTTTTCCGCCACAGTCATCAACGCAACGCGAAACCTGGGATGAATCGCCGGAAACCCTTTCTGAAAAAATATATGACAAGCTCAGTGAGTTGAAGTTTTTATGAGTACAATAAAAGTTCTTCCTTTCAGTAATCAGAACCTTGATGAACTCGTTGAGCTTTGCCCGTTCAACGCCATTGAAAAACTCGGCACCACAGTTGAGATCAATTCTGGCTGTCGCATGTGTCGCGTTTGCCTGAAAAAGCGCCCGGATATTTTTGTTCTTGAGCTTCCTGGCGAAACCAGGAAAATTGATAAGTGTGATTGGCAGGGACTGGCGGTCTTTATCGAGCATCAAGCCGGTTCTGTGCACCCGGTTTCGTTCGAACTGATTGGAAAAGCCCGGGAGCTGGCTGGCAGAACCGGGCAACCGGTATTTTGCCTGCTGATCGGTCACCACATGCCTGGAATGGCTGAAGAAGCATTAAATTATGGTGTTGATAAGGTTTTTGTCTATGACCGGCCAGAACTGGGGCATTTTCGCATTGAGCCTTACACCGCAGTTTTTGCGGATTTTGTTAATCGTGCAAAACCTTCAGGAGTGCTGGTCGGAGGGACTTCAATCGGGCGTTCGCTCGCTCCCAGGGTTGCCGCCAGATTCAGAACCGGACTCACGGCCGATTGTACCATTCTGGATATTCAGAAAAATACTGATATTGACCAGATTCGACCAGCCTACGGCGGCAATATCATGGCACATATTCAGACCCCGAATCACCGGCCGCAGTTCGCTACCGTGCGGTATAAAATTTTCAACGCACCCGAAAAAATCCCTCCGGTGGGAACAATTGAATATTGCGATATTTCAAGCGAAAAATTAAAATCTTCAATTGAAGTTCTCGATGTCAGGCCGAAAGAAAAAGTGCGCTCAATCGAAGACGCTGATGCGATTGTGGTTGCCGGGAAGGGCGTTAAAAAAGAATCTGACCTTGCAATGGTTTTTGAACTCGCCGATGCCCTCGGGGCCATGACCGCCGGAACCCGACCATTGATCGAACAGGGCTGGTTCGACCCGCGTTTGCAGATTGGCCTTAGCGGCAGAACCGTAAAGCCGAAGTTGATAATTACCTGTGGTGTTTCCGGCTCGGTTCAATTTGCTGCCGGCATGCAGGGTGCCGACAATATAATTGCTATCAATAATGATCCCAGGGCTGCCATTTTTGATATGGCACATTATGCTGTGGTTGGCGACCTTTACCAGGTTTTGCCGGCATTGCTCGACAAAATTAGAAAGGGCAGGGCGATTCTATGAACTTTCAACCGATAACCCAGGCAGACCTGGAATTTCTCGCCAATATCTGCGGGCAGGAAAACCTGATTTGTGGCAGTGAAATACATGAAGATTTCAGTCACGACGAGCTGGGAGACCTGCACCGGTTTCCTGAAATTCTGGTTTTGCCGGCAAATGCCCGGGAAATTTCTGAAATCATGAAATATGCCAATCAGCGCGGCATGGCCGTTACGCCGCGCGGGCAGGGTACTGGACTGGTTGGCGGGTCAGTGGCGATGCACGGTGGAATTATGATAAGCACTGCTCGAATGAATCGTATCCTTGAACTTGACCAGGAAAACCTTACTTTGACCGTTGAGCCTGGAGTTCTGTTGATGGAAATCGCCGCCTATGTCGAAGCCCATGATCTTTTCTACCCTCCCGACCCCGGTGAAAAAAGCGCGTCGATCGGCGGAAATATCAGCACCAACGCCGGCGGAATGCGGGCAGTCAAATATGGCGTTACCCGCGATTATGTAAGAGCTCTCGAAGTTGTGCTTCCAGATGGTGAAATAACCTGGCTTGGCGGCAAAATAGTTAAAAACAGCTCGGGATATAGCCTTAAAGATTTGATAATTGGATCAGAGGGAACGTTGGGAATTGTGACCAAAGCGGTTTTGCGACTTCTGCCCAGACCGGTAAAGGCAATCAGCCTGCTTGTTCCTTTTCCATGCCTTGAAAAAGCAATCGAAACGGTGCCGCTGATCATTCAGTCGAAAGCTGTTCCAACCGCGATAGAATACATGGAACGGGCAGTAATCGAAAATTCTGAAGATTTCCTCGGTAAAAAATTCCCCGATTCATCAGCCGATGCATATCTGCTTCTTACCTTCGACGGCAACACCCGCGAAGATATTGAAAAAGATTATGAAAAAGTTGCGCATATCTGTTTGAAAAACGGTGCTCTCGATATTCTGATTTCTGATACCCAGGAACGGCAGGAATCGATCTGGTCGGCTCGCGGTGCCTTTCTCGAGGCGATTAAAGCATCGACTACCGAGATGGATGAATGCGATGTGGTGGTGCCGCGCAACCGTGTTGCTGAATTTGTAAGGTTTACCAGACAGATTGAGAAAGAAGAAGGCCTGAGAATCAGAAGCTTTGGCCATGCCGGAGATGGAAACCTGCATGTTTACCTGTTGCGCGATCAGCTTGAACGGGATGAATTCAAAACCCGTCTGCATAAAAGCTTTGTCAGGCTTTATGACCGTGCCAGGGAGCTCGGAGGGCAGGTTTCAGGCGAGCACGGAATTGGCTTTGCCAAGCGAAGCTTTCTTGAAGAAGTTGCCGGAAAAGTTCAGCTTTCTCTGATGCGCCAGATCAAACATGCGTTTGACCCTAAAGGCATACTCAATCCGGGAAAGGTAATCTGAACATTTTGAAAACTTTCGTCATTTCGAAAGATATGGTAGGATAAGTTTACTATTGATGTCTGAGAGGTAGCCGATGCGAAAAGTAACTGCCGGTTTACTGCTGGCTCTGGCCGTCTGTTGTCAATCATTGGTTCTGGTTTCGCCTGTTTGCCTGGCGCAGGCAGCTGAAGCCGAAATTAACGAGGAAGCCAATATCCTGTATCAGGAAGCCCTTGTCCTTAAAAAGCAGGGTAGCGTCGATAAGGCGGTTGATGCATATCATCGTGCCATGCGAAAAGATCGGGGAATTCTGGCGTTTGATGACGAAGGGTTGATCGAGGCTCTGAAAAAGGATTGTGAACAGAAACTGGAAAAAGATCCCAACGATGTGAAAACCATCGAAACTCTGGCTTTTGTAAACGCAGTCTGTTACTCAGATTACCAGGCCGCGATTAAAAACTACGAAAAGGTGGTTGAGCTGGTTACCGATGAAGCAGTTAAAGAAAAGACGATTGCTCTGATTGAACGCCTTAAGGCCACTGCCGAAGCTCAGCAGCAATTTCAGACAGAAGTTGCCCGGGAAATTCGTGAAGAGCGTCTGAAAAGCTGGAGTGAAATGGAGCGGATTGAGCGCTATGGTGAAGAAGCCGCAGAAGCTCAGGAAAAAGCCAGGGCGCTGGCAGAAAAATATAAAGAAAAAGACAGCCTGAAAAACAGGGTTCCACAGCTCGAACAGGAATTGAGCGATATGCGTGAAGCTCTGGATAAAGCCAAACGGATGTGGTACACGCTAAAAGATGATCTTTACGATCGCCGCCGTCGCCGCCTTGAGGACGATATCGAAGTTAAGGAAAAAGAACTGAGTAAAGCCCGAGAAGAGCTCGAAGGAGTCGAAGAAGACACCGCGCAGCTTGAAAGGGAAGTGCAATTCAAAAAGCAGCAGGATCAGCAGAGCGCCGTAAAAACTTACGATAATTATCAGAATCCAAACGGCCAGAATCCCGAAACCCAGGGGTCAGACGACAATGGGCAAAGCGAACCCCCGCCCGGCGATCTGCCTGCTGCTCCACCATCAAATGATTATGGCAGTTCCGATGACTCTCAGAGCTCTGATGGGCAAGCTTCGGACGACATTCCCGATACTGAAGAACCTTTGCCGGCAGTTGAAAATCCTGATTTTCCCAGCAGCAGTTCAGAACCGTCGGTTAATGAGACACCCGAAGAGCGTGAAAAAAGACTTCAGGATCTGATAAACAATCTTTGAATCAGAAAAATAGAAAAACAAAAAACCGCCGTTTAACACGGCGGTTTTTTATTAAAAAATTACAGGCTGAGAGCTTCAACCGGGCATGAAGAAACGCATGCACCGCACTCAATACACCCGTCGCCCTTATAGGCAACCTTGCCGTCTCTCATTTCAAGAACTTCAACCGGGCATGTGCCGGTGCAGGCGCCACAACCAACGCATTTTTCGCTGTCAATCTTAATAGCCATCTTGTTCTCCTTCGTAATCTGCAAAATTGCTGACGAATTGCAAACTGATGATAAACAAAATCGACAATTTTGTAAAGTTTTGGTTTAAAAATATGACACAGGTTTTGGGCTGTTTTTCTGGTTCACAAAAACGATTATTGTGATAAAATCTATATTCATAATTTATTGTACTCCCGGAGAAACCATGCATGAACAATCCTCTTGAATCACTGAAAGAGCAATTGAATTCCATTCAGGCAAAAACTTCACAGATTCGCTATCGGGTTCCTTCTCTTTGGGTGCCTGCCGGTAACGAACCCGTCGATGGAAAACCCCCTGTATCGGTGCAACCTGCCAAATTTTTTCTTTCGCATATTGAAGCTATAGAAAAAAATCAGGTTGCCGGCATTGATCCGGCTCGCTCTTTGAATTCTCAAATACCGGGCAATAAATGTGGCGAATGGATTGCTTCACAAAGCATTTACAATATTTTTGTCAGGCTTACTTCTGCTTACGACCATGATGGTGATGGCCAGCTTGGTGGAAGCAGAGCAGACCTTACCCTGAATGCAGATGGCATAAGAGAATCAGGCACTTTTCTGAAGTGCATTGCCATGCTTGGTTACATCAAGTCACTGGGTTGCGATACCATTCACCTGTTGCCGGTCACAGCTATCGGGCGTGACGGCAACAAGGGCGATCTGGGTTCACCCTATGCAGTCAGAAACCCTTATAAAATTGAAGCTACACTGGCTGATCCGCTTGTCGAGATGTCAGCCGAAGATCAATTTAGAGCCTTTGTTTATGCGGCTCACATGATCGGCATGAGAGTAATTACCGAATTCGTTTTTAGAACTGCATCAAAAGACTCAGACTGGATAGCCAGCAATCCCGAGTGGTTTTATTGGATCGATGAAAATATCAAAGACCGCGACCCGGGTGAGACTGATCCCGAAAAGATTGCTGCCGGATATGGAAATCCGGTTTTTGACGCAGCAACTCTGAAACTGATCAATCAGAAGGTACAGTCTCATGATTTTAACCAATTGCCACCTCCGCCAGATTATTATCAGCACTTTTTCAAACTTTGTCCCGAAAAAAACACGGTTGCCCTGAATCGGCGTGGTCAGTATCGCGGCGTCAGTGTCTGCCCGAAAACCGGTGAAAAATTTTCGGTGCGAATTCCCGGTGCTTTTGCCGACTGGCCGCCAGACGACAACCAGCCGCCATGGGGAGATGTAACCTACCTGCGCATGTATCGTGATGAGAACCCGCAAAAGCCAGAGTTCAATTATATTGCCTACAACACCATCAGAATGTACGATACCAGCCTGGCAAAGCCTGAACTGGCAAACGAAAGTTTGTGGAAAACAATCGAAGAGCTTATTCCTACCTATCAGCGCGAATACGGTATTGATGGGGTTATGGTTGATATGGGGCATGCGGTTCCGGTTAGTCTGATGCAGAAAATCATCAGCACCGCCAGAAAACATGATGAGAATTTTGCTTTTCTTTCCGAGAATTTTGAAATAAAGGAAGATTCGGTTCAGGCGGGCTATAACGCCGTTGTTGGTTATGCCTGGTGGGTGGAATATCGGCGCGATGGCATGTATGATCTGCTTAACCATGTAGGCAACCAGGGTGTTCCGCTATCTTTTTTCGGGGCAGTGGAAAACCACAACACACCGCGTGCTGCCGGGCGACCGGGTGGTGAGAAGTATGCCCGTTATGCTTTTCTTGTAAATACAATGCTGCCCCATTCCGTTCCATTTGTGCATTCAGGCCAGGAACTGGGTGAAACCATGCCGGTAAATACCGGTCTTGACTTCTCGAATCAGGATCTCGAAAAGCTTAAAGGCAAGAAGCTCGCTTTGTTCGATCTTTGCGGTTACAACTGGGATGGAAGCCACTCGATGTTTCCGTTTATCAAAAAAGTAATAGGTTTGCGCCACACGCATTCTGATGTGGTTGGGCTTACCGGCCGTGAAAGCTTTGCAACCGTTCTAACCGGACAGACTGATGTGATCTGCTTTTTGCGCCGGGGAGCGGGCAAACACCTGGCTGTCGTATTTAATCGAGATCTTGAGCGAAAACTGAAGGGCGAGCTCGAGCTTGAATGGGCGTTACCGAAAGAATCAGGAAAGGTGCGCAACCTTCTTGCCGAGGCTGGCCAAAAAAGTGAATATGAAGCTGTTAATGGGCGTATTCCTTACGACCTTGGGCCGGGAGAATGTGCCCTGTTGATCTGGTAAATCAAACATTTTTTTGAGGATGCAGCTTTGGAAAAATGGATATAACGATTGAAAAAATTGTTGAACTGCTGAATTCAGGTAATTCTGAATATCGCAAACAGGGTATTCTGCTTGCGGCAAAAACGAATGCGGTTGGTCTGGAAGATCAGCTGACTCGAATTGCCGGATCAGATCCCGATCAGGATCTCAGAATTCTGGCGCGAAAGGCGATAGACCGTCTAAAATCAACTGTTTCTCCCAATCAGGCTGAAGATGAAAAATTCGCCAATCAGCATTTTGAACAGCTTTTACAGTCTGAAGACCCTTATGCGCGATTTGCCGGGCTCAAGAAAGCGCTGAATCAGAACAATTCGATTGCCAGGCTTTGCATATTGTCTGCTCTTGAGAAAGAGCAGGTGCCTCAGCTGAAGGCATCGATGGTGATGGCGGTCGGACGATTTGCCTCGCCCGATGATGTTGAGCTGATAAGTTCTTTTTTGCGCGACAGTGATTCGCGGGTCAGGGCCAATGCTGTTGAATCTTTGGCTGTAATCGGCGGTGAAGCGGCTAATCGCCATATCATCGCGATGATGGCCGATGAAGATAACCGGGTTAAGACCAATGTGGTCAAGGCATTAAAAGGCCTTGGCGGCCCCGGTCTGCTCCAACTGCTGCGCAGTATGGCACAGGATGACCGTGTCTGGATGAGGGCTTCAGCTGTTTTTGCCTTTTCCCGCATCAAGTCGCCACAGTCGCTGGTAATGCTGGCACAGGTGGCTTCATCAGACCCTGAAGAGCAGATCAGACAGAAAGCCTTAGCGGCAATCAATGAAGAGAAAAAAGAAGGAAACCCAGCGGCGGCATTAATTCTTGAAAAATTAACCACTCAGGTTGCCGGCCAGGAAAAGGAAACCACCCGACAGATCGAGACGGTTCTTGCCCCTCCTGGTGAATCCAATCTGGTTTTGCAGCTACAGAACGAAGATCCATGTCGGCGCTACCTTGCTCTTTCAGAATTAAGCGGCCAGTTTGAAAAATATGCCGAGGCTTTTATTGAAGCTTTCCAGCAGGAAAAAGATTCTTTTCTGCTGTCGATGATGCTGACTGTGGTTAAGGAGCGTAAGCCTCCGCAAACGATCAATCGCTGCATTCAACTATTGAAGCATGATGACGACCGGGTGCGTGCAAATGCCGTAGAAGCCGCTGCGGCAGTTGAAGTTGTCAGCAGCGCCGATTACATTTTCCCTCTGCTGAATGATAAAAACAGTCGGGTGGCGGCCAACGCCATTATTGCTCTGGGTGCGATTGGCCGGGTCGACATTTTTGCCGAGGTAAAGAAACTGCTCAACAAGGGTCGTGAGGCGTTCAGGCAGAGCGCTCTCTATGTAATTTCGCTGCAGCGCGAGCAGCAGTATGTCGGGCTTCTTGAAAAGCTGTTGCTGGATTCAAGCCCAAAAGTTCGTGATAAGGCTTATACCATTCTGAAGTCTTTTGTTACTGACAAGGTTCCAGGCGCTTTGCGACTTTACCAGGACGTAGAACAGCGGATCAGTCTTGAAAAAAGTCGTGAGACGTTTTTTGAAAACAGCCTTGATCAGCTGTTCAGCAGTCTGGTACACGCGATCAAATCTTCAGATAACACCCAGAAAGAGGAATTTGTTTTCGAAAGAACCCCCGAGGCTGAAAAGCAGTCGCTGATTCAGCTTGCCCGCAAAGCTTTGGAAAGTCTCGATCATAAATACATCGATGAGCGTACCGCTCAGATGCTGAGAAAAATCGAAGATGAGCTTAGTTCAATTAAAAATTTGATTGAAAAATCCGGGCAGACTCACGAAGCCAGAGTTGAAGACGCGGCCCGTCAAATGTCGGAAATCGAACTGCTGAAAATTGAACAGAAGAGCCTTAAAGCCAGAAGAGACGCGATTCTGGTGGCGTTTGCACTCGATATTTTTGGGGCACGTTCCAGTCTTGACAGCAAAAGCCAGGCTTTTCTTCGAGTTGAGCTGGCAAGGGTCGAAGGAAGTCTGTGTACCCGGGTTCCGGCCGGATCATTCTCCATACTTCCACCGGATGAGGCTTCGGTAAGCGAGATTTTCGACTTGACCATGCGTCTTTATCAGAAGCATGTGTGGTTTTTTTCATTCGAAACCGGACGAAAATTCTTGCGCTTTTTACTGATGATGATGGTAGCTGGCTTTTTGTTCGGAATCTTTAAGTTTATGAGCGTGCCGGTTGCAGGTTTTTTCGCGATTCTGGCGACTCCCTATTGTGCCTATAAAGCGCTTGGCATTTTTGTTGAGTGGAAGATACTTACCGTATGCATGGTTGAAGATTTCGTTCATGGTCGTGAAGGCTCATCGTCAGAATGGCACAGCAGGGTCAATGACCTTTATTCTCATGTTTTTTCCAATTCTCTGCGCAAGTATTTTTATCTGATTGCCTGGTCGATTACCGCGCTTATGATTGGTGGTACAGTTATCGCAAGCGGTGAAAGCTACCCTGAAATTGTTTTTATTGCGCCGTTAACCAAGCTTATCGGTTTGCTGATGATGATTTTTGTCATGGCTTCGGTTTATTTCAAATTTTTGTTTATCGAACCGGTCAGTGTTCTCGAAAATAAGGCCGATGCATTCGGTATGGCTGAAAAAATCTTTAATCAGAATAAAGTTAAATTCTCGACGCTGATAATTTTTTCGACCTTTATTATGATGCTTATTTCCGGCACTTCAACACAAACCCTTACCTTTCTGGTTCCCGTACTGCCTGGCAAAATGACCGAAATTCTTGCAACCTTTCTTGCCGTGATTTCTGAAGTCTGTCTTTTCCCAATAACCTTTTCCAGCGTAGTTATCTATTCGCTGATGTTTTTTCGCGGTCAGAAGAATCAGGTTTGAACTTTTTTCTCCCGGAACAGGAACCCAAAAGTCAGTCCAGCCAGAAAACCGAAAAAATGCGCGTCAAACGCCGTCGTACTATTGGTCGCAGAGGTCATGGAAAGGAAGTTGATCAGCAAATACATGCCAAGAACCACAAAGGCCGGTACATCTATTCGCCTGATGAAAAACCAGATTGGGCAGAAATAAGTGGTGATGCGGTTTGAAGGGAACATAATGACATAGGCTCCCATTACCGCGCTGACCGCTCCACTGGCTCCAACCAGCGGAACGACCGAATCGATTCGAATCAGTACATGCCCAAGGCTTGAAAGAATACCGGCGGTCAGATAAAAAAGCAGAAACTTGAAGCTGCCCATTTTTTCTTCGACGTTGTCGGTGAAGATCCAGAAAAACCAGATGTTTGACAGCAAGTGCATCCAACCGCCGTGCATGAACATACAGGTCAATGGCATGAGATAAATCCAGAAAAGTGAACTTTCAACCGTTGCCATATCGGCAAGCTTCTTCTCTTCAGCATTTGCCGGCATGGCTTTGATTCGCTTCATTTCCTTCTTGCCTAAATACTGTTCGAAAGACCCAACCCCGTATGTGCTTTCGCCATTAAGAAAGACAGACGGAACCAGGCCGTGGCGGTAAAGAAAATGAATCTGGCTTTTCTGAGATGGGTCAGAAAAGCCAAGAATCATCCAGTAGAGATGCACGATCAGACAGATTCCGATAATGGTGTAGCTCACTATTGGAATCGTTTTTACTGACTCATTATTCTGATCGTGCAGCGGAAAAAACATGGGCTATTTTAGACCTGAATGCTTCATCAGAGCTTCAGTTGTGGCATCGCGGCCGCGAAACTGACGGTATACTTCGCTGGGATGCCTGCTTCCACCAAGTGCCAGAATGGTGTCGCGGTATTTGCGACCCAGTTCACTGATTTTGTTCTCATTCTCCAGTCCCGCTTCCTCAAACGCAGCAAAGGCATCTGAGCTGAGAACCTCGGCCCATTTGTAGCTGTAATAGCCGGCGCTGTAGCCGCCCGAAAAAATATGGGAAAAGCTGTTGAGAAATTTTTCATGTTCGTAAGGCGCAATGACTCTGCACTGGCGGGCGATCCGCTCAGCAACCTGCTGCGGGGTTTCTTTGCCTTCAGGCTCGAATTCGTGGTGCAGGTACATGTCAACGCGGCCGAATTCGATCTGGCGCAGCATCGCTGTTCCGGCACGGAAATTCTTTGAAGCTTTGATTTTTTCAAAAAGATCTTCAGGAAGAGGTTCGCCAGTTTCAAAATGTCTGGTCATGCCAAGCAGGGTCTTCTTGTGAAAACACCAGTTTTCCATAAATTGACTTGCAAGTTCGACAGCATCCCATTCAACTCCGTTGATTCCAGCGGCTTCGGCCTCGTTAACCGTGGTAAGCATGCCCTGAAGACCATGGCCAAATTCATGAAACAGAGTTTGTACTTCGCCAAAGCCCATTAAAGAAGGCTTTTCACCCACCGGTGGGGTACCATTGCAGACCAGATAGATAACCGGGTTTCTTACTTTTGCATTGATTATTCTGCGGCCAAAGCATTCATTCATCCAGGCTCCACCACGCTTTTCAGCGGGCCGGGAGTAGGGGTCGAGGTAGAAATTGGCAATTACCTGCCCAGCTTCATTGCGAACTTCGAAAAACATTACATCTTCGTTCCATCTGGGAAACTGGCCTTTGAACTGAACGATACTGATCGAGAAAAGCCTTTCAGCAAGACTGAACAGGCCATCTAATACGCGTGGAAGCGGGAAATACGGCCTGAGCATTTCATCAGTGTAATTGAAGCTTTTTTCGCGTAGTCGCTCAGCGTAAAATCCCATATCCCAATGTTTCAATTCGCCCGGATGCTTCATTTCGGCAGCGATCTTTTTCAGTTCTTCATGCTCTTTGTGTGCAAACGGCATGGCTGCTTCGGCAAGCTCGTCGCCCATTTTTCTTACCGCTTCGACGGTTGTTGCCATTTTGTTCGAGAGGCTGAGTTCGGCGAAAGTCTCGAAACCAAGAATTTTGGCTTCTTCACGGCGAAGTTTCAGAATTTCATTGATCAAAGGTGTGTTGTCGAGCTTGCCCTCTGACGCTTTGGTCATCTGTGCGTGATACACCTGACGGCGCAACTCGGCATTGCGGCAATGCTGCAAAAACGGCCCTGAAATCGGGTAGTCGAGAGTCACCCGCCATGGGCCTTTTTCCGGGTCGGCTTTGGTATCTTTGTTGCCCTTTTCTTTTGCCCATGACTGGGAAGTCAGGTTCTTCAAATTGCCGGGCCAGCCTTCCGTATCTTTTGGGTCAGTTATTATCAACTCAAAAGCTTTGGTGGCATCGAGAACATTATTGGAAAAATCGGTGCTCAGCTTTGAAAGCCGATTGGCGATTTCGTTGAATCTTTCTTTTTCTTTGCCTTCAAGGCCGACCCCTGCCTGCTCAGCTGCTTTAAGCTTTTTTTCAATAATTCGTTTTTTGGCTTCGTTGAAGCTGGCAAATTCTCTTCCGGCCCTGATTGCCTTCAATCCTTCATATATCGGCTTGCTCTGCGACATTCGCAGGCTGAAAGTCACAACTTTCGGCAGTATTTCCTGGTAAGCCTGCCGCAACTCATCTGAGTTCTTAACGCTGATCAGGTGGTTGATTACTCCCCAGGTATATTCAAAATGCAGGTCGAGGTCTTCAAGGGGCTGGCAAAGGCCTTCCCAGGTTGGAATAATTTTATTTTCAATTTTGCAGAGTTCCGCTTCAATCTGATCCAGCGTCGCATTCATTGCGGGAACCACATGTGAAGGCTGAATTTTTTCAAATTCAGGCAGGCCGCTGCGCTTCATCAAAGGATTGTCATTCAGAGCATTCTTTTCCATTTCCATCTGCTGCGCGTTCATCTTTATTCTCCCAAGTAAATATTTTCAGCATTTTAGAAGTTTTACCTGTAATTGACAAACAAAAAATGAAAAAAACTCAGTATTTTTCCGATAATTCATATGAATAACCAAGACGGAAGGTGCCATGAAAAAAAATCTGCTGCTAGTTATGCTGGTATTGGCCGTGACTGTGATCTCGCCTGGCTGTAGCGAAAAAACCGGCATTCTGCCAGAACCTCAGCCTGAGCCTATTTTTGTTACCCCCACGATTTATGATTTGCAGGTGCAGAACAACAGCATTTCAAAGTGCGGTGGTGGAATCATGTCGATCGCGTGCACCTGGACCTCGCCATGGAAGGTTGCCACGGCGACTGCCTTTCTTGGCTTTGTTAAGACAATTCAGGACCAGAAAACCGAGCCGGTTGGGGTAATCGGTTCATCGACCACCGGGGTTATTCTCAACAATCTGAGAGCACAAACGGTAACTACTGACTGCACTGCCTCTGATACTGCTGCATTTTTTGCCAAGTATGCAGAACCAATCGAGATTCCCACTATGATCGGCACCAATGAGAATTCAGGGCGCTGGGAAGTGGATATTCCGTTTGCTCCCGCAGATACCTCAATCGCGCCTCTTGGTGTTTACCAGATGATTTTTTACATGAAAATGAATCATATCAAAACAAACACGCTGGCATTTGAACTTACGTTTGTGCCCTGAAATTTTTCAATTAACTTCATCAAGCTCAATCAGAATTTTTTCATCGAGATAAGAGATTCGTCGGTGAGAATTTCGTCTTTGAGAGGACAATCGTGCAGATGGTCACAGCTTTTGCAGTACTTGTTTTTTTTGGGCTTGAATTCTTTTTCATGAATCATTGCATAGGCTGTTTTATCAATTGACTCAACAACTTTGGGAATATCATCACGCGTGCGGGTCGTTTCAACCTTGCAGTCATGATCAAGCATCAGCAATGATAGTTTGCTGATTTTCAAACCAAAAGTATCTTCACAGGCCCAGTAATAGATGCTCAGCTGCTTATCAGCATCTACCGCTTCCTGACTACGCATTGTCGGTTCGGTCTTGTAATCGAGAATTTCGCAGGTACCGTCTTCGAGCTTGTCGATGCGGTCGATGAAACCGGTCATCACTGCATATTTGCCACACGGGATCTCGAAATACTCCTCAATCGAATAGGCTGGCCTGAAATCACAATCCCTGATGAACCGATTATAATACATGGTTATCTGGCGAATTCCATCCTGGCGGTATTGTTGTTCGATTGCGTCTGAATCAAAACCTTCGCGGTGGGTCAGGCGAACTTCATCGTAAATTCGCAGCACTTCTTCGAGGCTTGGCTTGGGAATCGGGTTTCTTGGATCGTAAACCCGCTCGAAAGTCTCATGTATTGTTGTGCCGAAGCTGAAAAATGGTTGCGGCTTGGGCGGGACTTTGTCAATATAAAGCTTGCGGTAAGATCGTGGACAGTTCAGATACAGACTCATTTTTGAATAACTTAATCTGATGCGCTGCCTGAACTGTTCCTGGGTTTCGCCGACCATTTCATGGGGCTTGACTTTCCATTCCGGGCAGGGTCCATAAAATTCGCACCAGGCGCAGAGCGACCCTTTGTTCGGCTCAAATTCGTTTTTATTAATCAGTTCAACCAGTTCTGCTGTTTTGATTTTATGAGCTTTTATGTCATCTTCTGATGGGTCAAGGCTGTAGCGCCTATTATTTGAAAGGTAATGATACGAAACCCTGGCAATTCTTCCCGGCCATTTCTGATTGGCAGCGAGAAACATGTTCAGCAGGCTGGAGTCTTCGTTGAGTACGCGCTCATCGGGAACTTTCCTGCCAGTTTTGTAATCGATTATCTCAAGCTTGCCATCAGGCAGTTCATCCACCCGATCAATCTGAACCACTGTGTCAATTCCGTTCCAGTTCCAGCGTGCTGAAACTTCAAACATGATCGGTTTTTCATTGCCGGTCAAAGATTTGAAATAATCTTCTAAAAATATATTTGCCCTCACCTTGAATCGTTCTTCTTCTTCAGAGTCTGCATATCCGTCACGAATCCAATATTTATTTAAAATCTGGCGAAATGGGTTCTTTTTGAATTGTTTCGCATTGTAGTTCTCGTGAAATTCCCGCAAAGCAAAGTGAATCGAACGATCGAAGCTGAGATTTGGTGTGGGGCGAGCTTCTTTGGGAACCCGGTCAATGTATTTCATCTGATATTTCAACGGACAGCTCTGAAAGCAGCTGATTTTCGAAGGTGAAAGAAGCATGGTTTTTGCGTCTTCACAAATTTCCAGGTAATCGCAGTAACTGCATAGCGGATTGCGCTGACCTTCAAATTCGCCGGCGGCATTTTCTGCAAGAAACTCTTCGATGCTGAGTTTAAGCCTTTCTAGATCCTGCTGTGACGGCGTAAACGGCACCACGTCTCCGGTCAACAGGTAATGATATGACAGCTTTTCGACCCGCCCGGGGTACAGGCGGTCGGCGATAAACCAGTTATAAACCCCGCTCAGGTCAAGCCGGGCCTCATGGGGTGTCAGCGCTTTTTTGCCGGTTTTGTAAATAACCACATGCAGATTGCCGTTGGGCAGAATGTCGATGCGATCGAATCGCGTTGTCAGAATAACATCTTCATAAGGCAGTCGAACCGACTCGCCGAGGGTGTGAATTTTCGGCAACCCTCCTTTATTCAGTTGAGTGAAGTTGATGAAAGCCTTGTAAGCCTTTTCCATGACCTCTTTGCGACCAGATTCGCTGAGCTGGTCGGAAGGGGGCAGCGTGGCCGCCGCTTTTTCGAGCAGGCTGGTTGCGTCTTCCAGTTTGCCGGCAGCAACTGTTGTCTGAAGAACGCTCTGCAGGGTCTGATACAGAACCTGTGCCGGTTTTTCGCTGTCAGGAACCGGTGCTTTGTCAATGTAGCGAAACCGGTAGCGTTTCGGGCAATCACGCATGGTCTGAAGCTTGGACATCGAGATCGTCGTTTTGCGCGAGGTGCAACCCACTGCGGCCGCACAGGTCGAACAGACCGGCCCGCCCAGCGGTTCAAAGTTTTTGGCTTTGATCTGCTCACCAACCGAGTTAAGCAACTGATTGCCTTTTCTGATCATCATTTCATCAATGTCAATTTCAATTTTCTCGCCGTGGCGCAGATAAAGGAAGGCGAATTTTTTTACCCGGCCGGGAAAAACTGCTTCGGCGGCCGCACAGATTGCTGCGATAACCGGATCATTGCGCAGCTCATTCTCTGAATTGATGCGCCGCCCGGTTTTGTAATCGATCAGGGTAAGGTTGCCGGAACTGTCAGCATCAATGCGGTCTATGGTGGCCTGAAAGCGGAACTTGCCGGTTTCAAATTCGATGAATTCGTTGGTTTTCCAGGTTTTTGACTGTGGGAACAGCCTGGTCAGATAGCTTTGCAGCATTTCACGACCGAGGTTTTTCATCTCGTCAGTCATTTCTTCCGGCAGGTCTTTTCCCACAGCTTTAAAGAATTTCGAATAAACGAATGATTCTGCGGTTAGATTTGGCGAGGGCAGGTAATCGCGATGAAGGGCGGCAAGGGCCTCGTGAATCGGTCTGTCGATGGCAAGATCGATAGATGGAATCTCGTCGAAATTGCGCTCGGTTTTCTTGACATAATACGCCTCGTATTTGTGCGGACAATCAAGAAAAGTCTTAAGTTTCGAAGAATTAAGAGTTGGAATCTGCCCAACCGGGCACATATCCCGGTAATCACAGTAATTGCAGGCTGAAGATCTGATCGGGTTGAATTGGCCCTGGTATATTTTCTCGCAGAGATCAAGGTAACGTTTCTGTGCCAATGCTAATTCAGACGGATTGCGCATCACGGTCAATGTTTCATTTTCATTCAAATATATGAATGAAATCTTTTTGACTTTTCCCGGCCAGATACATTCTGTGGCGTGAAAAAGAAGCTGAACTGTCAGGCTTTGTTCCAGCTCAGTTACACCACCGATTGGTAATTTGCCGGTTTTATAATCGATCAGTTCAAGAGAACCATCAGGTAAGCGGTCAACCCGGTCGATTTTGCCTGAGTATTCGCCACCGAACATATCGACTTTGAAAAAATAATCTGTTTCAACGTGGCGCGATGGCACCCGGCAGAATTTTTCAAAATAGTTTTTCATCGCAGCGGTGGCCAGGTTTTTGAAGTTCAACTCTTCTTCAGGGTTCTGATAGCCTTTTTTGTCCCAGTTTTTTATCAGACTTTGGGCGAGCTGCTCAATTTTAAACGGTTCGCCTGGTTTATAACCCCGGTAAAAATCGCGCAGTGCTGCATGCAAAGACTGGTCGCAGCTTAAATTAGCGCCGGGGGCATTGCCTTTTCGAACTTTACTGATATGGGTAAAATGGAATTTTTTGGGGCAGGTCTGGTAAAGGTCTATCTTGCTGCCGCTTAATGGAACTTTGATCTTGGCTGAACCCTTTTCGGGAGCCTTGTCTTTGTTTGGGGCGGTGGTGGATGGTCTGGCCGCTTGTGTCTTCTTTTCTTCTTTATTGTACTGCTGCTTCTTAAGATTGTCTTTGGTTAAGCGAAACAGTCGCGAAAGAAGGTCGGGCTTGTCAGCCATTCCATACTCCTTGAATTTTTTTTGTAATTATAACCCAGCTGGCAAAAATTCACAAAAATTAGAAAATTTAAAGGCATTTACAGGACAATTTTCTTTATCATGCCAATCGGCGGTCTATTCTTTGAAGGTTTCGGCTGCCTCTTCTGGAGTCGAGCCCGCGATGACTTTAAGAAAAACTTCACCATAGCGGTCACGCTTGTGTTCGCCGATTCCTTTGATCTCACAAAGCTCATCGAGTTTCTCGGGCTTGATGGTTGTCAGCGACATCAGAACCGAATCGGCAAAAATCATGTAGGGTGGCAGACCCATGCGTCTTGCCAGCAGCAGGCGAAGTTTTCGCAGGTTTTCAAACAGGGTTGGGTTTTCGACGTTTTCGGCTGATGCTTTCTTTCTGCGGGTCTTTGACGCAAGCGGCCTGGAAACCGGGTGCCCAAGTCTGATTCGCGCTTCCCCCCGGCAGACTTTCAGACCCTCGGCTGTGTGTTTGAGCATGGGGTATTCACCATCGGTCACCGCCAGAGAGAGGCGGCTGAAAAGATTCTGTCCATTCTTCCTGATGCCAGTATTGTGGTGGCGAGCGGTTATTCCCAGGATCTTGTTCTGACAAATTTTTCCGACTTCGGGTTTCAGGGAGCCCTTTCAAAGCCTTTCGGTCTGGCCAGGCTAAAAGATTTGATCGATACAGTTTTAGGCAGGGGTATTGATTGACGAAAATAAATTCGTATGATAGTCTTTGCCAGATAAGTAACTCAATCGCCAATAAAGATTAAATGACTGAACAGCCCCTATATAAAAGGCCGCCGGATTAGAAAGGAATAAAGTTATGACAAGCCTTCAGGAACCCAAAATTTATTATACCAGAACCGATGAAGCACCGGCTCTTGCAACTGTATCGCTTTTGCCGGTAATCGAGGCCTTTTCAGCCCCCGCCGGGATCAGGGTTGAGCTTCGTGATATTTCTCTTGCCGGGCGAATTCTCGCCAGTTTCCCTGAATTCCTGACCGCCGAACAGAAAGTAAGTGATGATCTGGCTTTTCTTGGCGAACTTGCCAGAAGACCTGAAGCGAATATTATTAAACTGCCAAATATCAGCGCATCTATTCCTCAGCTTTTGGCGGCAATTAAGGAATTACAGGGGCAGGGTTACAAAATTCCGGATTATACCGTTGAGCCCAAAGATGATAAAGAAAAAGAGATTCAAGCCCGCTATGCAAAATTGCTTGGAAGTGCGGTGAACCCGGTTTTGCGCGAAGGCAATTCCGATCGTCGGGTGGCTGCTCCGGTAAAAGATTATGCCCGAAAGCACCCTCATTCTATGGGTGCGTGGTCGAAAGATTCCAAATGCCATGTTTCTCACATGACCAGCAATGACTTTTTTGGCAGTGAAAAATCCTGCATTGTAGAAAAAGACGGGCCGGTAAAAATCGTTTTTTATGAAAAAAACGGCGGCGAAAAGATACTCAAGGAAAAATTGAATCTGATTGCTGAAGAAGTAATTGATTCTTCATGTATGAGCGTCAGGGCTTTGCGTACTTTCATCGACGAGCAGATTAAAGATGCCAAAGCAAAGGGAGTGCTGTTTTCGGTACATCTGAAGGCAACAATGATGAAGATTTCTGATCCGATAATGTTCGGGCATTTCGTCAGTGTTTTTTTCAAAGATTTATTTGAAAAGCATGGCGAAACTTTTAAGGCTATCGGATTCAACCAGAATAATGGTCTTGGTGAACTGTTTGAAAAAATGAAAACTCTGCCTGAAAATCAACAGAAGGCAATTCAGAGAGACATTGAGGAAGTCCTGAAAAAGCAGCCGCCGCTGGCCATGGTAAATTCAGATAAAGGTATTACCAATCTGCATGTTCCCAGCGATGTTATCATCGATGCTTCGATGCCTGCCTCAATTAGATCCGGCGGCAAAATGTACGGTCCCGATGGTGGAATGTATGATATGAAAGCCGTCATACCCGACCGCTGCTATGCCGGCATCTATCAGAGTACAATCGATTTCTGCCGCGAAAACGGAGCTTTTGATCCTCGAACTATGGGCAGTGTGGCAAACATTGGTCTGATGGCTCAAAAGGCTGAAGAATACGGTTCACATGACAAAACTTTTGAAATGCCGGCTGATGGCGTTGTTAAAGTCATCGATACCGATGGAAAAGTGCTTTTGGAACACAATGTTGAAAAAGGCGATATCTGGAGAATGTGCCAGACCAAAGATCTGCCGATCAGAGATTGGGTCAAGCTTGCGGTTAATCGGGCAAGAATAACCAAAACCCCGGCTTATTTCTGGCTTACCGACGAGCGAGCTCACGACCGCAGCTTGATCGCAAAAGTAAAGCGTTATCTTCAGGATCACGACACCAAAGGGTTGGACATTCAGATTCTCTCCCCGCGCGATGCCATTTTGGCAACTTTGCAACGCTGCAAAGAAGGAAAAGACACGATTTCGGTTACCGGCAACATATTGCGCGATTACCTGACCGACCTTTTTCCGATTATCGAGCTGGGAACCAGCGCCAAAATGCTTTCTATCGTGCCATTGCTGAATGGCGGCGGTCTCTATGAAACTGGTGCGGGCGGATCTGCCCCCAAGCATGTTCAGCAGTTTGTTGAAGAAGGGCACCTGCGCTGGGATTCGCTCGGTGAATTTCTTGCTCTAAGCGTTTCACTGGAAGATTTTGGCCGGCGCCAGAACAACCCGACTTCTGAAATTCTCGGCAAAGCTTTGAATGATGCGATTGGCAAGATTCTTGAAGAAAACATCGCCCCATCTCGTGATGCAACCAGAGGCATCGACAATCGCGGCACCCATGTTTATCTTGCCCGTTACTGGGCTGAGGCAATGGCGGCCCAGAATCAGGATAAAAAACTGAAAAAACGCTTTGCGCCTCTGGCTGAGAAATTGAGTGAAAAATGCGACCAAATGCTGGCAGAAATCAACACCGCCCGCGGTCATGCCCTGGATATCGGCGGCTATTATCACCCTGACACCGAAAAAGTTACGAGGGCAATGCGGCCCAGCCAGACTTTCAACCAGATTCTTGCTGATTTTCTGAAAAACTGATTTAAATTTGAATCATTGCCGGCCGCCTTGCAATTTTTGCAGATGGCGGCCAGTTTTGCATTTTAGAGAAAATTAAAAAAACTTTTAAGTGTATACAATTAATGGTATGACTGAGGATGTGCAAATTTTAAAGGAAATACCCCCTGAGATGATGGAAAATCTTTTTTCACGACTTCTTTTCGGCAAAATAGATACTGATAAAAGACAGAACCTGATTTTCATGCAGATCATTCAATATGCCGTGGGTTTCGCCCCGCCGGCAGAGCCAGGCATCACCGGGCTGCACGTCGAACCTGCTGCCGTTATGAATGCCGGTGCCTTTGCCGGAAATGATATAATACATTTCGGCGCTGTCCTCATGGCAATGCTCTGGAATCGTGGCTCCCGGCTGCATCTCGTTTAGCCTCATCGCATCAAAGGGCACACCATCGGGTTCCAGTTTAAGGTAGTCGCGGCATCTGACTTCACCGACGCCGCCTCGCACGTTATGCTTGATTATTTCAGGCAAACTCGCATGAGACAGAAGGTTTTTCATGAAATTTTCAGCCTACCGGTGCGAATTTGGCGGTGAAATGGCGCAGGAAAGGCGGTTCCCAGACAATTTTCAGTCCTTTTGCTTTTTTGCGGCATTCAAAGGTTTCGATTATTGCTTCCACCGCGTAGTCAAAATGGCTTTGGGTATAAACCCGGCGGGGAAAGGCCAGGCGAACCAGTTCCATGGCTGCGGGAATCTCTTTTCCCGTTTTTTTATCTTTTTTACCGAACATAACCGACCCGATTTCCACTCCTCTGATCCCACCTTTTTTGTAGAGCTCGCAAACCAGCACCTGACCTGGATACTGGTGGGGGGGAATATGCGGGTAAACGGATTTTGCGTCGATGTACACCGCGTGGCCCCCGGTTGGCCTGATTATGCCTATACCGGCCGCCAGAAGTTGTTCACCCATGTATTCAGCCGTTCTGATTCGATAACGCAGGTATTCTTCGTCGAGGGCTTCCATCAGGCCGACTGCCAGGGCGTCGAGATCACGCCCTGCCAGACCACCGTAACTGGGAAAGCCTTCGGTGAGGATGAGAAGGTTGCGGCAGTTGGCGGCAAGACTGTCGTCATTCATTGCAAGAAAGCCGCCAATGTTAACCATGCCGTCTTTTTTAGCGCTCATCGTGCAGCCATCAGCGTAAGAAAACATCTCCTGGGCAATTTCGAGAACCGATTTCTTTTCGTAGCCCTTTTCCCTGATTTTGATGAAATAGGCGTTTTCAGCAAAACGGCAGGCATCAATAAAGAAAGGCACTTTGTATTTACGATAAATAGCTGAGGCCTTGCGCAGATTTTCCATTGAAACGGGCTGCCCACCGCCAGAATTGTTGGTGACGGTCATCATTCCAACCGGGGATTTTTTGTGGTTCTTTTTCAAAAAGGCTTCAAGCTTCTCAAGGTCAATATTGCCTTTAAAAGGATGAACCAGCGCAGGCTGTTTGCCTTCAGCAATTACCAGATCCACTGCTTCGGCATCGTTATATTCTACATTGGCTCTGGTAGTATCAAAGTGGGTGTTGTTTGGCACCATATCGCCCTTCTTAACCGTGTTGGCAAAGAGAATTTTCTCTGCAGCCCGCCCCTGATGTGTGGGAATGATATGTTTGAAACCCGTGATTTTTTTTACCACCGATTCAAAATTATAAAAGCTCTTGCTGCCGGCATAAGCTTCGTCGCCGGTAATCATTGCGGCCCATTGCCGGTCACTCATGGCACCGGTTCCGCTATCGGTAAGAAAATCGAGCAGAATGTTCTCCGCCCTGATTAGAAAAGGGTTGTAGTCAGCTTCTTTAAGGAATTTTTCTCTCTGTTTTTCGGTCGTTTGAGAAATTGGTTCAACCATTTTGATCTTGAAAGGTTCAATTAATGTCTTCATAATCACCTCGAATGATTTTTTTACATTCTATGCAATACTCATCAATATTTCAAACTAAGAATTTATTTGTTCATCAATTTGAAGAAATCTGCCGGCCGGGGGTAGCAGGTCGCAACTGTTTGGTGCTATCATGTTGCAATTACACGATTTGGAGAAGTGGATTCAATGGGCATCTTTCGTGCTTGTCTGTGGCTGTTTATGATTGCGACAGTGATTGGCTTCATTGCCGAAGGCCGGGCAGAAGAGCTCGCCTCCTCGACTGCCGTTCAGGGTCTTGAGCCAGTGGAAGTTTCTCTTGAATCCCATATCGCAAGCCAGGCCAGTCAGAATTCTGGCGCCTCAGATTCAGAAGAAATCGCTTCTGAAATTTATGAGACCCCAATTCCTGACGAAATCCCGTTTGAAGATGAAGAAACCCTTATCGCTTCTGCACCGGGAGAAATTGCATCAGAATCGGTAAAATTGTATGAAAAGGCCGAGCCACTGGAACCAAGTCTGATGTTGCGGGGAAAGCCGATCGAAGATGTTTGCGAAGCCGATGCCCGTCAGCGCCTGAAAGGTAAGATCGTGCCCGAGAAGCAGCAGATAAACAGACGTCGACAGATGCTGCGCTGGGTGCTTCAGACCGAAGACCGCCGGCGTATTCCACTTAAATCAAATCTTCAGCTTTTAACCATTGTTAGAAAAGAAGATCTTCTCGATGGCCCGGTTATGCTGACCGGCTATTTTGTTAAATCCGGATTTAACGAAAATCTGCAGTATTTTAACGTTGAGAAGGCGGTTCCAGCAGGGGATTCCGAGGAAGAAAAGACAGCCGAAAAAGATAAAAGTAAGGGCAAGTCGTCGGAAAAAAAGAAAAAGAAATGAATTCACCCGATGAACCGCGAGAAACTTGATAAAATTCTGACGCTTTTACCTGATACGCCCGGGGTTTACCTTATGAAAAACCGGGTAGACGAGATCATTTATATCGGCAAATCTAGATCGCTTAAAAAACGCGTCAGATCTTATTTTGCCCGGCACCATGATAACCAGAAAACCGCCGTATTGGTTTCAGCCATAGAGAATATCGAATTCATTGTTACTGCCACTGAAACAGAAGCGCTAATTCTTGAAAACAACCTGATCAAAAAGCATAAGCCCAGATATAATGTTTTGCTTAAAGACAGCAAAACTCACCCTTATGTCAGGGTTACTATCAAAGATCCTTACCCAAGAATTGAAAAGGTGCGCCGGGTAAGTTTTCGTGACGGAAATCAGTATTTTGGCCCATTTCCCAATGCTTTTGATTTGAACCGCATTCTCGATCTGCTGTGTCGAACCTGCCGACTGTGCACTTCAGAACGGCGATTTGTGCCGGGCAGGGTGCAGCGCCCCTGCTTGAAATACCATCTTGGTGTCTGCCAGGGAATCTGTCTTGGAAAAGTTTCGCCTGAGGTTTATCGATGCTCGATAAATCAGGCAATTGACGTGCTCTCTGGTAAAACATTGCCCGATTACGAAGAAATGGAGCACAATCTCAGGCAGTTGACCGCCGAATTCCGTTATGAAGAGGCGGCTGAACTTCGCGATACCTTAACTGCTTTAAAACGATTTTTTGAAAGCCAGAAAGTCGAATTTGTCCAGCCGGTTAATTCTGATATCTGGGGGCTGAGCCAGACCCCGGATCGAATTGTGGTTTCTATTTTCTTTATCCGGGCCGGTAAGCTGCTCGGAAACAGAATAATCGATGTTGAACGTGAACCGGGCGCAGAAACAGAGCAGGTGCTTGCTTCTCTCTTTCAGCGTTTTTATGATCGAAATCTGATTCCTCAGTTGATTTATGTTTCCCGGATTCCCGAAGGGGTTGACTCCCTGAAAGAGCTTTTGAGCAGTTTGAGCGGCCGAAAGGTCAGTATTATGAAACCGGTTCGTGGCCAGTTCAGGCAATTGATGGCGATGGCTGATACGAACGCTCTTGAGATATTGAAAAATCTCAAAACCATTGCCGGCCCAAGAATCAATGCTGGTGTGATTGATCTGCAACAACGCCTTCAACTTGCCAAAGCACCGGTGCGAATTGAATGCATCGATATTTCTCATATTCAGGGTGTTGATCCGGTTGCTTCACTTGTTGTGGCGGTCAACGGGTTGCCCAAAAAATCTGATTATCGGCTTTTTCACATCAAAGAGGCGGAAGGCGGGGATGATCCGGCTTCAATCGCTGAAGTGGTGCGGCGGCGTATTGCACGGCTGCAGCAGGAGAACAAAGCAATGCCCGATCTGTTGATCGTGGATGGAGGCATAACCCAGGTCAGGGCTGCCGAAAGAGTTCTTGTAGAAGCGGGAGTCGATGTTGCTCTGCTTGGTCTTGCAAAGCGGGAAGAGCTTCTTGTAAGCAGTGATGGCTTCGAAAGAAAATTGCCTCTTGCCTCAACAGGAATGAGAATAATCATAAAGTTGCGCAATGAAGCCCATCGTTTTGCCAATAACTTTCAGAAGAAAACTCACACAAGAAAGACCGTACGTTCAGCACTGCTGAATCTGCCAGGAGTCGGTCCGGTGGTTCTTCGCAAGGTAATTGGGGTGTTCGGTTCGACTGCCATGGCTGTCAAAGCTGGAGCGGAAGAAATTCAAAAAAAAGCTGGAATTCCGCTTAAAACTGCATTAATAATTGTTGAGGCGTTAAATGAACAAAAAACGATTTAATTCATATATTTTTTTGATTTTGCATTTGGGTGTGGTTCTCAGCCCATTGATTGCTGAAGAATCAGACCTTGATCGGCAGTTGAAGAGTGGTTTCATGCGCGCCTTGTCAACGCCCGAGGGCTTTAGATCGACAGAAATTTTTAAACTGCTTGGTTATCTCGAACCAGAAATTTCTCTGATTGGAAAAATCACCCCGCGACCGGCTTTTGTTCAGGTAGAATACCAGCCTGCAAGCTTCGCTTGTGAATTTTCCAATATCAAGGTAATCTGCAGTCAGGTGGGTTATTATAATATGACCATCGCCACTGCCACCTTTGAATTTTCCAACTGCCAGCTTGACCTGATGCAGTTACGGCAGAACCGCATCAGGTTTTTGAAGTCAGACGAAATCAAGCTTAAAACTGAGGTTTCAGAAAACGACATCTTGAAGGCTTTTGAACTGTACACCAGGGCGAAAGCGCTCAGAAATCTGAGGCTTGACCTGGGTAAAGAGCGGGCAAACATCGGCGGTTGGTTTCGCAAGGGTTTTTTAACCGTCAGTTTCAATGTTTCTGGCAGAGTTGAACTGGTAAATCCAAAGGTTGTAAATTTTAACTGCGATAAATTGACCATGAACAAAATTGTTTTGCCCAGGAATGCGGCAAGGGCTTTATTTGCAAAGATCAACCCGGTTTTTGACTCGCGAAAAACCTGGCTCAACCTCAATATTGACAGTGTCAGCATCAAAAACGGCTTTGTTGAAACCAACGCCAGAATCAGCAGAAGAGAAGGATAATCAAGCTTATGCCAACCCCCAGAAGACTTCATCGAATCGCCGAGGCTATTCATAACCGGCAACTTGATCTTATTTTTGCCCTCGACCGGGTTCACGACCAGCACAATCTGTCTGCGGTTCTTCGTAGTGCCGATGCCACCGGAATTAACCGTGTAATCTGGTTTCCCGACATCAAAAAGCCCGATAAGCTCAACCCGGAAGTTTCAAAGGGCTCAGAAAAATGGGTACAGCTTGAAACCGTCGATGATTTGAAGGTTCCTTTGACGCTTCTCAAGACAAAGGGGTACAGAATAACTGCTACCCATATGGCGAGAGAAGCGGTTGATTTTCGCTCAATTGACTGGACTCAGCCATGGATCGTGGTCATGGGAAATGAGCAACGCGGCTGTTCTGATGAAATTCTCGAACTTGCTGATGCCAATATTTTTCTGCCCATGGCCGGATTCGTTCAAAGTCTCAATATCTCTGTGGCTTCGGCGGTTATCATGTACGAAATTCAAAGACAACGCCAGAATGCCGGGATGTACAGCAAAAATGCCGACCATAATCAAATCGTTCAACTTTTTGACCAGTGGAGCCTTGAGCAGGAAGAGTGTTCAGTCGAAGATCTTCTGCTGCGACCACAGGGTCCAAGGCCGGCCCCGGAAATCCCGCACTCAGATGGGCGATCGGTCAGAAAAATTCCCCGAGCTTATCGAGCCAAAAGCGCCGATTGATTTCAATTTTAAAAAAAATCAAATTTATGGTAATGAAATAATCAATTCCTTCCGAATGGGAGTACACATACATAATCAGGCCTAAATGGAGTTTGGTCGATGGGAAAAATTGTACACGGACTAAGGGATTGGTTCAAAGACTTTGTAAAAGCACTGGTGTTCTTTCTGTTTCTGCAGACATATATTGTACAGGGATTCGTAATCGAAGGCGCCTGTATGGAACCTGCTCTGCATTCACACGAGAAGATAATCGTTAACAAACTGATCTATAAGATTCAGGAACCTAAAGTTGGCGATGTCGTAGTATTCTCTTATCCTCTTGAACCTGAAAAAGACTTTATCAAAAGGGTCGTCGGAGTTCCTGGTGATATCATTGAAATCCGCGACGGCTATCTGTACCGCAACCACAAACGGATGCAGGAAAATTTCGTTAAAGAGTATGTGTTTGGCTCTTATGGTCCGATTAGAGTACCCCATGGCAGCCTGTGTGTTATGGGTGACAATCGGAACAATTCACATGACTCAAGGTCATGGGGGCTTTTACAGCGTTCGATGATTAAAGGCCGGGCTGAATTAAAATTCTGGCCGCTCGATAATCTGGGAAAAATTGCCTGTCTGGCAGATTGATTTAAAGTTGACAGAACAAGTTATACGTATATATTCTGGCTGAAGTCAGGAGAAACCAGTGGGAACATCGTTTAAAACCAGCAGTTTTATCTGTCCGTCATGTTCGACCTCGTTTGAGGCGCGTATCGTTAAGTCGGTAACCCATCAGGGCCAGGACTCGGATTTCTTTCCCCATTATCTGGGGGAAAACCCACTGCCTTTTTTCCTGGTAAGATGCCCTGAGTGCGGCTATTGCGCTTATCCTGAAGACTATGCTCCGTCAATGGTTAACCAAAACAAGGCTCACCAGACATATATTAAAAAGGTTCTCAGCATGCCGGTTGCAAAAAAGCTTCCCGAAGAAGCCCTGAAGTTTTTCGTTGCCGGCAAAGTTTACGAAGAAAATGCCCGTAATCCTTATCATATCGGCAATTTGTATTTGCGTGGCTCCTGGTGTTGCCGGCTGATTGAAAACCGCAAACTTGAAATAGAATTGCAGCAGCTTGCGGTGAAATTTTTGAAAGAAGCAGTTGAAAAGTCTACCATTACCAACCCCGACAATATACCAGTAGTGATTTACCTGGTAGGAGAGCTGTATAGACGGCTTGAAGACCGGCAGTCGGCGAGAGAATGGTTCGGCAGCGTCGAAGAGTACATAATAGACAATGATCAGCAGTGGATCTTGGAGCTTACACAAAAACAGGCAGAATTAAACGAACATTTTATCAACTGAAGCTCGCATTGAAAGGGAGTTAGGGTCACTGCTGTAAAAATTCCTGATTTTTTTCCAGAAAAAATTGTCATTTTGCTGCAAATACAATAGACTGACATATCTGGAAAAATCTCAGGATTTTTTTATCCGGAGCGGATCAATGGAAAGAATCAAGGTTCGATACGCAGACGAGAAGGGGCGGTCAAGAGAAGAAATTTTTGAAATCCGCTCGCTTGTCGAAATGCGCAAAGCTTTTCAAGCTCAGGGCTATTACATTATTTCTGAAGAGAAAGAAGAAGTGACCTTGTCTGAAAGATTTCAGAAGATGTTCAAGGTCGGGCAGGGAGCTTCGATTAAAGAGCTTAACGAATTTACCAAACTGCTTCGAACCCTGATTAAATCGGGAATGCCGATTAACGATGCTTTGGACGTTCTTCTTGAAGGGGCTGCTGACACCAGGCTGAACCGGGCACTCAAACAGGTTAAAGAAGACATCAGTGAGGGAATAGCTTTGTCAACAGCTTTGAGCCGTCATCCTGATGTTTTTCCCGAAATTTACATCAAAACTATCGTGGCGGGCGAAAAATCTGGAGCCCTCGAAAACATCCTTCTGCGTCTGAGTGAATTTTTTGTCAGCACCATGACAATCAGGCGCAAGGTTTTTGCTGCGATGATTTATCCATGCATTCTTCTGATGGTGACGATAGTAGCGGTCTCTTATATGATAGTAGCTGTTGTACCCGAATTTTCCGCGTTTTTCCGCAGCGTAAATGTGCCGTTGCCGCTGATGACCACTATGCTTCTATGGGCATCTGATTTTCTCAGTGAATGGTTCTGGATTCTGGTTTTTGGCCTTATTTTTGTTGTTTCTGGCATCTGGAGTTATTCAAAATCCCCTGAGGGCAGAAAGTTTCTCGATAATTTCAAGCTTACCATACCCATTATCCGCGACCTTGAAACCAACTATGCATTCAGTCAATTCTCGCGAACTCTCAGTACAATGATTGAGGGTGGTATTCCATTGCTTGACAGCTTGAACGTGGTTCTTGAAACCCTCGAAAACAAAGTGCTGGCGGCCCGATTCTCGGTTCTGCCCGAGCTTCTTGAAAAGGGGCTTGGTTTCGGAAAAGCGCTGAAAAAGGTGCATGGAGCACCCGGGGTTATGGTCAAAGTTATTCACGTTGGTGAAGAATCGGGTAATCTTGGCGAGATGCTTGATAACCTGGCAGACCATTATGATGAAGAAATCTCCGAGACTACTGATGCGATAACCGCGTTGATTGAACCAATTCTCTTTCTTGGCATTGCAATGGTGGTGGGTACAATGGTTGTGGCTCTGCTTTACCCGCTGCTTACCGCGTCGACTCACCTGAATTGAGGCAGAATAAATGGAAAGCTTTAAAGACTATCTGATCAAACAGAAAATCGTGGATGGAAAGACGGCTGAAAGGCTTATCGCCGAAAGTTCAGGTGACGTGGTTCGTTGCCTGAGAAAGCTGGAACAGGACCCGGATGTTTCCGATCAATCGCTGATCAAAGCCTATGTCACCACTTTCAAGAAGAAAAGCCTTTGCGAGATCCTGGTAGAGGAAGGCTATATATCTCTTGATTATATCCAGGGAATAATCACTGAATTCGGCGCAGTGCCGGCCAACATCGGGCAAATTCTTGTCGACCGCAAGGTCATAACTGAAGAAGATTTTGCCAGGGCGGTAGCCATGGAACTTGGAATTCAATACGTGGATTTATCGCATTACCAGGTTAAGGATGAGCTTTTCAACAGCATTGATGTCGCCCTGATGAGACGTTACTGTTTTATTCCTCACCAGCGTGACAGCCGGGAAATCCACCTGATTATGTCCGACCCTGGTAATGTTGATTCAATCGAAGAACTCGAGGTTCAGCTTGGTCAGCCAATCGTACCCATGGTCGCATCAAGAATCAGCTTGCAGAAGCTTTTGTCTCTGATGGTGGAAACCAGCCTCGATTCAAAAGTGGTGTTTGCTGATCTGGAAAATTTTCCACCACTTGAAGTGGTGGTTGAAGAGGAAGATGATGATCAATCTCCTGCGCCGGGCATCGCAACCGCATCAGGCTTTGGCTCGGATACCACTGTCGTGCGCATGGTCGACGCCATTGTGCTCAAGGGGGTCAGAAAGCGCGCCAGCGACATTCACTTTGAAGTTTATGAGTCGCAATTGAAAGTGAAATATCGTATCGACGGAGTGCTGTTTGAAGTGCTTTCAGACGTCGAGCCGAGGTTTCGAGACCCGGTTATTTCCCGTTTAAAAATTATGGCACAGCTTGATATTGCCGAAAAGCGGGTGCCTCAGGATGGCCGTTTCAAATTAAAAATTGATGATCGCTTTGTCGATTTTCGCGTTTCGGTTCTGCCTTCAATATTTGGTGAAACAGTTGTTCTGCGCATTCTTGATAAATCAGCACTGGGCCTTGATATACAAAAAGTCGGGCTTGAAGGCGAAGATCTGCTGATTTTCAAACGAAATGTTAAAAAACCCTATGGCATGGTTCTGGTGGCCGGGCCAACCGGTTCAGGCAAAACGACAACTCTGTATTCGGCAATCAAATTCGTTCACACTCCCAAAGACAAGTTCATAACCATTGAAGATCCGGTTGAATACCAGCTGCCTGACATCGTTCAAATCGCGGTAAACGAAAAGAAGGGGCTGACCTTCAGCTCCGGCCTGCGTTCCATCGTCAGACAGGATCCGGACAAGGTTATGGTCGGGGAAATCCGCGATCCGGAAACCGCAAAAATAGCGATCAACGCAGCATTGACCGGCCATCTTGTTTTCAGTTCCATTCACGCCAACAATGTCATCGATGCCATTTCACGCCTTGAAAATATGGAAATTGACCCCTATGAGTTTGTCAGCTCATTCAATCTTATCATGTCGCAGCGCCTGATCAGACTGAATTGCAAAAACTGCCTGGGTGAAGACTCTACCATTACTGACGAGATGAAAAAGCTGACCGTTGATTTTGATCAATATTCCCAAGTTTCTTTCAAACGCGGGCATGGCTGTCGTTATTGCCACGATACCGGGTATCAGGGGCGTTCGGGAATTTTTGAAGTTCTTGAAATGACCCCAAAAATCAAACAGATGATTCTTACCCGGCAATCGCCGCTTGAAATAAGAAAAGTGGCAATGGAGCAGGGGATGGTTCCTTTGCGCCGGGCCGGCTGGCAGAAAGTTGAAAAAGGCCTGACAACCTTTGAAGAAATGAATCGCGTGACCTTTGAAGAAGGGGTGCTCTGATGAACCTTTACACCGATCTTATTGCAGTAGATATTGGCACCAGTAGCATAAAAATGGTGGCTATTGATCCCGGACCTGGGAAACAGGGATACCGGATCAAACACCTTGACATGGCTGAATTGCCCGAAGGGCTGGTCGGCGGAGATTTTACCCGGCCATTCATCAGTGATATCGGTGCATTTCAAAAGATTCTGGGCGATTTGACCCGAAAAAATCGAAGCACCCGGCAGGGGTTGGTGATCGGCCTGCCCGACCGCTGGGTCAAGCTGCATCTTTTTGACATGAAACTCAGTGAAGCTGAAAAGAAATCTACAGAATTTCTCAACTGGAGAATTGAAAAGAACCTGCCGGTTCCTGATGGTATAGAGGTTCTTGTCGATTACCAGATTCTGGAAAAGGACGAAGCAAGCAGTGAGGATGAGTATCGAATCATGGCGGCAGCTGTGAAAAGAGACATTATCGATATTCTTTCTTCGGTAACTACCAATCTTGAGCTTGAAGTCATGGCTTTTGACACTTCTTCACTGGGAGTATTCAATCTTTTCGAAGAAGTTTTTCCCGAGAAATGCGTTGACCAGATAGTCCTGAACCTGCACATAGGGCATGAAACCACCGTAGTTAAGGCTTATCGCCGTGGCGCTCTGATTTATGAGCGGGTTATCGAATCGGCCGGTGAAGAGTTTTCGCGCAGTGTCGGCGAGCTTGATTCTTTAAATGCCGATTGTGCGCAGAGGGCAAAAGAGCGTGAAGCCTTTTTCCCTCTTGATCGAAAGCAGGTTCTTGAGATGCTCGACAAGCGGGCGAGGATTGAAAAGATCTTCGGCAACTGGTTTCGCGAGCTAAATGTTACCTTTCGCTTTTTCCAGGAAAAATATAATCTTTCTCGGCTTCCCGGCATTTTCATGACCGGAGGAAGCGCCCAGTTTACCGGGTTGCCCGAGTTTCTGAGCGAATATTTTTCTACCCGTTGCATGCTGTTTAACCCCCTTGAAGAAATGCCGCTGGTGCAAAAGCTCGATTCTGAAAAAACCAGGCGCGGGCCGGCTTTTGCCCCATGTATCGGGCTTCTGGCCAAGTAGAGGAGCAATATGAAGCATTATCTGAACTTTAAACCATCGATAGTATTTCGCAAAGGCTCGAGTTTTATGCTGAAAACTTCGTTGATGATTCTTTACGGTCTTCCGGTCACTCTGGTTTTTTTCTGGAGTTACAACTATTTTGTGCTCGCAGCCCTCAACGGTCATTATGAGGTTGCCATAAAAGAATTGAATGGCAGAAGCAGAGACTTCAGCTCTGAAATGCTTAAATTGAAGCCAGACACGGAAATTCTTGCCGGCCTTGAAAAAGATTATTACAGCTATCGAAAATTGCAGAGCGCTTTTAAAACCACTTTCAATCGTTTGTTTGAAGCACTTGAAAGAACTACTCCCGGTGCGGTAATGTTCAAGCGTATTAATGCGCGACCAGACAAACTGGTGCATGTGGTTATCGATGGTGAGGCAGAAAAGCTTGATGATTTGACCATGTTCGTTCGCCGACTTCATGCGGCCGGTGATTTTATCAACCCTCAATTAAAGAAGCACACCAGCACGGGCGAAGCAAACAGGCTTGCATTCAGCCTGGAAGTTGATTACCTGGGCCAGAAAGGGGAGTTACCCTGATGAATCCAAATGAAATCAGAAAACTGAAGGAAAAAGCCCCGTTTCCCCTGATTATTCTGGTTGTTCTCATGTTTTTGCCGTCGTTTTTAATTCAGCCCGAGCGCGACCTTTATGTTGAACGTATAAAAGAATACGATGCTCAGCTTAAAAAAGCTCGCGGTGAGATTACCAGGCGGTCAGGCTACAATCTTGAACAAAGTCGGTTAAACCGGCTCAAAACCATCAGGGCGGGCATCGATGAACAATTACCGAGTATTGAAATGTTGCCACAGGTTATCGACAGCATCGGCAAGATGGCAGCCGAATTTTCGGTTGAACTGAAAGATGTAACCTATGCGAATGGCGACCCGGAAAACAGGGTTATGGTTCCCTGTATCACCCTTAATATGAACGTCGAAGCCCTTTATGAAAACATGCGGCGTTTCGTATGCTCACTTGAAAATCTTAAATACCCGCTGATTGTCGAAGAAATCGTGGTTTCAGCAGGTCGTTCGTATCGTTTAACCTTGAAACAGCTGGTGAAATGATGGAAAAGAAAATTGATTTCAGAATCAAGCATCGCGAGGACATAATCGACACTCTTTTGTTGAGAGCCAGAGAAAAAAAAGTTCTGCTTGGCCTTTTAATCATGCTCATTTGCACGATTGTCTATGAAAATTCCGAGGCTCTTTCCCGCTTCATCTGGGCCGATAACTTCAAAGTGCCGGCGCTGGGCGCTCCGAAACCCGCTCTTGTCAGGCCTGAAATGATCAAGCAGCTCAGCCGCAGTCTTCAGAAGGTTGAAGGGCAGTTTCCCCAGTTTGTCGGGATATTCGCCAGATTTCATGAAACCCTTAACAAGGCAGAGGCAGATGCTGCTACTGAACAAAATCGGCAGAAGGCAACTTATGCCTTTTTCATGGTCAGTCGTGAAATCTACCGCTTTGCTTTCAATCCGGTTTTGCCTGTATCAAAAGAAATGACAGCGCTTCAGACGGCATTGCAGCAGTTGCAGAAAAAAATGAAATTCGATCTGAAATCACCGGATGAATTGAACCCGGTGAGCTTTGTCAGGGCTGAAGAAGAGCAGCAGGTCGAAATACACCGAAGTCTATTTGAATATGAAAATTTTTAGAAAAAGTAATCTGGTTGTTCATTTGAACAATTCTGGTTTTACCCTGATTGAAATGCTGGTGGTGCTTTCGGTGCTCGGCATTCTTTTCGGGATTGCGAGCTATAACAATTCCAGAGTATTGAATAATTCCAGAGACACGGCGCTCAAGGTTCAATTAAATGAGCTCAGAACCGCTGTTTATCGATATGCTTTGAATAATTCCGGAAACCTTCCTGCCAGTCTGGCTCAACTAGAAGGAAGCGAGCTGCAGAAAGTTCCGGTTAAATGGCAGGGAAGCCGAGGTCGGGGCCGTTATTTCCTTGATCTGGAAAAGGGGCTGGTGCTTCTTTATGACGATCAGGGCGCCAATCCATCTGAAGCATTGGATGCCGCCGGGAAAAAATATGCAGATTACTGAGAAAAAAGGGCTGACATTGCTCGAACTGGTGGTGTGTACGCTGATTATCGGCATTCTTGCGTCAACCGCGCTGCCGTTGAGTAAAAATCTGCTGCGCCACGAAAAAGAGCAGTTGTTGCGTGACCGTCTCAGAGAAATACGCTATGCCATCGACCGCTTCTATCAGATGAAGGTCGCCAAAACCCCGGGTCTGAGTGAAAAAGAGGCTTACCCCGCTTCTCTTCAGGAGCTGGTTGAAAATCGAATGCTGCGCCGAATTCCCATTGACCCCATGACCGGGAAGGCTGACTGGCGAATCAGATCGACCACCGATGAAATTACTGCCGAGCTGACAGATGGAACCAATGTTTTCGACGTGACATCAACTTCGGGTGAGATTGGCAGTGACGGCCAGCCATATTTTCAATGGTAGGCTGGATTGGTTACATGCGGGCTTATAGACCATAAGCCTCATCATGAGGGCCAAGCAACACAAATTTCAACGTGTTATCTGGCATTTTTTTGCAGTCAAAACAGTTTACGATTACATCATCATTCTTTTTCCGGCAAGCTTCGCAAAACAGGTAAATGATAATGAAATCCGACATTCCGCAAAGTGAGTACTGAAATTTGAATTTTTTCGTTGATGAATAC
>DYKG01000043.1 GCA_020722725.1 Candidatus Methylomirabilis sp.
TCCTGAAACTGGTTGCGGTAGAATTGAATCGACCCTGCCCCAAGACCCATTTTATCTGACCATCTTTGCATTTGATTCGATAGTTTATCTTAAAAGAATCGCCACGATGAAAGCTCGATTTTACCGCCTCTTCCACCAATTTTCGATCCTCTGGAACAATGAGATCGGAGTAAGATAGCTTTCGGTTTTTCAATAATTCCTCCGGATAATATCCGGTAAGTTCGAAACAGCCTTTGCTGATAAAAAGCATGGTCCAGTTTTCATCAAATTTGCATCGGTAGGCCATTCCTGGCAGATTGGTCAGCAGCATTGAGAATCTTTTCTGATTTTTTAAAAGCTTTCTTTGGATCTTCCGGTTTATCTGGTCAAGAGATTCGTGTGACGAATAGATTCTGATAAAGCGCACTATGAACCATATTGCCAGAAGAGCAAGCATTACTTCAATAATCTGAAAACCAATCAGAACATAATTGGTTTCTTGCGGCTTTTCCTGATAAAGAAATTTATCTATATTTACCGGATTTTTAATCAGACATAAACTGCGGTATTTTTCGAGAATGTGTTCCCATCTGCCTTTGCTCATAAAGCCCATTGGGACAACGTCTGGCAGTATGAGTTTTCGAGCTCCATCGGCTTCAAAAAGAAGATGCTCGAGGCTGTGTCGTTTAGAATATTTGTTTAAAATCAGATTGGAAATTTCTTCTGGATGCTGGAGGGCATATTGCCGTCCCTTCAAACTTGCTTCGATAAATTTCTTAACTCTGGCAGGATGTTGCTTTACCTAGTCTTCAACTGTAAATAGAATATCACCATAGAAGTCTATGCCGCAAGATTGTGGGCTGAACATGCGATAGTTGATGTTTTTTTGTTTCAGGTTGAAAGGCTCATCATTGGCATAAGCTGAAATTACATCGACTTTGTCGTTAATCAATTCTTCTACACCATAAGTGTGTGGAACCGTCTTCAGTTGGCTGATGCTTATGTTTTCTGATTTCAGGTATGCGAGAAGTTCAGCTGAATGCTCTTCAAGCATAACTCTTCTGCCTGCTATCTGATGTATGTTTTCAATTCCTGAAGATTCTTTGGTAAGAAAAACCATTGGAGAATGCTGATAAATTGCTGCTAATGCAATGACCGGTTTACCCTCAGAACGCTTGAGAATCATATCAGAACCTGCGATACCAAACTGACACTGGTTTTTCAGAATTGCATCGGTAGAATTTTCATTATCCTGTTGTTCAATGATAGTAACATCCAGACCTGAATCCTGATAAAAACCTTTTTCCAATGCGGCATAATAGCCGGCAAACTGAAACTGGTGTTTCCACTTGAGTTTCAGGCTGACTTTATCAAGTATTGGTAAAACGCCGGATTCAGTGTTAGCTGAAGAATATCGTGGGGTGGTCAGGATAATTGAAAAAGCACAAAAAAGGCAGAAAATCACAAGCAATCTGCCTGATCGTCGAATCAGCATTTCTTTACAGGTTTCGATAAGCATCTGTCGGCTTTAATCGGCAGTAAAAGTTTGGCTTGAAGGATTCCGGCGAATAGAATGAAGGCAATTGCTGCAACGAGGAATCGGCAAAGTTTCATATTCAGACCTCCGGTTTTTATGCTGACCATTGTAAAGCTTTCTTCAGAAAAGCTTAATTAACCTGCTGCTTTTGTATAAGCAAAGGCCTGTCATTTGAAGATAAAAGATTTGCCTGCTGCAGACTTTATAATTTGCGTCTGGCTTCCCAGGCAGTCAGAGAAAAAAGCTGAACCGGTGCAGTGTGCCGGAATAATAAAATCGGGCTGAAGGATTTGCAGATACTGCATGGTTTTTTCAATTTTGCTTTTTGGAGCAGCGCTAAGATGCATGCCTCCCACGATTCCTCTTAACCTGAAATCACCGATCAGAAAACGTATTCTTTCGATGGTGTTTACTACTCCCGAATGGCAGCAGCCACAAACGATGATTATTCCAGTATCTGTTTCGAACCACAGCGAAATATCGTCGGCAACCGGGTCGTTTTCTGTTGCATTCAAGTCTTTGAAAAAATATTCTTCGCACGGCTCAAAATCAGTGTTCCGGGGAACTGGCCCGGTTATTCCGGCACCGGGAAAAAGATGGCAATTTTGCCTGGAAAAATCAAATCTCAGTCGTCGCGAATCAGGCAGACCAATAAGCAGGCGTCGCGAAACTTCGGGCATGTCTATTGGTTTCATGCTGCCATCATCTTTGCGGCGAAAACGAGCTATTTCTGCGCCTTCTGGAACAAAAAAACGGGCATGGCTGTTGTTTTCGAAAAAATAGGGCAAACCACCGGTGTGATCGTAATGGCCATGACTCAACAGCAGAAAATCAAAATCATCCGGCCTGATACCGGCTTTTGCCACGTTGCTTGCAAAGGCGCCGCCTTGCCCGGTGTCAAATAAAATTTTGAAACCACCGAATTCAATTTGAAGAGAATAGCCATGCTCGGCGATATAGCCGGGCATGGCTACGTTATCAACGATAGTGAAAATTTTCAGCATCAGCGGTTAATTCTCATGAATTTGGCATGGGCACTGGCTATTTTTTCACCGTCTGTTTTTAACTCTGCAGCCATAATAAACAGCGGATCAGCTGCTTTTTCGATTAATGCAGTTATTTCAACCCCGGCATTGCATGGAACCGGGTGGTGAAACTTTATGCTCAATTCGCCGGTGACCGCTTTAATACCCTGATGAAACAGGCAGTTGGTCATTGCCGAATCAAGCAGGGCGCTGATCACTCCGCCGTGCATAATGCCGTCATAGCCTTGCAGATGCAGGTGCGACTGAAACCAGGCCTTGACGGCGTTTGGGCCGTCAGACCTGAATTTTAGCCTCATAGACATAGGGTTCTCGCTGCCGCATAGCAGACAAAATCTGATCTGAAGCTTGAAGGGGTTGGGTCATTCTTCGGCCGGTCCAGGCATCTGTTTAATTGGAATCTTCTCTTCGGCAATGTTGAGAACCTGATCGAGAATTCGGGCAAATGCTTTTCCAGTCGGGGTTTTGCCGTAGTCGCAAACGAACATGTGCCCGCTGTCGCTGCATGTTCCAATATTCGGGTCGATCGGAATATTGCCGAGGTATTTCAGATTGAATTCCTGGGAGATTTTTGCGCCCCCTCCTGAACCGAAAATAGGGTATTCTTTTCCACAATCCGGGCAGACGAAACCGCTCATATTCTCAATGATTCCAAGAATGTTGATTTTCAGCTGGTGACAGAAATTGATTGATTTTCTCACATCGGCAGCCGCCACTCCCTGTGGGGTTGTGACAATAAGTGCGGCAAAAGGCGTCTTGATCGACTGGCAGATCGACAGGGGTTCATCACCCGTGCCGGGAGGACTGTCTACAATCAGATAATCAAGAGTCCCCCATGCGACTTCGTGAAGCAGTTGTTCGATTACTCCGGCTTTCATCGGCCCGCGCCAGATCAGGGCATCATCCTTTTTTTTCAATAGAAGCCCAACCGACATGACTTTGATTCCCCCACGTTCAGCCGGCATAAGACGGTTATCGATAGATTGTACTGAGGCCTGTTGAAGCTTCATCATCGTGGGAATACTGGGGCCGTGCAGGTCGATATCGAGCAGACCTGCTCTTAGGCCATGTGAAGCAAGAGATGAAGCAAGATTAACCGCCACGGTGCTTTTGCCGACCCCACCCTTACCGGAAAGTACAACAATGGTTCTTGCTATACTTGTTTGTTCAGTTACGAAAAAGCCTTCGCCTACTGTTTTATTGCTTTCAGAGCTGCTGTCAGCCATGCTGCAGCCTGATTTCATGCCGCAGCCCGAACAGCTTTTGCTGTCACAACCCGGTTTGTCAGATGAGTTTTTCTGTGAGGGATTATGGTTGTTGGTCATGTGGTTCTACCTTCGATTGTTATTCTTCTGGCTCGGTGGCAGGCAGTTGGTTATTGTTGACAACCGCTGTAAGGTCGCTGATTGCCTGTTTTAGAGCCTGAATTTCATTGTGGAGTTGATCTATTTCCTGATTGGTTTGAGTGTCTGGAATATCTGAGACAATTGGCTCGTTCCAGTTGCGGAAAACCCTCTGCGGGCGATTAATTCCTCTGCCGCCACCCTGCCATGTTGAGTTTCGGCCTCTTTGACCGAAAAACTGATTTGGGCCGACACATCTGCCCCCACTTCTACCTCTGAAACCGTTAGGACCCTGACCCATCGGGCCTGTTCCGTCTCTTCCTGGCATAAAAATTTCTCCTTTCGCTATTTTAATTATCTTGACCAGAAACGGCAATTTTTTCGTCGCCGTTGTCTATTACGCTGAAAACCTCTCTGACGACAACCCGGCATGACAAATTCGGATAGTTTTTCTGGGTGCTGGCCGAGATATGCTGCAAGAATTTCGTTCGTTTGTCCGGTCAGAAAACCTTCCACTAATATTCCGTTATTTTCTGCCAGCACTTGCAGTTGCCTTGAAATTGCACCACAGATCAGGATCTCTACCCCTTCCTCGCCTAACCGGATAATTGGTGCAAGTTCATTATCTTTTACGGCAATGGAAAGCCGGGCTGCAGAATTAACTGCGCCATCATTGATTTCGTAGCAGATGCAATCCTGAGCCACGTCGAAAACCGGGGCTATCCTGTCTTTGTCTATGCTGATCGCGATTTTCATACCTTATTCGTCAGCATTAATCGTGCCATGCTTCTTTAACGCTTATAAATAGAGAGTTTGCTTTGGTTTGATTTAAAAAAAAGAAGAGAAATGTTGCAAATATGCAACAAAAAATAGCGTGAAAGATCGCAATATTGCGAAAAAATTCAAGAGAGATGTTATTTATTTGTCAGGTTTCCCTCGAACTTTTTTCAGGCCATATTTGCGCATTTTGCGATAAAGCGTTGCCCGATGAATTTCGAGTTCAGCTGCGGTTTTCTCAATATTGAACGCGTTGCGGTTCAGAGATGCCTGAATTACCGTAGATTCTGCCGATCTGGCCGCAGCTTTGATGCTTTCATTCTCGAATCGGGGAGATTCGTTGAATTGGTCGGGAAAGCAGTTTAAATTAAGGCTTTTGCCGTTACACAAAATAACCGCTCGTTCGATCATGTTTTCCAGTTCGCGAATATTGCCAGGCCACTGATGATTCAGCAGAAGTGAAATTGCTTCATTGCTGATCCCTTTTATCTGCCGCCCGTAAAATCGGTTGAACCGCTCGATAAAATTATCAATCAGAAGTGGGATATCTTCACTTCTTTGTCGTAGAGGCGGCAGATCGATTCTTATTACGTTGATTCGGTAGAAAAGGTCTTCGCGAAAGGCTCCTGTTTTAATCATGCCGGGTAGATCCCGGTTGGTGGCAGCAACCACCCGGGCTTGAAAACTTTTTTCGACCGTGCTTCCAAGCGGTTGGAACTTTTTTTCCTGCAGAACCCGCAGCAGTTTTACCTGCATTGCCGGTGATATATCGCCAATTTCATCAAGAAAAAGGGTTCCATTTTCGGCTACCTCTATCAAACCTGTTTTATCCCGCCATGCCCCGGTAAAGGCACCTTTCTTGTAGCCAAAAAGCTCTGATTCAAGCAGACTGTCTGGCAAGGCGCCGCAATTGATCGCAACAAACGGGCGACCGGCAAAACTTCCGCTGTTGTGAATTGCTTTTGCTACAAGTTCTTTGCCGGTGCCGGTTTCGCCTTGTATTAAGACGGTGGAAAAGGTCGAAGCAATTGCCGGAATGAGATCAAAAACTTTTCGCATGGTTGAGCTGCGGCTTATCAGGTCGCCGAGCTTGAATCTTCCGACGAGTTCCTGGCGCAGAGCTTCGATTTCGCTCAAATCGCGAAAGGTCTCTGCGCCGCCGATTATTTTTCCATCGTCGTCATAAAGCACTGCGGTTGAAACGCTGATTGGAATACGGTGCCCATCGCTTCTGACAATGAAACAGGATCGGTTTATTATCGGTTTTGAGTTTTTCAGGGTCGCTTTCAACGGGCAATTGACCTGGCACATGCTCGATCTGAAGACATCGCAGCACCTTTTTCCAATCGCTTCTTTGCGATTTATTCCGGTAATTTTCTCTGCAGCGCGATTGAAATAGCTGATCTTCCAGTCCTGATCAACGGTAAACACACCATCAGAGATGCTTTCAAGTATGGAAAAAGTTAATTCGGCACTGTACCCGGTATTTCGTTCAGACTTTTCCTTGCCTTCTGACGATTTATGTTGTGTTTGCTTTGACTGCGAGCTTTTCGGCATAATCTAGAACGTTTCCCGGCCAATATTCCGGTGGCCTGGGGCGGTAAACGCCAGGCCGGCCTTTCTCTGGGCGACAGTTGAGGATGCAGGTTTCCCATTGTTCAGGTACTTGGGATCGACCATAAATTGCGCCCAGTAAAGCACCACAGATTGCTGCGTTGGTGTCGGTATCTCCCCCGCGCATGATGGTGTCTGAGATTGCCGTTTCAAGATCTGGAGCATGCAGCATCTGCCAGATAGCATTCTGCAGGGCGATCAAAACCCAGCCCTGATGTTTTATGTAGTCTTCGGGCGGATTTTTGGCCGCCTCTTCAATTACTTTTATGATCGAGGGATCGGCTTTTATTTCATTGGCCCATATTTTGATTTGAGAATATAATTCTCCAGGAATGTTCTGGCCTGAAATGGCACGGGAAATGGTCATTGCCATCAGGGCGTTGGCCTGCTGACAAACCGGGTTGGGATGAGTTATTTCGGCGTCCTGCATTGCCCATCGGGCAACGATTTCTGGCTCATGGTTAATTCCAAAAACTCCCAGGGGGGCTATGCGCATCAGTGCACCATTCGCCTGGCTTTCAAAGACAGGATTTCCGCTTAAGCCGTTGGCGGTAGTGATGCCGCAGTCGAAGGGATTGGACTGCAGCCACTCAATATAGTTTTTTTTCGCTTCTTCCTGTTTGTATGTCCCGTTTTGAAGAATTGATCTGGTCAGTGCCAAAGCCATTTCTGAATCATCGGTGGGTTGGCCTGGAATTGTGTTCCAGGTGCCGCCTGCCTGGAGCTGCTTAAAACCAGAGGGGTATTGGATCTTAATCTTGCCTGGGCTCATGAATTCGACCAGACTGCCGAGAGAATCACCAGAAATCTGTCCCAGAAGACAGCCCTGAGCCCTGTCGAGTACACTCGCAGAATCTTGATTGTTCATGTTTGCATCCTCAAAAGCTTTTTGTTGATAATAACATAAAGTTTTACCAGGCCGCCAGATTGTGCGGCAGAAAAATCGGCAGGTTTTACCTCCAATTTTCCTTTAGATAAGCTTATCCAAGCCTGTTGTTTTGTTTTTCACGCACTTAAGCAGCCGGTTTCACCACCTTTGGAATTGGGAAATCAGATACTGATTAATGAGCAACTGCTATGCCATACCTGACAAAAAATCAAAAAACCTCTGTCATAAGCCGGTTTTGTCTCAAGATTTGTTATTTTCAGGCTGAAAAAAAACGACGGGCTGGTCGCATCTGGCGGGTCAGTCTGAGAATTTTGAATTGAATTCTTTTTCCAGTTCGGAATCACCCTGGTCATTTGCATGCAAAGACGGGGGAACCGGGAGCTGGTCACGCAACTCAAGGGGCAAAAGCTGATAAATTGCATGAATATAAGCCATTGGCAGGTGGGTGCTGGCTTTGCCAAAGCCTTTCATCTCACTTGAATGAATTTCCAGGTGACCATCGGCGAAAATGTTATTGGCAGCTGAGAAGTGCTGAAATCCCATGGCTTTCGGTGGCAGCTTGGTTACCAGATCATTGTTGTTGACCCAGCGCTGGTGGTCAGGAAATTTTTTGCTGTATTTGGCGCAAAAAGTCTTATTGCCAATTCTTGGACCAGCAAAGGTGTAAATTCCCTGAATGTCGATCCCGTCTTCGGTGAGACGGTATGCCAAAAGAGGCGCTAAACCTGCACCAAGGCTGTGTCCGGTTATCCAGAGCTTTTTTGGAGTTCCCGAGAGGTGAGACTGAATCTGTTTCTTTACTTCGTCATAACAAACATCCATGGCGGCGTAAAAGCCCTGGTGTACCTTAACTCCAAATCCCCACCAGATAATGCGTTTTTTGAAAAAGTTGAAATCGGTCATTAGCCAGTCATAGGCAAATTTTGCGGGGCTGAATTTGCCGTTAAAACTTGCTTCTGAACCCCTGAGGGCCACGATGACCACTTTGTCGTTAGACATTACCACCGCCTGGGTGTCAGCGGTTTTTTTGCGGACATTGACAAAATCGAAACGGTAAATTCCTAATGGGGCAAAAAGATCTTGATATTTCTTTTTGAAATCGGCAAAGTCTTTCGCATTTAACTGGTTTTCATAAGAAAACAGGTTGGCATACATCAAAAGATAGGCATTTCCCAAGTCATGCCCAACCGCTTCAGCGTTAAAAATACGGTTGAAGCAATCGCGACCGGTTGTTTGACTGAATATTGGGCTGGTAAAGCCAGTCAGGAAAAAACCGGCCAGAATGGCGAAAAAAATAAATGCTTTTATGTGTCTAGTCACGGTGACCACCCTATAATCCTTATTCCATACTTATTGAAGGTTGAAGTGAGAGATTACTACCAGATTATACTGCTGTACGGTGAAAATGTAAAATGCCAAAATTTCACCGAAATAATAAACTATTTGATTACCAGCCAGGGCTTTGTGGAATGGTTTGGAGTGTCCTTGCTGTGGTGCAGAGATGAATATTCCTGGATTTTGCGGGCCGGAAACCTTAAGCACACTACCAACTGAGAAAGCAGAAAATTAAAAAATTATTTTAAAAAATCTTTGCAATATTAAAATACTGCAGATTATTAAAATTATGCGCCTGTGCTATAACCACGTGGTTTTTCAAATAAGCGTAGTTGGGGATCAATTGCCCCTTTCGGCGTGCAACATCATAAAGCGAGTTTTCTTCAACATCCTCGTTACCCCATTGGTCCCAGCCTTCTCGACGAAATCTCGCAAAAAGCTCAAGGTAAGGCCCTGGCGAACAAGACTCAATCAAATCATAAATTTCATCTGGTTTGCGAGAATGTTCCCTTTTTCTTGTGGAAAACAGGTTGACTTGAGTTCTACCCGGGGTGAGTGTTCGCATGCTGCCCCTAACCCCAAATAAGATTAATTCGGTAACATTTCTGAAGTAAAACCCCACACCTCGACCGTCTGGGCCACCATCTTTACGGATTTTATACCATACCAGGTTTGTTTTGTAGGTGAACCCCCATGCCTCCATGACTTTAAGGCCCTCTTGCAAAAGGGCATTTGGAACCCAAAGATAGAGATGGGATTTCGGAGCAGACAACCGAGAAACTGGAAGCTCCATAATATTTTTAAGTTCCATTGTGGGATACCGAAGAAGTCGACGATGCTCTGGAGCCATTTTACCTGTACGATTTTGAAATTGCCAGGGCGGATCGGCCACAATAGTTGTGTATTGTCCAAGCACTTTTGCAAGCAAATCTTCAGACGGATTAGGCTCTGAAAAATTGTGAACTTTTGTTTTCATGTCAAATCCTATATTTTAATAACGTTTTTGGGAATCCCGATCAGGAGAAGAGGACAAGGGTTTCCTACTCCCCGACGAACCCGATCATGGAGTTTTCGCCAATGGGTTGTAGCTTCGCCAAATTTATCGGCAACAAAAGTATGAGCCCAGCCTTCAGCAAAAGAACCTTTTGCTTTTGCGGATCTTTTCATATTTTCAATTTGCCGGGTGGTTGGCGAATAAAATTGAAATCGCACCATCTGCGTGCAATCTTTTAAAACTTTCAAGGTCACGATCAAAAAACGGATCCTTGTTATTCCATTCTATTTCTAATACTAAAGTCCCATTGGGGAATCTTTTGACATGGTCTATTTCATGAGAAATAGACTCTCTCTCCTGCCCGTCAATGATTTTCTGTATTTCAAAATTGTGCTTTGTCCAGCCAAATTTTTCAGATAAAGATTTCCGTAGCCGTTGAGTTAATTCACCCTCGCCCCCACCGCCTCGAACAAGCTCTAACACAGGAATCTGTATGTCGAGTAAAATGGTTTCCAGCTCTTTAACAGCCTCGGGCATATCATGTGTCAATATTGCTTCCGCATGATGCAGGGTTGTAAACTAAAACCCTTTTTGTTTAATTTTTTCAAACATTGGTTTTCTTTCGTAATTCGATTGGTAAATTCTTACTCTCATGGGAAATCGGGAACTTAGTCTAGCATTTCATTTAACCTTTTGGAAGGGGAAAAGTTTCTGATAAGATAGTGTAATGTTTTTACTGTTGCATGGGAGAAAAATTGATCTGTGCGATTATTTGCGGATTGTTGTAGAATTTTCATAAATGAAAATAACCAAACAACAGTTTTTGCTTTTCATTGCCGGAATGTTCGTTCTCGCCGGCCTGTTCACCTGGTGGATCGGTATAGATACAGTATTTGATCGAAGCCAGCCGGTTGAAATTTTCTATCTGGCCGGTGCATCGATAATTGTGTTTTACCTTTGGCATCTTGGGCTGGTTGTTCCGGCAGTTGCCGTCAGCTACGGTGCTTCATTATTTTTCTGTTTTTTCTATTTCGCTGCCAGGTTGAAGAACAGAAAGCCGCTGGCATTCGCTATCAATATCAGGATATGACGATTTATGAAACGCGTATTGCCCAGGTTAATACCGATGCCAATTTTGATGCCATTCATGTTTTTCTCAGGGCTTCGTCGGCTGATGCCCTTTTTGACCTGGATGCCAAAGAAGAGTTGGCGCGCAACAAAGATCGCCGAAAATTCTGTGAGTACTGGTCCTTTATTCGGAGACCATCGGCAAAAAACCTGAAAAAGGCAGGCTTGCTCGAAGATAATTGTCCGAACTGCGGCGCACCCATCGAAATCGGCCAGGCGACCGTCTGTAAGGTATGTAACTCATTTATCAGGTCAGGCAGTTACGATTGGGTACTTGCCAAAATTACCCAGGCATGCGAATGGGATTATTACGAATGTTCGCTGCTCGACGGCTGGGCAAAAATGATTTCATCTGATGCCAATTTCAATATTCAGCAGATTGAAGACCGTGGCGGGGTAATTTTCTGGATGCAGCGACTTGCCGAGCGCCAGAAAAAAACGACCCGATTCGCCGGTTTGCTACTGAAGCTCTTTGTGAATGCTATTTCAGTGAAAAGGGTGGTTCTGCTGTGCCTCTCGGAAGTTATGTGGAAAACGTTGCCCTCGCGACCGTTAAATTGCAGGGTTTCAAGCTTTCCACCTTCTGGGACAGAATCTTTGTGCTTGTTGTCTGGAGCGGGGTTCCCGTGGTTTTTGCCCAGAGCGGCAAGATTGTTGAGCAGAAAAGAGTTTCGCAGGTGCGCCGCGATGTAATAACCGTGGCTGCCCAAATACTGCTGGCAGACGGTAAAACTGCAATAGAAGAGCTCAAGCTTCTTGAAAAAATAGCCGCTTCTCATCATATGAAACAGGAAGAAGTCAATTCGATAATTTACGGTTTGCAGAATGGCGAAGTTTATATTCCTGCTCCGTTCAATTCCAAAGAGTCTTGGTCATTGCTGCAGTCGGCGGCCAGAATGGCTTTGTGTGACAACGAACTGTCGCCGGAAGAAGAAAAATGCCTTGACGCCCTGGCTTAGCATATCGGCTATTCACAGGCCGATGTTCGCAGGGCATTGAAAGCTGAAGTTAAAAGGCGCTTTGCTGCCGGAGAAAAGATCAACCCAAAATTGGTTCAATAGTCGCGTCGCGCTTTTCCGCCGCGGCGGTATCCGCATTTGCAGACATTTTTGTTACCCATTACCCGGGCACATTCGGGGCAGAACTTGCTCATTTTTTCTTCAATTTCTTTCTCGCGTTTCTGTTGTTCGAGTTTTTTCGCCATTTCAAGAAAATCATTCTGCTGTTTTTCGTCTAATGGTGCGGTTTCCTGAAGCTTTTCAGCATAGTCGGGGTTTTCTTTGAGATAGACTTTGAAAGCTTCCTTGGGTGAAAGGCCTTTTTTCCAGAGGTGCTCATAAGGGTAGAGAGGCTCTTCTTCGAGAGTCTCTTCGCAGATTTTATAAAATTCTTCTTCCCAGCGGTCGATCGAAACTTTGGCCATTTTATGTTCCTTTCCCCGAAAAACTTAAACCAGGAAGATAAATGTTTCAGAAAATGCATGGGGCTGCCAGATATGACATTCTGCACTGACGAATCTCTGGCATTCGTTGCTGAAAATGCAGATACATTCGAAAATCAGATCGTCAATATCTTTGAAGTAATTGTACATGGTGGCATACGAGTAACCCGCCCCTTTGGCGATTCTTCGCGCGCTTGGATTTTCAGAACCATCGTTCTTAATTATTGCCACCGCAGCATCGATGAAATCATTCTTTATACGATCCTGTTGTATCGGGTTTCGCAAAGCGTATCCTCAATATGAAAATTAGAACAGGTCAAAGGTCTAACAGTGTTAGATTAGTTAACACTGTTAAAAAAGTCAATGGATGCAATAAAAAAGGCAATTATTACTGATTTCGTAGTAAAATGAAAAAAAAGATTCAATAGGAAAGGGACCCACCAATGGAAAAGTCTTCGCGCAAATTTCTGCTAAACCTGCTGAAAACCCCCTCACCATCGGGTAATGAATCGGAATATCAGAAAGTCTGGATCAACGAAGTTAAAGGTTTTGCTGTTGTTGAGACTGACGAGGCGGGCAATGCAATCGGAATAGTTAATGGCGAAGCTCCCTTCAAGGTTTTAATAGCGGGCCATGGCGATGAAATAAGCATGACGGTTACCCGTATCGATGCCAATGGATTCATCAGATTTACCCGTTCAGGTGGCATTAATCCATCAGTTCTGGCGGGTCTGCGCGTCGATGTTTTTGGCTTTGGCGGGAAAATCAGCGGTGTGGTTGGGTATAAGCTTGATCGCAGTAAAGAGCCCGAGGCAAAATTGAGTACCGACGACTTTTTTGTCGATTGTGGTGCCACCAATGCCGACGAGATCAAGAAAATAGTAAGAGTTGGCGATTACATTCTCTACCGTGGCGAACCCGAGTTTCTGATGAACGATCGAATCGTCGGCAAAGCGCTCGATAATAAGACCGGTTCTTTCATGGTGGCAGAAATACTTCGCCGATTGAGCCGCAGAAAATTGAAGGTTGCGGTTTTTGGGGTGAGTTCTACCGGTGAAGAAACCAACATGAGAGGTGCTTATTTTGCCGGCGCAAGAATAAAACCAAATCTGGCGATTGCTCTTGATGTGACATTCAATACCGATTCTCCTGGCGAAGAAGCGCCCAATCGCGCTGATGTAAAAGTTGGGGGCGGCCCGGCCCTTTCTCTGGGAAGCGCAGTAAACAGCCGAATTAATGAAATTATCGAGAAGACCGCGAAAAAGAAAAAGATTCCCATTCAGCTTGAACTGACTCCCGATAAAACCAGCACCGATGCCGATAAAATCCATTTCTCCGGTCGCGGAGTGCCAGTCGCACTGGTATCTTTGCCGGTAAGATACATGCATTCGCCGATTGAACTGGCATCGATGGCAGATATTGATGCTATAATCGAGCTGCTGGTTGAAACAATCGCCGGTTTAACCGGAAAAGAAAATCTTAAGCCGGTTTGATTTGCTCATAGTCAATGTTGTAATGCAGGCCCACGCTTTGTTTGCGGGTCAGCGCTGCCTTAACGATCTGTTCAGCGACAACTACCAGATGGCAAAGTTCGATAAAATTGCGATTTACCCTATGTCTTGAATAGTAATCCTGGATTTCTTCCTTGAGCAGTCTGATTCTGCGCTCAGCTCTTACAAGTCGCTCATTGCTTCTTACAATTCCGACATAGTTCCACATTACATGGCAAATTTCATCCCACCAGTTGTGCAGTAGAAGAAATTCTTCGCGCGAATTGGCAACCCGCGAATCATCCCATTCGGGGGCCGGAGGTTTCTCGTCGTCAGGTGAAATTACGGCGGCAATGTATGCTGCTGCTGATTTGCCAAAAACCAGGCATTCGAGAAGCGAATTGCGGCAAGTCGATTGGCACCATGCAGGCCGGTGCAGCTTGCTTCTCCAATTGCGTAAAGGCCAGGCACCGCGGTGCAGCCGTTCAGGAGAAGCCTGCTGCATCTTGTAAAGAATACCCGAATCAGTGGCCACGATGAATCTTTGCGCATTCAACGACTGGGTGGCTTTCAATAGCTGGGAAGTTGAGCAGCATCGAATTCAGCATGAACTATGCAGAAGGCGTTCCAGAGAAGCATGTCGGCACCGGTCTGTCGCTTGATGTAATCGCCAAGATAGCGGTCAGGAGCCCAGATTATTTTCTTATTCTGCTGCTTCAGAAATTTAACCACATCGATGGCGATACTTGAGGTAACTACCCAGTCTGCAAGAGCCTTTACCCTGGCCGATGTGTTGGCATAAACAACAATTTTTCGGTTAGGATGTTGTTGGCAGAACTGGCCAAATTCATCTTCGCGGCAGCCAGGATCAAGAGAACATTCGGCATCCATGTCGGGCATCAGAGCGGTTTTATTCGGGCTCAGTATTTTGGCGGTTTCACCCATGAATTTTACGCCGGCAACGATTATGACTTCTGCCTCACTGTTGCTGCCAAATCTCGCCATTTCAAGCGAGTCTCCGACAAATCCACCGCTTTCTTCCGCAATCTTCTGAATTATGGGGTCAGAATAGTAATGGGAAATAAGGACGGCGTTTTTTTCTTTGAACAGCCTTTGCAAATCTACGTATAAGCCAGGGTCAGAGATTGCCTCACTTTTTCTGTCTGAAGTAAAATGTTTTTTATACGGTTGGCAAAATCAAGGGCCTCGATCATGAAGCATCTACGTCAAAAGATATTTTGAAAATCATTTTAGCACAATTTTTGGGGGGCACAATGTTAATCTTGATCAGTGAGTCTAAAAAGAAAGAGCTGCCTCGTACAGAACGAGACAGCCTATGTTTTGTTTGCATTTCTTATTTTTCAGTCTCTAACGCTCCATTATGCAATGTAACCGAAAAAAGGTTTTTGGCAAGTAATTTTTCCTAATTGAGTGCTTATAAACAACCAACGGCTCAACATTGATAGTTGCCGGGTATGAGGCGTTCAAGGCAGAAAGACAGAAAAACAAAAAAATCGCCAGCAGCTTGATGATTAAAGCTCCAAGCGATCTTTGTTCTGGCAAAACAGGCACGATTTTTTCCTGAATCAGCATCTGAGATGCCAGTATTATACTAGGTTTTTAAACTTGTGCGACTTTTTAAAATTTCAAGAGATTGTTTAAATCGATTATAAACATCTCTCGACCTGTGAGAGCAGAAGTTCAGTGGTCTGGCATAATTGGCCTGGTGCTGTCTCTGGCTAAGAGAATGTCCCAGACTGTTAATCGCTTCAAGCAAAACTCCGAGTTTTTCGAAAAGCAGATGATTCAGTCTTTTTTCGGCAGCCAGACATAGGCTTCTGGTGTTATCAGACCTTGAAACCATTGCCATCAGCATTTTTGTCATCAGTTCCGGCTGCCTGGCAAAGAATTCTTCAACCTGCTCAAGTTGAACGACAACCGCAGAAAGATCGGTGGCGCAAACCACATCGGCAGTTCTTCGCATATTTGGTGATGCGGCGCCGATATTGAGAAAAACTGCGATTTCGCCAATGATGCTTCCTGGAGCATTGATTGGAATATTCCCGTTGTTTCCACCGATAATCACTTCTGCCGTGCCTTCGGTGATGATGTACAGTCGATCACCAACCTCTCCCTTGCGACAAAGAAGTGAGCCGGCTTTAAATTTTTGCAGTATAACTTCTTTGTCGGCTATTCTAACGACTCCGCAGGTAACTGAGGTGCTGTTTGGCCTGATAGAACCAGATTGGGTCAATTCTTTGGCTATTTCATACGCTTTGTGAGCTTTCGCCGCCTCAACTAGTTTGTCTGGCCTTCCAGGGGAGACAAAAGAATCAAGCTCATTGATAACTGCCAGGTAATCTCTTGCTGTGCTGCGGGTAAATGAATCCATGTCTACTTCTTCACGCGCAATGGCGGTGAAGTGATTGAAAAACTGGTTTAAAAAACCGGCAAATGAGACACAGGTTCTGACTCCGATGCTTGGGTTGTCAGCAAAAACCGATTTCATGTCATCGTGGTTTTCTGCGGGAATCGAAAAAACTGAAGACTCGTCGAGGGCAAAAACCGAAAAGGGCTGTGGCTGACCCATCAGGGCTTCAATCTCGCCGAACAACTCCTGATGCGAAACGATGCCGATCATTTCTGCTTCGGCAAGCATGCGTTTAACCCCAACCTCTTTAACCGGTTTTTCTGATCTGACTTTGGCAAACCGTCCGGATATCACTTTGAAATATTCGGGAATTTTATCGCCTTGCAGAAACACCGGTTCACCGGGAAAATAAGAACAGGAAACAGCTTCTTTATTCATAACTTCAAGCCCCCTGATCAGGTACAACTATATTTTTTGAAAGGCAAAATCAATTCTATCAAAAATTTGCCATATCCGTAAGTGAAATTTCAAAAATTTCAAAACATGATCAACGCATAATCAATAATGTGCTAATATTTACCGGCTGGAGATTGAAAAGTTTATATTATTTGAGGAAGAACTTGAAAATAGATAAGATTCGTTTACCGAAGCTGGTTGAAGAAGATCCAGGTTTTCCTGCGGTTCAAAAAGCCCTTTCTCATCAGAAAAAAATCTGGTCTGGTGGGCGGTTGACCGTGTCTGCCCTGCCTTTCAATCTGAATTTTGTCAGATCGCTACAGCTTGAGCATCGCCGAGGCCGACTGGTTCGTGGTTACGATCTGATCGAGCGAAATCTTCAGAATCAGGCAAGAGGAATGCAGCAGGTAGATGAAAAATCTGGTCAGGTTCGGGGGCAGAGAATCTCGCGGCTGGTCATAATCAGCAATGATGGAGCGGATCGCTACCTTCGCAAAGTAGAGAGCTTGCTTGAGGAGCATCGAGACCGAACCCTTGGAATTATGATCGATATTGATTCCGAAAAACTTGGCCAACTGTTTTTTGGCGAGGGAAAATCGGTGAAAATTCTTATGGTCGAGCACAAAGAATCAGTATCTGCAGTTTTATTGACTCTGGCTAAAAGTGAACAGATTGATTTGCCCAAAAAGGAGAAACAGAATGATTAGGTTCGCAATTTTTCTGGGTTTTCTGCTTGCCTGCGGAAGTTGCCTGGCAACTCAGGATTCGCTGGCGTCAGATTCAGTTCTTTTCGTTAAGTCTTATCAGAATTGTGCCTGGGGCGCAGAATACAAAGGAATTCTCGCTGCAGAGGTTGAAAAAATGGCGGGTTTGATTTCTCAGGTTGAGAACGCCTCATACAGCGCAGACGTTCATACCGCCTGTGACGCCGGCACAGATTTATGGCTCGCCTATCGGCAGGATGAAATTTCTGGAAAGTTGAAAAAGGTTCTACTACATAAAAGTGGTGACTTAACTCAAAAGTCTGACTCGCCGGCGGCAAAAATTCTGGTTGAATGGCTTGACAAGCTGGTTAAAAAATAAGGCAGATGGAGTTCTCAATGCTTTCTCGCTCAGCGTCTGGAAGAATCTGGAAAATTGTTTTTCTCGCTCTTGTCGTGCTGCTTGGCCCAGTCAGTGCATCGGTTAATTCAGGAATCAGTTCTGAGACACTGAGAATTCATTATCAACGCCAGGATAATAATTTTGCTGACCTTGGTTTGTGGGCCTGGGATGACTGCAAAAAGCCGGCGGTTAACTGGCCGCTCGATGCAATTCCCTTTTCGGCAAAGGATGAATTTGGTGGATTTGTTGATTTAGAGCTGGCTGAAAATGCAAAAAAGGTAAGCTTTCTCGTGGTTAATCGTGAAAATGGTGAAAAAGAGGCAGGAAGCAAGGTTTTTAAGATGAACAGCGCCCATAACGAACTCTGGATAAGAGAAAAAGATGATAATGTTTATGTAACCGGTAATTTTGCTGTAGAATGCGGATTGCTCAGTGCCGCTGTGGTCGAAGAAGGGCAGATTCTGGCGAAATTCTCGTCTCAGATTACTCTTGATCCGTCATCTTTGTTACCTTTGCTGCATCTCACTGATCAAAATAATCAGGAGTTGCTGATCGAGCAGGTTAAAATTGAAAATGAAACTGCCCGCATCAGTCTTTCTTTTGACCTTGCCAAAACTCCGCTGAATTTAAGTTTTTCAGAGGCAAAGGTCGCGTGCGACCTTACCTGGCAGATGGTAGACAAGCTTTATGCCTATGATGGAGACGATCTGGGCTGCACAATGCATGCTTCTGGTTCTGCATCTCTGAAGCTGTGGGCCCCCCGTGCTCATGAAGTTTCTGTCATTGTTTTTGACCGTGACGATCAGACCAGAATGATCGACCGAAAAAGCATGGTGCGTGGTGAAAAAGGTGTCTGGTCATGTGAACTGATGGCTGAAGATTTTCCAGTCATTACCGAGCTTGCCGGGTATTACTATCAATTTGAAGTAAATAACCCTGGGCGTGAGCCAAAAATTATTCTCGATCCCTACGCCCGTTCAATGGCTCCGGTAACAATTTCACCGGATGGGACAGATGCCGGTTCAAGCAAAGATTTTGTTGGCAAAGCAGCTTTTGTTGATCCAGACAAGATCGGCAATGCTCCTGCTTCTGCGTCAATTCAGAATTTTTCTCGCCGGGAAGATGCGGTTATCTATGAAATTCATGTACGTGATTTTACCTCTGACCCCGAAATTTACGAAGATCTCGAAGCCCGCTGGGGAACTTTTGCGGCATTCAAAAGCCGTTTGTCTTACATAAAGTCTCTGGGAGTAACTCATATTCAACTGCTTCCAGTTATGGCATGGTATTTCGGCGATGAGACGGCGATGCATAAGCCTGAACTGGAATATTCCGCAAAAAATAATCAATACAACTGGGGTTATGACCCACACAATTATTTTTCTCTTGATGGGGCCTATTCGGAAAAACCCCAGGATTCGGCAGCAAGAATCGCCGAATTCAAAGATCTGGTAGATGCAATACATCGTGCCGGAATGGGGGTTATACTTGATGTGGTTTACACTCACATGGCGCGTGCCGATTTTCTTGAAGATCTGGTGCCAAATTACTATTTTTTCCGCAATCCCGATGGTAGTATGGTTGGGGATTTTGGGAACAATCTTGCTACAAACCGATTAATGGCCGAAAAGCTTATCGTTGATTCAGTTAAATATTGGTTTGAAACCTATAGGATTGATGGCATGCGCTGGGATATGATGGGCGATGCAACCCGCAATGCGGTGCAAAAGGCATTTGATGCTGCAGTTTCCATAAATCCTTCGGCGATTTTTATCGGTGAAGGCTGGAGAACTTTTAAGGGACACCTTGAAGACCCGGCTTTGAAAGGTCAGGGAGCAGACCAGGACTGGATGGCAGTCACTGATTCGGTCGGAGTTTTTAGCGATGAATTTCGCAATGAGCTAAAATCCGGGTTTGGCTGTGAAGGTGAACCCATGTTTCTTACCGGTGGCAAGCGCAATATTCAGTTCCTTTTCAAGAATATCAAGGCACAGCCTGCCAATATTCCTTCCACCGGACCTGGCGATGTGGTGCAATACATTGAAGCTCACGACAATATGCCTCTTTTTGACGTAATTGCTCAATCGATCAAGAAAGACCCGGATATAGAGGAAAATTTTGCTGAAATTCACCGGCGTGTCAGACTGGGCAATGTAATTCTGATGACTTCGCAGGGCACTGCCTTCATGCATGCCGGGCAGGAATTTGGCCGAAGTAAGCAATGGCGGGCTGAAGGAAAGCCTCAACAAAAGTATCATGAGCTGTCATGCGCTGATGGAAAACCTTTCAAATACCCATATTTTATCCACGATTCTTATGATTCCTCTGACGCGATAAACCGATTTAACTGGAAAAAAGCCACCGATATAGATGCATTTCCGATTAACGTGACAACTCGCGAATATACCAGTGGATTAATCAAGCTTCGCCGTTCAACCGACGCTTTCAGGCTTCCTGATTATCGCATGATCAATTCAAATGTTAATTTGATTGCCGCCCCGGAAATAGCAGAAGAAGACCTTCTGGTCGCATACAGCTGCCAGGGAACCAATGACGCAATTTACCATGTTTTCGTGAATGCAGACAGTTCGACCAGAAGGCTCACTTTGAAAACAGATCTGACCCATGCGGAAGTTCTGGTAGATCAGAAAACCGCAGGAATCAGCGCTCTGGCAAAACCAGAAGGGTTCAGTTTAACGCCTGATTCGATCGAGATTGAGCCTTTGACCGCTGTTATTCTTCGATCAAAGAAGTGATTGCTAAATTCCCAGGCCCCATCTTATCGTAACATTTAAGACCGCCAGCAGAAATGATGCAATAAATGCTACGGCCGGTGAAGTCATTTCAAAATCATCCATTGCTTTGTCGATGATTATCAGAAGAATTGCAGTAATACAGAATACCAGTATAAAGGCCGTAACCAGACCACCGGCACCGGCCAGCAAAGGCCCGATTATCGGTATGAATGAAATTGCGGCAAGCACTACTCCGATGATAACACTCACCGGCAGAACCAACAACCCGGCGATTACCATTAAAAAGCTGTAAGCGACAGCGATGATGAAATTTGTCTTGTCATTGCGTACATTAAAGCCTGGCAGAATTTTTGAAATGATGATGAATGCCAGGGTGTTTACCCCGACTGTTACCAGAGCGCCCATTTTGATCCTCCTGATTCAGATATGCCCATTATAGCGATAATCATTTTATAACTGCAACCATTGAATTTTGATTTGACTTTGCGGCGGGGTCAGATTACTTTTGCAGCATCAATTCATTTGCAGGAAAAAGCCATGACTATTTGCGAGCAGCCGCGAAAATACCAAATTACTGCGATTTCTGACGCTTTGACCGATATTATAATTGAGGTCAATGATGATCTGCTTGGTCGCCTGGAATTACCCAAGGGAAACAGTATTCAGCTTGACGAAGTAAATCTGGCAAAAATCGAACAGATTATCAGAACCAATAAGCCTCAGGTTACCCCCGGCGGTTCACCGACCAATGTTATTTATGGAGCCAGTAATCTCGGTTTGCGCTGTGCCTTTATCGGCTGTGTGGGCAGCGATGATTATGGCTATGATTACATCAACAATCTGCGGGAAAATGAAATTGATACCTATGTTTCAATCAAGCGCGGCAATTCGGGATTATGCTACACGCTTATCAGCCCTGACGGTCAGCGAACTTTTGGTCTTGATTTCGGGGTTGCCAAGGAGCTTTACGAATATGAAATTCTGCACAGCCTGATAAAAGACTCAGAATTTCTACATTTCTCTGCTTACGAATTTCGCGGTGAAAATCCAATCAATTTTGCCACCCGCCATGCGGCTGAAATAGCGCGCAAACACGGAACGAAAATTTCTTTTGATCTTGGTGACAGTTTTGTGGTTCAGTCGTCGCGTGATCAGATTGAAGCTTTTCTGGCTGAAAAGATCGATCTGCTGTTTGCCAACGAAGATGAAGCAAGTGCTCTTTGTGGTGGGCGTGAATATGAAAAACTTTTGAATTATGCAAAAATTGCGGTGGTTAAGCTTGGACCTGGTGGGGCAGTGGTGCTTTCTCCTGGCAAAAAAACATCGGTTGCGGGCTTGAAGGTCGATGATGTGCGCGACACCAACGGCGCGGGAGATAACTTTCAGGCGGGTTTTTTTTACGGTTTATCGAAAAATCTCGATATTGAAACCTGCATTAAAATCGGTAATTTTCTTGCTGCTAACATAATCAGGCGAATCGGTGCCCAGTCAAGAGTAAAAATTTCAGGTATTGAATTCTTTATCTGATAATTTTGCTGAAAATGTAAGCATTGTGAAATTCATCACTGATTTTCAAATAATTGATTAAAATTCCCTCTTTCTGAAAACTCGCCTTTTCAACTAATCTTACGCTGCAGAGGTTCCCGGTGGCAATTATCGCCTGAAGCCGGTTTATTCCAGGCAGTTCTTTTCTGGCATATTCTTCAGCGAGCTCGACAGCCCTTAAAGCAAAACCCTGTCCATGATATCACGGTCGATGAAATAACCGATTTCAGCATTGTATGGCCGACCGCCTTCCGGCATGATGCCAACTGCGCCGATAACTTTCCGGTTAAGAATGACGCTGAAGTTGTAATTGCGACCACTTTTGAATTCGGCAACATTTTTTCTTAAAAAGCGCTTTTCAGCCTCTATTGATGAAATGTTTACCGGGAAATAAGCAAAATCACCGGTCGTAAGGATTCGGTAAAAATCTCTGGCATCTTTGATCTGCTGCGGTCTTATCGAAATTTCACGTTTCTCAGCCATGGTCTATTCCTATTCTTTCATGATTAAAAAAAACTTGTTAAGGGCGTCTAATAAAAGGAATCGCCCGACACATGGTCGGGCGACTGCAATTTTCCTGAGCCGCAAAGCTGGAAGCTTTGTTTAGTACCGGGAACTCATCAGGCCTTGAAGTTCATGCCTGCGATCTGCTTATAAATGCTGTATCTGAGTTTAACGTCTTTCTGAGACTGTTCAATAAGCTTTTCAGAAGCTTCTTTGTTGGTCTTGAGCAACATTCTAAATCGGTTTTCACCATAAACGTAATCCCTGAGGGCAATGCTCGGGTCTTTGGAGTCGAGCTGCAGCGGATTCTTGCCTTCAACAAGCAGGTCGGGGTTGAAGCGATAGAGTGGCCAGTGACCGGATTCGACCGCTTTTTTCTGTTCCTGTAGGCCGGTGGCCATATCAATACCGTGAGCAATACAATGGGCATAGGCAATTACAATTGCCGGGCCATCGTAGTTTTCAGCTTCAATAATGGCTTTGAGGGCGTGAGCCGGGTTGGCACCCAGGCTGATCCTGGCAACGAAGATGTTTCCGTAGGTCATTGAGATCATGCCCAGATCTTTCTTCGGCATTGGCTTACCACCCGCAGCAAATTTGGCAACTGCGCCGAGCGGGGTAGACTTACTCATCTGACCACCAGTGTTTGAATAAACTTCGGTGTCGAGAACGAGAACCTTGACGTTCTTGCCGGAAGCCAGAACGTGATCAAGTCCGCCGTAACCAATGTCATAAGCCCATCCGTCGCCACCGATAATCCAAACTGAACGTTTAACCAGGAACTGAGCCATGTTGTGCAGGCGTTTGCATACTGCATCTTCACATGAAGACAGGTGCTTTTTCAGCTCTTCAACGTTGGCACGCTGGGTTTCAATTTCTTCCTGGGTTTTCTGAGGGTTGGTCAGAATTTTTTCTGCAATAGTCTTGATTCCGCTCGAACATGAGCATTTGCATTCTTTGGCTTTGATCAAAAGTTCTACGGATTCTTCCATCAATTTGTCAGCTGCGAGGCGCATACCCATACCGAATTCTGCGTTATCTTCGAAGAGGCTGTTGGCCCATGCCGGACCGCGACCATCGGCTCTGACGCAATAGGGGGTGGTGGGCAGGTTGCCGCCGTAGATCGATGAACAGCCGGTAGCGTTGGCAATCATCAGGCGGTCGCCGCAAACCTGAGTTACCAGTTTGATATATGCGGTTTCACCGCAGCCTGCACATGCACCAGAGAATTCGATCAGCGGTCTGACATATTGGCTGCCTTTAATGGTATTGATCTGGATCAATGAGCGATCAGGATCAGGAATTTCGTTGAAGAAGAAGTCCCAGTTGGCAGCTTCGTTCTGCCGCATGGTTTCGTCTTTCATCTGCATATTGATTGCTTTGGTTTCAAGTTTCTTGCCTGAAGCATCTTTCTGGAAAGCCGGGCAGATGCTTACGCAGGTGCCGCAGCCGGTGCAATCTTCTGGTGCTACCTGAACGGTGAACGACAGATCTTCTTTAAAGCCTTTGGCTTTGCATGATTTAAAGGTTTTAGGGGCTTTGCTCAGCATAGCGGGCTGATAAACCTTTGTTCTGATTGCGGCGTGCGGGCACACCATTGAGCACATTCCGCACTGAATACAGGTTTCTTGATCCCAGATTGGAATTTTTATGCCGACATTGCGCTTTTCATACTGGCTGGTTGCAGTGGGGAAAGTGCCGTCAACCGGCATCTGACCAACAGTTACATCATCACCACGTCCGGCGAGAATTGGTTCAAGAACGTCAGCTACGAATTTCGGTGCTTTTTTCAGAACCATTGCCGGTTTAATCTTGTGTGATGCAGTTGCTTTTTGTGGCACTTTTACTTCAGTAAGGTTTTCAAGGGCTTTATCAATTGCGCCCCAGTTCATTTTTACAACTTCATCGCCTTTTTTGCCGTAAGTCTTTTTGACTGCATCTTTGAGGTGCTGAATGTATTCTTCTCTGGGCATGATCTTGGAAATTTCGAAGAAGCATGTCTGCATGATCATGTTGATGCGTTCGCCAAGACCGATGGATTGAGCAAGGTTGATCGCGTCTACGATGAAGAATTTGGCTTTCTTTTCGATCAGGCGTTTCTGGGTTTCGAGGGGCAGTTTGTCCCAGATTTCATCTTTTTTATACTGGGTTTCAAGCAGGAAAGTGCCGCCTTCTTTAAGGTTCTTGAGCACGTCATATTTTTCAATAAAACTGTATTTATGGCAGGCAATGTAATCTGCATCGAGAATGAGATATGGGCAGCGCAGCGGTTTTTTGCCGAATCTCAGGTGAGAAATGGTCATGCTGCCTGATTTCTTTGAGTCATATACAAAGTAGCCCTGAGCGTTGTTTTCAGTGTAGTCACCGATGATTTTGATTGCATCCTTGTTCGCGCCAACGGTGCCATCAGAACCCATTCCATAGAACATTCCAGCGAAAGTTCCCGATGGGGTGGTGGCAATGGCCGGACCCATATCCAGACTGGTTTTGGCTACATCATCAATGATACCGACGGTGAAATGGTTTTTTGGCAGATCTTTTCTAAGATTGTCAAAAATTGCAATAACCTGGTTCGGAGTGAATTCTTTTGAACCAAGGCCATAACGTCCGCCAACGATTTTCGGCCAATGGCTGAAGGGCGCGGATTTTGTTTCAAGGGCTTCGCCAATGCTGTTTCTTACATCGAGATAAAGTGGTTCACCGGCACAACCTGGTTCTTTGGTGCGGTCAAGAACGGCAATCGACTTAACGGTCTTCGGAAAAGCCTTGACCAGGTGTTGGGGGCTGAACGGGCGATAAAGTCTGACTTTAATGACACCTACTTTTTCACCTTTGGCATTAAGATAATCAACAACTTCATGAATGGTTTCCGCACCGCTGCCCATGACAACTATTACCCGTTCTGCATCAGGAGCGCCAACATAGTCAAAAAGGTTGTAAGTGCGGCCGGTAAGTTTGGCTAATTTGCCCATTGCCTTGATTACGGCTTCGGGTGTTTTTTCATAAAAATTATTTACCGTTTCGCGACCCTGGAAATAAACATCGGGGTTCTGTGCAGTGCCGCGCATTACCGGGCAATCAGGGTTGAGGCCACGGTTACGATGAGCTTTGATCAGTTCGTCATTCATCATATCCTTGATTATTTCGTCGCTGATAATTTCAATTTTATTTACTTCGTGAGAAGTTCGGAATCCGTCGAAGAAATGAACGAATGGAACACGGCTTTCAAGGGTGGCTGCCTGAGAAATCAGGGCCATATCGTGTGCTTCCTGAACCGAGCCGGAGGCAATAAGGCCGAAACCGGTCTGGCGAACAGCCATAACGTCGCTGTGATCGCCGAAAATAGAAAGAGCCTGGCAGGCCAGAGATCTTGCAGAAACATGAAAAACGGTCGAAGTCAGTTCCCCGGCAATTTTATACATGTTTGGGATCATCAGGAGCAGACCCTGTGATGCGGTAAAAGTGGTGGTGAGAGCTCCGGCAGCCAGAGCTCCATGTACTGCGCCAGATGCACCGCCCTCTGACTGCAATTCACAAACTTGAGGCACTGTGCCCCAGATGTTTTTGCGGCCTGCAGCAGACCAGGCATCGGCGTGTTCGCCCATGTTACTTGATGGTGTAATCGGATAAATCGCGATTACTTCATTGGTTTTGTGCGCAATATACGCGGTGGCTTCGTTCCCATCCATCATGGCATAATTCTTTGTAGTCACAATAGCACTCCTCGTTGAGTATTGATTCCGGATTTTAAAACAACCCCGGCATCTGTAACGCAACGTGATATTAAGACAAAAGAGCCATGCAAGTCAACCAAAGACAGGGGAATTTACAATCAGTTGCCGTTAAACTTCTGATGGTTGTAAAAGAAGGTTGGCAGTTCGAATTGCGGGGTTAATGCAAGAGACTTTTCAAGAAATTCCAGACCCCGTATTCCGGAAAAATCTTTCTGGTTGCTGCTAAAAACAGGAATCGCAGCGCACAGCGCTTTTGTGTCTTGTACAATTGGCACGATTGCTGCCGAAAAAGCGTTGCCATTGGTGGATATTGCAAGATATAGAACCTTTTCAGGGCTGAAACTTCTTATTAATTCATCGTCAAAATTTTGGAACGCATGATTAATCAAGTAAACGGGTGTTTCTATTCCGTACACTGCGCTTGCAACGGTCTCAATTGTCTGAGAAACGGTGGCTTTTGAATCAATTTCAGAAACATTTATGCCCCCTGCCATAAGTAGACGCCAGTAAAATTTAACCGAGTCTTCTCTTCTGAGAAAAAATCTCACCGGGGTTTTGAAAAAACGCATAATGTTCAAAGCTGAAATGAAGCCCTCGGATCTGGCAAAAACAACTTGACCTGCCCGACTTTTAAACTTATTTTCCCCATAAGCTTCAAATAGTGGGAAAAAAATGCTGCCAAAAATTCTGGCCAGAAAATGAAAAAAGAAAAATCCGGGATTTTCAAGCATCTGTTTTATTGTTGTCGTTGCTTACGCCTGGTACGCGCTCATAAATGCGATTTATGTCGTAGCGTGTCATTACTTCAGACATGATGAAAGCCTGAATCAGCTTTTCGCGGTTGAAGCCGAGGTTTACCGATTGGGGCTGAGCTTGATCGCGGGCGGTCGGCAATGATGAGCTCATGAGCTTTTCTGCCAGGGTCTGATTTCTGTCAACGCCGGTTAATGGCGTCAGGTTATCGTAATTAACCTCTGGTCTTGATGTCTGGTCAAAGTTTAATGGTTCGGGCAGTCTTAAATTTTCAGGAACTTTTGATTCGCCATGATCTTGGATTGAAGGAGGTAAAGAAGCTTTTTTTTCTGATTTCTTTTTAGTTTTTTTACCAGCTTTATTTACTTGACCAGTCTTCTGATCCGGTGATTTTTTCAGAAAGTCATCAACCGATGAAAGATCAGAAAAATCAAAGTCGAGGTTTTTTTCCTCTTTTTGTTTCTTGATTTCAGACCAGACTGAATAGACGATGGCAAGTACGATTAAAAAAAAATCCAAGTTCGGTTTCCTTAATTTCTAACGGGTTTTGGGGGCTCGACCAGGTGTGAGAAAGATTTGCGCATTTCAGTATCGGAATTTATATTTTTCAGAGTGTAGTAGTCAAGAATTCCCATATTGCCATCACGCAGAGCGTCGGCAATTGCCTGGGGAACCTGAGCTTCAGATTCAACCAGCCTGGCTTTCATTTCCTGTTCCAGTGCTTTCATTTCCTGTTCTTTGGCTTCGGCCATGGCGCGTCTTTCGGCTGCTTTTGCCTGCGCAATTTTCATATCTGCTTCTGACTGGTCGATCTGCAGTTTGGCACCGATGTTTTCACCGACGTCAACATCTGCAATGTCGATAGAAAGAATCTCAAAAGCGGTATTGGCATCAAGCCCCTTATCTTGAATGGTTTTTGAAATACGATCGGGATTTTCAAGAATCTCTTCGTGACCGGCTGCAGAGCCAATGGTGGTAACGATACCTTCACCCACGCGAGCGAGAATAGTTTCTTCGGTTGCACCGCCAACCAGTTTGTTAATGTCAGCTTTAACGGTGACTTTTGCAATTGCCTTGACCTGAATGCCGTTTTTGGCCATTGCAGCAACCAGAGGGGTTTGAATAACCTTGGGTTTAACGCAGAGTTTTACTGCATCAAGCACATCTCGACCTGCAAGATCTATAGCTGTAGCCTGCTTGAATGTAAGATTAATACCAGCTTTTTGGGCTGCAATAAGTGCCTGCGCTACTCTCATTACGTTCCCGCCAGCCAGTAAATGCGATTCGAGCGCCTGTAGAGGTATTTCTATGCCTCCCTTTTTGACCATAATGGCAGGGTTTATAATATCATGGGGCGATACACGACGAAAGCGCATGCCGATGAATTCGAGCGGATTAACTTTGACATCCGACGCCAGGGCGCTTATCCATAACCCAACCGGTACAAAATAGGTGAAGACAAAAAAGCCAAAAACGCCAATTATGGCACCAATAATAATCATATCTGACATTGTTATACCCCTCCAGAATGTTTTATCAATTTATCATCTGCTAACCGGCCTGGTAAAGTCAAGCCCAGAAAATATCAGGCCTCGATTTCTTTTACCGCAACGATCAGACGACCGCCATTT
>DYKG01000085.1 GCA_020722725.1 Candidatus Methylomirabilis sp.
TAGCAAACATCCATTTCCAAGTCAACAAAAAATATGCTTTTTTTTATTTTTTTTATCTCATTAAAATGCGGGCCATTTCATTAAAATTTAAAGCTCCAGTTTATCGCCATCGGCAATCAAAATAACCAAAAATTTCATTTCTTATCTTCAGAGATGCTCTAGGCATAATTCCTGCCATTTCTATTTGACTAATCCAAACGGGATTTAATAGTATAATGAATCCAAAATTAAAGGTTCGTAGGCTCTTGATGGTTAGTACAAAGAAATCGACTCTGGTTTTCTTGTTATTATTGCTGGCTCTCAATACTGCCACAGGCTTATTGGGCGGCACAGTAACGGTTACAGAAGCAACCACAGTCACAATCGACATATCCGAAAGGGGTATCAACCCGAATGAAACAAGCGATTCTCAGTATGATTTTTATTCTTCTGATCAGCGGATTATCTTTTGCCATGCCATCCAGTGAAGATAAAATCCCAGACGCCTGGTTGCCACTGCTGCAAGAGGCCGATAAATCAGGCTCTTCACAACTTCTTCTTGCTTTCACAAACTCAGCCGGGCAAACCAGAGCAGAATTATTTTGCCTGGAAAAAGCCAGCGACACCTGGCGCTTTGCAATGCCGCCAATTGAAGCGGTAGTCGGGCGAAAAGGAATAGCAGAACCGTTATTGAAACGAGAAGGTGATGGGAAGTCCCCCCACGGGATCTTCCCAATCGGAAACTCTTTTGGATATGAAGTCCAAGTAGATACCCGAATGCCATATAAACAGGTATCAACTGATGACATCTGGGTTGATGATCCTGCTTCGTCTGAATATAACCGCATGGTTAAAAAAGGCGCCACCCAGGCAAAATCCTTTGAGGAAATGAAGCGCAAAGATGAGATGTACAAACTTGGATTGGTCGTTGAATACAACACCAATCCCGTGACCCCCGGCCATGGTAGCGCAATTTTCGTTCATATTTGGAAGAAACCCTTCAGTCCCACCGCCGGGTGCCTTGCCATGTCGGAAGAAGACATTACGAACCTGCTAAAATTCCTTGACCCTGGAAAAAAGCCATCACTGGGGTTTGTAAGAAAAGATCTTATGGGTATTAATTTCACCTCTAGATGAGGTTTATCAAGAAAATTGCCGCTGTTCAAAATTAAAGAGCTGTTTTTTTCAGTTTTTCAGTTCTTGTGGTAAAATAAGTAGGTTTCGGCAACCAATTAAAAAATCAAGGTCAACCGGAGGAATGTTTATGGACAGCCAGCTGGCACTCAATCCCAACAAGGTAGTAAGTTTTCTAAAGAAAAAACCCGTCGACTTTACCAAAAAGGACATCATTCATTTCATTGAACAGAACGGCATTCGCATGGTTAATTTCCGCTATGTGGGGGGTGATGGCAAGCTTAAAACCCTGAATTTCATCATCAATGATAAAAAATACCTCGAAAAAATTCTATCAGTAGGTGAAAGAGTGGATGGATCAAGCCTTTTCCCGTATATTCAGACAAGCGCCAGCGATCTTTACGTAGTGCCCCGCTATCGAACCGCTTATGTGAACCCGTTTGCCGACATCCCCACTCTAGACCTTCTCTGTTCTTATTATGACAAACACGGGAACCCGCTCGACATCGCTCCAGAAAACATTCTTAAAAAGGCGCATGCGGCTTTGCAGGAAAAAACCGGCATGCAGCTCGAAGCGCTTGGCGAACTGGAATTTTATGTTTCATCTGAGCTCGATAAAATTTACACCATTACTCCCCAGAAGGGTTATCACGAATCACACCCCTTCGCTAAATGGGAAATGCTGAGAACTGAAGCAATGCGGGTAATCTCTGAAATGGGCGGCCGCATCAAATACGGTCATTCTGAAGTAGGAAACATTGTTTCAGGCGACTGGGAATACGTGCAACACGAAATAGAATTTCTGCCGGTAAATGTGGAAGAAGCGGCCGACCAGCTGGTATGCGCAAAGTGGGCTATTCGCGAAGTTGCCTATAAGCTTGGCCTTGAAGTCAGTTTTGCTCCAAAAATCATCGTTGGTCACGCCGGAAGCGGAATGCACATTCACTCACGCCTGGTCAAAAACGGAAGAAACCAGATGGTCGACGAAACCGGATCTCTGAGCGAAACCGCCAGAAAAATGATCGGTGGCCTGCTTGAAATGGCTCCTTCGCTGACTGCATTCGGCAACACTGTTCCAACATCATTTCTGCGTCTGGTTCCTCATCAGGAAGCCCCGACAAACATCTGCTGGGGAGACAGTAACCGCTCGGTGCTGGTAAGGGTTCCACTTGGCTGGAAAGGTGTCCACAATATGATTTACGATGCCAACCCCAATGAGAAAGAGCCGTATGAAGACCCAATGAGCAATCAGACCGTAGAGCTGCGCAGCGCCGACGGGTCTGCAAATGTTTATCTGCTGTTGGCCGGCATTACCACGGCTGCTCTGCGCGGCCTTGAAAACTCTGAATCACTCGATATTGCCAGGAAACTCTACGTCAGTATCGACGTGGGCAAACACCAGGGAGGGCTTAATCTTCCCCAGCTTCCCAATTCATGCTTTGATGCCGGCGAACAATTGGTCAGAGATCGTGCCCTCTATGAAAAATACGGCGTGTTCCCTGCCCGGCTGATTGAAGGGGTTTCTGATGCTCTGAAAGCCTACGACGATCAGCACCTCAGCGAAAAACTCTTTGGTGATGGCGACGAGCTCAAGAAAGTAGTTAGCAAGTATCTGCATTGCGGCTGATTTTTCAAAAAACGATACCCCGCCTGAATACTGGATAACACAAAAAATACAGCTGAAACCCATTAAACAGCTAACCCTGATCAGGATTAACCAGGAGCGCAGACCACGTGATTACGGACGCACACCCCAAAGCAGGTCCGGGATCCAGGCGCTTTATCAACAGTTAAGGAGTAAAGAATGGCACTTCCAAAAATTGGTTATGACGTTGGCAAAGAAAGTCTGCGCAACAACTGCTTCTGCTTCCTTCAGGAGCATCTTGAAAAGCACCCTGAAAGAATCTGCATGAAATGGGTCAACACGAAAAACAAGATCTGGTTTGATTACAATCCTTTTGCCAGAACCCTTACTCATGACGATTTCACCTATAAAAACATTTACGACATGGTCGTTCACGTTGCCGCCGGTTACCAGAAACTAGGCATTCAAAAGGGCGATTGCGCGCTGGTATATGTTCCTATGATCCCATGGCTTTACGCCGGAATGTTCGCTTTTCAAATGCTCGGGGCAACCTGCATTTTCCTTGATTCTTTTGCCAGAGCCGATCAACTGGGTTACGTAGCCGATCTTTGCAAGCCCAAAGTCTGGCTTTCAGGCGAGCGCGGATTCGCGATGGGAAACGGTCATCCGGCCCTTGAAGCCATTCCCATAAAGATCAACATGGGCCCCTGCACAAAAAAATGGACAGCGCGTTTCGAAGAGCTGCTTGAAACTCCGGAAACCGCTGAACCAATTCCGGTACAGCAGGAACATACCGCTTTAATCACCTTCACCACCGGCTCTTCCGGAACCCCGAAGGGCGCAGACCGCTCGCATAGATTCCTGGCGGCACAGCACTACGCAATCGACGCCAGTCTTCCCTATGAAAAAAGCGACCTTGACCTGCCGGTATTTCCGATTTTCTCGCTGAACAACCTTGCCGCTGGGGTTACCACCATTCTGCCCGCTATTAACGTGGCTGAACCGGCAGACAATGACGCATACGTTCTCTACACTCAGATCAAGGGCGAAGGCATCACCACCCTGACGCTCAACCCTTCACTGCTTAATGGGTTGAACAAATATTGTCTCGAAAAAGGCGTTACCCTTACTGGTTTGCGCCGCGTAGCCGCCGGCGGTGCCGCCGTTTCCCGCGATGTTGTCGAAGAATTTACTAAAATCGCACCAAATGCTGATCTTGTCGTCATGTATGGCTCAACTGAAGCGGAACCCATGGCTCATATTACCGGTAAGGAAATGCTTGCCCAGCGCAGCGTTTCCGAAAAAGATCCCGAACTGGTTGATGCGGGCGTTAATGTTGGTCACTTTGCCGATGGGCTGCAGCACAAGTTCATTAAAATCGTGCGGGGCCCCATCGAAATTGGCTCTGACCAGCAGTGGGCCGAACTTGAAGTGCCCCATGGAAACGTTGGCGAATTGCTGGTTGCCGGCGAACATGTCTGTCGCGCCTACTACAACAACCCCGATGCCTTTAGAACTTCGAAAATCAGAGATCACCACGATATAGTCTGGCACCGTACCGGCGATCTTGGCCGCCTCGATGAAAAGGGCAATGTCTGGATCGTGGGCCGCATTCACAACGTCATTGAACGCGCCGGTCAATATCTCTTTCCGGTTCAGGCTGAAGTGGTGTTGAAACGACAATCCTATACCCGCCTTGCAGCATACCTTGGAGTGCCTGATGCAAAACTTGGTGAAAAAACCGTTTGCGTAATTGCACCCAAAGACAACAAAGATATTAAAAACGAGAAACTTTGCGCCGAACGTGAAGCTGAAATTCGCCGGGTGATGAGCAAAAATCAGATTCCGGTCGATCAGGTAATTTTCCACCCCGACATTCCGATGGACCTTCGCCACCGATCCAAGGTTGAATACGGAATTCTTCGCGATGAATTGAAAAAGGCCAGTCTGGTTTAAAATCTGAAGAATCAGCCTCAAACCACCTCTTGAAATTAAAATCAGAGGTGGTTTTTATCTTGCCTGAATTCTTAATTTGAATCTGGGTTAGCAAAACGAGCCAAGTTCTTAAAGAACCCGGCTCGTTTTAATTAAATATATGAA
>DYKG01000044.1 GCA_020722725.1 Candidatus Methylomirabilis sp.
ATAAAATGGGTCTTGGGGCAGGGTCGATTCAATTCTACCGCAACCAGTTTCAGGAAATTGAGAATTGAAGGCTTAATTTCCGATATATCAGAACCTAAAAAGCTTGAATCTGAAAGGGAAGAGTTGATCAACAGCCTTCAACACGCCTTATCAGAAATTAAAGAGCTGCGCGGAATACTGCCAATCTGCTCATCCTGCAAGAAAATCCGCAATGACCATGGCTACCGGGAAAAAATTGAATCTTACATTCACAAACACACCAACGCCGAGTTTTCTCACGGCATATGCCCTGATTGTGCCAAAACTGTTTACCCAGAGTTTAATCTCGAAGACAACAAAAGCAAAATCAAAGACTCAAATAAATAACAGCAACCGTTACCAGAGTTCCAACTGCAAAAGTAATAGAAAGAACTATTCTTTTGGCTTTGATTTTCCAGAAGATAAAAATGCCTGAGACATACATTAGAATCATTGAAATGGCAAAGGCAAACCCGAAATAATCAAACAACTGACCACCTCTGGCTCGATGAAGTATTACCAGAGAAAAAAGCAGATCCGGCCGCCGGATCTCAAGAATTCCCCGGTCTGGTCTTTCAGACTGAATCAAGCTTAAATTGAGACTGGACGGAAATCCCCATGACAATTCGCCCCGGAAGAATCTGGGTTCCCCGGCCGGCACTTCATTTTCGCCATGTTGCTGCAAAAATTTGCTGATTTCGAGCTTTTGCGCCTGAACATCTTCAAGAGAGGGATTAGAAAGAAAAATTTCATGTTTTTCTTTTGCCAGACTTCCCCGTTGGTTAACGATTATCAATGCCCCGGTAACTGCGTAAATGATTGCCAATGGCAAAAAGAAAATCGAGATATAACCATGAATTTTGACCCAGGTTGCAGTATTCATTTTTTTTTCCATTGCAAGCGAAATTATTACTTAATAACACATTTAACCCTCATCAAAGTAAATACTCTAAATATAAATATCATTCAAGCAATTTTATGTACCAGCTCATATATGTTATCATGAACAGCAGACAATAAATATGGAGGAAACTATGAAGAAATTTCTGTTTACCCTTGCTTTTCTGATTTCTCTTAACAGCATTTTTGCCGCTGTACCCACCGCCCAGGAGATTGTTTTTTCAATCAACTTGAAAACAGAAAAGGTAATTGCCGGCATCTACAGCCATTTTGAACAAATTGAAGAAATCAAATCAGTGCTTGAAGATTTCGACCAGATTTTTCTCGAAAACGCTGGAATCAACCCGAGAAAAGACATTAGAAATCTGGGAGCTCTGGTAATTTCCAGGGAGAAAGGCTTTGACTTTTTTGGTTATCTTGATGGCAGCTTTAACCCTTCAAGAATCGTTGCTGAAATTGAAGCAGCGGCAAAACTTCTTCCGCCGGTTGCCCGGAAAAAAGTTGAAATCAGCAATATCGGAGATCGACAGGTTGTTATTTTTTCAGATGAAGCCAGAGGCAAAAAAACGGCTGCTTTCTTTTACAACAACGACCTGCTGATTGCGGGCAACCTTCAAAGTATTAGCCAGCTTATCGAAAATAAGACCGCATTTTCAGCCGTCGATGCAAAGTCACCAGAGTTGCAGAAAGAGCTTCTGGTAAAGATCGACACCATGAAAGCCAGGTCTATTCTCGAGAAAATCCAGAACCCGGCGCTGATTCCAGTGACCGGTGTTTTAAGCATGTTCAACAGCCTTGAAATGACGATCGACCGCAACGATATCAATGTCCTTTTCCGTTGTACCGACAATAGCACCACCCAGAATCTCAAAACTTTCATAGAAGGCCAGATTGCCGGTTATCGAATGTTTGTCGATTCACAATTGAAAACCCTGCAGAAGCCCGGCAAAGACCCAAACTGGCTGCCGAATGCTTTTAAATATCTGATAGGCCGCAGCATGGCTTTGATGACTAAAAAATCACTTGAGCAGACAAAAGTAGCCATTTCGGGCAATGATGTCGTTATTTCAGCCTCTATGCCTTTGCTGTCTCAAGGCTTTTTAAACCCGGCCACTATCGGGGCTGCCGGTATTATTGCGGCAATCACTGTGCCAAACTTTCAGCAAGCCAGGGGCGAGGCACTGAAAAAGTCATGCTTTGCCAACCAGCGAGTATTGCTGGGAGCTGTTGAAATGTACAATATGGATCACGAAAAAATGATGGAAAAGCTCGATTCGTCGGCCATCGAACTTTTGGTCAGAGAAAAATATCTTAAATCCCCACCCCAGTGTCCGGCAGGAGGGAAATACAATTCTGACGGGAAGTTAAGTGCAGATGGTGAAATAAAATGCACCATTCATGGCGGCGTTGAATAAACTGAAATATTCTCCAAGCCTTGTTTAATCCGCCACCCAAAGAAGAAATAGGCCGGCAGCTGAAAAATATCTGGTTCAGCTATTTTTGGCTGCTGGTTTTTCTTTTTTTCTTATTATGGGTAACCAGGCTGATCAGCCACCAGGCAATTTTTTCATTGTTAAAGAATGCGGAAAAAGCGCAAACCATAGAGGCGGCCAGGCTTTTCGACCTTGCCATTGATAACGAGATCAAGAGGCTTAAAAGTCACGTAAAAGACTGGGCCATATGGGACGACTGCTACAATTTTATCAACAAACCTGATCAGGTTTTTGTTACCGCAAATCTTGAAGTTAATTCCTTGCGCTCAGCAGGCTTTTCACTGATCCTGATTACCGACAAACTCGGCAAAATAATTCACGTTTCAAGCTTATCTCCAGACACCCAGGAGCGCGCATTTTTTTCTGAATTTACCAACCCCTTTGTCAATGACAGCATAAAACCAGCTCTTTCTTCCGGCAATGGAGTATCGGGAGGAATTCTAAATCTGGCCAGCGGTACGATTATTTTTGCCACCCATCCGGTAATTCGATCCGATGGTTCTGGTCCATCCAATGGTCAACTTTTCATTGGAAATTTTATTTCTGAAACTCTTTTTAAAAAAGAGTCTCACAAAAATTTTAGAAACATTAGATTGTGGAAATACAGTGATGAATTAATTAAAGAAAAGGGATTCAATCTGCAACCTCAGCATCGCCTTTTATTAAAAGAAAATTTGAATTCAGTTTCCTTAAGAAAAGTTGTAGTTGACCTGAATGGGAATCCTGTTCTGGTTCTTGGCGCGGAAATAGACCTGGAGATGACTAATATAGCAGAGCGCATTGCCAACATCACCTTTTCAGTAATGGCTGTTGCTTTGTTATTGTTGACGGTCATGCAAAACAAACTTAGACCTATAATTTGTGTAGAGCCTGATCAGGGAAAGAAAGCCGAACCAATTAAATCCATCGGGTTTTATCATGAAACAATGTGGTCGATACTTATTGGGCTGATTCTTTCGATCATGATTTTTCAAATGATCAAAAAAGAGGAAAGCGTTGAAAAGCACAGTCACTTTCTTTTAGAAGCAGAAAGTGCCGTTTCACAGATAAATTCGCGACTGGAAACCATAGAAAACAGTCTTCTGGCAGTTAGACGTTTTTTCTATTCTTCTGAAAAGGTTGAGTTAAATGAGTTTAAAAAATTCACCAGTCAAATTGTAGAAAACAGCAGAGCTTTAGAATCTATTTTCTGGCTTCCAAGGGTGGCCAACCATGATCGGGAAAGCTTTGAAAAGGAATCGGAGAGTATTTTTCCCGGTTTCAAAATCACGGAGATCTTTGGAAATAACCAGATAAGACGAGCGCAAACAAGGGATTTTTATTTCCCTGCCCTGTATCTTCAGCCATTCCTGGGCAATGAAGTCTCTATAGGCCTTGATCACAGCCAGAGAGAATTTTCAAGTCTTGAGATAGAACAATCCATAAGATCAGGAGAAAGCTTCCTGTCACAGCCTCTTAAAACTGTCCATGAGAGAGGTCAAAAGCTGACATTGATAATGGCTACGCCAGTTTACGAAAACCTGATCGGGAATGAAACGGCGCAAGCCCGTTACGAAAAGTTCAAAGGGTTTTTGGCTGGTTTTATCGACATAGAAGATCTTTTCGACGGCATTTCGCGAAATGAAAATATTGGGATGGCGGCTTTTGCTTTTTCCAACGGCGACCTTATTCCTTTCTATCATTTTCCCGCCTGGCCAGATTCAGGTTACGAAGCCCAGAAAGAATTCAATTTCCTACAGCAAAATTTTCTTATTAAGATATTTTTAATCGAATCAGATAGAGGGCTTAACTGGCAATGGAGCAGTTATCTATCTATACTGGCGGGCTTTTTAGTAACTGCCGTTCTGACTTTAATTTCATGGCGGCAGGAAAAACGGAAAACTATTTTGCATGAGTTTCTTGCCGATTTTGATGCTGAAGATATTTTGAAGGAAGTCAGTATCAGAACCAAAATTTTATGGCCGGCAGCAGGAGCAATGTTTCTATTCATTTTTCTGATTCTCTATGTCAAAAGCGATATTAATAGAAGTCAGACAATACAGAGAGCCAGAGATCTTACCAACAGAATTGAACAGGTTTGGAAGCACAATCTTTTCAAAGAAGCAAGTCTTCTGAAGATTCAACTCGACAATCTTGAGAAGGATTCAATCTTGCGCTATTATTTTTCAAATGGTCAGAAAAATGAACTGTTCAATTATTGTCAAACAAATTTTTCAAAATTACTATTGAACAATTCAATTGACCATTTCCATTTTATCAGCACCGATGGAACTTCATTTCTTAGAATGTGTGCTCCTGACAAATTTTCAGATAAAATTTCAAGGCGTACTTTGAATAAAGCCCAGGAATCTGATTCTGACTGCTGGGGTCTCGAATTTGGCAGACTGGGCACTCTGACGCTTCGTTACGTCAGACCGGTAAGAGTTGAAAACAGAACCGCCGGGTACATTGAACTTGGGAAAAATATGGAGCACCTGATTTCTGATCTGAATAAAGCCGCAGGAGAACATATATTTATCGCAGTTAATAAGAGTGAGTTGGAAAAAGCCTCTATTCTCAGTGAAAATAACCGTTTGAAACTTTCTTCCAGGTGGGATGAGTTTTCAGAATTTGTCATAATAAATCAGTCTACAACCAATATTCCAGAAAAGCTGAAGAAATTTCTTAGTCAAAATCCGATTGATGTTATTCGAGACAAACCATGGCAATTTTCTGAAATGGGCGAATTCTGGCAAAGCTTCAGTTTCGCCATAAAAAATTTCAGTGAAACTGAAGTTGCAGAAATTTTTATTCTGCAAAACCTGACTGGCTATTACAATACTTTGAGAAAAGAATTGATTCTCAGCCTGGCCGGCAGTTTGGTCACTTTCACCGGTCTTTTTTTCCTGCTTTCATTTTATCTTGGAGGCATAGAGTCCAGAATTGCCTCACTAACTGTCAATCGAGAGCTCGAAGCCGCAAAAAGAAAAAAGACCGAAGAACAGCTTTCTGCAACTCTTGAAAGCATAGCCGACGGCATTATTACCACCGATCTTGAAGACCGGGTCATCAGCATGAACCCTGCCGCCACATCGATTACCGGTTGCTCTAACGAAAGCTGTCAAGGTGTTCATATCAGGGAAATTCTTGGGATTCCGGATTTTGCCAATGCCATTCAGAACGATTGCCTATCCTCTCAAGACCGGATTCAAAAGCAGACGTTCCAGATTATTTATCGGTCAGGAATACCCATACAGCTGGCAATGACGGTCTCTATTATCCGCAATGAAGATCAGACCGCAGCCGGAAAAGTGGTTGTCTTTAGAGATATAACCGAAGAATTCATAATCCAGGAAAAGCTCAGAACCAGCGAAAACACATTAAAGACCATTTTTAAAAGTCTGCCAGTCGCCCTGATAACCATAGACCCCGAAACTCATCGCATTGATTCGGTAAATCCTGCCGCAGAGAAATTGATCGGCTTAGCTGCAGAAAAGCTGATTGGCATGGGCTGTCAAAATTTCCTGTGCCCGGCTGAAGTTGGAAAATGCCCGATATCAGACCTTCACCAGACAATTGACAGCTCACTGCGCTGTCTGAAAATTGCTTCGGGTGAAAGGCTTACCGTTCTTAAATCGGTTGTCGCCTTCCGTGAAAATGATAAACAGCTTCTGCTCGAATCTTTTGTCGATATAACCGAATTGAAAAACACTCAGGAACAACTGCAGCAGGCATTATCAGACCTTGAGCATTCAAACCTTCAGCTGAATGAAGCAATCAGACAGGCCAATGAACTTAAAACTCAGGCCGAACTCGCCAATTCTGCCAAATCACAGTTTCTTGCCAATATGAGCCATGAAATCAGAACGCCAATGAATGGCATCATAGGAATGATTGAGTTACTCAATGATTCCGGCTTGAACGAAGAACAGCGACAATACGCACAGATCATCAGAACAAGCAGTATGACTTTGATGGCTTTAATAAACGATGTTCTCGATGTATCAAAAATAGAAGCGGGTAAATTTGAACTCGAAAACATCGAATTCAATCTTCCTGCCCTGCTTGACGAATTTTCAAGTCTGATGGCATTTCGAGCTTATGAAAAAAAGCTGGAATTCAATTTCATCAACGACATTAATTTGCCCGAAAAAGTTTTTGGTGATCCGATGCGCCTTCGACAGATACTGGAAAACCTTGGGAACAATGCCCTCAAATTTACCAAAAACGGTGAAATTTGCTTTGAAGTTCGACTTGAAAAAATTGAAGCACAAAACTTTTCGATCAATTTTCGACTTACCGACACGGGAATAGGTATTGACAAAGAAAAATTGCATAATCTATTTTCGCCATTCGTTCAGGCAGACAGCTCAACAACCAGAGAATTCGGCGGCACCGGTCTGGGTTTGACAATATGCCGGAATCTGGTGGAATTTATGGGTGGCAAAATTAACGTAGATAGTACGGTCGGTCAGGGCTCGACTTTCTATTTTTCTCTTCATTTCATTGGTAAAAGCAGGCCGAAAATCTTTTCAAATAAAAAGCTGCTTGCGCTTTTTGATCCCTGCCTTTCGGCTCAGAGGTCTTTCCTTGCCCTGAGTCCAGACGACAATTGTCGTTGCTTCAGCTCTCAAACAGAATTTTTAAATTATCTTAAAACTTTCGCCGGCCAGGTCGAGGAACCGGAATTCATTTTCTACAGCAACCATTCCAGTTCTGCCGAGAACTTGTCACGCGAAATCAGCAATATACCGTTGCAAAAAAATCCGGTAAAAGTTCTTGTTCTTCAGCAGGGAATAAAATTCGACCTGAGTAGAGCTTTGCAAAAAGGATTTGATGGCTTCATCCTCAAACCCATCAAATTTGATCGATTCAATGAACTTCTTGAAAAAGGCCGAGATTTCTGGCGCAAAGATTATCTTGAGATAGAACGTTCTCTACCCGAAAAAGAAATTCCACCCGAGAATTCGAAATTGAAAATTCTTCTAGCCGAAGACAATATAACTAACCAGCAGGTGGCGGTCGGTATTGTCAAGAAGCTCGGATACGAAATTGAGGTGGTTGAAAATGGCCGAGAAGCTGTAAAAGCAATTGCCGCGAACAAATTTGACCTGGTTCTTATGGATTGCCAGATGCCGGAAATGGATGGCTTTGAAGCAACCGCACTCATCAGAAAAGAGTTGCCAGGTGGAGAAAATATTCCAATCATTGCATTAACCGCCCACGCACTTAAAGGTTATCGGGAAAAATGCCTGAATTGCGGGATGAATGATTATCTGGCCAAACCCTTTTCTGCAAATGATTTAAAAAAGATCCTGCAAAAATGGATAGGCTTTACTGCCAGCCCGGAAAACGAGACTTCAGAGTCCTCAACCAGCCCGGCTCATGAAAAATCAGCTGTTTTTGACCGACAGTCTTTATTTGATAGGGTAATGGAAGACGAAAAAATGATGAAAAATCTATTAGAATCATTTATTGTTGATGCAGAAAATCTTCTTGAAAACTTACATAATGCTGCTGAAAAAAAAGAATTTGAGTTGATAAAAAACCTTGCACACAAGCTAAAAGGCGCATCAGCAAACATTAGCGCAATCGAATTGAGCCGGAATTCCGCTCAACTTGAGCAGGAAATTCGCAATGGTAATTTGCAAAATGTCTATGAAATGGTGGAAAATATTGTTGAAAGCTATAGGAAATTTTGCAAGGTTGTTTCCCAGGAAAAAGAATGAAAATTCTGGTTGCTGATGATGACAAAACTTCGAGAATTCTGCTTAAAGCCGTTTTGCAATTATGGCGCAATTCAGTATTCCGTGAATCCATCGGCCGGGCATTTATTTTTTCTCATAGAGCTCTCCTGATGGGTTATTGGTGATTAAATCCGGAAAGACCAAGCTTACGGCATAAATCGCCGAGAATCTGCAGCTCATTTTGGTTCAACGAGTTCATACGTTGGGTGATCAATGCAATATGATCGGGCAACATTTCAGAAATCAGCTTCCTGCCTGATTCAGTTAGAACAATGGTATAATAACGGCGGTCTGAGGTATTCTTCTGGCGCTCGACCAGAGAAGATTTCACCAGATTATCCACCACCATGGTCATGTTGCCTCCGCTTTTGAGAAGCTTTTCAGAAAGTTGTTTCTGCGACATGGGTCCAAGATGAAAAATGGCTTCAAGAACCCCAAATTGGGATTCAGTAAGATTTCTGCTGTTTATTACCGCGTTGCAGTCATGAGACACTGAGTTCGATGCACGCATCAATTTTATAAAAGCATCGAGAGCTATTTTTTCGTTTTTATTGCCATTGAATTTGGTGGCCATATTTTTTTGGCTTAAATTAATTTAATATTAAAATATTTAACATTTAGCTATTTGTCAAAAAATTGCAACAAATTCTGAAAAAAATTCATATATGGTAGAATAACTCAACTGCAGATGTGTATTGAGGGTTGCATAATTATGTACTATCACTGTTTCTGCCAGCACAATGGCAAGCGGGGCTTTCTTCTTGGGGTTGTCCTGCTTGTATGTGTTTTGATGGGCGTATTCATATTTTCGTTTAACAGCATTGTCAGACAACGCAATATTCAAGCTCATCATCTGGCAATTTCAGAAACAGCAAATAATCTTGCAATTTCGGGTTTGCGCCTGCTGAGCGACAAACTGGGAACGTCATATGAAACGACGATCCAGGCAAGCTGTCCAAACCTGTTTACAAAAACGGCTGAAGAAATTGGCTCTTCAATCGATATTACCAGCTCAAACCCAATCTGTGATTCAGTTAAGAATGATTTCCAGAATTTTCTCAACAGCCTTGACGAATTGCATGATTCAACCAATGGCTACCCAGTCTGTCACAGCATGAACATCAAAATAGAAAACATTAATCGACTGACTCCTGATACTACTCCAGACCAGCTTCAGGCAGGCAGAGATCCGGTTGAAAAGTGCGGGCAGATTACCGTTCGTTGTGTTGTAGAGTTCAGGGGCCTTACACGACAGGCCACACTGACCAGGCAGTTCAGAGTGGTGAGCATGGTTCCCGGGGCTTTCAGTCGGTTTTCTCTTTTTGTAAAAAAAACTCCTTACCCGGATTCCTACAATTCCATGGGAATCAAGTTTGACGGTTCGGTGGATACCAACTATGTACATCCGCCGGCATCAAACAAAACCTTTCTGGGGCCACTAACGGTGTTCAACGGCACCGACACCTCTCCTGTCAACAATGATGTTACCGAAAGAACCGATACGGTGGACAAAGATCACCTTCGTTCAAGAGGCTGGATTTTTATCGGCCCATCGGGCTCTGCGGCAGATGAATCCGTATTTATCAAGATTCCATCAGGGTTCAATAACCTCACCGGTGGCCATTTCATGATGGGCTGGCCTTCTTTGTCTGCCATGCCGGTTCTGTCACCAGAAACAATTAATGATACAACCAATTTTGCCCCCGAATCAGATTTTGCTAACCATGAGTATGATCTGGGCGCAAAATTTCAGGGGTTTTACACCTGGGAAGACGGAAACCCGTTTGGCGCCGGCGGACAGAATCTCTGGCCAGGGCTGGCTGCCGGAGCCTCTTTTGTTCCATCCGATCACATCAGATCGGCATCTACCTGGTTGTATCCCTTTGGCAACCGCTCCAGGGAATCGCGAACTCTGGTAATTGGGCCAGTTCTGGCAGGTTTTCTGAGAACTTTTTTCTACCGCGGCAAGAACACCAGCACGGGCAACACCTATAAGGGCATGTGGACCGGAATGTCAGAATCCCTTTTTGCATCAAAGATCGCCGCAAACCACGGGATAGAAAGTTTTACCGGCCTTTATGACGGGATCATTGACCCACCGATTCCCGCCACCGATTTTTTCATAAATGGTTATGACAGTTTTGCAAAATTGATGCCTTATAACAGCTTGCCAAACCCATCTGCTGCCATTCCCACGAATGGGGTTTCATTCAATCTTATATTTGATTTTATGAAATATCAGCGCTCACAATATCCTAAAATTCTTGAAGCACCCAGTATCTGTGCCATGTCATACGATGCCGAAAAATTTCTGGTGCCGCAGGCTCAGGAAATGAGAACCTGTGCCGTAAAAGGGATTCATCCCCATGATGAAGTCGGAATTTTTCTTCAGGAAAACGGGCAATATGACCCTAACACCAGCCCTGACAACTGTTATTTCTACGGTGATTTGAGCGCATTAACAGTTTTTGATTCAAATCTTTTTTCAAATCGTATCACCCATAAAGTCGATCTAAGTGCCTGTGCAAATCTGGCAGAAGAACAGACGGCGTTTGAAAAATTTCTTTTTCGAAAAGTTGGCAGCGGACCTTCAGCCCGCAATGAAACCGACAAAACCGGAATTTTTCTGATCAAAAGAAGAAATTCGGTCACCGAAGAGCACAGTGATGCCCTAAAGATTTCTTCGCTGCCATTAAGTCTGGTAAAACCCCAGATTGTAATTCTGAACCGTGGAAGCATTATTTTTGAATCGGATGTAACCTCATCAGTCAGCCATGGAGCTCCAGATGTGCTATTTTCGGTTGCTCTGGTCAAAGGGCACTTTTTCATTCAGGGATCAGGAGCGACCAGAAAGATTCATGCTTACCTGATTTCACTTGCCAATGATGCGGGTCGCCTGCTTAAATCGCCGACTCCGGGCGGGCCACAAAGTTTTGAAATACATGGTGGACTGGCTCTTACCGAGATTGGTCTTTATGAAGACCCGATGACTGACCCCAAAAACTATTTGGGTACAACGATGTTGCACTTTATCAATGGTGGAGAAATAAACTACAACCCGCGTTTCAATCCATCGGGCACGGCTTATGCAAATTCAAGAGTTTTTGTAATTGAAGATACTGCCGGTCAATTTTCGATTGAAGGAGCCGGGTCATGAGACTGAATCATGGTTTATCTATGGTCGAAATTATGGTTGCAGTTTTTATAATAGGTCTTGCAGTAGGGCCATTGATCGGAGTTTTGAGCTCGTCAAATAAAATGAGCAATGCGTCGATTTTTGAAGAAACCGCAGTTCATTATGCCCGCGAGCTGGCTGATCAGCTTTTGAGTCTAAGCCCAAATTTTTCGGATATCGTTGCCGACGCTCAGTCATTGACTGGCGACACTTCGATCAATCTGGGCAGCATACTTAACGACGCAGGCTTTCAGACCATTCTTGAAACTCATGGAACCACAACCACTGCAATTCCACTTCAGATAAACGGCAATGAACTGCCGCTGCGTCTGCTGGTCTCTCCACTGGAAAAGTCTTTCACCAAAAGAAGAATCAAGGCAACAGTTCTTGACACCTCAGCAAATACTACTTTAAAAACCGATAAATTCTGGAAAGTTGAAATCGAGCTTTCATGGGTTGACCGCAATTCCGGGCGCAATGAGCCAAGACGCTTTAATATGTCGATAATAATCAAAGAAGGTTGAGCAGATAATGTTTTTTTTCCGAAAAAGATCGGCCTTTACCTTTGTTGAAGCGCTTATCGTGACGGTGATCGCCTGCTCTCTGATGATCGCAATTCAGTCATTTTTTTCCTATGCCATCCGCTCAACCATCAAAGGTCAGGACAACCTAGATTCAATAAGAGCGGCCAGCCAGATTTTTTCGAGCCTGAGGCGGGACATGCTTACCTTCAGATCGTTGTCAACTCAGGGGGCAATTTCAGTTATTCCACTGGGCTCAACAGAAATTCCCGCAACTGCTACCTACTCAAAAATTCTAAGGTTGAAAAAGCCCGATGAAGTTATTACTTACTCCCTGGTCACCAGTGGCGGCAAAAGTTTTGTCGAAAGAACTCTGCAAAGTCCTTCATTTCCAACACCGCAGCACAAATTATTCGGGGTTCCGAGAATGAAAGATTTTGGCGTGATGTATGTTCGAATTCCCAACAAGATTAATTCAATGATAAAAAACGTCGGACAGCTTATGGTTAAACTGACCATAGATTCTGAAGATCAAAGGTTTGCCAGTAAAGAGTTGAATCTGAATTCTATTTTCTTTTCCGAGCGCTTAATCGACAGCGACTGGAATTATCTTGATTTTTAAAAAAATTGTAACTCTTGGTTCAGTTTTTTCATAAATGAAATTAGATGGAAAAGTGAGGAAAAAGATATGCAAGGATTGCTCAGATCTATTCTGGCTTCGATAATTTTTGTCAGTCTAGTAACCGGAAATATTTATGCCCAGGGCAGTGCGGGCGGCAAACCCGAGGCACCTGTCGCCACAGAACCCAAGGATCTCAAAAAATCCTCTTTTCCCAGCACCAAGGCTGCGCCTCTTGGGGCTCCAGAATCAGAATTAACTCAGAATGCTGAAACGCGTAACCTTGAAAATGCGGTTTCAACTTTTAACCTACAATATTGCCCACCGGAAATTCCCATCCGCCAGATTGATCAGGAATCACTACTGCGCCTAATCAAGGCGGAACTGATCAAACGCAGTGAGCTTGAGAAATACCAGAAAATGATGCTGGTTGACGGGAAAGTCTACACAAAAGAAGAAAAAAAGAAAGAGGAAAAGCCGCAAAAACCAACCAAGCCGACAAAAAACAACCTTTTCGGAGCCATCGATTCTGCAAGCCAAGAGCTTGAAGAAAAAAAGGTGCGTGGTGAAACAACCGGCAATAAAAAGCCTGAACAACAGCTTAAATTGAAGCGACGAAAGATTATTTACCGCGACAGGGAAAATGAGCTAAAAGAAATGGAAATGTATTCTCCTCCCAAATTTCCGGCCCAGAAAAAGAAATTAACCGGAAAAAGGGGAAAGAAGATAAAAGATTTTGCAACCACAATTCTTGTTCCCAAGAATAACGATGGTGAAAAAAGTGATTTATCTGCCTTTGACGAAATGCCTTCTTCAAATGCATGGATAGACGAAGGGAAAAGTAGTCAAGGTCAGAAGTAAATTTAAACAAGGAGTTGTTTATGAGAAATAGTTACTGGTATTTATGTTTTGTTCTCGCGCTTCTTTTGGTTGCGCCAATCAGCGGTTTTTCCCAGACCGATGATCAGCAGTCTTCGGCCGTTTCTGACGACGGCAAGACCAATGATCTGCCAAAAGTATCTCCACCCAACCCTGGTGATAAAATAAGCAAGCCTATTGGCATGCCGAACCCCATCTATGCTCGCATTAAGGAATTGCGTGCCAAGCTGCAGAAGCTCACCAGACAGAGAAAGTTCGACCAGGCTGAAAAGCTGGTTGACACCATAAGGACTGAAATGAAAAAGCTTGACCGCAAGAATTACAGCAATATGTTTGCTGACCTGCACCGCAATGAAGTCGTAAGGCTTCACAGCATGCAGGGTGAATATATGAAAGCCGCCAATGCTGTTAGAACTGCAATCGAATATAACGAGATTAAAAGCGATGTGAAACTTCTACTCAACACTAAGGAAAAAGTTGGTCTGCAGAAAGAATGGTTTTATATCAGGCAGCAACACGAAAGAGAAATCACCAAACTGCTTGAAAACAAACAGCCGGTGCTCAAGTCAAAACTTGCCATTCTCAATCGTCTGAATTCAAAAATTCGTTTGACTGATGAGCAGATAAAAAACCTTCAGACTGAACTCAAAGCGGTAAATGAAAAACTGCATAAAATCAACAAAAACATTGAAGAAGTCAACCGCAAATTCATGGTTAAGCATGACCGGTTCAGCAAGAAAGACATCGTACTCAACAAGGAACAGCAGAAAAAACTGCTACCCCTGGTCAGGGAACGCTATGCAGTACACTTTGAAAACTACAAACTGCATAAAGCGATTGCCAGACACCTCAGCGATATTTCTGAAAATTCTGAAATCACCTGGAAAGATCTGCGCGGTAATTTTGAGCAGCTTGCCAGGCTGCAGGAAGAAATCTGGAGCCTGCGCAAACGTCTCGATTTCCTGGCCGGCAAAGCTCCTTTAACTGAAGAAGATTATGCCGCAGCCAGGGCCGTGCGCAATCAGCTGGAAAAGCTGATCGACAGAGCGGAAAATTTCATGGAAAAAGTTGAAGATGCGTTCGTTGATGCAAAAACCTTCAGCAAACTCACTCTTCAGGAAAAACTGGAATTCGTAAAACTTTTCCGCGATGTCTGGTCAAAAGATCGTGAATTTGACAATCTCAAACCTTCACTTGAAGATCTCTATAAGAAGATTTTCGATTCCCCGATCATAATCGTAATCGATGATCCGTTACCGGTACCGACTCCAAAACCAGAGCCAGTTGAGCAGATCAGCGGTGAAGGTTACATCATTCTTGAAGGTAGCAGTAAAGGTAACATCTGCCTGCTGCGCTTTGGTGACAAGGTGTTTTATCCGGTCAATCTGCCCGCCAGATACCAGGTTAACAAACTTGAAGTAAAATTTGCCGGCGAAGTCGTAACCCTCATTGAGCCAAGCACCAAGAGTGATAATGCAACAACCGACAAAATGATCGGTGAAAAATGGTGGCTAAAATATCCGAGAATTTCTTTCACATATATCACCGCTCCTCAGCTTCCCGATGAACCTTACGAACGTGACCCGGGCCAGCTCGCTACCCCGACCGAAGTTATCGAAGAAAACATCGACAATCAGGACAAACCTGCCAATCTGATGAATTCATTCTGATAGAAACTTGGGCCGTCTCACAGGCTGACAGCCTGTGAGACGGCCGCATTCCCCAATCTCCCTGCAGGTGCGATCTTGAATGATTTCGAAAAAAAAGGGAACAGCAGCTCATTGCTGAAACCCTGGCCGGTAATTCAGCCTCTTTTCGCCCACTGATTGAAAAATACTGGGGGTTGGTCTATTCGATCATCAAAAAATATGTTAAAGAGTCAGAAACAGTTGAAGACCTTACCCAGGAATCATTCCTCGTAGCCTTCAGCAAACTTGTACAATACCGGCAAGAATTCAATTTTTCTCCATGGCTGGCCCAAATTGCCGTCAACAAAGCTCTTGAGCATCTGCGTCGCGAAAAACGCTCGCCGACTGCGGATTTTGACCTGGATCTGCTTCAATGTCAGAGCTTTTCTCCCGAACAAGTGTTTGATCAAAAAGCCCTGTTCGATGAATGCCTCGAAAAATTGCCGGCCGAAATGCAGATAATCTTCATTCTCAGGCATGGCCTGGAATTTTCTTATGAAGATATTGCCCGCGTTCTCGACCTGCCAACTGGTACGGTAAAAGGGCTTCTTTACAGGATAAGAAGCATTCTGAAAAAGTCTCTGTCAAAGCAGACCGACTCTCTGGCTGCTGGAGAATTATGCGAAGGAAAGCAGTTAAATGAATAAAGACTGTTTGAACAACGAGCAGATCCAGCAACTGCTCGATGGCAATCTGCAGGATCAGGAGTGCAAGGTTTCCCACCTTAGCCATTGCCAGAAATGCCAAAAAGAGCTGAAAGCTTTTCAGAAAATTTTTGATCTTTCAAAAGGATACGCTGAAAAACAGCTTGAGACAAAAATTTCGAACGATCGATTAAACATTCTGATGTCTCACATTAATTCAGCTTCTGAACAGAAAAATAATCGCAAGGAAGGTCTCTCCGGCTTTGGTTTTTTAAAATGGTTTTTTGCTTCTGCTTCAGCGCTGGCATTGGCTGTTATGCTTTTCTCCAGTGCAAGAGTTGAAAAATCGACACAGATTTTGCAATCACCTTTTAATCTCGAAAATAATGAAATTGAGATGATCCTTCAAGGGTCAGGCAAAATCATGTTGAATGGACGACCAGTCGAAAAACTGTCTTGCGTTCCTTCAAATCAACCAGTTTCCCTGCCACCGGATTGCCTGGTTCTTGTCAAATCGGGACATCAAAAATTCAGATTCAGCAAAGAAGCAGTTTTCAGTCTGAATGAAAAAGAAATCAAACTGGCAAAAGGTGCAGCGGCTTTTTCGCTGCAATCCCCGCATAAAGGACTTTCAATAAAAACTCCCTGCGCCACCATCACACCACTTGGTACCGAATTTGATGTGGAAGCAGGAAAAAACATAACCAGAATTTCTTTAAAAGCAGGCAAAATCAAAGTTACCGGCAAAACTGGCGTCAATCGAATGCTAACCGAACCAGGAATCATTTTTGCTGATGACAAGGGAGTCTTTTCCAGCAATTTTCCCGGCACGTCAACAGCAGATAGCTCGTTGCCGTCTTCGCTGCCAGCGTCGATTCTCTCTCCTGAAACTTCCATAAATGAAGAAGGCCCCGGCAAGCTTCTTGATTCTTTCTAAAAAAAAGAAAGCCCACAGGGTTTAACCCGGGGGCCCGGAAGGTCTGCGAGGCTACCACAGCCCTGCAGAGGCAAGGAAAGGAATCAAGCCTGGATGCGCTCGACCGCCATAGCAACGCCCATTCCGCCGCCTACGCAGAGGGTGGCGAGGCCTTTTTTGCAGTCAGAACGCATCAATTCATACAGCAATGTTACGAGAATGCGGGCTCCGGACGCTCCAATAGGGTGCCCGAGCGCAATCGCGCCACCGTTGACGTTGGTCTTTGCAGGGTCTAGCCCAAGCTCGCGAACTACAGCCAGAGACTGAACCGCAAAAGCTTCGTTAGCTTCAATGCGGTCTAGATCAGCAACTTCCCAACCCGCTTTTTCAAGGGCTTTTCTAGTGGCTGAAATCGGGCCAACTCCCATTCTGCCTGGGTTAAGGGCAGTAGTTGCATGGGCGACGATTTTTGCGAGAGGTTTCAAATTGTTTTTCTTAACAAATTCGGCAGAGGCAATAACCAATGCGGCAGCGCCGTCGTTGATTCCAGAAGCATTACCGGCAGTTACCGAACCGTCTTTTTTAAATGCTGGTTTGAGTTTTGCCAGAGTTTCAACCGTTGTTCCCGGGCGGAAATGCTCGTCTTTTTTGAAGACGATGGGGTCACCTTTGCGCTGAGGAACTTCAACCGGAACGATTTCTTTATCGAAGTTGCCTTTTGCCCAGGCTTGCTCAGCTCTCTTGCAGCTTTCAGCAGCGAAAGTATCCATTTCAGCACGGGTAATCTTGAATTCTTCAGCCAGCCACTCAGCAGTCATGCCCATGTGCTCACCCGAAAAAACATCGGTAAGGCCGTCAACCAGCGTTGAATCGCGCATATTAACGTGACCAAGGGCGGTGCCGTTGCGCATATCGACCAGATGCGGGGCCTGGCTCATGCTTTCCATGCCGCCGGCAACGATGCAATCGGCGGTTCCTGCTCTTATAGCATCAACGCCGAGGGCTATTGTTTTCAAACCAGATCCACAAAGCTGATTAATCGCCCAAGCGGGAATGGATTCGGGAATGCCGGCACCTATAGCTGCCTGGCGTCCTGGGCCCTGGCCTTGCCCAGCCTGCAGAACACAACCCATGATAACTTCTTCAACCTGCTCAGGCTTGACGCCCGCTCGATTGAGAGCTTCTTTTATGGCAATACTGCCCAGTTTGTGAGCCGGAACCGATTTGAGAGTTCCCATTAATCCACCTATTGCAGTTCTGGCAGCGCCAAGAATATAAACTTCATTCATTTCTATTTTCTCCTTAATTTTTTCTGGTCAAAAATTCGTTTATGATGCGGTAGCTTTCGATTCTGGCAGGATGTGCCGCAATAACTGAAACATGCCCGGCAGGGATTATATGATAATCAAGACGCCCATTATAAGCACATTTTGCCTCCTGAATTGCCCTTGCAGCTCGTTCGTTAAATACATGATCGTCCCGAGCCACCAGACTGAGAGTCGGCACATCAATATCCTTTACCGATACCGGAGTTCCATCGATGATAAAATTACCACGATAGAAACGGTTTTCCTGATAAAAATCTTTTATCAGTTCGAGAAAAGCCCTTTTGGCAAAGCACACATTGTCACTTGCCCAGATATCCAGGGATTCCCAGATTTCTTTGAAACCTGGCATTTCGAAATTTTCGAGCAGTCTTCTATACTTACCCAATTGATTTTTTACATCGAGAAGAGGAAACGAAGCGTGAAAGAATTCAGCGGGAACGATTCCCTGAAATGGTGCGGTCAACTTTTCAACATCAAAGCCTTCGACTGAAGTCCATTGCGCCAGCAAACCGGAATCTTCGAGGTCAACTGGAGCAGTCAGCAGAAAAAGGCGGGCAACGTCTTTTTTCAACTCAGGGTGCGCAGCATAAAGAGCAGCCATCAAACCACCAAGACACTGACCAGCCAGTTGAACCTGACTTGCTCCAGTTAATTTTTTGATCTGGCGAATCGCTCTTTTTACCCACTTACTGACGTAATGGTCATAGCCGCAATTACCCATGCCTGCATCCGGCGTCCCCCAGTCGATCAGAAAAACGTCGAGACCCGCATTTTTCATCGATTCCATCAATGAATGGCCTGGAATAAGATCCATGATGTAATTTCGATTGATCAGCGATGGAATCATGAGAACCGGCAGATACTTCGACCCACCGACTGGCTGACAACGATAGAGGGTCCAGGAAGCCTGGCTGAAAACCCCGGTTTTCGCAGTTGGTTCCATGCCCAGGCGCTTGCGATCCGCTTCGGTATACTTTTTCATTACCGATTTGGAAAGCATTTCCCGGTATCCTTCAGGAAGTTCCTTTACTTCTTTCACAATTGTTCCTTTTCCTTTATTATTTATTTAAAACAAACGCTTTACTTTTTTCCAGATTTTGCTTTTGCCGGCTTTTCAGCCTGCTCTTTTTTTCAGGAGCACCGGGTTTTCTGCTCTGAGCTTCGACATAGTCTTCGAAACGCTCGCTCAAATCGATGAGTCTCTCTTCGATATCAGTCAGCTTTTGCAGAACCTTAACCATTTCAGTGCGTGAAGGCAGGTTCATCGCCGCCATCTGTTCATCGATGAGCTTTGAGTACATCGCCTTGCCGGTCATAGTAGCGGCAATCGACTTTGACATTTCATTAATGAATTTTTCGTTGTGAACCAGCTTTTCAAGATGCTCACCCATTAGTTTTTCCCAGTTTTCGGTCCATTGCTTCATCAAATCATCGCCCATATTAAACATTTGGTCTATTCCTTTCAATTCATGATAAATTCTATTGCTTTTTTACAGGCATCTTTGCAGTTTTTGCCAGTGGTAATGCCAATATGCCCGGAAGGAATGGTTACCTGACTGACCGGGCCCTGATCGTTAACCGGCAATCCGGTAGTTGTTAAAGGTGCAATATGGTCTTTTGCCGCATTGAGAATAAGAGTTCTGGCTCGACGACATGCGGGATCAACCAGCCTGCCTTCGGCTGTTTCAAGCCTGCCCTGGCTGAGAAGATCATCCTGATAAAGGTCAGTCAGCAACTCATAATAAGCCCTGGCCGGAAAATCTACAGGATCGGCAATCCAGCGCTCCATGGCATTAAACAGTTTTTTAAAACCTTCGTTGTCGCATTTCTGATGAAACATCCTGGTCTTCTGATAAGCTCCCATTGGCTGAATAAACTGAAACGAAAACGCGAGCATCCAGCCCGGCATTTTCTCCATACTAGCAGAAAATTCCTCAACCGGAAATGTGTTTGCATAATTTGCCAGAATACCAGCTTCCTTGAAGCTGAGCGGCGCCGTCAGAAGCACAAGATGATCGACCAGATCAGGCTCAAGGCAGCTGAACACATAGGCCATGGTTCCACCAATGCAATATCCAAGCATATCGACCTTTTCACAGCCGGTCATTTTGCGAATCTGGCGAATCGCGCGCATAATCGTCTTATGGTAATAGTGACTTAATGGCAGATGGCCAACTTCAGTTCCGGGGTAACCCCAGTCGATGAGAAAAGTCGGGCGGCGGGCGGCAAATTCTCTGATAAATGAAGTTTCTTCGGTAACATCAAGAATATACCAGCGGTTGATCAGCGAAGGAATAATCAAAAGCGGTGTTCCCTGCGCATTTTCCGGGCTTTCAAATTTAAGCAGACTGACATTGCCGGCGTTCCAGACTTCTTCGCGGGGCGTTACACCACGAGGGTAATCGCCCCAATTTTCTGCGGTTTTCCGCATAAAGTGTTCCGTAACTGCATCCATGTGCTGCACAAGTGTATCCAGGCTTCCGATCATTCTTTCCGACCTCCAGTCCGAATTATAGTTTCAATCCACCATCGATACCGATAACCTGACCGGTAATGTAAGAGCTTTCATCGCTGCACAGAAACAGGTAAAGCTGAGCAACTTCTTCGGGCTGACCAAGTCTCTGCATCGGAGTTTTTTCCTCAAGCATCCTGATCACCTTTTCAGGAACGGTGGCAAGCATTTCAGTCATGGTGTAGCCAGGAGCGACAGCATTCACTCTGACGCCCTTGCGGCCAAGTTCGCGCATCCAGGTGTAGGTCATGCCAATTACCCCCGCTTTTGCGGCCGAATAGTTGGTCTGACCAAAATTACCCTGAACACCCACGATCGAAGTGGTATTAACGATTGAACCGAACTCCTGTTCGACCATTTTTCTGGCAACGGCCTGGCTCATTAGAAAAACGCCCTTGAGATTGACCTTGATAACACGGTCAAAGGCGTCTTCGGTCATTTTGATCAACTGAGCATCGGAAGTGATGCCGGCATTGTTGACCAGACAATCGATTCTGCCATGGGTCGCAAAAATTTCTTCAACTGCTTTTTCGACATCGGCAGCGCAGGACACATCGAGTTTTTTGCCGATCACCCTGCCAGGGCAGCCATCAGAAAGCTTTTCGTTCTTCAGACTGTCAAGGGCTTTATCGCTGATATCCAAAGCATATACAATTGCGCCTTCTTCGGCAAACAGCTTTGAAGCCTTAAGACCGATACCTGCAGCTCCGCCGGTAATGAGTGCTACTTTTCCATTCATTCTGTTCATATCATTCTCCTGTATTTTGCCGGCAGCAATCATATTCTGGATCACTGCCGGCATTGTTAATTTTTAGCTGATCATCGCCTTATGTGACGCAAAATAAACGTTTGATTAAATCAGGCAGCTTTTTCTTTGGGCTGAAAAGCTTTGATGGTTTCTTCATAAACCTTCTGATAGCTGGTATTGAATTTTTCAATGTTTTCCCGGTAAAGGTTGCGCAGTTCTTCGTTGGTGCTGGCAGTGTTGGTCCAGGTTTCGTGCATGAATTCTACATTGCGGTTCATGTGATCGAAGAAAAGTTCCATGCTTTTTTTTGTGTAACCATTGGTCTGGTCCATAGAAGCTTTCCAGAATTTGTTGATTACCTGAAAATTGTCTTTCATCAGCTGTGCGTATTCGTTTGAAAATTCCATCCACTTGTTCATTTTAGAACTCCTTTTGACTTTTTTATGATTTGCGAGTTTCAAAACTCTTGCTGCGTTGCAAGATTATTATCGTCAATTTGCTGCAAAGTGTCAAGACTTTTTTTATTTTTTTTATATTTAGCCCCAAAAAATTGGGCAAATCACGGTTACACCTGGTTTGCAACTGCACATCAAATTGGTTTAATTGCAAGCACGGGGTTTCATACCATTCCCATGAGAAACAAATGTATTATAACTATCTAAAGCGGGCCAGCAAAGTGGCTGACCCCTACAAATATATTTTATGTGATTGGTATCAGAATGTTTGAGCTGAATTTGGATTGCAGTCACTTTTCCGCGATGCAAAATAAGGCAAAAAGAACTAATCTGAAAGCTTTTCTTCGAGCTCGCGCAACCGCTTGAGTATTTCTGCCATTTTGTCAGCATCTTCGCCGGAATCTCCAGTTTCTTTTGCCTTTGGCTTTCCCTCTGCCTTGGGCGAGGGCATGAAGGGATTGGGAAACTGGAACGGATTGGCGCTCATCCAGGGATTCTGGAAACCCATGGCCGGAAAAGAGTTCTGCCCGGTCATCTGCCTGTTATACATATCCATCATCCACGGGAAGAACTGTTTGAAAAAATTATCAACCACTTCCCTGGGAGATTGCAGCACCATCTGATAAAAACAGGTTGGCAGCAGCTCGTATCGTTCTTCGAGCAAAACCTGCATCAAAATGTATTTGGTAATATCTTTGCCGGTTGTTTTTTCAACAACCTTGACCTTGTCGCCGCGTTGCAAAAAATCGCGAATTTCGGTCAGGGAAACATAACGGGCTTCTTCGACACAGTAAAGTCGTCGATTATCGTATTTCTTTATCAGAATCTCTTTCACTGAAAACCTCGGAAATGTATTCGAGGGCTTCTGGCAGAACGGTAACCCCTATGTGGTGGGTTTTAAGCACCTTTTTGGATTTAACCTTCGCGCCCCTGGCGGTCAAGCCCTTTTCATAAGTAGCGCTTTTAAGAAACAGAATTCCATCACTGGCATCGGCAAATTCACCCACCGGAATCTCAAGCCAGAAGAACTTGATCTTGTCAATTTCCTGCTTGCTTCCGGCAAGGATATGACAGGTAACCGACGGATCCATTCCTTTGCGGCAGAGTGAGTTTATCACATCTCCGGCTTTCTGTATAGCCAGGTCAATTCCATCAGATTTCAACAGGGCTGAAACCCCGCCGTAATAAAGGGCTTTTTGGCTGAAATTCATGTCAGAAGTGCCACTCTGATAGTTAAGCGGAATTCCATCTTTCACCCAGTTATTCAGCATCTGAAACTGACCGGGGAAAAGTTCATTGTGCCTGTCCGTGTCAATCCATTTGCCCTGCCAGGTCATGCGGCTCGGGGCAACTGGTGCGGCCATATCTTCATACATTACGGTAAAATTGTAGGCATAGTATCTGAATGCAGTGTCGATACCTTTCAGAGGCGATGCAACAAAAAGAACTTTTCTGATATCCTGGTTGAATGAATGGATCCAGTGATATTTCGGGTATTCTTTACCAAGATCAGAAGCATAAATTCTTACCGACATGGCACCCTTGCTGTGACACAGCACATCGACCTTTTCTGAACCGGTTAGCTGTCGGATCCGGCTGATTGCATTAGCCAGCTGATGGGCCTGTAGAAAGTTATCGCCATGGGGGTGCGAATAGGTAATTGCAAAAACCGCAAAACCACGGCGGACAAGATACTGCATGATTCCCGGTTTATCGATCTGACCATTGTCAGGAATGTCGAATGACCATGGATGGGCAAAGCCACGGGTTGCGTTATCGCCAGCACCATGAACCAGCAGAACCGGAACCGGATGAATAGCCTTCTGCCAGTCGGGGGCAAAATGCAGCAAAAATTGTCGGGAATGCGGGGTCTGGGTTCCAAAAGCTTTCTGAGTGACACTGTGAGTATGACGGCTTTTGTAGTGAAATTCCTCGTAAACGAAGTTTCTGTCGGTATCCTGGAGTAATTCGATTCTTTCCCAGGGGAAAGAATCACGGCCTTCAATCTCTTTAACCAGCTGAAGCTCGGCTCTTAGGGTGCCGACTGATAAAAATAACGCAAAAAATACAGTCAGCAAAATGGGTAGATTTCTATATAAGCAGCATTGCCTGTTCTTATCCATTACTCGATACGCCTTTCCTGGATGAGTAACTCTCTTATCAAGCAGTTGAGATCGGGCTTTCTGACGGTTATTCGTTAATCAATACCATGGCCTTTTGACAGATCGCAGCAAATCTCAACCCTGTGAGTCTAATTCTACTGAAAAAACTTCAATTTTCCAAGGTACATGAAAAAATATTTTTTCAGTTCGAAACCCGCTTTTAATAAAGTTTATTTCGAATCAGCCAGATTCAATTTACGACTAAACCTGAAATCGAAAAAATCTGCAGCAGAATAAAAATTCCCAGAAACATTGATATAAGAGTCGTAGGAATTCCAAACCTGGCAAATTCCCAGAACGAAATGTTGCAGCTTTCTTTTGCCGTTTCGGCAACAATCAGATTGGCTACTGAGCTGAAAAGGGTCATATTTCCGGCTATCGTGCTCACATAGGCAAGCAGACTCCAGAAAAGTTCAGGATTACCAAGCAAAGGAACGCTTTGTGACACAAGCAGTACATATGGCACATTGGAAAGAATGTTAGAGCCGGCCAGAGTGAAGCCAGAAAAAATCCAGACCCGCGAAGACAAATCCCCGGCAATCATGGCAAGAGACTTATCAGTCATCAGTTTTGCCAGGCCGCTCGTCTGCAGGCCGCCGATAACCACGAAAAGCGAAGCAAAAAACAGCAACAGCGACCATTCTACCCGGTCAAGCAGTTCAGCTGGGTCTTTCCGATGAAAAGTAATCACTACGACAGCCCCGGCAAGAGCTGAAAATGCCATTGAAAATCCGGTCACAAAGCCAAGACATGCCAAACCAAGACCCAGAAGGCCAATTCGCAGTTTCCTGGTTTTTGCAATGTCTTCAGATTCTGGTAAAGGTATGGAACAGCCTTGCTCAGCTGTTTCTTCGGCAACCAGCTTTTTTCCATAAAACAACCAGGCGAGAGTCAGGTTAACCAGCATGGCGACCAGCACCGGAACCGCCATAAAAGCAATGAATTTCAGATAATTCAGACCTGAAAGGCTTCCGATAATCATGTTTTGAGGGTTTCCCGTCAGGGTTAAAGCAGAACCAATATTCGAAGAAGTAGCCAGAACAACCAGATAGGGAAAAAGATTCAAGCGTTTATAGCGGCAAATTTCGATTACCAGTGGGGTCAGAACAACACAGACCGGGTCGTTAACCAGAATTGAAGAGAGAACTGCCGAAACCATCGAAATCGCAATCATCAGACCAAATGGTGATTCGATTCGAGCAACCAGCCTGGTAAAGCGCTGAAACAGGCCAGCAGCGCGCAGATGCTCGGCAATGATCATCATTCCAAGCAAAAGACAGATAGTGTCCCAGTTAACCACCTTATAAGCCTGTTCAGGAGTCATTACTCCCGCAAGCACCATCAGAACGGCGCCAAGCATAGCGGCAGAAGGTCTTCCAATTGGCAGCAGCTGAAGCTTGCGCACCGAGATCATGATAAAAGTCAGCAGAAAAATGATCCCGGCAGCATAGGGATGCCGCAGAGTTTCGCCCATTACAGTTTCGTGCATCGATATCTCCCTCTACGCAAGGCGGATTATATTCTTTTAATCCTTAGCTGGCAAGCTTTTGAGCATTGATCATGATCTTGAGGGTTGTCGAGCCGGGAAAATGGTGCTAAGATCATAAAAAAACAAGATGGGAAAACCATGAACAAATCTTTTTTCATTCTTCTTACCTTTTTAAGTTTTCTTCTGTTCAACATTTGTTCGTTACCAGCGCAGACAGCCGAATCGGTATCTACCGGCAGTCTGCCTCTCGCTACCAGCCCGATCATTTTTGCGGACAGTTCGATTTCTCAGGTTGTTCCAAGAGCTGCAGCGCTTGAAGAAGATTATAAAAATCTTCCGAACTTAATTCTCGATCTGGTGGCCTCAGGCAGCATGAATAAAGAAGCAACCGATGGCAAAAATCGTCTGACCGCCTTCAGAAGCAAACTGACTGAACTCAAGTCTACCGACTCATACAGCTTCGACAAGATTTCTGAAATACGCATTCAGGCAAAAGAGAGCCTGCTGCTATGCAACAAGCTTCAGGAAAAAATCACTCTTCACATAAAATCCATCGAACAATTACGGCAAACCTGGGAAAACCAGAAAGCTAGCTGGTCCGCCATAAAAAGCACTGCTCCCGGCGAATCAGATGCTCTGAAAAATATCCTTAGAGAAGCTGAAATCAAGATCGTGCGGGCCCGGAAAAGACTTGAAGGAATCGAAGCTCCACTTGTGGAGATTCAGAAAAAGACCAGCGAAACTGCAACCGGGCACCAGAAACTGTTAACCGAGATCAATCTGCTTCTGACCAATATGCGCAAAGACCTTTTCCGCAGATCAAGGCCGGCCATGTTCACTCCTTCTTTTTTACGTCAGTTCGACCGTTCTCAATGGACTGAATTCTGGGCAGGCATTGCCAGTCTCAGCCTTCCTGAATCCAACTTCTATTCGACTCAGGGCTGGGTTTTAACTTTACAATTTTTTGCAATTTTCCTGTTTATCTGGCTACTGGGCAATTTAGACATTGACAAAGCAAAAAAAATCAAACTGGATTTTCTAATCAGCCGACGTTTTTCGGCCTCTTTTTTTGCGGGCCTTGCGGTATTCTACCCCCTATATGAAGACCTACCTAATATCTTCAGAGTTTTTCTATGGTCAATCATGACCATCGCCGGTGCCAGAATGGTGGCTGGCGTAATTGAAACTTCGTGGCGACGACGACTTATCTATCTTCTGGCAGGGCTTTTTCTGGCAACCCAGTTCTGCTATCTGATCAGCCTTCCCTCGCCTCTATTCAGAATTTATGTTGCACTGGTCGGCTTTATCGGTTCTGCGATCTGTTTCTGGCGAGCCAGAGTCAATCGCATGCTCAACGCATCGATATGGTTCATTCTCACGGTTAAGACTGGGGGGGTAACGATGCTGATCGTTTTTCTGGCTCAAGTTGCCGGTTTTGCAGGGCTTTCAAACCACCTTCTTGAAGTAGCCATCAAGAGCGTTTTTTTTATTCTTATCGTCTGGATCATCGATCTGATTCTGCGTGGAGCTTTTGAAGCAGCACTGGACAATACCTATGTAAACCAAAGCACCATCATTCAGAAGCATTCAAAACGAATCATTGAAAGACTGAAGCTGATCGTCGATATTTTGGCTGTTTTTCTTGGAATGTCAGGCCTTTTGTCGGTTTGGGGAATAAAAGACTCTTTTTATGAAGGTGCGAATGCAATTCTCAATCTTGGAATAAGCCTGCAGGGCCAGCGCATCAGCCTTGGTACCGTCGCCACCGCCATTGTTTTCTGGTATGTTGCGATCTTTTCTTCATGGCTTATTCAGCAAATTCTCGATGAAGAAGTTTATCCACGAAAGAAGGTTGAGCCCGGGGTTGGCATATCAATCAATCGTTTAATTAACTATGCTTTTATAATTATCGGCACAGTCTTTGCGTTGTCAACTATCGGAATTGGACTGCAAAGCCTGGCGGTGCTTATGGGAGCATTCGGTATCGGTATCGGCTTCGGTCTGCAGAATATAGTCAATAATTTTGCAAGTGGTTTGATACTGCTTTTTGAAAGGTCAATTAAAGTCGGCGATGTGGTTCAGATAAATGGGGTCTGGGGTCAGATAAAGAATCTTGGACTACGTGCAACCGTTGTAGAAACCTATGACCGTTCAGAGCTGATAGTTCCTAACAGCGATCTGGTCTCGACCACAGTTACGAACTGGACTCTTACCAACCGCCAGACAAGAGTAATCATTCCCGTTGGAGTTGCATACGGCAGCAATGTAAACCTTATAACCTCGATTCTGCAGCGAATTGCTGACGAGAACACTTTCGTCATGAAGTTTCCCGAACCGTTGGTAATCTTTATGGGCTTTGGCAGCAGCTCACTTGATTTTGAACTACGGGTTTTCGTTTCAGACCTTGATAACATGCTTAGAGTCCGCAATGAGATCAACCGGGAAATTGATCGTCTGTTCAGAGAAAACAATATTGAAATACCATTTCCTCAGTCAGACCTTCATATTAGAACGATGGACGACAACTTTAAAAATTCAATTCAAACAATTATTTCTGAAGTCATCCAGAATGAGAAAGTGCCAGGTAAAAAATGAGGTTCATCCGACTAAAGCATACTTTGCCTGGTGAAGCGCTTTTATTTTGAGTTTGAAGAAGTGACTTATTGAGGCTTATTGCATCTTCAAGTCCTTTTATTTCGTCCCTTTCGGCATCAAGGTTTTCCGGGTTCTTCAGTAATAGCCAGCGCGTGCCTTTCAAGACATCTTTCATAAGCTGGTCTTTGG
>DYKG01000009.1 GCA_020722725.1 Candidatus Methylomirabilis sp.
CTGCTTAAATACTGGATAGCACAAACGATCCCGACGAAACCATTGCCGGAAGCTGTACCAATCCGCATACCGAGAATTACTGTGCGTATGCAAATCTGATTGACTTGACTTTTACATTCTGCTATACTCAGTGAACTTATTTCAATCTGGAGGAAATAACCATGGGTGCATGTCCAAAAAATCGAACTTCCAAACAGCGACAGAGAAAAAGAAGAACTCATTTTAAAGCTGCTCCGGTAACGCTTGTCAAGTGCCCGCAGTGCTTTGAAACCAAAAGAGCTCACCGTGTTTGCCCGGCCTGTGGCTACTACGGCAAGAAAATCAAGGTTCTTGACGTCGAAAAAGAATAATAATCATTGCGAATGAAAATCGCTGTTGATGTTATGGGCGGGGATTTTGCTCCCCGGGAGCTGGTGTTAGGTGCCCAGAAATTTCTGCAGGCTAGCCAGGCTGCAGAACTGATTCTGGTCGGAAACGAGTCCGCCATTCGCGAAACGATGCCGGAGCTGCCGCCAAGATGTGAAATCTTGCATGCTCCCGAATTTGTGGAGATGGGCGAGCCTCCTATGCAGGCTCTTCGAAAGAAGAAGCAGGCTTCGATCACAGTGGCGGCTCATCTTGTACGGGAAGGTAAAGCCAGCGCTCTGCTTTCTGCAGGCAGCACCGGGGCCCAGATGGTGGCCTCGCTGATGGAACTTGGCAGAATACCGGGTGTCGATCGTCCGGCGATCTCGGTTATGCTTCCCAGTGCCAGGGATCATGGTGTGCTGTTGCTTGACGTGGGAGCCAATGTTGATTGCAAGCCTCATCATCTCCTCCAGTTTGCGTTGATGGGTGCGGCATATTATGAAAAGGTCTGCAAGATCAGCCGGCCTGCAGTAGGAATTCTCAGCATCGGCGAAGAAGCTTCCAAGGGCAACGAGCTTACCAAGGCTGCCTATGAACTGATTTCAAACAGTTCTTTGAATTTTGTTGGAAACGTTGAAGCCGATCATCTCTACTACGGTAAAGCGCATGTAGTCGTGTGCGATGGTTTCGTCGGCAATGTTCTGCTCAAGGGCAGCGAAAGCATTTCAGAACTTATTCAGGGTGCGGTTTTTAAGGCAGCCCAGAGTCTTGAAATTCCTGGTGACAAGCTTATGGCATTGAAATCCGGTCTCAAGAAATTCAGTTCTGATGCGCCTGAATACAGTGCCGCACCTTTGCTTGGCATCAATGGCGTATCCGTAGTCTGCCATGGAAAATCCAAGGCCGGCATTATCGCCAACGCAATTCAACTCGCAGCCAACTATGCCTCTACCGGCGTTATCGACCTTATTCAGCGTCAGGTTGAAAAAGAAGGCGGCAGCGAAAGCAACGAAAGTTGAATCGGTTTGCCTGTGATCCAGAGAACTTTTAACAGTTGCTCAACGTTGCTGCCGCTGAACAAATTAGGGGTTGACAACTTTCTGCAAAAGCAGTAAAAATGCTGCACCTGTATTATGTTTTTGTATACAACAGCAATAAGAGGTAAACATGACTGAAAGTAATGGTTCGCAACCGCGTGTTGCCATTGTTACCGGTTCTGCCCGCGGAATAGGCTTCGAAATTGCACGGGTTCTCGGCAGCGAAGGTTATGCCGTAGTTCTTTCAGATATAAATGAAGAAGGTCTGACTACAGCTGTTCGGAAGCTTGAAGAAGCGAAAATTGCCTGCGTCGGTGTAAAAGCTGATGCTTCTCAGACTGAAGATGCAGAGAAGCTGGTTGCCGCCGCCATTGAAAAATTTGGTCGCGTCGATGTTCTGGTGAACAATGCCGGAATCACCCGCGATGGTCTGATAATGCGCATGGATGAAAATGCCTGGGATCTGGTTCTCAAGGTCAACCTCAAAGGAACCTTTCTGATGTCCAAGGCTGTTGTGCGCCCGATGCTGAAGCAAAAAAGCGGTTCGATAGTGAACATCGCTTCGGTTATCGGTCTCATGGGAAATGCGGGGCAGGCCAACTATGCCGCCAGCAAAGCCGGTATCATTGGTTTTACCAAAAGCTTTGCCAAAGAATTTGGACGAAAGGGAATCAGGGCTAATGCTATTGCGCCGGGTTTCATCCAGTCTGAGATGACGGCTGTTCTTCCTGAAAAGGTTAAAGAGCAGATGCTCACCCAGATCCCGATGGAAGCCTTCGGCACCCCGACTGACGTAGCAAATGCCGTGTCTTTCCTGGCTTCAGATAAAGCATCGTACATCACTGGTCAGGTTTTAACGGTCGATGGTGGCATGGTAATGGCCTGACCGCCAAAATTTCAGGAGGAACATTTAAATGAGCAATTATTTTGAAGAAATTAAAAGAATCGTAGTTGACAAGCTCCAGGTAGATGAAAAGCAGGTTACCCTTGAAGCCAGCTTTATTGAAGATCTTGGCGCTGACAGCCTTGACACCGTTGAACTGGTCATGGATCTCGAAGAACATTTCGAAATCGAAATTCCCGATGAAGATGCTGAAAAGCTCAGAACTGTTAAAGACGCAGTTGACTACATTTCTGCCAAGAAGGGTTGATCCCTTTTTAACCAGGGGTCGCAACCGCCACTGAATACTGGAGTTGTCCCATAGCGCGCATTGTAATGCCCTGGCTTGACCGGGGCATCTCGAAAGCGCAATCTTGGTTGTAGATTGCTTGGTATTGCCGTGAGATAACAGGTTGACACAAATCACAGATTTCCTGACCGAATCCAGGAGCGTTGATAATTTCTGGTGACCTCTGGCCTGGAGACCTGCCGTTGAAAATTTTGCCAAAACTTCGAATCGGTAAACTGCAGCCTAAGTTCCCCATAATGCAGGGGGGCATGGCCATCAGGGTTTCAACAGGCAAGCTTGCCGGGGCAGTGGCTCGTGAAGGCGGAATAGGTCTGATTGCCGGCTCCGGCATGAAATTGGATAAAGTCCGCCATGAGATTCGCCAGGCACGCAGCATCGCCAATGGGGGAATCGTGGGAATCAACCCCATGGTTGTTGATGACTGTGAAGCCGGCGGACATCTGGGTGCAGACAGACTTGCGCGTGACATTTTTCCAGAAGTTAAAGCCAGTGTAAAAATACCGGTTTTGCTTGCGGGCGGGGTTATCGATCAGCATGCAATAATAGCCGCATTCAAATTCAAGATCAAGAAATGTTTGCATCAATTCTGTATTGTTAGAGCACTGATCGAGGCACGAGAAGGCCATTTTGACCGCGGCTTGGTATTTGCAGGAGAGCATGTATACCGTATCAAAGAAATCCTCTCAGTAGGAGAAATCTTTGATCGTTTTTTTACCGGGCTCGAAAATGCCGGCTGAAAAATTCAAAAACTTTTTTTATTGCATTCAGGAGGACCAATTTAAATGAAACGCGTTTTTGTTACCGGGCTTGGAGCTGTTACCCCAATCGGAATCGGTGTTCAGGAATTTACCGAAGCTCTTAAACAGGGCAAAAGCGGAATTGGTCACATAACTGCCTGGGATGCTTCTCAGCATTCAGTCAGAATTGCCGCCGAAGTCAAAAACTTTGAAGCGGAAAAATACATGAATAAAAAGGAAGTGCGCCGCCACGACCGCTATTCTCAGTTTGCTATGTCAGCTGCAGCAATGGCCGTTGCCCAGGCCGGCCTGACCGAGAAGAATTTTGACCCTGAACGGGTTGGTTGCATCGTATCTACAGGCATTGGCGGCATTCACACATTCGAAGAAGAATATGACACCAACCTCAAGAGCGGCCCGGGCAGAGTTAGCCCATTTCTGGTGCCGATGATGATTTGTAATATTTCTTCCGGCTGCATTGCCATGGAATATGGTTTCAATGGCCCGAATTTCTGCGTCGTTTCTGCCTGTGCATCAGGATTGCACGGCATTGGTGAAGCATATCTTAAAATTGTTCATGGCGAATGTGACATTATGGTTTGCGGTGGCGCTGAAGCAGCGATTACGCCACTTACTGTCGCCGGTTTCGCCAAAATGAAAGCTCTTTCAAGCCGCAATGATGACCCGCAACGGGCTTCAAGACCTTTTGACAAAGACCGCGATGGTTTCATTATGGGCGAGGGTGCCGGTGTTATTGTTCTTGAAACTGAAGAAAGCATGAAGAGAAGAGGAAGCAAGCCTTTGGCAGAGCTTCTGGGCTATGGTGCCAGTGCCGATGCCTATCACCTTACCGCCCCCCACCCGGAAGGACAGGGCGGCTATCTGGCCATGAGCAAAGCTATAAAATTCAACAACACGCCCATTGAGCGAATCAATTATGTTAATGCCCATGGCACCAGCACGCCGATCGGCGATTTAGCTGAAATGGTCGCAGTTCGCCGGGTATTCGGTGAACGCATTGGCAAGGTTTCAATCAATGCTACAAAATCAATGATTGGCCATTTGCTTGGAGCTGCAGGCGCAGTAGGGGTGGTTGCAACCATCATTCAGATGCAGAATGGCTTCATTCACCCGACAATCAATCTTGAAACACCCAATGATGAACTGGCAGATCTCGATATGGTACCGAAACAGGCCAGGGAAAAGCAAATCGAAGCAGGGATCGTGAACTCTTTCGGCTTTGGGGGACAGAATGCCAGCGTGCTGCTGGGCAAGGTTTAATAGAAATTTCATTTCATCAATCTGACCGCTTATTAAAATCAGCCGGCTGTTTATCAATTTTACGGTATAAATAGCCGGTTTTAATGTACATTTTGCATTGCAATTGTTGATCGGTTTTGTTTATAATTCAAATGGAGGGGTCAAACCAGATTAAAGGAGAGGCTCAAAATGGAAATACTTAGAGTCGCATCATCATCAAACCCGAAGTCAGTGGCCGGAGCTATCGCAGCGGTACTCGAACAGGACAAGCAGGTTGAACTGCTTGCCGTTGGAGCCGGTGCGGTAAATCAGGCAGTCAAATCTATTGCCGTGACCAGGGGTTACGTCGCCCCCAAGGGAATAGAACTGATAACACTGATTGCATTTGCCAAAATTGACATTGATGGAAACGAAAAAACAGCAATTAAATTTCTGGTCGAAGCTCGCTGAGACGACAGATTTCTTACAGACTCTGTTTCTGACGGCAAACACCCGCAGTTTCCTGGTGATTGCGGTGTGTGTCTTTTTGCTCGCTTTTCAGCATAATGCCGGTGCTGCAATCAATTCCGGGCGCATCTATCAGCTTCAGCAGCGTTTGATTGACAATCCCCGTGATACTGAGGCGATGCTGCACCTGGCCATGGAATTCGGCCTGCAGAACAATTTCGTTAAAGCTGTGGAAACTTACTTTGCCCTGCTGAGGATCGACCCCGACAATTTCCACGCCTATAACAATCTCGGCATTCTTTACAAAAAAAGCGGCCAGTTCAGAGACAGCCTGCATTGCTACAAGCAGGCCGAAAGGATCAACCCTGATTCATACTGGGTGCCCTACAACATGGGCCTTTGCTATGAAGCCATGGGTCGTATGCAGGAAGCTCGCGAAAGTTATGGAAGAGCTCTATCGCTCAACCCAGGCTTTACGCAGGCCCTACAGCGCCTGCGTAGTCTTTCCGATCCTGACTTTAATGAAGTGGTGCCCCAGCTGCCCGGTCTCGACGAATCGATGGTTTATCTTGTCGATGGTCAGACTCAGCAGCCCAAAGTTCACGACACCCGACCAGTGCAGCAGGCTAAAGTTTCAGAAAAGAAGCCTGAGCCGGCAAAGCCTGCTCTCGAAGCCCCGCCGAAGATTTCGGAAAAAATTGAAAAGCAGGCTGCTGCGGAGAAAAAGAAAGTGCGAACCCAGAAAACCGGTTCTGCTGCCGCTATTTTCAACCAGGCCATGGAAGCCCTTGATAAAGGGCAGATGGAAAAGGCCATTGAACTTTACGCCAGATGCATTATTGCCGAGCGCGATCTGCTTGCTGAGCCGGAGAATGACCTGATTAAAAAGAGTCTCGAATTTCTCAAAGACCGCCCGAACCGCATGCCCGATGGCCTGTTTCTGCGTGGCTTTCTTATTGCCATTGCTGGAAATCTTGAACTTGCCGTGCCTGATTTAAAGGCTTTTTCAGATCAGAATAAAGATAAAAAAGACGAGGACAGCATTTTTCTGGCAGAAGCCAGAAAAATGCTACAGCGCCATGATGCCCTGGTTGCTGAGCGCGAGGCGCTTGCCAAACAGCAGGAAGAGGAACAGGCGAAAGCAGCCGAACTGGCGAGACAGGCGACTCCCGTCGAGCCTGAAGCAGCAAGAGCCAGTGATTTTGTGATTAAAAGAATGAATGTCGATGAAGTGCTTGCCGAAGCAGACCGATTGAGTCGCTCTGGCCGTCAGCAGGATGCCATCGCGGTTATTAAAGTGGGTCTTGAATCAGACCCGGATAATCTTCAGCTGCTCATGAAAAGCGCGAATTCATATACAGACCTGCTTTTGCTGAAGGGTGACCAGGAAGCTGGGCGCATGGCACTCATGCAGTTTGAAAAGATTTTTTCGCGTGCCCCTGAAAATTCGCGGGAATGGGCAGTGGCTCAGGAAATGATCACCGAACTTAAAAAGCGCATTCGCTGATTTACCAGCGCAGTGAGTAACCTGCCTGTAATTGATCATCCCAGCCGTATTCTCTGAATGTTCGCAGGTTTTTGTAATAAGCAAATTCAAGGTTCCAGGTTTCGTTTATACCCAAGCGTATTCCCAGAACCAGATCCAAGGTGTCTTTATCGTCGCCGCCCTGTATTTCTCCAGCCAGTTCGCCGATCAGCGAAACATGTTTGGTGGCTTCATAACTCATGCCGCCACGATAAATAAAGCGGTCATCTTCGGTTTCAGAATCAAGAACCGCGCCCAGTTCCAGGTTTGCCGTCGCCCGGTCAGTCTCACGGGTTGTAACGCAGCCAAAAAGCTTCAGCTCATCATTCGTTTTTGACCCGGCCGGCAGCATGTGTTCGGGATTACCGGTGGTGACTGTTGCCATTGCGCCATAAGCAAAGCGGTAATAGCTTTTATCAGGCAGATAGGTTGCCTTCCAGCCGATTCTCATGTTTCCCAGGCCCGTTTCAGCTGTTGACCGAGTGCCAAATGTTCGCGGTGCACTCAAAGACCAGTCGTGAACCGGTATGGTAAAACCCCACTCGGCCCAGTCCCCGACCCAGGTGAGACTTGATTCCCAGGTTGAAACATGACCATCTTCGGTTTGAAAGAAACTGGTGCCACGATTACTGGTAAGCTCATGAAAACGGTATCTGGAGCTGAGAATCAGTTGCCCGGATTCGAAGCGGTCGGCGGTATTGGCCACAAAGAATCCGCCAAGGCCGTCAGCATTGAAGGAATTGCGCGGTGAAAGTTTGAAAAGACTGTCTTTTGCTTTTTTGGCCTCGGTTTTAGGTGGAGTTCCGACCGAAAAGACTTCATAATCTCCCCAGTTATACTGAGCCTGGGCTGGAAGAGCAACCATTAGAGCCATCAACATGAAAATTGAAAAGCTGATTTTAAATAATTGATTCATTTTCAGATGCTCCCCAGAAAGCTTTGCAGTTTTTCACTGTGCGGGAATGGTTCAGGGCCCTTTTTCAATTTTGATAAAATGCTGTCGGCCTCTTTTTTCATGGCCTTGTTATTATTGTGCAGATATAAAATTACATAGGCCTGAGCGGCATAAAAATCATGTTCATTGCGGTTTTTATCAAGGCTGGTTACAGCCTGAAACTCAGTCAGAGCCTGCTGAAACCGACCTGAAAACAGATAAGCCAGGCCAAGGTTCGAATGTGCGTCGAGATCGACCCCGTTAACTTCAAGAACTCTTTTCCAGACCTTCTCAGATCTGGCGATAAGATTGAATTTGCTATCGAGTTTAATTGGGCTCTTGCTTTGTTTCCATTGCTCAACGGCTTTTTCGGCCTGACCACCGAGCCAGTAAAGATTTCCCAGCGCCAGTTTTGGCAGCGGGTCATCGGGATGACTGACTGAAGCCTGGGCAAATGACGCGAAAGCGTCTTTGAAATTGCCAAGAATGGTGTTGATATAGCCGATGTTCACCAGAACTTCGAGGTTTTCCGGGGAAACTGATTTTGCCTGTTCAAGCTCTTTCAGTGCCAGATCGATGAAGCCCTTTTCCGCATATTCAAGGGCAGTGGTAACAAACTGATCTGATTTATCCGGGGTTCGTTCAGAAACCTTGCTGGTTGCCCTGATTGAATATTTATCAACTTTGATGTCGGGCGGCAGCGCATATCTGTCACTCTGCGAATCAAACTTCTGCAGCCGGTCAACCAGCCATTGTTTCTCTTTGCTGGAAAAAGTCTGCTCGGTGGTCTTGCGACGCAAAGGAGCAGCAGGAGCCGGAGTTGCAACTGATGAGAATTTTTCGAGCTGCTTGAGAACCCAGATTTTGTCGTCAACCGTCATGGTGTTTTTGCCATAGGCTTTAAATGCCTCTTCGTCACTGGGTGAGGGTTTGAATTCTTTGTCTGCGCCGGCACCAGAAACTTTCTTAACCAGCTGGTCCCTGACTTCCATGGCATCTTCAACCGATGGATACATGGCCGGCGCCATCATTCTGGTCAGCTCCCAGATCTTTTTGCGGGCGTGGCGTTTGATTGAAGAATCAGATGGCGCTTTGGCATAAAGGGTTTCATAGATGTCACGGGCGGGGCTGAGGCGGTTGAGCTTGATTCTCGCCATTCCCAGAAGTGCCATCGCCTTGAAGAAATTCTCTTTCTGGCGAAGTGCAGCCAGAGCATGGCTTTCTGCCGATTCAAAGTTTTTGTCTTCGTAAGCGATCAGACCGAGATAATATCGGGGTTCGGGGTCGAATTCATTCAGGGTCATGGCCTGGTTGAAATTTCTTCGGGCTTTTTCGCGCTCACCCAGCTTGTGATACATTTTCCCCATGCTTAGTTCAAGCTGATAGTGGTCTGGTTTTAACTTTCTGGCTCTTTCCCAGGCTGAAAGGGCTGGTTGATTGAGGCCGGCTGCGGCATACATTTCGCCCATTTCGAAATGGGGTTCGAATCTTTCAGGTGCGAGGCGCTGGCATTCAAGGTAAATTTCTTTCGCATGATTGACCAGCCCTTTTTTGCGATAGACAGCCGCTTCTGCCAGCAGTTTCTCGATGGGAGCCGGGTTCTTGATTTCAGGTAACGGCAGATCGGCATGTCTTTCATTGGCAAGTTTAATTCGTGCATGCAGGTCGCCCACAACTCTTGCAAGGGTCGATTCTGCCGGCAGTTTTTCGCGCAGGGCTTCGAGTGCAACCAGTGCGTCTTCAGCCTTATTCTGGCGTGCCAGGCAGATGGCTTTGAAGAGCCATGCCTTGTGATGAGATGGGCTTACTGCGATGACCTGTTCGAAACTGTCGAGAGCAGCAGTAAAATTCTGATCGATGTAGTAGGCGAGACCAAGATGATAGCGGGCAACCACATAATCAGGCTTCAATTGCACTGCCTGCAGATAAGATGCGATGGCCTTTTTAACTTCGCCGGTTTTGAAAAGAATCCAGCCCTTGCTGTGGTGAAATTCCGCCCGCATTCCGTCAATTTTCAAAGCGCGGTTAACCTGTTCAAGAGCAAGAGGAAGATTGCTTTCGAGTGTGGCAAGCGCATATGCGTGGTCGGCAAGTGCCTCAGCATGATTCGGATCTACTTCAATGGCTTTGGCGAAACAGTCCTTTGCGTCCTCGATTCTACCCTGTTCCATGTAACATTGTCCCAGAATTGCATGAATATCGGCAACATCAGGGTGTTTGGTGCGCAGATAAAGCAGCCTTCTGATGGCTTCTGCATAATTTCGCATGACAAAAAGCTGTTTAACATCCTTCAGGAGCAGGAAAATCTGCTCCCAGTCATTTTCTGATGCCTTGCCGCCAATTCCCGGCATGTCTTTTACCGGTTCATTCACTTCCACAGCTTTGGTAATCGGCTTGCTTTCAGCAATAATATCGGGATTGTCTCGTTTGGCGACCATGCCCATCAAATAAGTAATTGTTTTAATTGCCTGTTTAGCCTGCCTGCTTTTGGGTGGAGCATTTTTCAAAACTTCCCGCATTTCTTCAAGGGCTTCGTCGAGCTTGCCGCGCTCTGCATGAAGCACTGCCTTTGCATAGCGTGCCCGAATAAAATCAGGCCGATATTCAATCGCTTTTTCAATATTTTCCAGGGCGTTTGCCGTATTCTTTATTTTGACATTGGCGATGGCCAGTGTGTAAAGAGAGTCAGCGATCTGTGTTTTCAGTTTTCTGGTTTGCAGTTCAGCGTCAACGGCTGCGTCGCTTTTGCCAGCATCGAGAAGTTTACCGGCATTTTCCCTGATTTCTCGCAGCCTGGTTTCTCTAATAAAAATCGATTGTTCAATAGCAACCGTTGCTTGATGGAAAATTTGCTGCTGCAGGTAGCTTTTGCCCAACTGTAGCCATATTTCGGGCGAAGTTGGGTTTATTTTCACCGCACGGTTCAAAGAAGCGATTGCCGACTTATGATCACCTTTGCGTGCCATCAGTATGCCGTAAAGATTCGAAGCCTGACCCAGATTCTGGCGCAATGAGGCTATTTTTCGGGTGGTTTCGATGGCTTTGTCGTTGAGTTGCTTCTCTTTCTGAGCAAGCAACACCTGACGCAATTCGGTCATGCGGGCAATTATCTGACGAATCAGATTTTTCGAAAATTTTTCGGCTTCATCAAATTTTTTGAATTCAAAGCAAAGCCCGGAAATATGAAAAAGGGCTCGGGTATGCTTCTCATCTATTTTCAGACACTTGATAAATGAACTGTAGGCTGTTTTCTTATCGCCGGCTTTAAGGCTGGCATAGCCCAGCAGAAAATAACACTGTGCATCGCCCGGGTGCAGTTGCATCGCTTGCCGGAAATTTTCGGCGGCAGCCTGGTATTTTTTTTCGGTCAGCAGTTTGCTGCCGTCAGCCAGGTATTTCTGGGCACTTTCCCGCTTTTTTTCAAGATCTTCACGGTTCTGCCGATCAAGAATCTGCTTGTTTTTGGCGTCGAGCGAGAGAACGATCAGGTCTTTGGCACGCCTTCCCGCCGGGTGATCCTGCGGTGAATCCCTGATTATTCCGCGCGCAATGTTCATGGCTTCGTCATACTGCCCGTCGAGGTAGAGTTTTTCGAGGCGCGACAATGACTGCGAAAGACTTTCTTCGAAAACGAAGTCCATCGCTGCCGGAACTGCAGCCGGAACGAGCATGATGAGAAGGATTGTTGCCTTTAATATTTTCTGATACATGATTCAGAAGTAATATCGGCAGTCTTACTGCTATTTCTGAAACATTTATCGAAAGTCTGGTTTTCCTGAAATTTCTGCCTTCAATGCTTCGATTGCCTGATAATGACGGTAAACTTCATGAAACCCGGGGGAAGTTGCCAGCGCTGCATTCAGCTGATCGAGAGCCTGCTGCTTTTTTCCATGCTTCAGCAGGTATCTGGCAAATTCAAGCCGAAACAGTTCACCGGCCGGGTCGAGCGCGATTGCCCGGCCATAATATTCTTCAGCCGTTTCATTCGGGCTCAGTCGCGCCATTTTTACCCAGAGCAGCGCTTCGGTTGGATTACATGAAATAGCACGGGCCATTGAAGCTCTTGCCAGTTCAAGGTTTCCTGAGGCAGCCAAAATATCTGCTTTTTTGGCCGAAGCTATGGCATTTTTCGGATCGGCGCTTTCAATCAATGAATACAGTTTCAGGGCCTCCTGTGGGTTTCCAGCCTTCAATTTTTCACCAGCATCGATTATCATCTGGTTTATTCTAAAGCTGAAAACACCAGGGCCGATCGAAATGAAGGCGACGCAGGCAATGGCAGCGGCGAAAACTTTCTGCAGAATACCCCGCAGTTTTGGTGCTGCCGGGTTTTCCTGGCCAATGGCCATAGCTGCGGCTGCTGCAATTATTGCTGCAGTCGGCAGAATTCTTGAAGAAAAGCCACCCTGATTGTGAATGAACATTCCGAGAAGAACCAATGCTCCCGCTCGCGAAACCGGGGTATTTACCCGGTTAAAAGTTTGCCTGAATATCAGCAGAAAAACCATAAGAAGCATGGCGGCTGCCAGTGGGCCTGCCTCGATCATCGTTTGAATCAGTTCATTATGGGCCATCATCGGATAATCGCCACCAACCAGACGAAATCTGGGATAAACCTGGTTGAAGGTGTGCAGGCCTGTTCCAGTAAGTGGCAGGGAGGCGATGTTTTTTGCAATTCCTTGGTTGATCAATGAACGCTGAGCAATAGTCATGTCTTTGCTTCTTGAAATACTGAAAATTCGATGTCTGAACGGGCCGGCAAGGGCTGTAATGCAGAGTATTGCCACCAGTGCATATAGCAAAGGGCATTTGAGCTTCTTCCGATCTTGTCTGAAATAGAAAAACAACAGGCCGGAAAAAGAAATGGCAAGTGTGATCCATGAGCTGCGGCTAAGGGTTGTCAGTTCCGCAAGGCCAATAAGAAGAAGGCCTGATGCGGCCAAGATCTTGTCTTTTCCGCTTCTGGCCTCGAGAAGAGCCGCAGAAACTATGATAAATAGTGCGCCAAGGAAAGCCCCAAAAACATTCGGGTCAGTGAAAATTCCGGCACATCTGGTTCTGACCAGTTCTTTCATCGCAGGATCAACCCAGGTTGCGGGAATGGGGGGGGCTTCGATAAATTCCTGAATCGCAATCAGACCATGCAGAATGCCCGCCCAGGTTGCGGCGTGAAAAAGCTGACAGGAAAACTCTGAAGCATGGCTGATTCTGGTTATGATCCAGAAAAGCAGCAGCAGGGCCATAACTTTGATTAACACCGGCCATGAAGTTGAAAAATCGATGGATTCAACAGTCGATCTGAACAGCAGAAGCAGCCAGACCGTCAGTGTTACTGTGATTCCAACCCCGTAATGGGGTAAACGAACCGGAAATTTTCGGAATTCCGACAGTAAAAGCAGGGCCAGAAAAGCTGAGAATATTTCAAGTGTGAGAACCGCAGCCGGTTCAGAATAAAAATAAACAAAAGGCAGCACCAGTAAAACAAACCAGGGAACAACCACTGCTGCTCCCTGGATTATTAAAGGATCTTGCCTGAATTTTGCCATTATTTGAGTTTGGCGACTGGGCTTGCGTTTTGAGTTCCTGAAGCGTTAACCGTTGCGGGAATTACCGTGCCTGATGCAATGCCGGCACTGCCGGTAGCTAATTCATCGCGCTCAATGATTATCCATTGATTGGCCAACTCGCTCATCGTCAGAATGCAATTGCGATAGTTCTGGTATTCGTTGTCACTGATGAATTCATCAGCTCTGGCAATGAAACGGTCGGCGTAAATCAGTTGGTTTTCATTCTGGTTCATATTCGAAGAAAAGCTTATCAAGCCAGAACCGAAGTTAAACTGCCGATCCCATGGTACCCATGAAAAACCTTCAGGAAGTTCAAAAATAATGGTCTGAGAATTCTCTTCTGTGGCCCAGTATTGCATCGGATATTTGCGTTTGCTGAGGCTGGCAGAACTTGACTGGTAGCTGACCCAGAAATTGGTAAAGGTCATGATTTTGTCAGAGGCTTTCTGGGCGGCTTCAGGAATCAGGTAATGCAGGGTCAATACTGCCGGCGAGGTCAGGTTTTCCATGGATGAGAAGCCAAAACTTTCCAAAACTGCGTTGGGGTGAACCTGTTTTACTCTTTTTTCTGCATAATTGCGCTTTTCCTGATCCTTGAGCGATTTAAGTTCGCGGATATCGGCTTCGTATGGACCGCGAAAATGCAGAATTTCATTTACTTCCATGTCACCGTTGTCTTTGATTTTCACCAGCACATTGCGTTCATAGCGGTTCCAGTCAAAGGTGGAGCGCGGCAGCTCTTCGAAAAAGAATTCCTTGCTCCTCAGGTTCAGAAATACTGCAGGTGCACCCTGTAAGCCGGTGGAAATGGTGCCAAAAGGCAGGTAAATCGATCCCCCGTCAGTGTAATAGGCAATTCCATCGATCATTACCTTGAGCACGGCGTAATCTGCGTGGGCGAGGTTTGCATGGTCTTTGACCGTAACCCGTTCTCTCTTATCAGAACAGAATCCCGGGTAAGATTTTATTCCGACTTTTTCCAAGGCAAAATGAAGTAATGCCAGAATATTTTGTGTGTTGCCGTATTTTTTGTTAAGGGTTGTCTGGGTTGAAACCGGTGCGAATCCGCCCATCTGGGTAATAGAAACACCGATGTTGCGAATTTCACGATTAATTGTTTCGTAGATTGCCGCTGCTTTTTGATAGCGGCTCATCGTGTCTTTAATGCCCGCTTTTTTAATAAGATCCTGTATTGCTGATTCTTCGGGGCGTGCATTTTCATAGGCATTGGCAAGCATTTCTGCGGTTATTTCCCAGGGATAACTGCGGTAAGCTACTACTCTCGGAAAAATACGGTGGCCAGGCAGCATGTTTTGTTCTGGTATATAGCCCTTGAGGTCCGAGAATGTCCAATTCCAGACAATTTGGTCGTTCTCGATGGTTTCGGAAAACTTTACCGGACAATTTTCTTCGGGCCACTGGAAGAGAAATTTTTGATAACCCATGTTTTCATCTGACCTGATAATAAGCTCTTCAGTCAGAATCGGTTCCCGTTCACCAAAGGTATATGATGTAACGCGGGGATTGATCGGGTCGATTCCCTTAAGTTTGCGTTCATACGAATAGTCGATGATGCTGCCAATATCTACCTTTTTTAAAGCCATTTTCAGTTTTTTCAGACGCGCATATTCAGGGGTTCCAGAACTCAATGATTCAAGGGAAATGGCATCGTCGGTAATGTGGTAAACATTTCCATCGGGGGCGTAAGTGTGGGCGAAAATTAACTCGCAGTCTTCATTCTGGCTGAAAAAATAGATGCTGTTGTTCGCCTGGTCCAGACCAGGCTCTTTAAGAATCTGAATGATTTCACGGCTGATCAGGGTTCTTTCGCCTGCAGAGTTGAAGTTGAATTCATTTTTCCGATAGAGAGTAATATAATTGGCATCAGGAAAATCTTCATAATTTGGCAGGTTTTGCAGCAGATTCTGCACGATGGGATCGGTGATTTCATTGATATTGTTTATTTCATCGCCCTTTCTGACCTTGGAAATCAGAATATGGGCAACCTGATTCTGCAGAAATTCTTTTTCTTCACCCTGAACGGTAGTGAAAAGGATCTTTTCGTTTTCTATACCGTTAAGGCGGCCGATAATTTCTTCACCCTCATTTAAATAAAGCACATCAGCCTGGCAGGCAGAGGAAAGCAAGATTATAAAAATAATTGATTGAAATAGTCGTTTCATTTTTCGCCTCCCGAAACTGTATCTGAAGCATTGTTGATCGGTGGAACTTCAGGGGTTTCTTCTGGTTTTTCAGCCTCCTCCAGAAAGATTCTCTCTTTGCTGGAATAGGCAATCTTTTGAAGGTCGGCCTTGAAACTTTCATAATCCGCTACCGGCACTATTTTTCTCGGGAATGCCAGTTTGCGGCTTACCTTAATCTGCTGACCCTGCTGATCGTAGATGGTTTCGAATTCCACGTAAGGGCTTTGAACCCGAAGGGCCGGGGGCAGATATTTCACTGTATAGCCTTCGGGAACCGTAATATTAACCTTGTCGGTTCGAAGTCGGGTGGTAGTGTAAACGATGGGAAATTTTCTATTTTTAAGACTTACTTCTGGAAAGCCCATTTCAAAGTATGGAATCGCAAAAATCATGTATCCTCCTGATTTAGGAGCGAAGCGATTCAGGGTATAAATAGAGGTGGATTTGAATGCATCAGTGAAATCAAGCGGATTGGTGTGGGTGGCCAGTTCAAGTATGTAGTCGGCGGTAATGGCTGCAACTGAAGCTCTAACCTGTTTTTCATATTCTTCTGGTTTCATGTTGCGGGCCGATTCGCGAAAATATGCTTCAGAAGAGCCATTTTGAGTGCTCTCGAATTCTATTCTGGTAGTACCGTCAGCAGAGAGAGTGATATTTCTGGTAACGTGAACTGCATTGTCTTCCGGAGGAGGCAATGGCACCGGGTTCAGTGTTCCGAGGATGGTGTTGTCTGCTATTGTGTCGTGATCATCTGAGCGGAAATAGGGATAGCGGTAATCGGTGGCGGTTGAATCGAGATAAAAAATCCGACCGTCGAGGTGAACCTCGGTGATGCAGTGGTTGTCATCGAAAATCGCGATATCTCTGATTGCGCGACCTGCATTATTGGTTCGTATGCCAACCGGATAGGCCTTAACTCCAATGTGTTTGAGCATGGTTGCGAGAAGCATGCCTTTGTCGGTGCAGTCGCCATACTTGTTTTTCAGGGTTTCTTCAGCAGGATGACCGACCTGGTTACTTGCAAGGTTACCCTTAATCGATATGTAGCGAATCTCTTTCTGGCAGAACAGGTAAAGTCTGGAAATTTTTTCATTCAGATCTTTCGCGCCTTCAATGATCTCTTCAACCTTCTTCTTAACCAGGTCGGTGAGCTGAAAACGCTTTTCAAACATCGGTTTGAGTTTATTGTGAACATAGGTGAAATCTTTGTTAAGGCTGTAATAAATGCAGGGAACCACGTCGCGGTAAGCGGGCATGTAGGGCTCGGCGATCAGTGGAGCCACGTCGGTGAATTTCCAGTTGTAAATAATTGAATCAACCCCGTCAATTTTCTCCGGGGCTGAGGCATATCCTTCGCAGTTGCAGGTTACGAAATGCAGCTGCTTGTCGTGGGGAATGCTGACTCGAAGAATTGATTCGCCAATCGGTGCATCGCCCTGAAAATAGGCCCGGCCCTGAAAAAGGTTGCCATCGAATGGGTTGAATTCTTCGACTTCGTAACTGTAATCAACCAGCGAACCAACCGAGACTTCGGGAATGGTAAAGCGCAGATCCTGATACTGATCGAAGTAAACGCTGTCGGAGGTCCCTTTGGAAACTTTAATCTGGTCAGGCGCAAGACTCTGGATCTGACCGTCTGATGAATATGAACGGGCGTGCAGAATTTTGATTTTTTCCCGATGCGGGTCGAATGACAAGGAAATCTGGGCATTCCACAGCGCTTCTTCTTTTGCAATATAGGTAACTCCGCGGTAACGGGTCAGATTTGTGCCATCACAGCGATGCTGATAGCTTGCATCTTCGCTTACCGTAATAGAATCAGAGTCCGGGTATTTTGCCAACAGCTTAAGAGCTTTTTCATAGAGCGCAGGAAGATCGGCTACATCGGTAGCCAGATCAGTTTTTTTCTGTTTTCGGCCAGAAAAGCTGATGTCCTGAATCCGGGCTCTGGGCAATTCTATTGAGTCGGAACCGTTGACAGCTTGCAGAACGTCCTTTTCAAAAGCAATTTCATTCACTTCAATGGTAGAACCGTCATTCATGGTTATCACAGCAGCCGGGGCAACCAGGCTGATGCAAATCAGGAAACACATTAGCAAAGTTCCCGATAGTCTTTTCAAAATAATACCTCCAGGGCAGGGTTTTGCAGTCATTATAGGCATATTACGCTGATTTTAAAAGCCCCTTTTCGATTTTATCGCTAAAATAAAATGAGCCACCAGGAAGCATTGGCTCTGGTAGCTCAATAAAACCTTCTTTGGCAGAATCCTGGCAATTTCTTCGGGTTTTGATTCTGCGTTAAGTGACAGAGCGCCGGGAATGCTGGTTCCATCATCATATTTCCCAGAGCGTGCATCGAGGAGGATCAGGGGAACTCCACTGTCAAGCATGGATTTTAGACCCTGAGTATTTGCTGTTGCAGATCAATCAGAAGAGGAAAAAATTACTATTTAATTGAAGAAATTTTTTGCTACTCTTGAGATGACTCATTGAATCCGGCTGTCGACCGGGTGGTCTGATCTCATCTCTTCTATCAGAGAAAATTCCCAGATATTGGTCAGGTTGCCAAATTTGCCGGTTTGGTGTAGAATCTGGCGCGATAAAAACGGTAAAAGCGGGATGAAAAAATGAACAGTGCAACGGAAAAATTCAATCTGTCAGTGAACTCTGAAGTTGGGGATCTGGAAGGAGTTATTCTTCACACTCCCGGACTGGAAGTTGAAAACATGACCCCGATGAATGTTGAACGGGCTTTGTACAGCGACATTCTGAATCTTTCGGTCGCAACTTGTGAATACCGGCAGTTGCATGGCGTTCTGAGCGAGGTTGGTCAGGTCTTTCAGGTTCGCAGCCTGCTGGAAAGAATTCTGCGCAACAGCAAGGTCAGGCAAAGTCTTATCAAAAAAATCTGCGTGAATGAAGGCGCCATCGAAATTTTTGACCAGCTCATGGAAATGACGGAAAACGATCTTGCTCGCTGCCTGATCGAAGGAGTACTGTTGCAGAAAAATAATCTTAGTCGGTTCCTCAACCGTGAACGCTATTCACTCAAACCGCTGCACAATTTCTTTTTTACCCGTGATTCTGCCATAACCATTGGTGACAATGTCCTGATAGCCAGTATGGCCAACAAGGTTAGAGCCAGAGAAGCAATGATTATGGAAGCAATTTTTGACTTTCACCCGATGTTTGACACTCGCACAATCAGCCTCAGTGCTGATCTTGAAATTGCCGGGGCGAGAGTCGAAGGTGGTGATGTGCTGGTGGCGGCCGAAAACATTCTGTTAATTGGAATAGGATCGCGCACAACTCCGCAGGCGGTCGATTTTCTTATTGATCATTTCTGCCGCAGTGGGCGCGAGCAACATATTATTGTTCAGGAATTGCCCGGTCATCCTGAATCTTTCATTCATCTGGACATGGTTTTCACTCTTCTTGATCGCGGAACCTGCATGATTTACGACCCGGTCGTTCTACAACCCAACATGTTCAGAACCGTTCATGTTTTTATTCAGGATGGGCAGGTCAGTGATATCAGAGAAGAGCAGAATATACTAACCGCCCTGGCCGGGCTTGGGATGGAGCTCGAAACAATTTCCTGTGGAGGCTCGTCTGACCCGTGGACTCAAGAGCGCGAGCAATGGCACAGCGGAGCCAATTTTTTTGCGGTGGCCCCGGGCCGTATTATTGGCTATCGCCGCAATATTGCAACCATAGAAGAACTCGACCGAAAAGGTTTTGCCATTGTCGATGCTGCTGATGTGATCGAAAAAAAGGTTGATTTGAACACTTACAGCAAATGTGTCATAACGATTGACGGGTCAGAACTTGCCCGTGGTGGTGGCGGTTGCCGCTGCATGACCATGCCTTTGCGCCGCCGACCTCTTTAAGTTTTGACCAGATCAATAAATTGATTTAAATCAACGTTTAAGCAGAAATTCGAGGGGAATTGCCAGCCGCCTTGCCCATGCTGATTCACAATGAATCGCCTTTTCCTCGAAATATCCCATTAGATTATACCCTTCGATGAAACCAAGATTTTTCAGAAGGTTCATCATTTTAAAATAGGCTTTAATGATTGGGGGTTCGTATTCTCCTGTATCAAGATAAATCTTCAGATGTTCTGGAACAAAGCTGGTGTTCTTAACCATTTCGTAAATTTTGCCATCGGTTTTTCCGAATGCCGAAGAAAGGCAGCCGGCCCCGCCAAAAATGTTCGGCATGAAATACGCCATTTGAAAAGACATCAGTCCGCCCATTGAAGAACCCATAATATAGGTGTTTTCCGGATCGGTTCGGGCTGAGAAAGTCGAGTCGATAAATGGTTTGACTACATCAACGATGAATTCGGCATAGGCCCGGCCAGGATCGGAAAATATGTTCAATTCCTGCATCCGGTCTGGAGAATTGGGAATACCGACAACCATGCAATTTCTTATTTTTCTTTGTTTAATCAGACTGGTGATGGTTTCATCCACTTTCCAGTCCAGTCCGGCAAAAGCGGCGGCAGGTTCAAAAAGATTCTGCCCATCGTGCATGTAGATTACTGCCTCTGGCTTTACCTCCTCAGGAAGCCAGACTTGAATTGGTCTCTGATAACGAAGACCCGGCGCTGCCAGGTTGTTGAACGTCATAAGTCGCCCGACGACCGGGTCAGATTCTTTGACCTGCTGGTCGAGCCAGTCGATAATTCTTACCGGTACCGTTTCATCATCGACGACCTTGATTACCAGATTTGACGGTGGCACATCTTCAGCGGAATAAATGCCCTGGCTTTTCCAGGTTCCTCGGGTTAATTTGCATTCTATGATGCTTTGTATAGGAGCCTTCAGGCTTATCTGATAACGGCTGGCACTTACTGGTTTTAGCTTTACACCTGATGGGTCCCAGTTCCCCAGCTCAGTCAGGTTGCCAGTAATATAAAGGTGCTCGCCCGGTGGAAGTTCGCTGTCAAGGGTTATGTCAAGAGTAATTTTACAGGTGGTTTTTAGAGTATTTGATTGCATTGACTATTAATTTAAAACAAAAATTTGATCTTATCAGGCCCGGCCGGAACAATGATCTGGCCGGGCAGAATTTGATGATGTGGTGATTTCAAGGTTAAAGCGAATTAACCATCAGCTCGGCCACCTTGCGGTTGAATCCTGCCGGGTCAGGCAGTTGGCCGCCTTCAGCCAGAAGAGCCTGTGCATATAGCATGTCGGTATAATCTTCAATCCTCGAATCTGAGCGGTTGGCGGCGAAAAGCTGTTGCATCTTGTTGAGAAGCTGATGCCGGGGATTGAGTTCAAGTATTCGTTTGACCGGTGGCACGTCTTTGCCAGAGGCTTTCAGCAGGGCCTCAAGATGCGGGCTCATGTCGCCTTCTTCGCTTACCAGGCAGGCCGCCGATGAGCTGAGTCTGGACGAAACCCTGACTTCCTTGACATTGTTGGAAAGTTTTTTCTGAATGAATTCGAGCAGGGTTTTCCACTCTTCTTCTTTTTGTTTGCGGGTGTCTTCTGCCTGTTTGCGTTCTTCTTCGCTGCCAAGTTCAAGTTTTCCCCTGGCTGCTGATTGAATTTTCTTTTTGTCAAATTCATTTGAATACTGAACCCACACTTCATCAACCGGGTCAGTCAACAGTAGAACCTCATAGCCTTTTTCTTTGAAAGCTTCGAGATGTGGGCTGTTTTCGAGCACCTCTCTGCTTTCACCGGCGAGGAAATATATCTTGTCCTGACCTTCTTTCATTCTTTCTGCGTATTCGCCGATAGTGAACCATTCAGACGGTGAGGCAGTGGTCTGAAACAGGCAGCAGTCGAAGAGTTTGTCACTGTAGGCTGGTTCTTTGAAAAGGCCTTCTTTAATTACCGAGCCGAAGTTTTTCCAGAAGGCAATGTATTTTTCCCGGTCTTCTTTAAGAAGTTTTTTGAGGCTGTCGAGAACTTTGCGGGTTACGGTTTTGCGAATGGTCTGAATCTGCCGATCCTGTTGCAGAATTTCACGAGAGATGTTCAGTGAAAGGCTTTCAGAATCGACAACCCCTTTTACAAACCGAAGATATTCGGGAATCAGGTCTTCGCAGTCGTTCATGATGAAAACGCGTTTTACATAGAGATTAATGCCTCTCGATGAGTTGGGCAGGTAAAGATCGAAGCCTGGCTTTTCTGGAAGATACAGCAGCGCGTTGAATTCATTCGAGGCGCCTTCCGCTTTGAAGGTCATCCAGCGCAAAGGTGCGTTCCAGTCGTGACTTATGTGCTTGTAGAAATCCTTGTATTCATCTTCGGTCACGTCTTTTTCAGGCTTGAGCCAGATGGCCTTCATGGAATTGAGAACTTCTTCTTCAATGACGGTTTCTTCTTTAGCCCCTTCTTTGGGTTTGCCATTTTCATCACGTTCGATGTGGGTTCTTTCAACCTTCATGCGAATCGGGTATCCAACAAAGTCAGAATATTTTTTTACGATCTGGCGAATTGTCCACTCTGCCGTGTAATCCTGGGCATCTTCGTCGTCTTTGTCTTCGGGCTTCAGATAAAGGGTAATGGAGGTGCCATTATGTTCGAGTTGTGCGTCGGAAATAGTGAAACTGCCCTGGCCGTCCGATTCCCATTTGTGGGCTTCGTTTGTGCCTGCTTTTCGGCTGATCAGTTCGACCTTATCGGCAACCATAAAACCTGAGTAGAAGCCAACGCCGAATTGCCCGATGAGTTCCGGGCCCGCTTCTTTTTTCTCGCTGGCTTTTTTGATCATTTCAGCAAATTCACCGGTGCCTGATTTGGCTATAGTGCCGATGTACTCTATTATTTCGTCGCGGGTCATGCCGATACCATTGTCAGTAATGGTTAGCGTACGATTTTTAGCATCAGTGGCAATTCTGATGTGCAGATCAGATGTCAGCTGGCGCAGCTCTTCGCTGGTCAAAGAGGCAAATCTCAGCTTGTCGAGTGCATCTGAAGCATTCGAAATCAGCTCACGCAGGAAAATTTCCTTATGAGAGTAGACTGAATGAATCATCAGATCGAGAAGCTGCCTTGCTTCTGTTTTAAAATTGTGGGTTGTTGTACTCATTTCCTGATAATTCCTTTCAAGTTAAGAATGCCGTTAATCCGGCTGAAAATATTTATACCAGATTAACGGCAGGATGCAAGAGGAAATAGCAGGTTTTCAGCTTTTGCGTGGCGGCCGACGACGGCTGAAATTGCGTTTTGGGGCTTGAGAAACCTTTTCTACCGGGATGGGTTCAACTTCTTCAATGTTTTCGCGGCCTTTTTTGATAAAGCTCTGATGATAGTTGTCGATCAGCATCAGCAGAATTTCTTCGGCATTTTCACCGGCATTGATTTCCTTTAGAACACCTTTGTAGCGCTTGCTTCTCTCTTTCTGAGCGGTAGTGAATTCACGCAGTTCTGATTCAAGACGGGCAGAAAGCTTTTCGCAAAGCCTGCTTTGAACATGCTCTTCGGTGGGGGCTTTGCGCTCCTGTAGCATGATTCCCGTTCTGGTTGCGAATTTTTTCAGATCAATGGCTTCCATCTGGTTGACCAGGCTGATGCTGATCCCACGGTTGCCGGCTCTGGCAGTGCGCCCTGCCCGGTGAATATACTGGTCGGTATCTTTGTGCATGTCGTAAATAAAAACGTATTCTAGATTGCTGATGTCGATTCCTCGGGCGGCGACATCGGTGGCTACGAGAAAACGCAGATCTTTTTTCTTGAGCTTCGCCATTACAGCTTCTCGGGCGTTCTGGCTGAGGTCGCCGCTTATCTGGTCTGCGTCATAACCGAATCTTTTCAGCAATGCCGCCACATATTCTACCTCATTGCGGGTGTTGCAGAAAATAATGCCGTTTTGCGGATCTTCAACTTCGATTATCCGCATCAATGAACGGTCTTTCTGCATTGGATCGACGACATAAAAAATATGATCCATGTTGCTGACGTGGGTGCCATCGCCAGAAAAGCAGAGAAATTCAGGCTCATGCAGAAATCTCCGGGCCAGGCGCTTGACGCTTTCAGGCATAGTGGCCGAAAACATGGCGGTAACCCTCTTTTTCGGCAGATACTCGCCGATCTTGACCATATCCTTGTAAAATCCCATTGACAGCATTTCATCAGCTTCGTCAAAAATAAGGTATTTCAAATGCTTCAAATTAAGCGAGCCGCGAATCAGATGGTCAAGAATGCGCCCCGGGGTTCCGATTACAATACGAACTCCGTCTTTCAGGGCTTCAAACTGCGGACGATAAGAAGAACCTCCGTAAATCGCAACCCCATCCACTTCGATATTGTCGGTCAGGGCTTTGAGTTCGGCATAAACCTGCTGGGCAAGTTCGCGGGTTGGAATAAGCACCAGTGCCTGAGTGGTTTTGCTCGAGCCGGCCAGCTTTTCGATCAATGGCAGCAGGAAGGCAGCAGTTTTGCCGCTGCCAGTGCGCGACTGCACGATTGCATCGATGCCCTTGAGCAGATACGGGGCTACGCCAGCCTGAACCGGCATGGCATCCTGCCAGCCTCTGTTTTTAATAGCAGTGACCAGTTCGGGAAAATACTGGTCAAATTGCATTGGTTCGAGTTTCTCTGTGTCAGTTTCAATAACTTCTGAATTCATCTGGAACCTTTCTTGAGAGCCTTCTTCAGCTGCTCGGCGGCAATCTCGGGTAAAACCGGATTGACCGACATCTGAGAGGCAATTTCAAAACCCGCCGGAGTGGCAAGTCTTGGTATTATTCTTAATCTTAAGTGAAAAAATGGGGCACCGCAGTCATCTTTGGGAGCGCTGTCCCAGACAATGTTGTAGTCAAAGCCGCCAAGCGTTTCATTAAGCGCGACAAGTATTTCTCGGGCGGCATCAGCCATTGCATCGAGTTCCTGATCGCTTATCAGAGTCAGACTGGTAACATGTGATCTCGGCAAAAGATGCACTTCATAAGGATTTTCGCTGGCATAGGGGCATATTGCGGCTACTCTTGCCGTCAGCAGAACCAGGCGCTGATCTGCCTCTAATTCTTCTGCTATTAAATCGCAGGATGAACAGATGCCCTCATCGTCGTAATAGCGTCGCGCGCAATCTGTTTCCAATCGTATATTGCCCGGAACAATCGGCAGAGCATAAATCTGTGAATGAGGGTGTGGTTGACTTGCCCCGGCGTTTTTCCCACAGTTTTTGAAAACGATCACCTGAGTAACCCGATTGTCTTTAAAGTGCTCGATTACCCGGTCTTTGTATAATCTGAACAGCATTCTAACCTGGTTTGCCGGTCTGAGATGAATCGGTGAGCTATGCTCACGGGTTTCAACTATTACTTCAGATTTTCCGAAACCATCTGCGGCAAGTTTGCCCCACTTGTCTTTGCTGCGCTTGGGATCAAGATCAGACTGAACTGACGGAAATTTATTGGCAAGAACATATTGAGACCAGCCATCTTTGCCGGAATTTACCTGAAAAACCTGGCGATCAGGTGCATCTGGCCCGGCACAGAAAGGACAATTTACCGCGACCTCGCATTCATCCTCGTGCTTTACCGAAGCAATCGCCTGGGGTCTCTGATTGCGATGGGGCGCAAAGGTTACCCATTTTTTCGTCAGCCGATGTTGTCGGTACATGTTGTGGTTTCCTTCCAGTTCGGCTGTTTTTCCCGGGTGTGAGGTAGAAAAACCTCATGCAATTCAGGTGGTTTTCAGCCAGAATCTGATTACAGGCAGTCCCTAGCGATTATAGCACTATGGCATATAAATTGCGAAATATATTTTCGGCGATCCTGCAATGGTCAGGAAGCCCTCGACGCGACGCAAGGCGCTTGTCGATACAGTTCTGGAACTAATTATATTTAACGGGTAACTAACCCTCTTAAATTGCTGTCTCAAAAGGTTGGAAAGGTTACAGATCTGTGAAGCGCCGTCTTCCCTGGACCCACCAGGGAATTTTTTTTGCCTTCATCCTGCCTTCTGATTTTGAGAATCATCGGGTTCGGCTTTTTCATCAGCCGAGTTGTCATCAGAAACCAGCATTTTTTCAAGAGGGTTTGGCTCTTCTTCATTTTCATCAATTTCTTCAGGTTCTGGTGAGGGCTTAAAGAAGAGAAGAACCACCAGGAAAGCGATTAGAAAAATCAGATCGCCGACATATTTTACCCAAACCGGGGTTTCAGCCTGATTCACGGGCGAAGACCTCCGGTCAGGCGCTTCATCGAGTTGAGCCAATGATTAAGTTTTGCAGTGATATCGTCTATTGTTTTGGCAATAAAATCAGCCGATTTGCCACAGTCGAAAACCGGTTGCCCGGTTGCCTCTTTGTCCAGGATTACTTCTCCTGGCGGCGGGTAAAGCCATATTCCATCGTCGGCGACATAATCGTCGGTTTCCGGGCGGTAATTATCCGGATAAACCATGGTTGGGCAGAAATGCAGCATGGCTGCGGTTTCTTCAACGGCGGCATGGCCACCTGGTCTGGTCTTGAAAATTGGTTCGACGAATTTTTCAGAAAGTTTCCACCAGTGAATGACGCTCACGGACATGGCTTCCTGGCGAATCAGTCGCCGGGCCAGCCTTTTCAGGGGCTCGACATTTCCACCATGACCATTAACCAGAATCAGGCACTTGAAGCCATGCCGAACAAAGCTTTGCAAAATACCTTCGACAAATTTTTCATACAAATCTTCTGAAAAGAAGCTTGATGGTGCTGTCTGAGCCAGTGAATTGGTTACTCCGTATTCAAGAGAAGGGGCCACCGCGCCATTAAGGTTAATGCTCAATTCTTCTGCAATCTTTTCGGCGCAGAGTGTGTCGGTTCCTACTGGAAGATGCCTTCCGTGAGGTTCAACGGTTCCCAGTGGGATGAAAAGTGGTGCTTCACGCGCCAGCAGGTTCTCTATTTCAACGGTATTGAGCTGTTTTATTAAAACAGGCAAAGGTCTGGATTTCATAATAGTTTCCCCGTCATTCATTAAAAAATTGTTTATTGTTTCAATTTATCACATTAAACATGAAAATTACCAAGAATTGTAATAAACATTTCATTCTTTGCATTCGACTAAGCAAGAAAATGGCCGGCGAAACAAAATCAAGTTGGCGAAAAAACTTCATGCTGGTATTATGCAATCGAGAGAAAAAAGATGAATAGGGTTGAAAAAACTTCAGCAGCTGAAAACTTAAAAATTCTTGAGCCTTTGTCGCTTTGGAAATGGTTGACTATGCTGGCATTATTGCTGGGGTTTCCGTTTTTGATTCTGATTGATCATATGGTCAGCTCATTTCGCAATTCCCGCGACCAGAAAGTCAGCCATTTCGAGCTGGAAGTCGAAAAGATCACTGGGCGTGTTTTTTTAGAGCAGGAAGCCAGAATTCAGATTCAGGAAATCCTGGAAGAGTATATTAAGCTGTGTGAGGGGCATCTTTGCAACCAATATATCATTTATCGTGCCGGCTTTACATCATCGCCCATACCGTTTTTAAGCCCCGAAGGCTTCAGACAGTCCCTTCTTTACGCTGATGTAAAAAAGCTGCGTTTGTATGAAAAACGTCTTAAACAAATTATTCCCGGTATCAAACTACTTAAATGGGATTCTAGTTACAAACTTCTTTCTGACAGCGATGTTCTGTTGCCGAAATTTGTTTATCTGAAGATGCTCGAATCAATCTTCAGCCGACTGAAGCGATGCAGATCAGGCAATGAAGCTGACAGAAGATACATGGATCAACTGCCGCTGGTTCAGAAATTTTACAATGATGACCCCAATCTGGTTGAATTCATCAAGTTTGGCCGATTGGGCCGGTTTACCAATTCCAACGGTCTGGTTCAGTTTCTTTTCTGGAATGATTATTACATGTCGATCAATGCCGGTGATGACATTTCTGTTGCCGGCTTTCTGGCAGCGATCGACGAAGATTCGCTGCCGCTGACTTTTGGCATTGGACGTTTCAGTTTGAGAAAATCGCATGAATGGAAGCAGGACGGATATGCGCTTGGCTGGGTTGATTGCGCCGGCAAAGAGAAAGATTCCCTGCCATTTCCATTTTCTCGGCTCGATGAAAAGCGCTGGGCAAGGTGGATTGCTGATCAACCAAATGGGGTTTATGAAAAGGACGGCCTGTTGATTTCGCTGCGCCGGGTTAACAGCCGCCTGGTTGTAGTGGCGGCCCACAGCCTGAGTGAAGTTGATCGGGCTCTCGAACGCCAGATTTTCATTACTTATGCAACGTTTTTCCTGATTCTCTCTGTATCGGCACTGCTGATCCTGCTCAACCGCCGTAACGATGGCATTGCCTTGAGTATAAAATGGCAGATTCTCTCGCTGTTTATACTGGTTATGGCCTTGCCAACCGTTGCGGTTATGCATTTTGGCCGGGAGTTGCTTAAAGACCGTCGTCAATTTTATGAAAATGAGGTTTTCAAGAAACTTGACAGGATTCGCAAAGATATAGAAGAAAACAAAGACTACGTTTTTCGCTACATGGAAATTCTAGGCGATGAGTTCACCACTGCCATGTTAAAGTTTTATCGGCCTGAAAACAAACAGCCTTTTTTCGGGAAAGGGCTTCAAAAGACAATCGAGCATTATATTGACAAGGCCAGAGTAAAACATCTCTATCTGTTCAATGCAGCTGGCAGAGAGGTTCTGAAGACCGAGTTCAAGGACGGTGAGAGGCGCGGACTTCTGCCATTGGTAAGTTCACTGGCGAAGCTTAAATTGCGTTTGAGTGGCAAATTGGTTCAAGATGGTTACTCGGGCGCAGTAAGCCTTATGGATCTGATGCTGGAAGAAACCGGCGGATCAAAACTGGCAGATATTCAAGCTATTCTGAAAACCAAAAAAAGCAGCGCGTTTGAACTAAAGTTTACCAATCGCAAAACATATTTTTTCGTTGGTGAGTTTTCTCCGTCATGCCGTCCTGGTGAAGTTTTTATAATGGTTTTCATTATCAAGGACCGCAAGTTCGATCAGCTTTATCTTGAGCTGATGCTGCAGAAATTGCAGCAGGAAGAAAAAACCGGCAGCAAAGTTCAGCTTTTTTACGGCGAGAATGCTTTCAGTTATAACCGTTATTTTATTCCATCGACCGTTAAAAACCCGTTTTTTGAGTATTCATGTGATTCGCCCGATTCTGTTGCCTTAGGAAAAATGACTGAGCCGACCCGCTATGCCGGCACTTCGATCAAAGACTCATGCGTGCTGCAGAATGGCAGAAAATTTTTGCTCTACAGCTTCTCTCCCGCCGGAATCGAGTCATTTTCGGCTCTTCTTCTCTATGACTACGCCGAAATCACCAATAGATTGGAATCTCTTCAGGTGCTGCTGGTGGTGATTTCACTGGTTACGCTTCTGATCGTTTACGTTTTGGTTAAGATTGCCGCAAGATCGATTGTTGAGCCAATTCAGATGCTGCATGAAGCGGTGGAAAGGGTTCGCGTGGGCAACTACCGTTTGCGGCTGCAGTTACCCGGCGAAGATGAGCTGGTTGCGCTTTCCCATGCGGTCAACAGTATGAGCCAGGGTCTCGACGAACGTGAAAAAATGACGAAATATTTGTCGAAATCAGCGGTTGAAGCTGTAAAAAGCGGTGATGGAGTTGCTCTTGGCGGGCGCAAGGTATCGGCCTCGATATTGTTTTCTGATATTCGCAGCTTTACCACGATTTCTGAATCGCACGATGCAGAAACGGTGGTAAAGCTGTTGAACGAATACTTTGCATGCATGAATGTGGTAATCGAACAGCATGATGGTGATATCGACAAATTCATCGGTGATGCGATCATGGCTCAGTTCATTGCCCGCGATATTACCGGGTTTTCTTCTCGTGACATGGCTCTGAAAGCAGTAAAGTGTGCGCTGGCAATGATGAAAGCCCTCGCCGAATTCAATGCTGATCGCGAAAAGAAGGGGCTTTTTCCGATTATGATCGGAGTAGGCATTAATTCAGGTGAAGTAATCGCCGGAAATATCGGTTCGCCAGGCCGCATGGATCACACGGTAATTGGTGATGTGGTCAATGTAGCTTCACGCCTTGAAGGAATGAGCAAGATTGGAAAGTTTACCCATGTGATAATCAGCCGCTCAACTCTTGATCTGATCACCGACAGAATTAAATGCCGGCAGCTTGAGGAAACGGCCGTTAAGGGCAAAACTTCGGCAGTTGAGATGTACGAAGTTCTTGAATGTAATGATTGAGCATGGGTTGATTAATTCCGGTTTAAGGGTTATAATCAGCAGCTCATTATACCCGTTCAGGAGAATCAAGTGGCCAGTGAATCAGACAACAATTCAAATAAAAATTTAAAAGGTCTTACTCCGGTTCAGGTTGAAGAAAGTAGGCAAAAATGCGGGGCGAACATTTTGACCCTTGCCGAACGGGAACCCTGGTGGCGGCTGCTGCTCGAAAAATTCGATGACCCGATTATTCGTATTCTTATGATTGCGGCAACCATTGCGATTGGTGTTGGTTTCATCAACGGGGAATATTTTGAGGGAATCGGTATTGTGATTGCCATTCTTCTGGCTACAACTCTCGCTTTCTTGAATGAATATAAGGCTGCCAGGGAATTTGACATTCTCAACCAGGTTTCCGACGAGGTTCCGATCAAAGTTATTCGCGACGGAGTTTTTACCACCGTTCCAAGAAAAGACCTGGTGGTGGGTGATCTGGCGCTAATTGAAGCCGGTGAAGAAATTCCCGCTGACGGGCGGTTAATCGAATCGGTAGCGCTACAGATTGATGAAGCCAGGTTGACTGGTGAATCACTGCCGGTTAATAAATGTGCTGTCACTGAACCAGGGTTTAAAGATGATTCTGGCTCGGCCTATGGCTGTGATTTTCTTTTACGCAGCACCATGGTTTTTGATGGTCACGCTACTTACGAGATAACTGCGGTTGGTGACCGTACCGAGATTGGCAAGGCCGCCCGTTCAGCCTCAGAAGAATCGGAAGAGGAGACCCCGCTGAACTGCCAGCTCGAGCGATTGAGCAAGCTGATCGGTGTGGTTGGTTTCTCGGTTGCTTTTTTAACTTTTTCGGCGTTGATCATTCGCGGTCATGCGGTTGGTGAACTGAATCTTGACCGCTCTCAATGGGGCTTTTCGTTTATCGTTTTTTTCTCAGCCATGATCGCCCTTGCAAAAGTCTGGATGCCGATTGTTGCAGACGGTTGCGAATTGATGGGCAGAGAGCTGCGCTTGCCGCGAATAGTCAAAAGATCGGGGCCAATAGCGTGGCTGAAACTTCTGCTCGCGGGCGCAATTTTTTTTCTGCTGTGCGTTGTCACTGGTTCGCTGACCGGAAGTCTTGCCTCTGATCCTGGTTTGTGGCTTACTTCCAGCGCAGTTTCCGATTTTCTCAAATATTTTATGATTGCGGTGACCTTAATCGTTGTTGCGGTACCTGAAGGTTTGCCGATGAGCGTTACACTTAGTCTTGCCTACAGTATGCGGCGCATGACCTCCGCCAACAACCTGGTCAGAAGAATGCATGCCTGCGAAACCATTGGCGCGGCCACCGTCATTTGCTCAGACAAAACCGGAACTCTAACCCAGAACCGTATGGTAATGCATTCGGTTGATTTTCCCGCTCTTAAGGGTGCTGGCCTGGGATCTGAGCTAAAGAGCGACTTTGAAAAAATCATTGCTGAAGCTTTGGCGGTTAACAGTACCGCAAACCTCAGTCGCTTGAAGGGTTCTCAGACTGTAGCACTGGGTAACCCCACCGAGGGTGCCGCACTTTTATGGCTTGATGCTCAGGGAATAGATTACATCGACCTGCGTCATCGTTTCAGAATAGAAAAGCAGTGGACCTTTTCTACCGAGCGAAAGATGATGGGTTCTCTCGGTGAGTCGGGGCAGGGTGGTGAAAGAATTCTTTATGTTAAAGGGGCTCCAGAATTGATTTTGGCTCGATGCAGTGAAATTCTGACTGACATGGGAATTCAGAGCATCGGCCTGTTTCGTGAGCGGATAATTGACAATCTTGAAGATTCACAGCGTCGCGGAATGCGAACTCTCGGGATAGCCTTCCGGCGAAATTTTAAAGAAGTTCCGGATGGCGAACTTGCCGATGTGGCAAATTCAATGGTCTGGCTTGGCTTTTGTTCGATTGCTGACCCGATCAGACCAGAAGTGCCAAAAGCTCTCGATGTTTGTCGCAAGGCCGGGGTTAAGGTAAAGATAATTACCGGCGACAATTCGAATACTGCTCTTGAAATCGCACGACAGAGCGGGCTGATCGAAGAAAATGATTTCCCTGGCGAAATACACATGACCGGCGCTGATTTTCAGGCTTTGCCAACCGAAAAGGCCATGGAGGCAGTTCAAAAAATAAAAATATTATCGCGGGCGCGGCCGGCAGATAAAATGAAAATGGTTAAGCTGCTGCAGCAATCAGGCGAAGTGGTTGCAGTTACCGGCGATGGAACCAATGATGCTCCGGCACTAAACCACGCCAATGTCGGCCTCTCGATGGGCATTACCGGCACTTCGGTTGCAAAAGAGGCCAGTGACATAATTCTGCTCGACGATTCCTTTCCCAGTGTGGTGAAGGGCATCATGTGGGGGCGTTCTTTATACGATAACATTCAGCGGTTTGTAATGTTTCAGCTGACAATCAATGTGGTTGCACTGGGCGTTGCTTTGACCGGGCCTTTTGTCGGGGTTAAAATGCCGCTTACCGTGGTGCAGATGCTCTGGGTGAACCTTATTATGGACACTTTTGCCGCACTGGCTCTGGCTACCGAACCGCCACACTGGAAAGTAATGTCTCGCCCGCCCCGTAAGCCTTCTGATTTTCTGGTGACTCCTCTTATGTATCGCCATATCTTCGGAGTAGGTGCGGCATTTTTCGTTTTGCTGATCGGCCTGTTGAAATACTATCAGGCAGATGGTCTGGTGACTGATTACGAACTTTCACAGTTTTTCACGATTTTTGTCATGCTGCAGGTCTGGAACATGTTTAATGCAAGAGCTCTGGGATTCAGGCATTCGGCGTTCAGGGATATTTTTTCGAATCATGGTTTCGTGGTGATTTTGCCTGCGATTATTCTTATTCAAATTCTGATTGTACAGTTCGGTCATACCATTTTCAGAACACAGGGTTTGCCATTTACCGACTGGGTTACCATCATTGGACTGACTTCGGTGGTTTTGTGGGTCGGGGAGCTTTATCGATGGTATCTTGGGCAGAAAGAGTCGGAAGTTGAGACCCCTGATCGCTGCCCCTTCGATTAAGTCCGGCAGTTTATCTGTTGTTTTACGCAATATCCCTTTTTCTGGAAATAATTGAGCCAGTATTTCAACTCGCGCGAAGATTTGGCGGACTGTTCGTTTGAAAGAACCAGCAGTTGAGGCTTGATACCACTTATTTTAACTGTTTCGAAGTTGTTGAAGGCCGGTAAAATCAAAATTATCAGATTTTTTTTCGGTAGAAACATTTTTATGCAGAGCTGCCAGAATTGTTCATTCATCATGGCTCTTGTATTTTCGTCGGGGCTGTCCGAAACGAGGATTTTGAGATTTTCAAACTCGGTCCGGGTAGCGGAAAAGGGTTGGTTTTTGTCGGGTTTAAGCAGATGTTTGAGACTGTTCAGACATGGGGTGTCGGTGAACATGTTCAGAAGCTGGTCGCGAAAACAATTTCTGAATTCAAAAATGAAAGCAGAAGAAAAGCCACCGCAAACCCGATTGCAATGCATTGTTTTTTCATTATCGTCTTGCAAATAATACCATTTATTCTTGATTCGTAGTGTCACGAACGAATTAGGTATAAATGGTATTTAAAGCATAAAAAACCATCTGGCCACGGCTGATGCTGTGACCAGATGGTTTTCAGGTTGGTAAAAGGTTGGTTTGATTCTATCAGGCGGCGAGTTTCTGGTTGCGAATTTCTTCGGGAATCAGGTTGATTTCGCCATTGCTCATATCATACAGGCGCTGCTGTACTTTGGCCTGAAGAAGGTCGAGACCGTTGGGCAGATCGAGCAGATTTACATCATTGCCAACCAGGTCGCGGTAAGCGGTTTTGATGTGATGGATCATGCGAATCCTGAATTCAGCATCGGTCTTGGCCTGGTACAGGGGGGTATTGGGTAGAATCATTGTTTTGCCTCCAGCTTTTTAAATTTCTCAAAAATCTATCGGCATAACTCAATTCAACTTTAATACATTTTAAAAAAATCAGTCCAGTTCAAGTCCGATCCGCAGTCCGGTAAAGGTTGTCAGCTGTTTTAACGCCAGGCCGATGCCTGGCATGAAAGATTCCCGGTTCAGCGAATCGTGCCTGATCGTAAGTGTCTGGCCGATATCGCCGAAAATGACGCTTTGATGAGCAACTAATCCGGGAAGCCTTACCGAGTGAATGGGAATATTATCTTCAGTCGATGCCCGGTTCAGTTGATTCAATTCGTCGAGCATGCCAAGTCTGGTTTTAATGGCAGTACCAGAAGGCTTGTCGAGTTTCTGGGGGTGATGCATTTCGATGATTTCTACGTTCTGCATGTATTTAACCGCCTTGCGCGCGAATTCCATCATTAGAATTGCACCAATCGCGAAATTCGGAACAATCAGAACAGAAGTCTGCATTTTAATTGCGAGGTTTTCAAGCTTGGTAGCATCTTCTGAAGATATGCCGGTGGTTCCAATCAGAACCGGAATACGGTTTTGCAGGCAAATTGCCGCATTGTTGACCACGGTTGCCGGGGTTGAAAAATCTATGGCAATGTCGATATGCGCTTCGGTAAGAACTGCTTGAAGATTTGAAGCAACCTTAATGTTGGTTGATCCGAAACCGATTACTTCGCCAAGATCATCGCCGACTCTGGTTACATCTATGCCGGCAGCCAGGGTGTAATCATCATGCGATAGCAGATAACGACACAGAGTCTGGCCCATTTTTCCTGCACAACCAATTACTGCGACTTTTTTTCTATTCATGATTCTCCTCAGAAGTTAAATTATTCCGGTTGATCCGAAACCGCCGCTGCCTCGGTCTGAATCATCCAGATTCGGGCAGATGGAAAAGTTTACGCTGGTAACGTGCGAAAATACAAGCTGGGCAATGCGCATTCCCGAAAGAATCGAAAAATCCTCACTGCCGTGATTTATGAGAATAACACAGATTTCACCACGGTAATCGCTGTCGATGGTCCCTGGTGAATTCAGAACCGTGACCCCGAATTTGGCGGCCAGGCCAGATCTTGGCCTTACCTGAGCTTCGAGACCTGCGGGCATTGAAATTCGCAGGCCAGTAGGCACCATGGCGAATTTTCCCGGGGGAATGACCATGGAGCAGCCGGCACAAAGGTCGTAACCGGCTGCGCCAGAGGTGGCCCGCTCGGGAAGTTTAACTCCCGGGTGGGCCTCAAGGGTTATTTTTACTACCGGATCAGCCATTGGCGGCGCAGGCCTGATTATTCTGTCCTTCTTCAATCTTTTTATACTGATTGATTGCAACCGCAAGGGTTTCCATGGCTTTTTTAAGTTTCTTTACTTCAAGCACATAGCTGATTCTGATTTCATTGAGCCCCATTCCCGGGGTGGCATAGAAACCGGCGGCTGGAGCAACAAGAACCGAATTGCCGTTATGGTTGAAGTCGGTAAGCAGCCACTGAGCAAATTTTTCTGCATCTTTGATCGGCAGTTTAACGATGACGTAGAAAGCGCCGGTCGGGGTTTTGCAGATTACGCCTTCGGCCTTTGCCAGGCCTTCCATGACTGCATCGCGGCGGCGCTGATATTCTTCGAGGATTGGCTCAAAATAGCTGGGATCCATCATCATGCCGGCACGGGCACCCCACTGCTCTACGGTCGGCGAGCTCAGGCGGGCCTGGGCAAATTTCATGCAGGCTCCCATAACCGCTTTGTTTTTGCTTGCTATAACGCCAATTCTGGCTCCGCAGGCTGAATAGCGCTTTGAAATGCTGTCGATGAGAATGGCATTCTGGGCCATTCCTTCTATCTGCAGAATCGAGGTGTGTGCTAGTCCGTCATAGGTGAATTCGCGATAAACTTCATCAGCGATTACATAAATTTCATGCTTTTTGGCAACATAGGCAAGATCTTCAAGAGCCTTGCGCGGATAAACGGTGCCGGTCGGGTTATTCGGGTTACAGATCAGAATCGCCCTGGTTTTGGGGGTGATGGCTTTTTCAATGATATCTACCGGTGGAAGCTGAAAACCATCTTCGGCGTAAGTTGTAAGTGCTTTGAGGGTGATGCCGGTTTCGAATGCCATGCCGTTGTAGTTGGTGTAGAACGGTTCGAAAACCAGAACTTCATCGCCGGCGTCGCAGATTGACAGAAAAGCAAAAAAGATCGCTTCGCTGCCACCGGTGGTAACGATAATGTCTTCTGCGGCCAGGTCGATGCGATTGTTGCGATAATATCCAGCGAATGATTCGACGAGAAAATCTTCGCCCTGAGACGGGCTGTATGCCAGAACTTCCTGGTCGAAATTTTTGATGGCCTCTCTGATTGGTGCAGGAGTCGGGATATCAGGCTGACCGATGTTGAGCGGGAAAACATTGATACCGCGTTTTCTTGCCGCTACAGCATAGGGAATGAGTTTGCGAATCGGTGATGCCTGCATGTCTCTGGCTCTGGTTGAAATCTTTTTCATGGCACAAATCCTTTCCTGAACAATGATAACCCTCGTTTTCTTCGCTTAACCGTGAGAAAACTGACTCACTGCAATGTAACCCTATTTTTATTTTACTTTCAACCTTTTGTTTCTAAGGTTTAGCAGTTTTTTTTCCGAAAACTATGGTTGAATGAAAAAACTAAGACGTATAACGCTCATTTTGTCCGTTTTGCTGGTTGTTGCCCATGTTGGTTGCATGAGCACTGATTCGCCCGCGCGTGGAGGCTTGAGCGGGGTTGTCAGTGACTCAGGCGGAAACCCGCTCAGCGGCGTTAAAGTCTCAACCTCAGAGGCATCGACTCTTTCTGACGTCAATGGCAAGTACCTTCTAGAAGCCCTGACGCCACAGTTGACCCAGGTTTCAATCAGCCGTGAGAAATACCAGGTTCAAACCAGGACCATCGAAGTTCTCAGCGGTGAAACTCTCACCGAAGTTAACTTTGTCATGGCCGCCGACAGCGAAATCTATGATATCAGGGCTGCCAATGTTACCTCTACTCAGGCGACCATTACCTTTTATACCCGCAATCAGAGTAAGGGTTATATCAGATATGGTACCAATGGCCTTATCAATGCATACACTCCGCAGGACAATGAAAATTCTTTTCTGCATCAATATCAGCTTTCCGGCCTGATTCCCGCTACAACCTACCGTTTTAAATGTGTGGCTCTCGACAATCTGGGTCGCATTCTGGAATCTGAGCTGCAGAATTTTACCACCGAGTTCACTGTGCGCGGCAACCCTCCTACCGGCTTGAAAGCCAGTAAACCCGCCGATTCCGTTTCAATCAAAATCGAGTGGAACTCTGATGCGGCAGCTGATTTTGCCGGCTACAAACTTTACCGGTCCGAAAGCCCTGATTCAGTATACGTTCAGGTTGGTACCGGATTGATCATGCAAAATTCATGTTCAGATATGGAAGTAACACCGGGAAGGAAATACTATTACCGGGTAACCCGCGTTTCTGGTGCCGGAGATGAAACTCCACAGTCGGAAACCGTTTCCTTTCTGCTGCCCGGCCGTATGGATCAGAACGCCGTCTGGTCTGCAGCCAATTCGCCATACAATCTTACTGGCGATCTGACGATCGCACCCGGCATCAGCCTGGTAATCGACAAGGGAGTCACGGTTAACATCAGCCGTGGCGACCAGTGGGATGCGGATGCTGCCGAAGACCTGATCGATGTTCTGGTTCAGGGAACCCTGATGATCCAGGGAACCGGTGATTATCCGGTTACCATGACTTCTTCAAGCCCTTCGCCCCAGGCCGGCGACTGGAACGGCATAACCTTCGACCTGGTTTCAGACCTCAATACTTCGCTGATCAAAGGCTTGAAACTATCGTATGCCGTCGATGGAGTAAGCGGTCTGTCAGGCATTCCAGAAGTAAAAGAATCGAGATTTTTCAGCTGCCGGCAGGCGGGAATTCGCTCTGCCGCCGCCCGCCAGGAAGTGGTCGTTCGCAATGTGGAAATCGACACCTGCTCTTCAGGCATGCTGATCAACGATAACCCGGTTAACGTGAGAATTTACGATAACAAGCTTCTGCGTTGCGTTTATGGCATCGTGGCCCGACGCAATACTCTGGCAGAGGTTCTGCGCAACAGCATCAGCTTTGCCGGTGTTTCAGGCATTGACCTTGAAAACAGCAATGCATCGTCAATTACTCGTGGCAATCTTGTGGGTTATGGTTCGAATGGCAGCGGCATCATCTGCCGTGGCAACGACGAAGTGCGGCGCAACACCATTCATTCCGGCATCGGTGTCGAAATAAAAGAAACTGCCAGGGCAAAAATTCGCAGCAATCTTATACTTGCTGATGGCTCGCGCAATACGATCGGGGTTCTTTACAGTGGCACTGCCGCCTACGTTGCGGCCAACAATTCGATTCAATACAACCTGATCTGGAATATTGCGACCGGCAATTCGCGCCGCTATTCAAATTCAGACAGCACATCCCTTCCGGGAATTTCGACCGATCTGCGTTTTGACCCGTCTCTTGCCGGGGGTGACCCTTTTGTAGAATTTCCCAGTTTAACTTACAGTTATGTGCCTTCGCCCGGCAGTGCTCTTAATGGCGCCGGTTACGACGGTGAAGATGTGGGGGCAATCGATGTTCCGGATTAGTCGTCGGAAAATTCTGCCTGGCCTGGCACTGCTGCTGATTTTTTCAGTTCTGATGGTTCCGGGATGCGGGCTGCGCCAGGCGCAGACTGGCAGTCTCAGCAGCCGTATAGTTGATGCCGATGGCAATGCGGTGGTAAATGCTGAGGTGTTTTCCATTTTTCGTGAACAGGAAAAAGTTTATTCGGGTCTTGATGGTGGTTTCTATCTTTCTGAGCTGCCTGCCGGCCTTAACAACATCGTGATTCTTCACCCGGATTTTGCTCTTGAAGAACGCCAGATCGAGATCAGATCTGCAGAAACCACGGTGCTCGAAACGGTCAGGCTTGACCGCAGCAATGCACCCAACCGAATCAGCGATATCAGGGTAATTGCCAGAACTGAAAGCACTGCCACGATCAGATGGCTTACCTATCGTGAAGTTGTGTGTAACATCGATTATGGCCTGACTCAGGGTTATGGGCAGCTTGCCCGCGAAACCCGCCCGTCAACCGAGCATGAACTCGAGATTACCGGTCTGCAATCTGAAACCCTTTACCATTTCAGAGTTCAATATATCGATGAAAACAACATAAGTCATTATTCATACGATTATTCGTTTAAAACCGAGCCGGCTTATGTTCCGTATCCGCCGGGTGCAATCAGCATTCAGCCGATCAGGGCGGCTCGGACGGTAGAAATGACATGGGGGCCGGCAACTGCAACTTCGGTCACCGGCTACAATATTTATCGTCAGGAAAAAGGCGCCGATTGGCTTTTGCTTACCGCTCAGCCACTGGCGGCAAATATAACTTCTTATGTTGATTCTACGGCGGCAGCCGGCACCTTTGCCCGTTATGCCGTGGTTTCGGTTAACCAGTATATTGGCGAATCTGAAAAAATCATGTCATCTTACGTCTTTATTCCCGGGGTAGTGAATCGCAGCGTTAAAATTGCCTATCTCGATTCGCCGGTGACCCTGAATTCGGATCTCGTCATCGCGGCGGGCACAACGCTGGAAGTTGAAGCCGGGGTTGAATTCATGATCGGCGAAACAGACCTGGCCGCTTCTGGCATCGATGAAGCGCGGGTTGAGATTCTGGTCAGTGGTCGTCTGGTGATGACCGGCACTGCGGCTATGCCGGTGCGTTTTATGCCCCTGAATGGAAGCGGCCGCCGCGATCATTGGGCCGGCATTAAAATTCTTTCGTCTGATACGGGTGTGAGCAAGCTTGAGTATGTTGAAATTGCCGGTTGCAGCAGTTTTGGACTGGATATTGAAGCAAGGCGGGTTGAGCTGGCTGCTTTGACGCTTTCTTACTGTGAAAACGGTTTACGAATGCAGGGGTTACGTGAATCACCGGATCTAAAAAAATTCCGCTTCAACGAAATAACCGGGACAGCCTTCAGGGTTGAGGCTTGTCGTAAGGTCAGCCTAAGCGATTCACTGTTCACTTCAGTTGAAAATGCGGTGGTTTGTCAGGCTTTTGATGATGAAGATCAGTTGATCATGCACAATACCGATATTTATTGCTCTGGTGTGGGCATTCAGGGCATCTTCGGGCGTTCGTCAATAACCAATATTCTAATTGTCAGCCCTGATAGCGCTGCGATCAATCTTACCGACGTGCTGCATTTATCGGAAAACATGATCGATCACTGCACTTTCGACAGTCTGAACGGCATAATAGTCGGTTCGGGTACGGTTACCATCGAAAACAATATTGTTGTAAACCGCAATGGTTACGGTAATACCGGCATCAACAATGTTTCAGTTCTGACTCCCGATTACCCGTTCAACAATGTTTTTGGTTTCAAAACCAGCTATCTGGGCTGTGGCGGCGGGGTTGGGGCAGTAAGCCTTGATCCGCAGTTCATCGGTGGCAATCCGTTCAACTACGACCTGTTGCCTGCATCTTCTCTGAACCTTCAGGATCGCTTTGGCTCAGAAATGGGTCGTTACGGCGATTCAAGATTGTGAGAACAGCAATATGTTAAGTTTACTGGCTCTTTCAAATACTTTTATTCAGAGAATGAATCGGCGCTGGCTTGCAGTTTTCGCGCTGGTGACCCTGATCATTTTCATGGCTGGCTGCGAGAATCAGATGAGCACGCAGAGAGGTGTAATATCCGGGCTGGTGTTGGATGAAAGCGGAAATCGCATTACCGGGGCTCTGGTAACATCGCATCGCTCGCTTTACAAGGCTGAAACCGATGAAAATGGCCATTATGAGTTCACCTCTCTGGATGTTGGTTCGCACCGGCTTACGGTAGAACGCAATGGGTTTTACCTTGCCTCGCGAACGATTGAGCTTGGTTACGGTCAGGTGCTTGAAAGCATCAACATAACTGTTAAGAACCTGCCCGATTTGATCAAAGTTCAGGTTTCGGTGCGGGAAAAAGACCGGGCAGTTCTGGAAGTGGAATGCGCCGAGAGCATGTCGGTGATTGCCGCCTGGCGTCAGGTTGGCGCGGCGCGGCTGCAGACCATGCCAACGCAGCATGCCTTGCTGCATCAGATAGAGCTGAAGGGGCTTTTCCCTGGAGCTGATTATCTGGTGCAGATAGAAGGCACCACGACCGACGGGCGAAAGTTTGTTTCTGATCAGATCAGCTTTGTGACGGTTAATCCGCTTGATGTCAGCGGGGCGCCGGCAGTGCCGGAGAATTTCAGATTGAATCAGAGCCCCGAAGGGCCGATTCTTTCATGGTCATACGGCGGCCTCGACTCTCTCGAAGGCTATCGGATTTATCGGGCAATCGACGACGGTGCAATGCAGAAGATTTTTGACGAAGGTTATCTGTTTGCCGCCCAGAATTCGGTTACCGATGATACGACTGAGCCTGGCCGACTCTATCGCTATGCCATTCAATCGGTTGATCACGAAGGAAACATTTCTTCGCTTACCCCGGAATTAAGCATTATACCCGCCGGGAAAATCAGACAGGATCTAACCTGGAAGGTTGCCCACAGCCCGATCAGGTTAAATGGCGACCTGACTATTCCGGCCGGCAGGACCTTAACCATCGAAGCGGGCGTGAATCTGGTTATCAGCGGAATTGATGACGGCAAAACCGGTTATAAAAGAGACTCATGCGAATTCATCGTTGAGGGAACATTGCTTGCTGAGGGAAGCGCCGATGCGCCGATTCGCATGATCAGCGCGTCTTCCTCTCCGACCCGCACCGACTGGGATGGAGTGCGCATCATTGCTTCATCATTGCAGAACCCCAGCATTCTGCGCCATATTGAAGTTGCCGGCGCCGAAAAGGGAATAGCTTTATACAATTCACAGGTGCAGGCAGAGAACCTGCTGGTTCGTTACTGCAAAACCGGGGTTTCGCTCAACGGGCTGACTGGAGTGACGGTTGGCAACATTGAAAGTCATGAATGTGAAACAGGCATTTATGTTGAAAGCACGCTCGATTGCAACTTGAATGACTTGATCATCAGAGATGCTGAAAATGGCATGATTCTGCTTGGTAATAAAAATTTGAGTGTCAGCAGGTTCGATGTGCGTGATGCAGCTAAAACTGCGGTAAAGACTGGCGATCGCGAGGGGCTGAAACTTCGCAATGGGGTTTTGCATGCACTGGTTACCGGACTGGATGCAGGTGGGGCGGTCTCCGACTATCAATATCTTACAATTGATGCGCCGGCCGGGGTTGTGGTGAATGGGGCAGATGTGCCGGTAATCAAAAACTGTATTGTCTATAATCGTCAGAAACCAGGCACCGGCTATGGAATCGAAGATAAAACTCCGGGAAGAAGTTATGCCTATAACATGATCTTCAATTATTCCACAGCTACCTTTAATTGCGATCAGAACGGTGGCCCGATCCAGAATATCGACCCATCATTTGTTGGTGGCAGTGGCGAATATGATTATCATCTCAGGCCAGGGTCGCCTGCACTTACTGCTTCTGAAAGAAATGGGCAGATTGGAGCCTATGGCTCTGATATTTGAGAATGGAATTCTCGCGCAAAGTTTTCAGTAAAACTTTCTAATTCTTGAGGTTTGTGATGCCGATTAATCGTAAAAGAAGCATTTGTAGCAGCCGGAGGTAAATGATGCGCCGTTCATTTCTGTTTTTTTTTCTCTTGTCGTTTGTTCTGATGAGTAATCCTGGGGTTTTTGCCCAGAAAGTCGTCGATCATGATCAGATAAACAATCGAATAAAAGAGCTCAGGAACCGTTTGAAGGAGTATCAGACCGGTAAAGCCTCAAAAACTCAGGTAAAACCTGATGAAAAGCCCGAAGAAAAGCCTGAAGAAATTATTGAAGAGCTTGAAAATCGTAAAGATGTTGCAGTTACCGTACTTTTTCATGATAGCGAAAATGCGACAGATGCCAGAATTAATGAAACAATTGATTTAAATGATCATTTGTCTGAAATGGAAGCGCCTCTTTCTGCAATATCCGAGTTAAAAACAATTTCAGATGAAAAAGAAATTCTGTCGCATGATAAACAGCGACTTGATGAGATGAAAAAACGTCAGGAGCTTTTTGATCGTCTGCGCCATAAAGTTCAGCAGGCAACACGCAGATCAAGAAGAAGCGCACTTGAAATCAACCGTCTGGTTGCCCACGTTCCTGATCTCTGAAGTTTAAAGACTTCCAGGGTTCAACCTGCTTTGGTTGAAGTATTTTAACCTGAAAATCCTTCAGCTCGGCCGCAAATTTTCTGCCATCCCCGGTCTCACCGACTATATCACCAAAATGAATTGGAACCGCAAGCCTTTGTTTGATCTTTCGCACCGCCTGGCCGGCATCCTGGTAATTCATGGTAGTTGTTTTTTGGATGAAACTGCTTGTCAGGATTGTAAGCTGCAATGCCGGTTACTGACCAATCATTGAATTTCAAAGTCTGAGCTGGTTTTATGGCGTGACAGTCATACTGTTGCAGGTCTTTAAGGCAGTCGGGCGGGGCAATGAGGGGTTTGCCAGGTTCAAGTAACTTTTTGATATCGATCGGGTGATCGATGGTCGAAATGCCCATTAATTTCAAATATTTATTTCAGGCCAGGCAATGGGCTGTCAAAAAGGTAAAAAAATGGAGCTGCTCTGTTGAACAGCTCTCTGAAAGGGATATTGTCGGGTTATAATGACCTTAAAAAGATAAAGTCGGGCTGAAAAGAAGTTTTCAGCGGGCTCAAGCGCAAATCCACTGCTGGATCGGCGATTAATTCAGAATTTTGGGAAAACAGAATTCTTCACTGACTAAACATTACCACCCCGTATTTATAATCGTATCTCAAAACACTTTTAAATCTCATATTTAGATGATACTGAAATTTGGGGAAATTGCAACGGCTAAAATTTATTTTCAGGGAACCCTGGTTTCAAGCTCGTTAAGCCAGAGGTCGGCCTTGAGATCTGATGGGGCACGCCAGTCTCCGCGAGGAGATAATGAGCCGCCCGAACCAACCTTGGGCGAATCTGGAACGCAACTGCGCTTGAATTGGGATTGTCCGAAAAATCTGGTAATGAAAACCTTCAGCCATTTTTTGATGGTTGGCAGATCGTATTTTTCGCCACCCGATTGTTTCCAGGCGTGCCAGCAGAGAAATGCCACCTTCGAAGGCGAAAAACCGAATCTGGTCAGGTAATACAGATTGAAATCCTGAAGTTCATAGGGGCCGACGACGTCCTGGGTGCTTTGCATTTTTCCGGTTATATCATCGGCGGGAATCAGTTCAGGCGAAATTTCACACTGCAGAATCTTATAAAGAACCGAAGAAAGGGCGCTGTCCGCATCGGAAGAATCGGCAACGAAGCGGATCAGATATTGGATCAGGGTTTTGGGAATCGAGGCATTGACATTGTAATGCGACATGTGATCGCCAACTCCGTAGGTACACCAGCCCAGAGCCAGTTCGCTGAGATCGCCGGTGCCAACTACCATGGCATTGCTTGCATTGGCAAGTCTGAAAAGATGTGAAGTGCGCTCGCCTGCCTGCACGTTTTCGAAGGTTACATCGAAAACTCTTTGTCCAGAGGCAAATGGGTGCCCGAGATCTTTGAGCATCTGGGTGCATGATGGAATAATGTCGATTTCCATTATCTTGACCCCGAGGCTTTGCATCAGCTCATGAGCGCTGTTCCTGGTTGAGCTGGAAGTGGCGAAGCCTGGCATGGTGCAGCCAATGACGTTTTGTCGGCTGAGATTGAGCGAATCAACTGCTTTACATGCGACAATCAGAGCCAGGGTCGAATCGAGGCCTCCGGAAACGCCAATTACCAGCTTTTCAATGCCTGTTGCCTTCATTCGCGTTGTTAGGCCCTGCACCTGAATCTGAAAAGCTTCATTGCAACGGTCGTTTCGCGCAGCCGGGTCATCGGGAACAAATGGAAATCTTGAAACTTTGCGCTTCAGTTTCATTTCGTGGGGCAATTCTTCGAGGTTGAAGTCGATAATGCGAAAGTCTCTGGTGCGGTCTTTCCAAGCGTTGGCCGCATCTCTGAAGCTATTGTATCTGATTCTTTCGAGAGCAAGACGATCTACATCGAGGTCAGCGCAGGTAATTGTGCCAGATGAGGCAAAACGCAGGTTTTCTTTGATGATACTGGCATTTTCGGCAAGGATTGCGTGGCCATCCCAGGCCAGGTCGGTGGTTGACTCGCCGGGTCCGGCGCTTGAATAAACATAGCCGCAGATGTTTTTGCCCGAGAAAGACCTCACGATCAGGCGTCGGTAGTCGGCTTTGCCGATTACGACATTGCTTGCCGAGAGATTTCCGATCAGGGTTGCACCGGCCATGCAGGCAAATGTCGCCGGAGAAATGGGTGCCCATAGATCTTCACAGATTTCGATTGCAATCTGGGCGTCGGGCACTTCTCGGCATTTGAAAATCAGGTTGGTGCCGACCGGAACCTTGCTTGCGGCGAAGACCATTTCGTCGATAGCGATCTCATCTGAAGAGGAGAAATGGCGTTTTTCATAAAACTCCCGATGATTGGGCAGAAAAGTCTTGGGGATTACGCCAAGAAGTTGACCGCGGTGGATAACGGCGGCACAATTGAAAAGCTTGGCATCAAGCATCATTGGCAAGCCAACCACCATCAGCGGAAAGATTTGGTGACTTTCTTCGATCAGCTTTTCGAGGGCATCTTTGCAGGCGTTCATCAGGGTTTTCTGGTGAAAGATATCCTGCAAAGAATAGCCGCTCAGGCCCAGTTCCGGAAAAACCAGCATGCCCACGAATCTTTTCGAGGCTTCGAGAGCCAGTTCAAGATGCGACTTCAGATTGAAATCGGGGTCGGCGAGCTTGACTTGCGGAGTTGCTGCGGCAACGCGGAAGAACCCATGGGTATAGGGGCTGAAAAAAGATTCTTTCATAAATTATGCTCAGCCGAATTGGTAATGCTTGCGAACCGGGGCGCTGATTTTCCATTCACAGCTCATTCCCGCAGGAAAAACCACGAGATCGCCCGGCTTAATGGAAACCGGTTTGCCCCCGTCCGGAGTCACGGTAATATCGCCTTCGAGAATATAGCAGGTTTCCCTTTCATCGTAATGCCAGTGAAAAGTCGAGATTTCTTTCTGCCAGATTGGCCATGATTTCACCCCAAGCTTGGCAAGTTCAGTCTTTTCGGGTCTGGTGATGGTAATCATAGAAATCCTCCTGCGGTTTTTCATAAAATACCGCAATCCGTTGAAAAACTAAAGTAAGAAAAGACACCAGCATTTAAACGTTTCTACCGCAGCAGCACAAAAATTTCAATCAAAGATTGGAGTTAAACATAAAAAATCAGCGCAGAAGAGCCTGGGACGAAGCGATGAGGTTTTGCAGGCTCGGGGGAATGTAGGTGCGTGATGGGCCTGGAGGTGGCAGAGAAACTGCGTTCTGGCCAAGTTTCATTATTTTGCCGGATTTCTCGTTGTCCATCAGGCCCAAGACGCGGCCTGCATGGGCCGGGGGAAGACCGGTGACGATGTCATAAATCAGCTGGTCATCAGCCACTTCGTTGAAAATCGCGGCGAGTGATGAAGCATCCATTACTGCGGCGATGTTGCGAACCTGGTCGAGGCGCCGTCCCTCTTCCATGAATCTGATCAGGCTGGATTCAAGGTTCGCCGATTCTGAAGCAAGTTTTCTGGATAAGTCATCGATAGCCAGTTTTCTGGATTCGAGGTCTTTTTTTTCTTCTTCGAACTTCTTTTTTTCGAGCAGCAGCTCTTCCTGCTGTTTGCGAAGGTCTTCCATTGACTGGTTGTAACGTTCTTTCTGGGTGCGTATCAATCCGCGATAAGTGCTTTCCAGCTCTTTGGCGCGAATTTCCAGGTCTTTGTTGCCCTGGGTGATTTCACGGTCGAAGCGTTCCTGCTGTTTGATCATCAACTGCTGGAAACGTTCTTCTTCAGGCAACTGGTGCAGCTGCACAAAATCATAATATGGGGCCAGCGGCCATTTGCTGCGCCAGTTTTCAGGAATTTTATATCGAAATGGCACCAGATCGAGAAAGTCGAGGGCAAGAACCGTGAAAAAAGTTGCAACTCCCAGTGATAGCAGAAGAAAGCTGAAAGCTATCCGGCTGAGAGCTTTGTATATTCGCGACGGCTCTTTTGGCGCCTCTGATTCGGTTGCGTCCTTCTTTTCCTCGCCACTCATGAGTTCGGGCGGTATTTCTATATCCTGTTTAAGTTTTTTTTCATCCATTTCCGCCTGATTCCTTATTCATCGTCATTTTCTTTGCCAAGGCCGGCCATAATCTGAGAAACAAAATTTTTCGTGTCGGAAAACGGAGGCATGCCGCCAAACCGCTTTACCGTCGCTGGGTCACTGTTATAGGCGGCAAGCGCCAGTGACATGTCGCCGCCATTTTTCTGCAGCATCTGTGAAAGATGCCGGGTTCCAGCAGAAATGTTCTGGGTTGGATCAAAAGGATTGGTATAACCAAACTGTCTGAAAATATCGGGTTTAACCTGCATCAGTCCGAGCCCGCCGTTTTTGCCGACCGCTTCAGGGTCATATCCTGATGCAACGGCGATCAGGCGTCGAACCACCTCCGGCGGCAGTTCATGGTCTTTTGAATGTTTGTCTACCAGATTATCGATGTCTGCTTTCAATTCGGCAGAAGGCTCAAGCTTCTTGACTGCAGCAGATTTGCCGGCGGGCGCGGCGGGGTTGGTGGCTTCGGTCAGCGCTTCGGAAAAAGTCTTGTCAGGAAGGGGGTTGCGGCGGCGACTGAACTGGGCGCAGCTTTTTTTGAGCTGATCGACCCTTTCCTGAATTCTTTTCATGTTCTCAAGCATCGCTGTTTTCTCCCTGGCCTGATTTTAAACGTCCGCCATATTCGTCGAGATTGCGCTGTTCCCGTTTCTGCTGTTCCTTGCGCCAGTTGGCTTCATCGTTTTCCCTCATTTTTTCGTAAGTTTTGCGGTTTCGCCGTTTTTGCATAAGCTCCTGCATGATTTTTTCGCGTTGCCTGATCAGGCGCTCAAGCTCTTCTTCGTGAAATTCCCAGGATTTCTGCAATCTCGCCAGATATGCGGGGTAAAGCTGCAGTTTGAGCATGTCACCGTTCTGCAGATCGATGATTTTATTCTGCAGGGCGGTTGCGTAATCATCTTTGAACTTTCTGATACTTGCATTTGCTTCGGCAATCTGGCCATCTTTTCGGGCCAGTTGATTTTTGACCTCGTTTTCTTCATGAATGCAAATCTGCAGGAGTTGTTGAAATCTGAATTTAAATGCCATTCAGTAATCATCCGACAATCCTGGACAGGCTGTCAAGGCTGTTTTGAAAATTCACCACTTCGGTGATTCCCTGTTTGATGAAGCTTTCAATCAATGGATGTTTCTGAATGGCTTCGTCGATTTTCGGATCAGAACCTGCTTTGTAGGCTCCAAGACTGATTGCATCCGAATTTTTTGCGAAAGTTGAATAGATATTGCGAAGCTTGCCGGCGTTTTCGTAATGTCGCTTTTGCGTAATTTCCGGCATCAGACGGGAAATTGATGAGAGAATGTCGATAGCTGGATAAACATTTTGATGGGCAAGCTCACGGCTGAGCACCAGATGGCCGTCAAGAATACCTCTGACCGCATCGGCGACCGGCTCATCCATATCGCCCCCTTCAACGAGAACGGTATAAATGCCGGTGATCGAGCCTTTTCTCGCGGTGCCTGCCCGTTCAAGCAGCTTGGGCAGCAGCGAAAAAACAGACGGAGTATAGCCTCGGGTGGTGGGCGGTTCGCCGACTGCCAGGCCGATTTCGCGCTGGGCCAGAGCGAAGCGGGTAACCGAATCCATCATCAGCATCACATTTTTGCCCTTATCGCGGAAATATTCAGCGATAGCGGTTGCGGCAAAGGCGGTTTTAACCCTGACCAGCGCCGGTCGGTCAGAGGTTGCGACAACTACGATCGAGCGCCGCATGCCTTCAGGGCCCAGATCTTTTTCGAGAAACTCACGAACTTCGCGTCCTCGTTCACCAATCAGCGCAACAACATTGATGTCAGCCTGTGACTGGCGGCAGATCATGCCCATCAGCGTACTTTTTCCCACACCTGAGCCGGCAAAAATCCCCATTCTCTGCCCGCCGCCGATAGTCAGCAGACCATCAATGGCTCTGACCCCGGTGGGCAAGGGCTCGGTAATGCGTTTGCGGGTAAACGGGTTGGGTGGTTCGCGATTAATCGGCACATGTGTAATGCCCGGCGGCAGATCGCCTTTATCGTCAATCGGGTGGCCGAGGCCGTCGAGCAGGCGACCGAGCAGTTCTTCGCCGGCGGGCATTGTCAAAGGCATGCCGGTGGGGATTACTTCACTGCCCTGTCGGATACCTTCGGTATGTATCAGTGGCATCAACAGGACGCTGCCGCGACGAAAACCGACAATTTCACAGGGCAGCGGGCCTTGTGGCGTAATAATCTGGCAGATATCGCCGACCGGGTTCTGGGGGCCGGTCGCCTCGATGAGCAGACCGACGACCTGGGTTACCCGACCGTTGACCCTGATTGGGTCAACTTTTGCCATCAGATCAGCATACTCGTTAAAATTAAAACTGCTCATATGGCATTCTGGCTTTTGCGAAATCTTTCGATCAGAGCTTTTTCGAGTTCGCCGGCCTGGCTTTCGATGGTTGCGTCGATGGTTCCAACGCCGGTTTCGATTTTGATGCCACCCGGTGATAGAGTCGGGTCTTCAACGATACGCAATTCGGCAACCGAACTGAGTTTCGACATGAAAGCATCTTTGTGGGCCTGACACATTGCCTTATCTTTTATATTGATGCGTAATACGATTTTGTCGGTATCGGCAATTTTGTTGATTGCATAGTCAAGGTTTTTCAGAATGATATCGGGCTGGGCAAGAGGTTCGACCTTGATGACGCTGCGGGCAAATGCGATTACCAGGCGCAGCATTTCCTCTTCAGAGGCCTTAATAATGCCAATTCGGCTGGTCTGCAGCTCGCTGATCAACATTTCGGTTTCTTTCATCAGGTTCTGCCAGTCAAGTCTGGCTTCATGCAGTCCCTGTTCTTCACCGGCCGATATGCCCTTTTCTTCGCCGAGCGCAAAGCCTTCTTTATAAGCCTTGTCTCGCCATGATTCAACTTCGAGCTTTGCCGCTTTCTTGATTGCTTCGGCTTCGGCTTTGGCAGCCTCAGTGATTGACCTGGACGATTCTTTGGCCATTTCAATGGTCTTTCGTGCTTCGGTTTCGCTTTCGGCGCGACGGGCAGCGGCAGACTGGCTCATTTCGGCCTCTTTCATTGAAAGCAGGCGTTCTTTTTCTTTCAGCTCTTCTTCCCAGCCGCGCAGTTCTTCTTCAAGGGCTTCAAGTTCGAGCTCTTTTATTTTAATTGCTTCAAGGGCTGCACTGTGTCGGGCTTTTTTGGCAGCGTATGAAAGCTGACTGCCTTGATGCGGCGCAGGTTTTACCGGATCTTCGCCGTTTGCTGCCTCATTTTTTGAGTTGATTTCGTCAGCATTTTCTGCTTTTGCCTTTTTGGCGCCGGTAATCATTTTCTCGCCAGAGCCGGCAAGATGCTCGGGCGACAGAGCTTTAAAAACCTCATCAGTAAAGGCTTCTTCTTCAGGCGGCATCACCTTGGGAGGTTCGGGTATTTTCTGGTGATGAGGAATGAAAACCTTTTTATCAGGTTCGATATTGATCTGACTTGCTTTAAGGATTCTGGCCATTCAGTGGTTTTTTCCTTTACTAGTAAACCAGATCGTTGGTCGGGCGGTTGATGAACATTTCGCGGCCGGTGATGAGTTCGGTAACGATGGCGAGAATGCGATCCTGGGCGCCGAGAATATCTACTTCACGTGATGGGCCGGTTGCGGCAATCTCGGCTTTGAGATCCTGCAGGTTGCGCGGCGACATGTTCATCGCAATATTCTTAAGAACCGCCTGCGGGGTGCCTTTCAGTGCCACAGCCAGGTCACGCAGCTGAATGAGTTTGAGCATTTTCTGAATGCCTCGGGCGTCGGCATAGGCCAGATCGTCGAAGGTGAGAATTTTCTTACGCAACTCACTGGCGAGGTGGGGAACATCTTTCTGCAGGCCGTTAAGAATATTGCGGTTGGTTTTCGCATCGCAATAGCGCATGATTCTTGCAAGAATCTCCATGCCGGTGCTGGTTTCGAGTTGACTAGCCAATCAATTCCTCCTCTCCCGGGCGGGCAATGACGACTTCGCCGCGGGCTTCGAGTTTCTTCACAATGGCGACGATGCGCTGCTGAGCCTGATCCACGTCTCTGATGCGGACCGGACCCATGTAGGCCATTTCTTCTTTGAGCATTTCGGCCGCGCGTTTTGACATGTTTTTGTAGAATTTTTCCTTGACTTCGTCGGTGACGCCTTTGAGCGATATCGACAGATCTTTCATGTCGACTTCCTTCATCAGGCGCTGCAGACTGCGGTCGTCGATGAGAACCACGTCTTCGAAGACGAACAGGCGTTTCTTGACTTCGTCGGCAAGGCTTGGTTCCTGAACTTCCATGGTTTCGATGATGTTCTTTTCGGTGGCGCGTTCTACCGCATTCAATACGCCGATAAGAGAATCTATACCGCCGACGCTGGTGAAATCCTGGCCGATAATCGACGACAGGCGTTCTTCGAGATAGTTTTCAACTTCTCTGGTAATTTCAGGACTGGTGCGGTCCATTAGTGCCAGACGTTTGGCAATTTCAACCTGAGTGTCAGGAGTCATGGATTGCAGAATAACCGCTGATTTTTCCGGCTGCAGATAAGCCAGAATCAAAGCGACGGTCTGTGGGTGTTCATTCTGAATCAGGGTTGCAAGCTGGGTTGGGTCAGCGGTTCGAGCCGCTTCAAATGGCTGAACCTGTAATGAAGTACCCATGCGGGCCATAATTTCAAGAGCCTTGCCTGGACCAATGGTTTTTTCAAGCAAATGTTTGGCATATTCCAGGCCTCCTTCGGCGTAGAATCTGCGGGCCATCATCAGCTGCTCAAATTCGAACAGAACGGCAAGCTTTTCTTCCGTTGAAATTTTGCGATGTCTCGCAATTTCGATGGTCAGAACTTCAATTTCTGCATCAGAAAGTGACTGTAGAACCACGCCACTGGTTTCGGGGCCGAGAAAAATCAGCAGAATTGCGGCTTTGGCTCGCCCCGAAATATTAAGAGGAGGTAGATCTTCGATATTGATGACCGGTGCATTTTCTTCCTGTTTAGCCACAATTTTTCACCCCCGCCTAATCGCTCAGCCACAGACGCAGAACCGAGACTGCATCTTCGGGCTTGGTTTCGACGAGCTGGCGAACTCTTTCTTCGAGCAGTTCGCGTGCTTTGGCCTGTTCCGAAAGTTTTTCGAGTTCTTCTTCGCGTGCGCGGTCGCGTTCGGTGATGACGGCCTGTAGTCTTTCGAGACCTTCTGCCAGAGTTCCGTCTTTTTTCTTCTGGAAAGCTTCGCGGTAGATGAACTGTTCTTCCGGTGTCATTTCTTCAAAGTCGGGGGGCAGAGAATCGTTGTCCATGGCATATTGATAGGCAGCCAGGCGCAGATCCTGAACTTTTTTCTTCTTTTCGGCCATATCGGTAATTTCGGGGAAGAAATTCTTGATGTCTTTGAAGCGTCTTTCCCAGTCGCGCCACTGCTGTTCCGACTGGCGGTGCATCTGCTGCTCGCGTGCCATTTTAAGTGCTTCGGCTTCGGCGGCGGCTTCCTGCAGGCGTGCCTGTTCGCGGGCCAGGGCTCTGGCTCTGGAAACTCTGACGAAAATATAGATGAGCCCCAGGAAAATCGGGAAGGCCATCAACAGGCCTACAACTATCATGAACATCTGTTTCTCCTGCTGTTTCTTCAGAGCAAATGCCGCTCTGGCACGTTCAACTTCTTCATTCTTGAAGGGCATTGCCATCAACGCCAGCTTGTCGCCCCTGGCTTTGTCAAAGCCCACGGTATTTTTTGCGATTTCAGTGATGTTGGCTTCAATTTCCTTAACTGAGTCAGGATCGGAGTTCAGAACTACCGACACCGTCAATCTCTTTATCGTACCCTGATTCTTGACATATTTTTCTTTCGATCTGGTGACTTCAAAGTTTTCTATGTTACCGGTTCGATCATACTTGTTCCAGGTGTTGTTCTCGGTGCCGGGGTAGGCAGGGGCACCGGGAGGCAGATTTGAGTTAACCCCAGGTTCGCCGTCTTCGATCAGGTCACGGCCCTGGTAATGCTCTTCTTCGTTTTTGCGCGAGATTACGATACCGGTATTGCTGCCCTCAATCGGGGGAATAACGACATCGCTGACCGCTTCCTTCTGATCGAAATCCATCTCAAGCCTGACTCTGACGATCGCGTTGCCGAAACCGAACATTTCTTCGAGCTGGCTCTGCAGGTCTTTTTTAAGCAGCTTTTCCTGCTCGCGGGTATGCTTTGCCTGTGCGGTTTTGATCTTATCGAGGCCCATGGCTTCTTCGTCTTCGATGATACGGGTAAGGTCGCGGGCTTCGGTATCGGAAATTCTGATGCTGTCAGGGCTCAAGCCCTCAACTGCCGAGCAGACCCAGTCTCTGATTGCTCTTACCTGGTCCTGGGTAATTTCATGCCCGGGTTTCAGTTTGAGCAGAACCGCAGCCGATGGTTCTTTCTGGTCTTCTTTGAAAACTTCTTTTTTGGGCTTAACAATATTGACATTGGCTTCTTCAATTGGCCCCATTCGGATCAGAGTTTCTTCGAGCTCTGCCTGCAGGCCTCGTACGTAGTTCAGATCGAATTCCTGCTGGGTAGTGCCGGCAAAAATCGAGCGCTCGTCGATCAGCTTCTGCCAGCCCGGTTTGGCGAGGGGCAGGCTTTTTTCCTGAGCCAGTTGCAGCAGAATGTATGATTTGTCGACCAGCGGTACGCGCACATCAGTACTGTCTGCACCGAGTTTATATTCGACTCCGAGCTCCTGAAGCTTGGAGACAACCTTGCTTGCATCTTCGAGTTTGAGTTTTTCTTCAAAGAGCGGTATGAATTCTTTGGTGGTGCCCCACATTGAGGCGGTTATGATGCCCAGAACTACCAGGCCGACGATCACCGCAAGGCCTATCTGCTGGCTCCGGGGCATTCTGGCTATCGGTTCCCAGAGCTGCCTGAGGAATTCAGTCATTATTTGCTACTCCCTACTCCGTTTTCCGTGCCCTGTTTTTATTGTGTATTCAGGTTTTTCGGGCCCGAGGTTTTCGATTTACTATTTATAGTACGCAGAATTGAATCTGTAAAGACTTTATTAGAAATTCATACGCATTATTTCCTTGTATGCTTCGAGCGCCTTCCCCCTTACTTCCAAAGTAAGATTCATGGCAGTTTTCGCCTTTTCGGCGGCGATCATGACATCATGCAGGTTTTCTACACGGCCAAGAACCGCGTCCTGGGTCAATTTTTCCGAGGTTTTTCCCAGCTGGTCCACTTCGTCGATCGCATTCTGAAACTGGTCGAGGAAAGTGCGCCACTGTTCCTTCGCATTGGTGCGCTGCTGTTCGGGCCGGCACTGCAGCTCATTAAACGGGTTGCGTTCAAGTATTCTCATCTTTCAATCCTTATCTGCTTCCTATATTCAATGCGGCATTAATCATGTCTTTTGCTGAGTTAATGCTGGTTACATTGGCTTCGTATGCACGGGTTGCGGTGATCATGTCAACCATTTCATGCACAATGTTAATATTGGGCCGGCGCACATAGCCTTCGCTGTCGGCATCAGGATGATTAGGGTCATATTCCATTTTGAAAGGTGCCATGTCATCCATGATTGATTGCACCCGCACGCCTTTTCCCGGCATCTGGGGCTGTAGACGGTCCATGAACGGCAGACTGCCGCGCGGATTTCGGGCCTGGAAAATCACGAGTTTGCGCCGGAAAGGGTCACCGCTCTCGGTTCTCGTAGTGTTTACGTTGGCAATGTTGTTTGAAATTACGTCCATGCGCAGACGTTCGGCGGTCAGACCGGAAGCAGAAGTGTCAATTGCTCTGAACATGCTCATCAGGCTCTACCTCCTCTGGTGATTACATCGTTAAGATGTGAAAACATACTGGCAAGACGGTTGGCCATGATCTGATACTTCATGGTGTTCTTGGCCAGGTCGCTCATTTCTACATCAATGTCGACGTTGTTCTTGTCGTTGCGCATTACGTGAATGCGGTCGGTCTGGATAAGCGGATCAACGTTCATATAGCTGATTTCGCCGATAGGAATGTGGCGGTCGTCTTCGCGCTTGCCGACGATGTCGATTTTTCCGTCAAAAACTTTGGCCATCTGGTCTTCGAAAGTGACAATCTGACGCTTGAATTTCGGCGTGTTTACATTTGAAATGTTGTTTGCAATAACTTTATGGCGTAATGAAGAAACTTCAAGCCCCTTTCCCAGCAGGTTGAATGTCGCTGTTCCGGTCAATCTTTCAAACATCTGGTTTGCCTCCGTGATTTGCCTTACAGGATAAACCGCGCCAAATCGCGATCTTTCATCAGAGGACCAATAGCCTTATCGACGGTTTCGTCGCTGATCACATATCTGCCGGAAAAGTTGGCGGGAGCTTCGAAAGCAATCTCATCCATCAGATGCTCCATGATGGTGTGCAGTCTGCGGGCGCCGATGTTCTCCTGAGAGTCGTTGGCTTCGGCGGCGTAGCGTGCAATACGTGCGATTGCCTGCGGAGTGAATTCGACTTCGACATGGTCAACCTGCAGAAGTGCCTGATACTGACGTGTAAGGGCATTTTGCGGTTCAGTCAGAATTTTTTCAAAGTCGGCTTCGCCAAGTTTTTCGAACTCGACGCGCACCGGAAAACGCCCCTGTAGCTCTGGAATCAGGTCTGAAGGCTTGCTGACATTGAAGGCTCCGGCGGCAAAGAACATGATATGGTCGGTTTTAACCATGCCATACCTGGTCATTACCGTGGTGCCCTCTACAAGTGGCAGCAGGTCGCGCTGAACGCCTTCCCTTGAAACGTCGGGGCCGCTTTTACCAACATAGGCCGAAGCGATCTTGTCGATTTCATCGAGAAAAATGATGCCGCTTTCCTGAGCCAGGCTGACTGCTTCCTTGTACAGGTCTTCCTGATCCATCAGTGCGCTGATTTCTTCCTGGTAAAGAATTTCGAGGGCATCTTTAACCTTGACTTTTCTGCGCTTATGCCGGCTGGGAAACATGTTTCCGAGCATATTCCGCAGATTGCCGAGATTGATGCCCATCTCTTCGAAGCCCGACTGGGAGGAGATTACTTCGACAACCGGTGTTGCGTTTTCGGTCACTTCGATTTCTACCTCCTTTTCGTTTAACTTGCCCGATCTGAGCATTTCCAGGAACTTTTCCCGTGTCGATGACGGTGAATTGGTCTCTTCACTATGTATCGACACTTTTCCACTTTCATCTGAGTCTTTTTCGAAACCACTTAACGGGTGATATCTTCGATCTTCAGGAATCAGGTAATCAAGCACCCGCATTTCGGCTTTGCTACGGGCTTTGTCTTCAAATTGTGACATTTTCCGGGTTTTGACCAGATTAAGGCTGACTTCAACCAGGTCGCGCACCATCGAATCGACGTCGCGGCCCACATAACCCACTTCGGTGAACTTGGTTGCTTCAACTTTTATGAAGGGTACATTGGCGATGGTTGCAAGGCGGCGGGCGATTTCGGTCTTGCCGACGCCGGTTGGCCCGATCAATAGAAGGTTCTTGGGCCGGATATCTTCGCGCAGGTCGCTGGTAAGCTGGCGACGGCGATAACGGTTGCGCAATGCAATGGCAACAGCACGCTTGGCTTTTCTCTGGCCAACAATGTGGCGGTCAAGCTGAGCAACGATTTCCTGCGGTGTCAGTTCGGGCCGCGAAAGGGCTGAAGTCGTCATGGCAGGGTCTCCAGAACGATCTGATCGTTGGTGTAAATACATTGTTCGGCGGCAATTTTTAATGCTTCAACCGCGATTTCATCTGCTTTAAGGCTGGTATGGCGCAGCAGCGCCTTAGCTGCCGCAATCGCAATCGATGATCCCGAGCCGATAGACATTATCGGTGAATCAGGTTCCATAACGTCACCCTGGCCTGAAATCATCAGAAGTTTTTCGGTGTTGCCGACCAGCAGCATGGCTTTCAGGCGCCGCAGGGCTTTATCCATGCGCCAGTCCTTGGCCAGTTCTACCGCAGCTTTTACCAGATTGCCGGAAGAGGCTTCAAGCCTGGCTTCGAAGCGCTCAAATAGGGTGAAGGCATCGGCTGTGTGCCCGGCAAAACCGCCGATTATTTTGAAACTGGCAAAATGTCTAATCTTTTTTGCTTTTGCCTTGATGATCTGGTCGCCAAAAGTTACCTGGCCATCGCCGGCGAAGGCGATGGTGCCCTCTTTCTGAACTGCGATAATAGTGGTGCCTTTAAAGGTCATATTTTTCCTCCGGCTCGCGGGTGGGTGTTTTTATATGTGCTGAGCAGCTTTTCCTTGCTGATACGGGTATAAATCTGAGTGGTCGAGAGACTCTCGTGTCCCAACATTTCCTGGACAGCCCTGATGTCGGCGCCATTATTCAGAAGATGGGTGGCGAAGCTGTGTCGAAATTGATGGGGGGTAATGTTCATCATCATTGCAAGTTCACGGGCATATTTGTCGATCATTCGGGCGATGCTGCGGGCGGTGATTGGCTTGCCATAGCGATTCAGAAATACCGCCGGTTCGTTTTCAATACCGATGAACTGGGCTTTTCGGCCAATAAGATAGGTTTCGAGGGTTGTGCATGATACCGGGGTCAATGGAACCAGGCGCTCTTTTTTGCCTTTACCGCAGACTCGCACCTGGCCTTCAGCCAGGTTAAGCTGTGAAATTTCAAGATCGGCAAGCTCTGAGATTCGCAAACCGCTGCCGTAGAGCAGTTCAAGAATTGCCCGGTCGCGCCTGCCCATGAAAGTGTCAGCAGGTGGCACATTTAACATCTGATTCACATCGTCGTAAGCCAGTGCTTTTGGCAGAGCGCGGGTTTTGCGCGGTGAGTCCATGCCCTGTGCCGGGTCGCGATCAATTATTTTGCGTCTTCTGGCAAATTTTATCAAAGTGCGCAGAGCCGATTGGCCACGGCACATGCTGGTCTGAGATAACCCGTTGGTTCGACGGAATGCCCAGTAAGATCGAATTTGAATCAGACTCAGTTTCTCAAAACGATCGGCCGTGATGATCGAAAGTTTTTTGGCAAGCCATTCAGCCATTTGTTCAAGATCGTTGCGATAAGCTCTGACTGTTTGTTCAGAGAGGATCCTTTCTTTTTCGAGATATGTGACAAATTGCTCGATAAGTTCGGTGATCAGCAAAACCGGCTCTCCGTTGGGGTTGGTTTGGGACGTGCAAAGAATAGCACAAGCGTTGATAACGTACAAGGGGGCAAAAAAATTTTTTCCGTTTGTCAGGGTTGCATTAGGTAATTGAGCCCATTCAATGGGTAGAAATGACCGGGTTTAAAAATTCTTCATTCCTTATTCTGCCCGGCTTTTACGAGCTTTTTCACACCTGCCAGCAGGCCTTTGGCTATGAGTTGCTGATTCGCCGGTTCTTTGATGAATGCAGCATCACTGGCGTTGCTGAGATATACCATCTCAACCACTACCGCGGGTACTTTGGCAAAAACTGAGCCGGTAAGTGCCCCCTGTTTCTGACCGACATACGTATCAGAATCGGTTTTGATCGGGTTTAGTTTCAGTCGGTCGCCAAGTGTTTCGGCGAGGCCTTCCTGTAGATATTCGGCGGCTTTTCTGCTTGCGAGCATTACTTCTTCTGATGGGCCGGTAACGCCCTGAGCGGTTCCCGGTTTGTCAGGATAGTAAAGAGTGCAGCCTGAGCCGGTTCCTGAATCGCAGTGAAGTCTGATTAAAATGCATGCACTTGCATTATTGGCGATTTCAGCCCGTTCACGGTTAGTTACCATTGTGTTTACTTCATTTTTTGTTTTTATTGCTCTCAAACCAGGTTCGCAGGCAATCAGTTTTTCCAGCTCAAGGGCAGTTTGCCAGCAGATTTCCAGCTCTGTCACGCCGTGATGAATACAGCCGCTGCTGGTTTCAGATGGATGCCCAGGGTCGATTGCTATAATGGCAGGCTTTACACTTTCTTCTGCTCTGATATCATTGGTAAGACCCCAAAAAACAAAACTTGCCGATAACAGTGAAATTACGAGATGATAATCGAACCGGCTCATTAATCGTTCTCCAGATTGAAATAAAAAATTAAAACTCATGTATGAATTTATAAAATGCCCAGGCCCTGATAAACAGAAAGGAAATTCACGGAAAAATCTTCTATCTGGTCTTTCAGAATCGTTAGACTGGTTTTTTCGTCTTCAATTGGGCTGCCATTTTGAACAAACACGATACCGTTTTTTCTATACCACTGCCACATTTTTTCGGCCCAGACTGTCTTGTCAAACCCTGAAATTGCGGCAGTGTGAAGAAATCTTGCGTGTTCTGGTACAACTGCAACTCCCCCACCGGTAACGGGACTGCAGAGGTAATGAAAGTTATTTTTGCTGGTCATTGCTTTTTCCAGAATCAGTCGGTTGAATCGATGGGCGGTTTTTTGGGCCCGCTCGATGATTTCAGGCTTCTGCACAATTCCTATGCTGAAGTTGCCTTCGAGAATCATGATGGTTCTTAAGAATTCGCTGCGATTTGGGAAAAACGGCAAAGTCGCATTGAAAATTTCATCGATACTGGCAGGTTTGAAATCTTTTAGATATTCAAGAATCGCGGCAACCGGTTCTTCTGGAAGCTCGGCAAACAGAGCGGCCTGCTTAACCGACCTGGCCGCCTGCAAAGAATTTCCAAGCAAAATCATTCTTGTCTGGTTGATCAATTCATCGATTTCAGACTGGTTCAGAGCTATTCCGCCCTTCACCCAGTAATCCTGACGAAATCGCCGGTTAACCATTATATCGCGAGCGGTTTCGCGGGTAACCTGGTCTGGTATTTCCGCCAGGATTTTTTGTTGCTCATCAATGAGAAAATGCTGATTGAAATTCTGTGATGGAATCGCAGTGCAGCAATAGGACAGCAGTGCTCCTGAAAGAAGCTGATGGGCTTCGGAAAAGGACATGGGTTTCCAGTTTCCGACCAGATATTCGTGTGCGAGATAGGCTTCAGAACCAGATGGAAAATCCTGGATAGTTTGTCGGGCAAGGGGAAAAACCTGGCCCAGTAGAGGGTTTCGGTTAATAAAGGATTTGATGAAATCAAGCGATAGTCGAGTTTTTTCATTTCTCGTCAGGCCCTGACCAAGTGATCTGGTTGCGTAACTGTGCATTAATTCGCGGTAAGGCAGCATCTGTGAATGGCCGGGGAGAGAATTGTAGCCAAGATAGGCCACGCCACCAGGTTTTAGCTTTCTCTTGAGAAAATCGATGATGATATGACGGTCGCTGTCAGATATCCATGACCAGACGCCGTGCAGTGCAATATAATCGAAATCAGGTAAATCGGTTCGGTTACAGAAATCGGCAAAGGATTCGGGCATGAAAGTTGCCGATATCCCGGCCTGGGCGGCAATCTGCTGCGCGTAAAATGCCTGGGACTGGTTAAAATCTGTTCCCCACCAATGCGCGCTGCCGCCGGCAGCATGAATCAGAGTCGAGAGCCCATAGCCATAACCGAGTTCACAGGCATTTTCAAAGTGGCTGGTCACACCTTTTCCCGCAAAAGCCAGCATCAGTTGAATTCGTGCCGGGTTCAGCTCGGAAGTATAATGAATGATATAATCGTTTTCGTAGTTCGATGCATCGAGGGAATCGTTCATGCTATCCTTCCTGTCGCGGTTTCCATGAAGCTGATACAAGCTTAATTGAGACACATTGTAGCATAATTTAATGGCAAATCAATTAAACAAAAATTCATTGAAATTTTCCCCTGAGGTTGTTTTTCAAAGCGCTTGTGATTTTTGTTTGTTATTGTCTTCCTGCTGGAAAACTCAGGGCACCACAATCGAAGATTTATTCTGATTTAATGATTGTTTGAAATGCACCGTTCCTTGACGGGTTGACTTGTGTCTGTTCTGCATATATACTAGCGTTGCCGTAATAATTAAATCAAACATGGACCTAAGGGGGATTCGGCATGCGCCTCGTTCTGCAGGACAAGCGGGAGGTGGTTTTTCATACCGCAACTGCGAATGATATCGACGCGATCATCGATCTTTACATCAAGGTGTATAAAGGCAAATACACTCTTCCCGAGGTTGCTCAGCGAGATATTATTGCCAAAAAGGTAGAAGATCCCAATTATTACTGGACTCTTGCCCACATCAACGAACGCCTGATCGGTTCAGTAATTTTCACCATTGACCCGGTTAACAAAATTGGAAAATCTTATGCAGCTGCTGTTTTGAACGAGTTTCGCGGTCAGGATATCATGCGTACCATGGTTAAGCACGGGCTTCAGATGCTGACCGAAAGAACCCGCACCTGCGACGTGATATATGCGACGACCCGTACTGTGAGTTTTGCTCCCCAGGTAGTTCTCGAACATCTTGGCTTTCTGCCGATGGGCATCTTTCCCAATGTTCGCAAAGTTGAGTCTTTCGAAACCCACGGCCTCGAAATCTTTTTTCGCCAGCCGAGTCTGCAGTTTCGCCGACCCAACCCGAGGCTTGTTTCCGAGGTTATTGAATTTTTCAAAATTGCCATGAATGAGCTCAAAATCAAAGATGAGGTCGAAGAAGTTTTTCTCGAAGCCCAGGATCCAAGAAAAATGGGGCGCACCATCGAGTTTACGGTTAGTGAAAACATCGACGAAATCAATGAAGTTTTCGATCGATATCAGGACAAAGACATGATGCAGAAGGTGTTTTTTCCTTTCACTGAACCGAACCTGATGTTTCAGGCAAAAGACGGTACTGCTGATATCTTTGTAAATTTCAACAGCCTTGACGGGAATGGAGTTATCGTCGGCTACCGCTTTTCCGGGAACGATCTGCGCCGAACGCTGATGTGGTTTTGCGAGGAAGCGGCCAGATCTGGCATGCGTTATATTGAGATGCTGGTCAATGCCTTTCGTCCTGAAATGCAGCGAATGGCACTCGACGCAAAATTTCTGCCCTGTGCCTATTTCCCATCGATGAAAATGTGTGAAGATGGTTTGCGCGAAGATTTTCTCGTTTTTTCCCGTTCATTTGAAAAACTTGATTTTATGGATATGCATCTGATCGATACCAACCGCAGATTTCTCGACGCTTTCATGAAATGCTGGTATGATCTGCTGGTCAGGTGTCAGCCCGATTTTGACGAGGAGTGGCGCATTGGCTGAAGGAAAACCATTTGTCAGAACCGGCGAGCTTTTTGACTGGTCTGCAGCTTTCGATCATTGTAAAAATACCGACGAACTCTTTGCCGGAGCGATGCGTGAGGCTTTAAGCTGGCATCTGGCAAAATGCCCGGACTTTCGCAATTTTATGCGCGAGTCAGGCCTTCCCCAGGATTTGGATATTATTGCTCCCGAGGATATTCCGCCACTTCTTGTAACGATTTTTAAAGAATTCCGTTTGATCTCGGTGCCTGAATCACAGGTGAAAATTGAATTGACCTCATCGGGAACCGGTGGCCGTAAAAGCGCAATTGTTCTCGATAATCGTTCATATCGCAGAATTCAAAAAATTGTTTCAAACATCTTTGACTCTCTTGGAATGGTTAACCATCGGCAGATGGTTAACTACCTTTGTTTTACCTACGACCCTCGCAAAGCAGGCAGTGTCGGCACGGCTTTTTCCGACAAAATGCTGACCGGTCTGACCGGGCGGCGTTCGGTTTTTTATGCTATTCGCTGGAACGAAGCGGCAAATGATTTCGAATTCGATCTCGATGCCACCGTCAAAAAACTGATTGAATTCAACCGACGACCTGAACCGGTGCGCATTCTCGGCTTTCCCGCCTATCTCTGGCAGGTTTGTAACCGGCTTGAAGAAAATGGAATCAGGCTTGAGCTGGGCGCCGAATCCTACATTATTACCGGCGGCGGCTGGAAAATGCACAAAGACCAGGAGGTTACCAAAGAAATTTTCAAAGACCGGGTCGAAAAAATACTTGGAATGCCGGGCTGCAATATTCGCGATCTCTTTGGTATGGTCGAGCACGGCATACCTTACGTCGATTGTGAATGCTCAAGGCTTCATGTTCCAGTTTATGCCAGGGTCAGGGTTGTTGACCCCGAAACACTCGAAGATCTGGGCGTCGGCAGACCAGGTCTGCTGCATCTGATGACTCCTTATCTATCGAGCTATCCTTCAATCTCTCTGCTGGCTACCGATTTGGGAGTAATCGAAGAAAACTGCCCCTGTGGTCGTCCGGGCAGAACATTCAGAGTTGTTGGCCGTGCCGGACTGGCAAAGCACAAAGGTTGTGCCATTACGGCCCTGGAGCTTCTCAAATGAAAAAATCACCGGCTCAGAATAAATGTAATGTTTTTGGTCGCGAAATCGAAGCCTCAGATTTAACTTCCGAGATGATTGCCGACCTGCTCACGGAAGCGGAGGACCAGGCGCAGGCCGCAGCCAAACCTGATATTGAATGTGTTCTCGACGTTCTGCAGGCTGTTTCAGACTGCTGGCGTGACCCTGATTACAGTCTTCGGCAGCGGGCGTCTGCTATTCTTCCTGAATTGACCGGTTTCAGCCCTGCTATGGTCAATGAGGGCTTTTCGGTTATTTCGGCAATCTGTCGCCGGGAAAACCTTGAAAAACGACTGCGCGGCGAGCTTGGCAGCCTGAAAGTGCTCGACAAATGGCTCGATTGCCCTGATTTTGCCTATGATTTACGGGCGGTTCCCCATGGTATTCTGCTTCATCTTACCGCCGGGAATGTTTTTGTCGGCGCGGTTGACAGCCTGGTTTCAGGCATAATCACGAAAAATGCCAATATTTTGAAAATGTCACGGGTTGACCCCGTGTTTCCCCTGCTTTTCCTTGAAAGCATCAGGGAAAATGACCCGCAGGGAATCATCTGGCCGCATCAGGCTGCCCTTATCTGGAAAGGGGGCAACGAATCGATCGAAAATGCCTTGTTGAAGGCAAGATTGACTGTTGTGTTCTGGGGTGGCGGGGAGGCTCTTGAATCAGTTAAAAAACGTCTTGGTTCAAATACACGTTTGATTGAAAATGGGCCGCGTTATTCATTTGCCGTTGTTTCCGGCCCTCGCATTGCTGCAGGTCCTGGATCTGATCTCGTCCGAGGGCTGGCTCTCGATCTCTGTCGCTGGGATCAACAGGCCTGTTCGTCACCTCATGTCGTTTATGTCGTGGCCTCGAACGACCGGCCCGCCCATCTGTTGATGGAACAGTTGTTTGATGAGCTGGTCGAGCTTTCAGCGACTCTTCCGGTCGGGCGCCTTTCATTCGATGAAAAGGTCGAGATTCGCAAAGTGCGTGAGCTTGCCAGAATGGCCCAGGCCCGCAACGAGGGACGTGTGCTCGCTCCCGAGTCTTTTGATTTTTCTCTGGTTTTCGAGCAGAGTCCTGAATTCAAGGTTTCCTGCCTGAATCGCACACTTTTTATCAAAAGGGTCGCAAGTCTCGAAGAAATTCTGGCGCAGGTTGAGCCGATTTCTGCCTGGCTTCAGACCGCTGGCCTGTGCCTTGAAGCCGGGCAGGCTGAAACTTTTCAGCAGCAGCTTCTCAGTCTTGGCGTAAAAAGAATAACCGAAATCGGTGGAATGAGTGAAGGCCATGATGGGGCTCCCCACGAAGGCAGTTTCCTGCTGCGTCGCCTGGTTGACTGGGTTGATCGCGAATATCGCTGTAATTCTGCCGGAAGAATCAACCGACTGCTTGCCAGAATTATCGATTCACCTTATTATCGCCGAATCATTGCCAAATCCGGGGCTTCTTTTGAAACCTTCACCAGGCTGCCGTTGCTCGATCGCGAGACCTTTTACCGTCATTCTCCTCCAGAGTCAGAAGAAATTCTGACCGGACCGATGACCGATGCCTATGTTTACGCATCCGGAGGGACCACCGGCAATCCCAAGTTTACCCTTTATTCGAATGCTGAGTATTGTTACGTAACTGATGTTTTGACTGATATCTACCGAAACGCCGGGCTTTGTCGTGAAGACCGGGTAGCGAACCTTTTCATCGCCGGAAACCTCTGGACAAGCTTCAACGTTGCCGGTCGCGCCCTTGAAAACCTTGGTTGTCTGCATTTGCCGGTCGGTGGAGCCTCTGATCTTGAGAACATGCTTAAATATCTGCAGCTTTTCAAGGTTAACGCTGTGGTAGGGCTTCCATCGATCATCATAAAACTGGCTGAAGAAATTCAACGCCGCCAACTCAATATCAGAATCGAAAAAATTCTCTATGGCGGCGAACATCTGCGGCCTCAGACCTGTGAATTTTTAAAAAAAGCAGTTGGAGCGGTTTCCATAAGATCGGCGGGCTATGCTTGCGTAGATACCGGCCCCATCGGTTGGCAGTGCGATCACCTTGAAGGTTCGGTGCATCATGTTCTCGACCATTATTGTTATGTCGAAATTCTTGATCTCGCGACCCTCAGGCCGGTAAGCGATGAAAAACCCGGCGAAATAATTGCAACCAATCTTGATCGTGTTCTGATGCCGGTTGTACGATATCGCACCGGCGATCTGGGTCGTTGGGTAAGGGTTGAAAATTGCCCTTGCGGTTTTAGGGGGCTGTCATTCGAGCTTCTTGGCAGATGTGATGATCTGCTGGTAATCGGTGGAATTAACCTGATGCCCGTAGATGTTGCCGCTGGATTGAGCACTTTGCCGGTAAGCCAAAGCTTTCAGATCGTTGCCCGCACATCATCAGGTAAAGACCTTCTGGTCTTGAGAATAGAAGCCGAAGAAAAGCTTGAAGATGCAAGAGTTTTGGCTGCCCTGAAAAAGGGCTCATACAAGATTGCCGAATCTCTTCATGAACACTGGATGAACGTTGAGGTTGAATGGTTCAGGCCAGGCGAAATCAAAAGAAATGAGCGTACCGGCAAACTAAAGGCGGTTATTGACGAACGCTTCGGCTAACAGCAGCTTTTCTTCCCGTGAAAGCTTTTTTATCCAGTATTCACGACGGCATGCGTCTGATTTATCGGCGGCCTTTTCCCAGAAAATCACCTCAACCGGCCGACGCCCTCTGGTGTAGCGGGCGCCGGTACCGGCGTTGTGTGTGGCAAGTCTTTTTGCAAGGTCATTGGTGATCCCGGTGTAAAGCGAGTTGTCACTGCATCTCAGCAGATAAACCACCCATTGCTTTTCTCCGGAAAGCTTCATTTGATAATCAGTTGGTGGTAAACCAATGGTTTTTCGACATTTTTTACCGGTGCCGAAGATGGGCCTTCAAATTTCCATTTACCGATTTTCATGGCGATGTCATAAATCCGCTCGGTAACCAGAACCTGGTCGGCTTTAGCAAGCCCCTGCAGACGGGCGGTTATGTTCATGCCAGAGCTGAAGGCTGTCAGATCATCATTAGGGCCAATCAGCCCAACAACTGACGGGCAATAGTTCGTGCCAATCGCTACTCCGAACTTTTCAAAATCAGGATGTTTCTGTATTTCAAGATTTTCAGGCATACGCAGGAATTTGCGGGTGCAGTCAACGATGATTTCTGAGGCGGTCAGTGTCTTTTCAACTATCTGCTCTGGGGTAAAATCGTAAAAGGGCGGGCCAAAAAGAAAAATGATGCAGTCGCCGACAAGTTTGTCGAGACAGGCTCCCAGCGGAAAAACCTGCTCGAGTATCATGTTCGACCAATGGTCAACCAGCTGGGTGATTCGTTCTGGAGTTTTGAGAATCTGCTCGCTCATCCTGGTAAACCCTGAAATATCGGCAAAAATGATGCCGATTTCTTCAAAGCGGGGGTTCAGGTAAACCTTTTCATAATTGATTTCTGAGGTTAACTTGTTAATTACCTTGTCAGGAAAGAATTTTCGCAGTGCATTGCGCTCGCGGTTGAAATCGACCAGGCGTTGACGCAATGCTTCGGTAAATACCTGAATGATTTCACGGCAGAAAATTGAAAAATCCGCGCCTTCTTCAGGCACAAAGATAACCTTGCCGATCAATTGCTCTTCAATCAGACCATCAAGCAGATAAGAAATGGTCAGGTTGCCGGTATTCAAAATAATTTTTAATTCGTCGGGGTTCGCCGAAAGGGGGCTTTCTTTTTCTTTTAGAAATTTGTCGAGCGATTCAAGTGGAAGATTGAATGAATCGTTCACTCTTTCTGAACCCTGATAAATCAGATAGTTGAAGTTTTCTTCGCCGGTTAATTCTCGGTCGGTGTAGAGAATGATCATTCTTTCGAAAGGCACTTCTTTTTTCAGAACGTAGGCGGCCCCATCGATTGAATCGACGATTGAATGATTCTTCAGGGCTGACTGCAGGCCCATGATAATACTGTGTTTCAAACGGTTGGTATAAATGCTGAAAAAGAAATTGTCGAGTTCTTCGCTGACGCAGTCAAGAATTTCAAGCCCCATACCTTTTTCCGGGGCCTTTTCCGGTGCAAAGGCAATAGCTATGGTGCCGATATTTGAACCCGCCATTTCAAGAGGTTGAACGAACCAGGTCTGTTTGGACGTATTGAAAGTGATTGACTTGTCAACTTTCAGTAACTGCGGGGTGGTTCGTTTGATGTTTTCGTCGGCGTTTCCGAAGCAGAAAACCCGGTTGTTCAAACTCTCATCCTGGGTTTCTATGTAGAAAACCTCGGCTTCAATTCTTTGTTGAAGCAATTTGAAAATTCGGTAAATTGCGGTTGAAAGATCGGCGTGACCGATCTGCAAGCCTTCCACCAGGCTGTCGACATCCTGATTCAGTTCTTTCAGAAATACCAGTTGTTCAGGATTTAAAACCATAATTTGTCCTCAAAATTTTATTTTAATTCTTCCTGAAAACAGTGGTTCAATACTTTCCAGGTTATGAAAATTGCAATCAGAAGCCAGGCTCCGCCAACCAGCCAGTCTGGCATATGCAGCATTTCGGCCAGTTTGTAAGCATCTGAACCCCTGATCGAGTTGTCGATAAGATCACCCTTGATATCGATCAGAACATAGAAACACGAAGTGAGGCCAAGAAAGCGAAGAAACTGGTCGCAGGCAAACTCTGTGGCATACCGGGCAAACGCGAGAATGCCTGCCCCGGTCAACCCGCAGATCAGTATTCCTTCAAGATTTCTGACCCAGATGGCCGTTACAACGAGAAGCAGAACACCCAGACCGGCGGTAATTTCCCTGTCGAATTTTGTTTTTGCTGCCGCCAGTAGAATAACTGCGCCCCATACGAGGCTTCCCAGGTATCCGGCGGAAAGAACGATAAACCTTATTCCCCCGGCGGTCCAGCACACGCCGCTTTGATTGGCATTAACCTCGATGCGCACGATCTGACCACCGGTAAATACGGCGGCCAGACCATGTGAAAGCTCATGAAAGAAAACAGTCAGATACTTGATCGGCAGAACCAGCGCCGTTTCCCAGAAATAAAGGGCAACTGCGAACATAATTAACGGCAGAACCATGCCCTGCCAGTTTTTGTAGTCTACTTCGTTTTCTTCAGTCAATTGTTTGAATTCTGAATTCATACCTGATCTTTTTGTTCGCCGGGCTGATAAGCAAAGAAACGATACAGCAGGTAAAGCACCATTGAAGTGGCAAAACCGAGCTGGGCAAAGTGGTCAGCCTGATACAGCTTTAAGTAAATTGCCATGGCAACTATCGAAGTCTGCAAAACCAGGAAAAGGAACCAGATATAGCGATTGGGTCCGGTAACCACCTTTATGAGACCAACGGTGGCAAGTATGCCGATAAAAATCATCAGTGCCTGAAACAGGAACCCGAGCCCCTTTCTCGGGTTAACCAGCATGCCTTCCATATAAGGAGCCTTTCCCTCCGGTTCAATCTGCAGCATTGTGAAGGAAGTTGACCAGCTGGTGGTTGGAATTTTGAATTTGACCGGCAGCAGTCCTGTTTTGTCTAACCCTCTATCAGTCTGACTTTCCTGTGTGGCCTGCTTGCGCTGATACTGCATTTTCTGCTGCATCTGTGCTTTCTTAACCTGAAAGCTGCTGATTGAAGAGAAATATGATGAATCATTTAAAAATTTGGTTTGAATTAGACTGACTGACCGGTCAACGTTGCCGGTTTCTCTCATCAATTCATATCCTTCAGGCAGATAGAGTATCCAGCTCAATTCACTTACCGGCAGATGAGTCTGCGGCAGCTGAATTGCAATCTTGTTAAAGGCCTGCAGAGGGTTGTCCGTTTTAATCACATAAACGATTTCGACAGGAAATGATTTGGATTCGCCCTGATCAATGGGCGATCTGATTATCGGCAGATTATAGACTCCAACTGCATCGTCGAAGCCTGCTCTTACCGATTCGCCAGCGACCTGCGTGCTCCAGAGCTCAGATTTTTTGTCCTCGATGATCGGGAGTTTCACTTTAAGAAACTGCTGAGAATTATTTCTTACCTCATAAACAACCCGGGTCAGCATATAGCCGTCTTCATCAAGCAGAGTAAGGGCCTCTGCCTTGTCGATTACCGCAGTCTGCTGACTGATGTCTTCTGGTCGCGAAATGGTAAGAACCAGACTGTTGGGGTGCCGCAGAAATTTAAATGCGTAGGGTGTCTTTTCCGGGTTGCCACGTTTCCAGTCCCTGAGGAATTCGCCGGCAATAATGGGGCTGAAGCCCTGCGGGCTGGTGTTTATTGAAATTTCCAGGGTTTGCAGACAGCCTATGCCGAGAATTCCGGTGGATTGTTCGGCGTCGATAAGAGCGATTTCAGGAACCAGGTAATCTTCGTTCTTGAGATTCTGAATTTCCTGCTCGAATTCGATTACCAGATCAGTGTTGCCACGAATCTTCGATTTAAAGAATACTTCGAGCTTTCTCGGGGTCTGATTTTCAATCAGATTCCAGTCTTCGATCAGCTTGTTCTCGACCTTGAGAATTCTGATTTTATCAGGAATACTGAAAGTCAGGCTGGCAATTCCGCTGCCACCCTTGATTTTGAGTTCAAAGGTGCTGATGCCACTGACAAAGCCTTCTTTGAAGTAGAGCAGATTCAATTCGCGGCTTGAAACCCTGGTTTTTTCTTCAATAACCACGGGTTGTTCTTCCTGAGCTGCATCAGGTTCCACTTTTTCCGGTCCAACCGGTCGAGATATACCTGAAATGTTGCGGTAAAGCTCGAAAGACAGGCTGGTAGTTGGCGGTAGCAGAGCTTTAAAAACTGTTTTTTCATCAGTTTTTTCAGCGGGCTGCAGAACGCCAGGGTCGATCCATGCTTCGCAGTCTTTTTCGTTAACCGTTAGTTCAAGGTTTGAAAGACATACAGGAACCATAGACAGATTGAATTTGCTGGTGTGCTTGTATTCACTTGAGGAAAGAGGAATAAAGAAATCAATTTCAATTCTAGCGCTGCCTGATGCGTCGGTCATGAAGCCATAAGCGGGGAAGTAATCGGTATTCATGGTGGTCAGCGACAGAGGCTTGCCATTAAATGTCGCGGCAGAAGGTATTGCTGCGGTGGTAAGCAGGGCAATACTTTTCCAGCCATCGTTGAAAAGATTCAGATTAAATTCTGATTTGAATCTTACGCCCTTTTCTTCGATTACGCCCCGATAAGTGACGCTTTCAAAGCGGAATGCCTGAGGGGCAGTGATTACCGGTGGTTCTTTTTCGATAATATCTTTGAGATAATCGTAATCTTTTTCAGGAATGATCACCACACGGTCGCCGGTGGGGACTACTTTTTCAAGCTCCTTGAAGGGCGCCATTACCCGGATTTCTCTAATTTTTTCAGCCTGGGCGGGCAGAGCAGCAATCAGCTGAAATAGCATGACGAAAATCAGCAGAAGCAACAATGGGTTGGCTCTGCCAGAGCTTGGGTCAGATGGGGGTTCGGTCTGGTTTATATTGATGCTTTCCCGCGCCGTATCTGAAACCATGCCGACTTTCGCCGAAACATCATTTTGTCTGATCGGATTGGTCGGCGGGGAATTGTCAGGGTCGCCAAAGCTGATGGTTAATTTCGAACTCAGCCATAAAAGCTTCCAGACAATACCGCCGACGATGGCGATCCACATGCCGATATTTGCCATGTCGCCGATACTCTTCAGCTGTAGATCTACTATTGACAGAAGCAGAATGATAACGGCTGCGAAGGTGATTTTGGCTGAATAATCGAGGAATGCCCCTGAGATGAAATAGAGGCCCGCAAAAAATGCGAGAATCAGGGCGAAAACCTCAGCGCCGTGAAGCAATGAGCCCCAGATGTAGTTCACTCTAACGGTGGGGCAGGTGCGATTGGCGATCAGAGCCCCGTCAGAAGCGATATCGGCTATGACCAGATCACGTTCAAGGCTGAAGTGATTGGGGGTCATGACAAATTTTGTTTTTATCGGCAGGGCTCCTTTGGCTTTAACCGCTCCGAAGCTGCCGCCGGCTGGAGAGGTGGGAGCCGCTGATTCATTCATTGAAAGCTTGTCGCGGGACATTTCCATTTTGCTTTCCATTGCCATGTCGGCTCTGGCGTTAACTGATGCCGGCGGGGCGGCCTGGCGGCTGTGCAGTTCTTCATCAGATTCGATTGCGCCGTGCAGACGGCAATAAATGTAACCGTTGCTGCTGAGATCTCCATGTACTTCATATCGACAACCAGGTTCGGGGCCGACGACTTTACCCTTGAGGTATTTGCCTTTTTCAAGGGCATTTATGTCGAGTCGGCGCATTAATTGCTCGTGGTCCATATTATACATTTCAACTGCTCCGAGCAGAACGCGTTGATTGGCGTAACAGGCCTTGTGTCTGGCTTGTTCTCGGGCTTTGCGAAAGTTGGGTACTGATATTGCCGCAAGAATGCCAATTATCGTGAAAACAATCATCAATTCAACAAGTCTGATACTTTTTCCACTGAATACATATAGAAAAATGCCAGAAATAATTTCGTAAATTGTGGTAAGAATTTTCCACAACAGTTTGCGCGCGGCAATCAGAAGAACGAAGAAAAAGAAGAATACAACGGTAAAAAGGGCTTCAGGGCTTGAGGCAATATTCCAGGCAAACCGCAGCAAACTCATGAACCCGCGAAAAAAGAACGGGTCTTTTCTCGTAATGTTGTCTTTCACCGTTCCCTGGAAATTATACAGGTGGTATTGTTCCGGGGCAAAAATCTGCCAGTCCAGCCTTGAAACTGGAATATCCACCAAAGGCGGGGTGAATTCAAGTGAACCGCGCCATTTAATTTCGCTTACCTGACTCTTGAGTAAAACCTGTAAATCCATTTCAACCGGTTGACCCACTGTCTGACTCATTTCCAGCGGGATCTGAACTTTGCCGTCATTTTTGCTTGCCACCAGTTTTACCGGTTTGCCGCTGCGGAAAGCTGAAACTACTTCACTTCCGGAAGCCAGCTGCAGTTGCAGATACTGTTTGTTGTTGTTTCTAATGCGCATGCTTAGCAGGGTGTTGCTGGTCTGGTTGGTGGTAAATGTGGTTTTTACTTCCATTTTGTCAGCCACAACCGTTTGCTGATTTACATCCGAATAACGCTTAACTCTAAGAAGAATATTTGCCGGCCTGGTATTCTGGCGGTAAGCAAGAAGAATAGGTCTGCTGCTGCGGTCTTTTAAAGGCTGGGGCACTTCAAGTGGATCAAGCGAGTAAATGCCGTTAGGCAGCGGGTTGGCGTCGTCATTTCCCGGCTGAACCTCAACAGAAGTAAGAGCTTCGACGGCAATTGCGCCAAGTTCTCTTTCAACGCCCAAGGGAGCTACTTCCGGGATGGCTGTCACCGGTTTTGTGATATCGATCGGGGCTTCATAGACGATTTCGATCTGGCAGGTGTCTTCTCTGCCGGCCATGAATTCAACCCGCAGCTTGCGGCTCGACCCTTCACGGATCTGACGATAAGAATGGGGCCGGTCTGCGTTAACGCTGGTGATTTCGACATTGTCAGGCAGTTGGAAACTGAAGCTGGAAACCGGGGCTTTGCTGATTGAATAATCGATGGTTTTAAAGCCTTGAATTGAGGTTTCGCCAAGACTGATCAAGGTGGTTGATCGCGCATAAAGCAGCGGTTCGACGACCGGCTTTATCTCTTCAACTGGCTCAATTTGAGAGGCGCTGGCTATGATGCCATCTTCTGGCCTAATCTCGGGGGTCTGGGGCTTAACTTCAGTTCTGGTGTACTTTCGGCGCCATTTGATATTCAGATCGCTGTTTGCCCCCAGCCAGCCGACAAATGTGCAGGCATGCTTTTCGTTTTGGCTGTCTTCAACACTGTAATCCTTGAAAGAAGTGCTGTCGACTGACATGGTGAAATTTTCTGCTTCAAGCCTCAGGAACGCCAGAGGGATTTGGGCGATATTGAAATGCATGGTGTATAAGTCGTCAGAGTTCTGAACCGGCACCATGAAGGTAATTCGGCACTCAAAGCTGCCTTTGCCTTTGATCGGCAGAGAAAAAACCGTGTCTTTCCAGTTATTTTGACTAAGCATGTCTGAAGAAGACAGCGAAGTCTGGTAATAGTTCTGCAGCAGGTTCTGCCTGCTGAGCTTGCCAAAGTTGACCTGGCGGGTTGAGTTGTCGAACCAGGTAGTTTTAAGGGTGGTGGGCACATCATTGAGAAATACCTTTTCAATGGCGAGACTGCCCCATAGAATCGGAATTTCGTGCCACTCATCGGTGTGCGTATCAATTTTGAAACTTGCTTCGAGGCGGGCAAAGTTTTCAAGCAGTCGGCCTTCGATTCTGGCAGAGTTTATCTGATACAATACCGGCGGCGGAGCGGTTATCGGTTTTGTTTGTGAGGCAAGCCAGGCTTCTTTGGCCTTTTTCAGAGTCTCGAATTCTTCGATGGGCAGAATAAAATACTTGCCGATATCCTGCTGCAGAACCTTGTAAAGGTCTTCATAGGGCACCAGAGTCTTGATAGTATTGAATTTCTCCGGTTCCTTCGGCGGCTCGGGGGCTGTGAAATCAGGGTTGTCGCTGCGGTTTATGAATGCAGGCGCAGGCCGATGTTCAAAACTGCCCGATGGAGCAGTATTCTGCTGGTTTTGCTGCAGTTCGATCATCTGGTTGAGGCTGCGCATCTGTTCAATGCTTGCAGCATTCAATATGCTTCCCAGGAAAATTAGCGTTAAAACCGCTATAAATCTGAATTTCATTTTATCTCCCCACAACTCAGCTGATGCCGGTTAATTTCGAAAAATTTGTGATCTGATCCTTGGTGCCAAGCACGACCAGCAGGTCGTGGGCATTGAAGACAAAATTCGGATCGGGATTTATGGTGGTGTTGGTCTCACGCCTTACCGCAACGATTATTGCTCCCGATCTTTGCCGGATTTCTGCATTCTTCAGGGCACGGTTGTCGAGGAAAGACTGCTTCTGAATGCGAAATTCTTCCATCTGCATGGCCTGATTGTCGCCTGCAATCGCCGATTCCATGAAGTCTACCACCGAAGGCCGATGCAGCATGGCCGCCATTCTTGCTCCGGCTATGATGTTTGGTGAAACGACTTTGCTGGCTCCGGCTTTGCGCAATTTGGCGATTGATTCAATTTTTTCCGCCTTGGCTACGATATAGATGTCGCTTTTAAGTCCCTTGGCGGACAGAGAAACAAAAACATTGTCGGCATCGGTAGGAAGAGTGGCTGCCAGCCCGGTTGCTCTTTCAATGCCCGCTTCAACCAGAGTGTTGTCATTGGTTGCATCTCCTTCGATGGCCAGTATGTCTTCCGCCTGAAGTTTTACAATTACCTCCCGGTCAATGTCGATAACGACAAAATCGTTATGAGAATTGCTGCGCAGGCTTTTAATTATTTCATGGGCCGTTTTACCCGCCCCACAGATAATATAATGGTCTTTCAGCTCATTGATCCGGTTTTTCATACGCTGCTGCCCCCAGATTTCTCTGATCTTTCCCTCGAAAATCAACTGTGCTATAGATGACGCGATATACCCGATAAAGCCGACGCCAACAAAAATCAGCATGATCGTCAGAACTCTGCCGGCATCTGAAAGCGGGTGAACTTCAGTGTAACCAACCGTAAAAATCGTTATAACCGTCATGAACAGACCGTCTAAAAACGACCAGGTTTTTCCCTCGACGATCTGATATGAAAAACTGCCGCCAAGAAGAATTGCCAGTAATACAGAAATGATATAGATGAGTTTTCGATTGGTCATCAGCCTGCAGTGTACTGCAAAAAAGCTGTAACTTCAATCAACTTGAACGACATTTGCATTTTCAATTTTTTCGGCGGGTTGATTTGTTTCGGGGGTTGCTTTAATATAAATTTGCATTATGAAAAACACTGGGGGGTAAAATGTTCTTAAAAGATTTCAATGAATATCAGCAGAAACTTTTTCTGGGGGTGGCTCGAGAAATGATCGAAGCAGATATGAAAGTCACCGATGAGGAAAAGCGGATGATTGCCGCTCTCAGCGCCGAAATGGGCCAGCCCGAGATGATTCGCAATCCAGGTGATGATGTCCTGAAGATGTATTTCCCCGATAAAAACAGCCGGGTTGCCATGATGCTCGAGCTTATTGCTCTTTCAGGCTGCGACGGCAAATATGCTGAAGAGGAAGGTGCAATCATTAACCGCCTCAAAAAATTGTTTGAACTTTCCAATGCCGATGTCGAAGGCTACATGTCGTGGGTGAAAAAACTTTTCGCCACCTATGGTGAAGCTGCAAACTTTTTCGAATACAAAAAACTTGGATAATTTCCCAAAAAAACAGCCCGTTGATTATTTACGGGCTGTTTTTTTGTCTTGAATTTCAGAATTTGCCTGAATAAGCCTGGAATTTTAAAGTAAATGCCGAGTGTGGTTGAACAGGTTCAAACCTTAAAATTCATTGAATAACCAGGAGCAGCCATGCGAAAAGAATTTACCGTCGGTGACATGATAAGGGCTCTTGAAAAACTTGACCCCGACCTGCCTATTTATGACCAGCATTGTGATGATGAAACTCTTGAAGAGGTATGGTTCAACCGGGACAAGCCCAAACCAAAAACTCAAACCATTTACCTGAAGGGCAGTCTCGAGGGTGATACCGTCACTCTTGCGTGGACCGACCAGCGAGTCGGTGGCAAAACCATCGAAAAGAAAAAAATCGTTATTCTTTATCCTCAGGAAAAAGGTGTGACCGAACTCTGAGAGTGGTTTGCCCGGCTGAATGGTTTTTGTTGCCTTCCTGGGCAAGACCCAGAGAATAAAAGGGCCATAAGAGTTTATGAAAATTGCGGATTTGTCTTTCTACAGATTGTCAGAACCCCGCAAGGCAATATGAATATTTAATGGCAGAGGTTAAGCCTGGTGCCTGCACCGAAAAAAGAGATAATCGTTAGAGCGGAGATGTTCGTTCTGGTAAAATATGGTTGAAGTTTCTCCTGAAAAGAGGTTTTTATGCATGTATTTTTCAAACCTGCGCTGATTCTGTTCTTTTTTATTTTTCTGTTTTTTTACATTTTTTCAAACAGCAATACCCTTGAAACGACCACCGAGGTTTATCAGACCAGCACAGGAATGCCTCAGCAGAGAACCAATTATATCTTCCACTGGGATCGCTTCTACGATTATATTGTTAAAACACCAGACCGAATCAAACAATCATTTAACGGCAGCTGAATAAAATTTTGATTTTTGGGGGGCAGTGGCTTTTATGTCTGCCGTTTAATGTGCTTGCCATGTGATAGAATGAATGAGTCTGAAGGCCTGATAAAAGAATAAGTGTTCGTATTGACTGGCCGCAGTTTCAGTTGGCACAATACCGTGAATATTGCGACTCAGTTCAGTGCCAGTTCTTCTTTTTCAGGAACAAAAACCGGATTGACGATCAGGCGGTTCTTTCTTTTGTGAACCTCAGAGTCGTAGCTTTTTTTGATGTTTTTCCAGTCGGAAAAGCTCAGCAGTTCCTGAAGAAAACTCAGAACCCGTCGGTGATCATAAAGGTTGAATACCGGGAATTCCACGGTCAGCAGATCTACCGGGGCTGAACATTCATGAAATCTTCGCGACCAGCTTTCACGGAAATGGCTTTGCGAATCGCAGCAGTTAAGCATGATAATTCTGTATGTTGGTGGAAAATGTGTGTCATTAAGGTCTTCAGACGTGGCTCTAAATACGCGATATGGCTTTACATGGCGATCTTCGATCAGATCGCCGTTGCCGCAGCGAAAAATGTCGTCCATTTCAGCAAATGCCATGCCTCCGCCATAGCGGGCATGCCCCGAATAAATGATCACGTCAATGCTGGCGTCTTCAAGTGCCTGTTTGAAAATCTGTTTTGGATTCTCGTTTACCTGGGTGATCATGCCGATTTCAATTTTAACCGGTTTGCCTTTATAGTAAAGCTTTTTCCCGTTCAGCGTCTCAAATGCGGGAAAGGTGCTCATGATGGTATCGCGTGGGTGATCCCAGCCCCAGAAAACCGCGATGCGCATTTTTCCGTCGGCGAACATCTGCTCATACCATGGCCGTCCTTCCGGTATGATATCTGATGCCGACCGGCTCGGTTCGCGTCGAACGTTAGCGCCATTCAGGAAAATGGCGCCTAGCGTCAGAACGAAAAAAACTGTCAAAATTTTACGGTTGCGCATTACAACAGTAATATCGACAGTTTTTTTGAAAAGTTTAAGCGGCAAACACTTTTTCTTCAGGCAGACTGCGGTTTCAGTTCAGGATTAGCCTCGAAAAACATTTGAAAAAAAGCTTCGAAGCCTCCGCAACGATCGATCATCATGCCAAAACGCTGGTGCGGTCTCGCATTTTTCCGGTAATATTCAACCAGAGCGTCAACGTGTTTCAGAGCCTGCTCATCATCAAGATCTTTTGCCAGTTCAACCGCAAGACGGGGCATTGCTCCACCGTTGCCGCCGACAAAAAGTTTCCAGCCCTTTCCGAAGCCAACCAGACCGATATCTTTGATACAGGTTTCGGCGCATTGATTCGGGCAGCCACTGACCCCCATTTTCATCTTGCCTGGCAGTTCCATGCCATGATACTTTTCATCGAGTTTCATGCCAAGGCTGAGGCTATCTCTTATGCCGCGTTTGCAGAACGTGGTGCCGGGGCAGGCTTTGATGCTGCGAACACAAAGTCCGGTCGCCGCACCTTTATCCATGTCAAGGTCATTCCATATTCCGTCCACATCTTCTTCACGTACACCTAATAGAGCGATGCGAGCTGCGCTGGTGATTTTCAGGGCCGGTACTTTGAATTTTTCGGCTACATCGGCAAGTTTTCGTAATAGCTGTGGAGAAACGACACCACAGGGAATGTGGGGTGCAACCGCGTAAGTCTGCTTATCGCGCTGAATAATCGCGCCTTTTTCTCCATCTTTCAGCATAACCGCCTCCGTTGAAAATGTTTCATCGGGAAATTATCACATGGAGCAACCGGTTACAACTAATTTAAGAAAATCAGCCTGCCGATTCGGGTAAAAGCTGTGCAGGAAAGCCTGAAAAGCTCAGTTCGCAGGAAAACCCTGCAATGGTGCGTTCGAGTGGGAAGTTGGCAAAGAACGGATCAAGCGGCGAGCCTGTCGGTCCCACTTCGGGAAGCCGGTTGAAAAGAAGGAATGAGGTTTTCTTCGCTGCCTGGGCCATGAATTGTCTGAGCAGTGGCGTTTCGTGGCTGCCGGCAAAAATGCTCAGGCTCATGCACTGGTCAAGACTTTTCACCGCCATTTCCAGCTCTGCTGCTTTTTCGAAAGTGATAAACAGCGCCAGCGGTCCGGGAACATGATCGTGAAACTGCTGCGGCGATTTGAAGCAGGTTCTTGCATCGGCCACCAGCACCGTATTCGGGTAAATGAACGGCGATGGCTGAAAAAATTCCTTGCGGGTGAGCTTGCGGGCACCAGACCTGATCAGGCCGGCAACCGTTTCGTCGAGGTGGCGGGCCTTGATGTCTGAAAGCATGCCTTTGGCATCGCGCTGATTGAAAGAGTCAATTACCTGATGAATAAGCTGTGAGCCGGGCCGGTCTTCGACAATGAAAAACGGGCCGGGGCGGCAGCTGTTCTGGCCGTTGTTGTGCAGCGCAAGTCTGGTGATTTCTCTGGCAAGCTGTTCACGATTTGCTTCGACGCAATCGGGAAAAATGAAAACCGGATTGGCCAGTGCCGGGTTACACCAGAAAGTTTTGCCGGTGAATGCGGCATTTTCTCTGATGGCTTTTGCTGATCTCTGGCTGCCTGCAAATGAAACTGCGCCTGTCATTGGGTGAGCGGCAATATGATAACCCAGGTCGCGGGAAGTATGGTGAAAATACTGAAACAGCGATAACGGCAGGTTGAGACTTGAAATTGCCTGATGAACTATTTTTGCCGCGAGATAACCGGTCATCGGCAGGCCCGGGTTGCCTTTTGCAATTATTGAATTGCCTGCGGCCAGAGCCGCTGCAAAGTTCACGCCGGTGCATGAGCCAAGGCGAAATGGTGACCAGGCTGGTGAAAAAAGCACTACCGGCCCGTTCAAAGGTCGCGAAAACGAATGCAGATTGCCGGTTTCGTCGAAGAAAGTTCTGGTTGCCTGCTGGTTGCTCACCAGATCAGCCGCTTTTTTTAAATATTCAATTGAAACCGCCAGTTCGGATTTTTCGAGAAAGGGCGTTTTTTCAAGTCCGGTTTCCTGATGGGCGGTCTCGACAAGATTTTCGCTCTCAGCGGCAAATCCATCGGCAATTCTGCCGAGAAGCTGCGAAATTAGCTGCGGGCTGATGCTTTCGATGGCCGAACGGTCTTGATGCTGGCTTTGCAGCATTTCGTCGAGGTCGAGAAAACTTGAAACCGGAAAACTGTCGGGAAGCTGCTTGCCGGTGAGAGGGCTGACTGTCTTGAACGACGAAACCGGAAAACTTGCTTCGGTCCAGAGTCCGTTTTTCAACACCGGATGATGCATGTTAAACCGCCTCGGTTTCTGATTTGTCGGCTTCATCTTCTTCAGGCTTTCCGTCGATTTTAAAGCCGCTGGTCACGATTCTAAGTTCTTCGATAATTTTGTACAGATCGTTGGTGACCCCTTCCACTGCCGACGGGTCCTGCTTTTTCTGGTCAATCGTATTTTTGAGTTTGTTGCCGGCAACAATGAGCTTCTCGATAATTTCGCGATCTTTGGCAACCATGTTGCGCAGCGAATCTGACATTTTGTTGAAAGCTTCCTGAAGCTCGCCAAGTTCATCGCCGTGGCGCAGGTGAATCTGATAGGTCAGATCACCCGAAGCGATGATTCGCGTCGTCTCTTCCAGCCTGTACACCGGCCCCGCTATCTTGTGTGAGACAAAAATCGACAAAATGGCAATGACAAAGATGAACACCACTATCCATTTCAGCAGTATGCCGTTGACCGAGTCGAAAATCTCAGAAAGCTTGTCGAGGGTCAGGTCGGGAGTGTTGGCGATTTTACTCCACGAGGTGTGGTAGATGATCCAGCCGACACCGAAGGCCACCATCAGCATGGTCGAAATGATAATTCCCATATATCTAAGCTGCAGGCCGGTTTTGATAAGATAGGTTCTTCTTCGTTGCTTACTCATAAAACCTCGATTCTATAACTTGTCTTTGTCGTGAAAACTGCAGACAATGCGACCGTTTTCACCGATAAAGTAACGCCCATTTTCGGGGCAGGTCTGAACTTCTGCAAGAAAGCCCTTTTCCTTGAGATAATCAAGATCGATGGGCTGGCCTTTGATCATGATCGCTTTGGTATTGTTGGCATCATGGTCTTCCACGGCGATTTTAACCTTTTTTCTTATTTCCCGGCAGGTAATCGCATTGATTCCCGACTGCATGTTGAGAAACTGGGGAAAAAACAGAAAAACTGAAAGCAGCAGGCCGACCAGCAGAAAGATAACGACGTATAAGCCGATGTTTCCGCGGCTCATGGCCTGTTCTAACCCAGGTATCCGAAATTTCTTCATCTTTTCTCCTGAAAATTGTTTTTAGGTTTATCGGAAAAATGCCGTAAAAGTCATGGAGGCAACTGTGAGAGGGCCGATCCAAGACTCTTGAGAGCATTTAAAAAGCTCTCTGGAAGCTCGGCCTTCCATTCCATCGCTTTGCCGTTGGCCGGGTGCCTCAGCGCCAGTCGCCGGCTGTGCAGAAAATGTTCGGCAAGACCGTTAAAGCGTTTGCCGCCGTAAATTACATCGCCGAGCAGCGGGTGACCGGTAAACGCCATGTGAACCCTGATCTGGTGCGTTCGTCCGGTCAGAATCCGTACTTTTATCAGGGTTGCTCCTTTGAGATACTCAATAACCTCAAACTGGCTGACAGCAAGGCGCCCCTTTTCAGGTGAAGTGGCTTTCATGCGCTGACGGTGGGTCTTGTCGCGTTCGATCGCTACTTCGATGCGGCCTTTGCGGTTTACGATATGGCCCTGAATAATTGCCAGATATTCTTTCTCAATTTCATGGCCAGCGAAAGCATGTGCCAGCTTGCGATGGGTTTCTTTGCTTTTGGCCAGAACCATGACGCCGCTGGTTCCTTTGTCGAGGCGGTGAACAACACCGGGTCGAAGCGGTGCACCGATCGGCGAAAGCTTGCAGTAGCCGAGCAGGGCAGAAACAACCGTTTCTTTTTCCGCGCCGGCGCCTGGGTGAACCACCAGTCCGCTTGGTTTGTTGATAACGATAAGGCTGCGATCTTCATATAGCACCGGAAAATTAAGCGGGGTGGCATCGAGAGTCGGCTCTAAGTCGGGCTTGGCTTCGGGCAGCAGAATTCTTTCGCCGCCTTTGAGCTTGAGTCCGGGTTTGGTTGCCGTGCCGTCGATGGTGATTTCACCACTTTTTATCATATCTTGAGCTCGGGTGCGCGAAATTGAGGTGCCGAACTTCTGGCTGACCGCAGCATCAAGCCGCTGTCCGGCAAAATCTGGTTCAACTACCCATGTAATCGTATTATTCATTGCTTTTTCCTGAATGCTTTTGATAAAAACAGAACGTTGCGGTGACGGCCAGCAGAGCCAGGCTGACCAGCTGCGAAATCGAAAGACCCAGAATAGTGCCGCCGCGGTCGTCGCCACGAATGAATTCTATCAGAAATCGAAACAAAGTATAAGCGAAAATGTATGTGACTGCGAAATACCCGTTGGCATGCCGCTGCTGCTGCCGGTTATGCCGCAGAGACAATTGCAGATAAAGGAAAATGCAGGCCATGTAAGCGGATTCATAAAGCTGGGTCGGGTGGCGAAACACTCCTGCCGGGTCGCCGGGAAGGTGATAAAATTGGCAGAATTCGGTTGGTCTGCCGTAACAGCAATGGTTTGAAAAGCATCCGAGCCGCCCGATTGCCTGACCCAGGGCCAGTGACGGAACAAGGCTGTCGAGAACCTTACTCAAACTAAGATTCTGGTGGTGGGTGTAAATTAGAACGGCGAGTGTGGCTCCGATAAATCCGCCGTAGAAGACCAGGCCGCCCTCATGCAGTGCCAGCCAGTCACGCCAGCCGTTGAAATACTGGGGAAACAGAAGAATGTAGAGCACTCTTGCGCCAACTATGGCAAACACTGCAATCAGCAGGCTCAGATTGATGAAATGATCGCCCTTTTCGTCGCCGACCGGCCGGTTGAACCAGAATAGAAGAATGCCGGCAGAGAATGCCAGAGTCAGAAGAACGCCATATTGCCAGGCAGAAGCTGAAATTTGCCCGATCATCTGGTCAAATGATCGATCACGCCGGTTTCTGGCATGATTCTGAGTTGTTTTGACCGATCGATCTGCCGGCGAACCATGGCACATAAGGCAATCAGACCGATGGCAATCAGCTGTGAAAGTCGCAGACCCGCAAATACCACCGGATTTTCAGCCCGGTAAAATTCGATGAAGAACCGGAAAAGGCTGTAAAGCACCGTTGAAACAAGAAATGCTTCGCCATGATTTTTCTGAATTTTCATGAACCATTTGACTGCAAAAAATACGAGTAAGGCGGTGAACAGTTCATAGAGCTGGGTTGGATGCACCGGGGGCTGCCCAAGGGCAGGAAAAACCACGCCCCACGGCAGTGAACATGCGGTTCCGTAACAGCAGCCGTTAAGAAAGCAGCCCAGACGGCCAAAAGCGATGCCCACCGGCATTGCCAGGCCAATGCAGTCCATAACCTGCCAGAAGGGTATGCGCCTGAATTTTAAATAGAGCAGATCAAAGATGAAACTGCTGATCAGCGAGCCGTAGAAGGTAAGACCGCCCTGTTCAAAGGCGAAAAAGTCTCGAAAATTGAGTTTATCGGGAGCGTATTCCAGAAGAAAGAGAAGGCGTGAACCGCTGATGCCGACGAAAAGCTGAATCAGCAGCATGTCAAAGATTGCTTCAGCAGGCAGGCCGCGCCGGCGGGCTTCCCTGACCGTGATAAAGGTGCCAAGGCTGTAGCCAATGGCGGTCATGAGACCATAGGAATAAATGTTAAACCATGGGGTTGACCATAAAATAGGGTGCATTTCAGGTCATGTCAGGCAGTGGGTGCTGGCTGCAGCTGGTCTTTGTTCTCAGAGTCTTCATCCGGGCTGAGAAAAAAGATGTCAACAAACAGCATGAATACGCCAAAATCGATGGCAACGTCGGCAACGTTGAACACCGGAAAATCGAAGCTGCCAAAGTGGAACAGGAAGAAATCGATGACGAAACCGTAAATGATGCGGTCATAGAGGTTGCCGATCGCGCCACCGACGAGGAGAGCCAGTGACCATCGGGTCAGACGCTCTTCTTCAGGGAGCTTCAGGCTGTAATAGGCGATGATGACTATCATGCTCAGAGCCATGACAATCGGCGGCAGGCGCCAGTCGGGAAACCAGCCGAAGGCGACGCCGGGGTTTTTTACATAGGTAATGGTGAAGAACTCGTCAACCACTTTAACGGGAAGCAGATGTGAGTTGTTCAGTATGACCAGCTTGGTGAAACGGTCGAGCACGAAGAAAATTGCGGCATAGAGCAATACCGACGGTGATCGCAGATGATAACCAAGATTTCTGATCAGGTGCAATGGATAAATCACAATGGTGAAGATTCCTGATATCAGGATTGTGATTGTCCATGCCATAAGGTTTTTCAAAGATTTCATAATTTTCCCGTTATTTGGATTGATGGTGGTAAATCATCAACCCTTTCGACAGCTTTCATTTATTTTTGAACAAAAACTGAAAATTTTTCAAAATCTTTTTTGGGAAGTTGTGGGCAATATTGTTAAAAAGTCTAACTGTTCCGGTAAAAAATGCCGATACAACCCAGAGGCCTGTATTAGCAGGAACCAGTTTGGAGGTCACAAATCACATATGAAGTCTTATCGTCAGATTCGGCTGAACTCATGGCTGCTGGTGCTAACCATCGTGGCAGCGGCGTTCATGTCGGCAGGATGCTCGTCTTCATCAACTTCGAACAGCAATGTTAACCCGCTTGGAGCCTACCAGAGCACCAGTCCCTCGACGACACTGGTGACTGACGGTTCTATTCAGAACCCCGGAGCGATTGATTCTCCGATCATTTCAACTCCGACTGATGGGTCGAGCAGTATCAACGGCCATGCAAACGCGCCGCTGCTCGACAACATGCATCCCGGCTGGCAGCAGGCCGATTGTCTTTCCTGCCACAGTGATGCTTCACGCAATCCCGACCATTATTACACTGATTCCAGTCAGTGCTATCTGTGCCACGGAACCAACGGTCTGCCTGGATTCGGTGACAATATTCCCCCGATTATCAGCGGCGTGGTTTGCACCCCGACCAGCAAATCGGTGCAGATTAACTGGAAAACCGATGAACTGTGTCTGAGCCGCCTGGTTCTGCGAACCATCGGTGGCGACCGCCTTGAATTTCCGGTCAGCATGACCTATTCAACCGGTCATAAATACCAGGTCAGCGGGTTAATCGCCCAGACCTATTACACCTATGAAATCATCTGCACTGATAAGAGCGGCAACCAGACAAGCACTGCCACTTTCGGTGTTCTATCATTCACAACTACTGCGGCAGAAATTGATGTAAATTCTGTTGGCACCAGTGGCGAAGATGAAACCACCGCTTTCTTCTCCAATGTCGAAATCAAGAACAGCGGTTCGTTCAAGGCCTCAGTAAAATTTACCGCTGCCGATCCGAGCACTGTGTTCATCTATTTTGTTTACAAAGATACCAACCAGCTGGCAACCCAGATGCGCTTGAATGATCTGGTCAACAATCAGCCGATCACCACTTTCGACGGTTTCGTAACCGGCCTGCAGGCAGGCACCGAATACAAAACCTACCTTGAAGCTACCGACACCGGCTTTGTTATACACAATAGCAACATCTATAACATAAAAACCGACGCATTCGGCGGCTGACCCAAGCCCCGACCCTCAAACTGCAAAACCCCCGCCGGGAATCCTGGCGGGGGTTTTGTTTGCCCAAACGATTTTTGCCGGGGTGATTTCAATTGCAAAAAATTGAATATTTTTTTGAAAAATTTAAACCCCCGTTTTAACCGACGCATTATTTGACCAACCGTTCCGCATTTGAAAAATGATTACAAAAAAATCACATCATCCATGGTTCGGCATTAAAAACCGCATCCGGTTCACCGGCAATATTTTTAAAATCCCTGTTCTGCCGGTCAAAATGCCATTTTTCTGGGTTTTGAATGATATACGATCTAAAGGTGGTTAAGTTATAAAAAGATTAAAATCTGGGGGTTAAAATCCTTCAAAAATTATGATATAATTTTTTAGAGTAAAAGATCTTTTGGATGATTGTGCTGAAAAATGAGCGTAAGTAACCGTAAAAATCTTATAGCGCATGTAAAATCTTACGAAACCGGGGAATGGGCCAGCCCGCATCTTTTGCTCGACCATGTTCAGAGAACCGCCGAGCTGGCCGAAAAATTCGCTTCTGCTTTCAATTCCGCCGAATGGGCTTATGCCGCCGGTATTCTGCACGATGCCGGAAAAGGCACTGACAAATGGCAGAAATACATTCGCGCCAAAAGCGGTTATGATTTAGATGCACACCTGGAAGGGAAAGTGGGAAAACTCGATCATTCAACTCCAGGTAGTAAACTTGCTGAAGAAATGTTTGGATCTTGTATTGGCCGGGTTATTGCTTATTGCATAGCGGGCCATCATGGCGGCCTTCCGGATTTTTCCCCATCAGAGGCTCACGGTGCCAGCGCTTTGAAAATCAGGTTGAATGAAGCAGAAACTAAGGCAATTTTTCATGAAATCAGGTCTTTAGCTGAAAATAAAAAGCCCAGAGCATTGCCCTTTAAATTCGGCGATGATATGGGCATGTCCTTATGGATTCGCATGCTCTTTTCATGTCTTGTCGATGCTGACTTTCTCGACACAGAGGCCTACATGGACGCCGAAAAAGGCTCAAGGCGGGGAAAGTTTGACAGTCTCGCCGTAATTCGTAAGAAATTCTGGAATTACATGGAAAAAAAGGTTAATGAGGCCGGAAAATCCATAGTTAATGATATCAGGCAACAGATTCTTGGTGATTGCAGAGCTGCCGGTTCTTTAAGATCGGGCATATTCTCTCTCACCGTGCCGACCGGCGGCGGTAAAACTCTTTCCAGTCTGGCCTTTGCTTTGGAGCACGCCCAGAAACATAATCTTCAGAGAATCATTTATGTGATTCCCTATACAAGTATCATCGAGCAGAACGCCGACGTTTTTCGTGATGCCGTCGGTGCCGAAAATGTTATTGAGCACCATTCAAGTATCGGCGAAGAAGACAGCACACCACAAATGCGGCTGGCATCAGAGAACTGGGATGCGCCACTGATTGTAACTACGACGGTTCAATTTTATGAATCGTTGTTTTCCAACAAGCCTTCTCGGTGCCGAAAACTTCATAATATTGCCAACTCTGTTGTTATTCTTGACGAGGCTCAGCTGCTGCCAACCGATTATTTAAATCCAGTTCTGCAGGCGCTTCAGATCCTTGTGGATTCTTATTCTGTTTCTCTCGTAGTTTCGACTGCCACACAACCGGCTCTTGAAAGCCGTAGCGAAGGGCAATTTAATTTTCATGGCCTGCGACAGGGTTCGATAAAAGAAATTATTAAAGACGTTGACGGCATTTATGAGCAGTTAAAAAGGGTTAAGGTTGAATTGCCGCCAGACCCTGGAATTAGTATGACCTGGCAGGAGATTGCCGACGAGTGCTCTCAGTATAACCAGGTTCTGGTAGTTGTTTCTGATCGCAAGAGCTGTAAAGAGCTTTACAAATTGATGCCGAAAGGCACCATTCACCTTTCTGCGCTGATGTGTGGGCAACACCGCAGTAATACAATAGCTGCTGTCAAAGAACGATTGAAAGCCGGTGCCATCACCAGAGTAATAAGTACTCAGTTGGTTGAGGCCGGTGTTGATCTTGATTTTCCGGTTGTTTACCGGGCGCTGGCTGGTCTTGATTCAATTGCTCAGGCGGCAGGGCGTTGCAACCGTGAAGGATTGCTTGAAAAAGGCCTTGTAAAAGTTTTTGTGACCGAGAAGAAGTCGCCGCCCGGTATTTTGCGCAAGGCTGCTGAAACAACGAGGAATATTCTGCACGGTTGTGGTGAACCGCTTGAAAGGGCCAATTTTACCAGGTTTTTCAGTGATCTTTACTGGAAAGTTAATTCTCTTGATGTAAAGGAAATTATGCCCGCCCTAACCCCTGATCGCAGCACTTTGGGCATTCAATTCAGAACTGCGGCAGAAAAATTCAAACTGATTGATGATTCTATGCAAAGAACTGTTTTTGTTCGTTATCAACAAGGCGAAGAACTTATTGATCAGCTTAAACATATTGGGCCTGAGCCATGGCTGATGCGTAAGCTGCAACGATATTCGGTAAATATTTATTTGAATGATTTTAATTCCATGTTGCAAAGAAAATCGCTCGAAGAGGTTCATCCGGGTATTTTTGCTTTGACTACCAGCATGGAATACTCAGAAGAAACGGGGCTTTGTGTTGAAGATAACTCGATTGCTCCAGAGGCTTTTGTTCTATAAGGAGGAAAGATGCATAACTGGTGTCTTGAGGTCTGGGGCGATTATGCCTGTTTTACTCGCCCCGAAATGAAGGTTGAGCGCGTAAGTTACGATGTTATAACCCCATCATCCGCCCGTGCCATTTTCGAATCGATACTCTGGAAACCAGCCATCAGATGGCACATTACCAGAGTTGAAGTGTTAAACCCGATCAAATGGGTTTCTGTGCGCCGCAATGAGGTTGGAAAAGTTTTTTCCTTGCCATCAGCAGATATGATGAAAGGCATTCCCGGCAAACCAATCGGAATCAACATTGAAGACGAACGCCAACAAAGGGCCGGGCTGTTTCTGAACGACGTAAAATACAGAATTCATGGTTACTTTGAGTTTTTCCCACCTGAAAAACGTCAAAAGCTACTCCGCGTCGGTAATGAGGTTTGGGCAGATGGCGAAGAAAGCCGGGAATTTACCGCTTCTGATGAATCAGAAGCCAAGTATGCGGCCATGTTCGAACGCCGGGCAAAAAAGGGGCAGTGTTTTAACCGCCCATATTTTGGTTGTCGCGAGTTTTCCTGCCATTTTCGCCTGGTAAAACCTGAAGCAGAGCCATGCTTTCCGATTGACGAAACCCGAGACCTTGGCTGGATGCTCTACGATATGGACTTCACCAATCCTGAAGAACCGATGCCAGCTTTCTTCAAGGCCAAAATCGAAAAAGGCGTCATCAATACTGATCGTCGCCAGATCGAGGTGCGCCAATGATTTTACAGGCACTGACTGATTACTATTACAGGATTTCAACAACAGGCGAGGAAGTCGCCGAAGAAGGCTGGGAACGTAAGGAAATCCCATTTGTGATCGTTCTCGATGAACATGGATCTCTTGTTCAGATTGAAGATACCAGAGAAGGCTTGGGCAAAAATCGTCGAGCAAAGGCGTTTTTGGTTCCTTTAGGTGTAAAGAAAACAATTGCAGTTTCTGCTAATTTGCTTTGGGATGCATCTGGGTATGTTTTTGGGATTGTTCCGAATAAGAAGCTTAAGGGAAAAGATGCTGAAAGTGCAGAGAAATTAAGGGCTCGTGCTTTGAAGCAAAAAGCTGCATTCGTTGAACGCCTTGAGAAAGAGCTTGGTAATAATCATCGTGTGCAGAAAGTTCTGTATTTTCTAAAAAATGTTTCTGAGAGCGAGTTGGCAAAACAGGATCATTGGCCGGAAATTTGTGAGACTGACCCGGTGGTTAGCTTTCGCTTTGCAGAAAATGCTCAGAAGCTTGTGTGTAATTACGATGATGTCATGGCGCTTTTAAAAAACGACAATGTTTCTGAAAAAAATAAGCGTTGTCTTATAACTGGTGAACATGATGAAATTGAGAGACTGCATAAATCCATTCAAGGCGTTTGGGGTGCTCAAAGCTCTGGTGCTAACATTGTATCTTTCAATCTTTCGTCTTTTGAATCTTATGGAAAAAAACAGGGCTTCAATGCCTCTATAGGTAAAAGAGCGGCTTTTGCGTATACAACAGCGGTAAACATGCTTTTGGCCAAGGATTCAAGACAACGCATGCAGGTCGGTGACGCCTCAACGGTTTTCTGGTCTGCAAAAAAAACAAAATTCGAATCGGAGTTTTCCTTTTTCTTCTCTGAGCCACCAAAAGATAATCCAGCCGAAGGAACGCAGAAAATAAGAGAACTGTTTGCCTCGTTCAAAAATGGTGTCTATGTTGAAGATGACAAAGATACTGATTTCTACATTCTTGGCCTTTCCCCAAACGCAGCCAGGATTTCTGTGAGGTTCTGGCACCATGGAAAGATTGCTGAGTTTGCTGGTCGTATCAGGCAGCACTTTGATGATTTGAAAATTATCAAACCGGCGAATGATCCAGAATTCTACTCTATCCGGAAATTGTTAGATAATATTGCTTTTCAAGATAAAAGTGAAAACATTCCACCTAATCTTGCAGGCGAGTTCATGCGATCAATCATGTCCGGAGCTCCATATCCGGCAACTGTTTTACAGGCAGCATTAAGAAGAATTCACAGTGACACTGGCAACAGGGTTAAGCCTGTTCGCGCAGCTTTGATAAAGGCTTATTTGAATCGTTATCACCGCATTTACGATAAAAATCAAAAGGAGTTAAGTATGGCACTGGATATCGACCAGCCTTCAATTGGTTATCAGCTTGGCAGATTATTTGCAACTCTGGCAAAAATCCAGGATGAGGCTCAACCTGGAATTAATGCGACCATTCGTGAAAGATTTTATGGGGCCGCTTGTGCTTCTCCAGTAACGGTTTTTGCCAACTTGCTGAAATTGATGAAGCACCACTTGGCAAAATTGCCCAATAAAGGCAGGGCTATAAATTTCGAAAGACTTGTCGGTGAGATCATGAGCCGTCTTTCGGATTTCCCTGCCCATCTTGATTTGCATGAACAGGGGCGATTTGCAATTGGTTACTATCACCAGTGGCAGGATTTTTTCAGTAAGACTGACACAAAAGAAACTTCAGAAAAAACTTTAGAGGCAGGAGCAAACTAAATGACTACTTTAAATAAACGTTACGATTTCGTTCTTTTCTTCGATGTTCAGGATGGCAATCCCAATGGCGACCCTGATGCAGGCAACCTGCCCCGTGTCGATGCTGAAACCGGGCATGGTCTGGTAACCGATGTCTGTTTAAAAAGAAAGGTTAGAAACTTTGTTGGCTTGAGCAAGGGCGAACAGCCCCCTTATGACATCTATGTAAAAGAAAAAGCTGTTCTTAATTCTCAGCATGAAAGAGCCTACAAGGCTCTTGGTGTTGATCTTTCCGGTGATGATAAAAAGCGGAAAGGCGGAGAGAACGTTGACAAAGCCAGAAAGTGGATGTGTGAAAATTTTTATGATGTAAGAACTTTTGGTGCAGTAATGTCAACTGGGGTTAACTGCGGTCAAGTTCGTGGCCCAATACAAGTAACCTTCGCAAGATCAGTTGAACCAGTAGTCTCTTTGGAGCACTGCATTACCAGAATGGCTGTCACAACTCCTGAAGATGCCGAAAAACAAGGCGGCGGTAACCGCACAATGGGTCGCAAATTTTCCGTTCCTTACGGCCTCTATCGCGCCCATGGTTTCATTTCAGCCCCATTGGCAGAACAGACCGGTTTTTCCGAAGCCGATCTTGAACTTTTCTGGGAAGCTCTTAAAAACATGTTTGAACATGATCGCTCGGCTGCCCGTGGCATGATGGCAACCCGTGCATTGATCGCCTTTGAGCACTCCTCAAAAATGGGTAATGCTTCTGCCCATGAACTATTTGACCGTGTTACCGTGACTCGTGCCAATACAGAAAATGGGGCCGCAAGGAAATTCGGTGATTATGTGATTAACGTAAAAGCTGACAATCTGCCGAATGGCATCACCATTAAACGTCTGGTCTGAAATAATCAGTGGGCGGTTTGGGCTGCCCACTGTTTTAAAATTAAAAGCTGATGTTTAATATTGAAGACTGTCTGCAAATTTCTGGTCTTCAGCATCTGGCCTTTTGCAAGAGGCAATGGGGCCTGATTCACCTCGACCAGGAATGGGAAGAAAACCAATTCACCGCCGAAGGCAAAAACCTGCATGAGCGCGTCGATGAGGGCTATCAGGAATTTCGTCGTGGTTTGCGGCAATACTCCGGGCTTTATGTCAG
>DYKG01000086.1 GCA_020722725.1 Candidatus Methylomirabilis sp.
AAACCTCATGAAACCAAACTTATTATGAGAAATATTCAATGAGCTTTTGTATAGAGTAGCATCAGGATGATTTTCGACATACTCTTTGAGTTCCTGCAAAAGTTCTCCTTGAAATTTGGGTTTTGATCCGCCACGAGGAAGAGAATTTATGTGTCCCAGCTTCTTTCTTTGTTTCAAGAGCTTCTTAACAAAGTCTTCGCTAACTTTAAACCTAATGGCAATCTCCTTTCGATTACCTTCGCCAGAGTCATAGGATTCAATAATTCGTTTTCTCAAATCTGATGAAATAGTCATATCCAATAAAACCATAATTGGAGAAAAAGTACAAGTATTTTTGAGTATGATTCATTTCGAAATGCTATAGTATTCATTCCAACATCAAATCATATTGCTTCCAAAAGTACAATACCCTTCAAACGGATTTTTCTCAACGATTAGGGCAATTGGGAATAAATGCTTTGAAAAAACGATGAAATCTTTGATCAATACATGTTTTTATCGCTCACCGAGAATTGCTGGGTTTGCTTCTCGATTTGACCGCTTGGAATGAAAATAAATTCCCAACCGGGAATTGCTAAGGTAAAAACGATTTTGCCGCCAAATTTTTATCAATTAAGTAAGATGTCCCCCGAATTTACCCCCGAATTAATGAAGGGTATGAGTTATTTTGAGCGGGGCTTTCGGGGTTTATAGGCCGTAGTAGCAGATGAGACGTGGCAGGGAGGGTTTAGAATTTCTGCAACGGTTGCTGGTGAAAGACCGGTTATATCGCTGATTTTTTCTTTGGTTTGCCCAGCTTTATGAAGATTTATGACGGTGCGGATGAGCTGTTGGTCCTTTTCGGCAATGACTGTTTCTTTCTCAGCGATGACGTTTTCTTTCTCGGCGATGACGTTTTCTTTCTCGGCGATGACGTTTTCTTTCTCAGCGATTACTGTTTCTTTCTCGGCGATGACGTTTTCTTTCTCGGCGATTACTGTTTCTTTCTCGGCGATGACGTTTTCTTTCTCGGCGATTAGTGCAAGCGCCTGGTCGCGTTCTTCAGCGGCACGCTCGCCAGCTGCAAGTTCTTCGAATACTTCGTCTTCGACGTGCATGATTTCGCGCATTTCTTCACTCTCTGCGGCTTTGCGCAACCGTCTGATGATCTCGCGGTATTTTTCGGGAAACTCGGTTTCATCGACATTGAGAATATGTTCGCTGTGATGAATGTTGTCGGGGTCGAAAACGGTTAGAATACTCTCTAATTCATTGCGACGGCGGCTTTTAAGCCTTGAAGTCTGAATAATATAGCTGTCGTGAGTAAGGCTTTCGATAAAATCGTTTTTTACCGTATAGACCTTTTTAGTTGTGAGATCGGTATAGGCTCGGGCGATCTTGAGAACCGGCGCGTCAATATCATCAAGCGGGTAACCGAGAAAATAAATACTGATTATCGGAGTTCCTCTTTTGTAAAGCCCAACTCGTTCAGTGTTTTCCGGGTTGGCATATTGTCTGCCAAGATAGCGCCTGAACCTGATAATATCGGTGGCATGTTTTGCCTTCTGCACCTCCACGATTACCAGACGCTCGCCCTGACCGGTCTTGATGCGGGCCGAAAAGTCCATGCGAAACACCGAGTGCTTTGCCGGGTTATCACGGGTTACAACTATTTCCTGCGGGCGAGGTTCGAGGCTGATGATATTTTTACCGATCACCGCACCCAATAGAAGCCGCGCCACACGGTTGTCTTCCATGAGGTATTTAAAAACCGAATCATAAATGGGGTTAGCAATCAGCATAAAGCTCTCCGACAGCAAATCAAATCTCAACCGGTTAGCAAGTTAATTCCTATACCAATCTCATTAATAATCCGTATCATACAAATGTTTTAAAAAATGCGGGCATTTTACGAGTCGCACTGAATCCTCAGGCGACTCTGCATTAGCGAGTCCTTCGCGTCCGACAAGCTCAATAACCGCATTTTTCGGTTGCTGAGCCCGTTTGACGGGTCGAAGCAACAGATAGATATCGAAACAATAATGAGCTTTTAACAGCAAGTTACCGCAGCACTAAAACTATTTTACACCCACATACCCGCAGAAGCAAACCATTACTGGTTTGCTTCTCGATTTGACCGCTTGGAGTGAAAATAAATTCCCAACCGGGAATTGCTAAGGTAAAAACGATTTTGCCGCCAAATTTTTATCAATTAAGTAAGATGTCCCCCGAATAAACCCCGAATATAATTCTTACTGATCCACCTGAATTCCGGTTACAGTCGTTGAGAAAGTGGAATCTCCGATCGGGGTTCCGGGGAATTTACCCAGCTTGGTGGTGAGAGTAAGTAAGTTACCTGCAACGGTTTCGACATCGGTAAAGGTAAAATTTGGAGCATTGGCGAAAACCAGCTGATTATATGCAATGAAATAAGCGATATCCTGGTCATCAAGAGCGTTGGTTGATTCATTCGACAGATTGTCCCTGGCAAGGTCAGGCAATCTTGAAACGGTGCTCACACTGGTTAAAATAAGCTTGGCAGCCTGTAAAACCAGAGCAGTAGTAATCTGACTCGAATCAACACCAGCATTCACCAGTTGTTTCCAAGCGATGAAAATGGCCAGGTCTTTGTCGTCAAGAGAACTGCTGTTGTCAAAATCAAATGCTGTTTCAGCAAATGAAACAGTGCCACAGAGAACCAAAACCAAGAAAACAAACAAAACTTTTTTCATTATCAAATCCTTAAAGATTCCGGGCCACAAAGGTGACCCGGAAATTTTTCAGAACTTACTGGTTATGAGCGACTTCTGCTCCACTCTGGGTGACAGAAATTGCAAAGCCGGCGGGCAGGTTTTCATTGAATGACAGGCTGCTGAAGCTGTCGAAAGTGGCCAGGTTGGTGGTATTAACATTCATTACCACGCCAGGTACCAGCGAAGAGATGGTTTTGCTAACTACGAAATCGTAATTGGTGCCACCTGCAGGGAGGGTGACCTTCATGGTGGTGTTACTTTCAAGAGCGGCTTCATCAGCAGCGCTGATGCCGGTAATCTTGATCTGCATGCCAGTAGTGGTGCCGGTGGTAACGGCAGCATTAAGGGTTACAGTCTGACCAACCAGAGCGGCGGTTACGGTTACCACGCAGGTAGCGGTTTTGCTGCCATCGGTGGTAGTAACGGTAATGGTAGCGGTTCCGGCTGAAACGCCAGTTACTTTACCAGTGGTGTCAACGGTGGCAACGGCAGTATTGTCAGAAGTCCAGGTTACGGTCCGATCGGTTGCGTTGGCTGGGGCAACAGTAGCCACAAGAGTTTCATTGGCACCGGCAACGATGCTGGTGGTGCTCTTGTTAAGAGTTACGCCAGTTACCGGAACGATTGCGGCAGTGACGGTTACGGCACAAACAGCGGTTTTGCTGCCATCGGTGGTAGTAACGGTAATGGTAGCGGTTCCGGCTGAAACGCCAGTTACTTTACCAGTGGTGTCAACGGTGGCAACGGCAGTATTGTCAGAAGCCCAAGTTACAGTTTTTACTGTAGCAGTGGCCGGAGCAACAGTTGCGGTCAGGGTTTCAGAACCACCAACAGCAAGGGCCAGAGTGGCTTTATTGAGGGTTACACCAGTTACAGCAACCTTGGTAGCATCCCTGAAAGTGGTATCAGTTTCAAGATCGGTAAGCTTCTTGGTTGAATCGGTTACGGTGTTTGTAACAGTGTTAGTGAGAGTGGTCAGGGTAGCTGCCGAAATATCGGCTGAAGTTACTACGCGGCCGTCTTTTTTGGCTGCCTGAATGGCGATACCAACGGCAGTAGTGATTTCAGTGATGTTCTGAGTGGTAGTGACATTGGCGGTCAGGTTTTCCCAATAGGCGTAAAGAACGAAACCGGCATTGTTAGGGTTATAAATTTTAACATAGTAGGTTCCGCTGTAGCCGGCAAATTCAGCGTTGAAAGTGCCATTTGCGGCAATTGAAAAGGGGGTTGAATTTACCAGCGTGTCGGCGGTAGCAGCATCAGTGGCTTTTTTATAAACATTGGCTTTCAGCTTGCTGTAATCAGCAGCGTCACCGGTAACCACGGCTGCCAGGAAAGTGTTGTCTACTTTAGCAAGTTTGATTGCTGCGGGAATCTTAAAATTGATTGGGGTTGCGAGAACATCATCGTCATCGCCAAAATCCCACAGGCCATTGCAGCCGACCAGACCAATAACGGAGATCATAAGGAACATGGCAAAAGTAAAAGAAAAGAACTTTTTCACAAATCATCCTCCAAGGAAAATTTACTAGCTATTGCATGATACATTAGACGTACACAAGTGTCAATCGCGATGTAAAAAAACCAGTAATTCTCGGTCAACCGGGCTTTTTACCTCCAATAACGGTTTTGAT
>DYKG01000045.1 GCA_020722725.1 Candidatus Methylomirabilis sp.
TCAAACTAACTATGTGTGAAAACCCGCTTCTGTACGTATACCGAGAATTGCTGTGCCTTTTAATAAAGAATTTGAAATTTTGCCTCGATTGTTTTAGAATTCGCCAGAAAATCATGGGGAAAAAAATTGCCAGACAAGAAGTTAAAACAGATTCTGATAATTGACGACGAAGAAGCGATAGTTCTTCTGCTGGAAACTATTCTGGGAGTTTACGATTACCATAGTATTTCATGTATGCAGCCAGAAAATGCGGTCGCCCTGGCCCGGTTAAATAAGCCCGACCTGATAATACTGGATGTTGCCATGCCAGGTATCGACGGTTACGAGATCTGTTCAACTTTAAAATCAAGCCCCGAAACATCTTCCATTCCTGTTTTAATGGTGACGGCGCTCGCATTGTCCCAAGACAAAAAACGCGGTCTTGAATGCGGTGCCAACGGTTTTGTTTTTAAACCGTTCGACCCACAGATGATTATTTCAGAAATAGAAAAACTGCTAACTGAGCGTTAAAGTACCTTGCATATTGTTTTCTTTCTATGCTATTCTTGCACGGAATGGATGGTATGGTCCACTTTAAATCTAGCAATTTTTTCAGGAGGCCCCGATGACAAAATACGTTTATACTTTCGGCGCAGGAAAAGCTGAAGGTAATGGCAGCATGAAAGATCTCCTCGGCGGAAAAGGTGCAAATCTTGCTGAAATGAACAGCATTGGTTTGCCGGTTCCGGCAGGTTTTACCATTTCAACCGAAATGTGTACCGTTTATTATGAAAACAACCGGAAATACCCGAAGGAATTGGAAAAGCAGGTAGAAGCCGGTCTAAAACATATCGAATCAGTAATGAGCGCAAAATTTGGCGACAAAAAGAACCCGCTGCTGGTATCGGTTCGCTCTGGTGCCAGAGTTTCAATGCCTGGCATGATGGATACAGTATTGAATCTTGGTCTTAATGATGAAACCGTTCAGGGCATCATCCAACAGACCAACAATGAACGTTTCGGCTGGGATTCATATCGCCGCTTCGTTCATATGTATGGAGACGTTGTAATGGGCATGAAACCGGAATCAAAAGATGAAGAAGATCCTTTTGAAACCGTAATGCACAAGCTGAAAAAAGAAAATAAAGTTGAAAAAGATACCGAACTGACTGCTCCGATGCTGAAAGAACTGACTCAGCGCTATAAAAAACTGATCAAAGACAGAACCAAAAAGGATTTCCCGACTGATCCGATTGAACAACTCTGGGGCGCAATCAACGCAGTTTTCGGGTCATGGATGGGCGACCGCGCCATCAAGTATCGCAAAAAAGAAGGTGTTCCAGAAGACTGGGGCACCGCTGTAAACGTTCAGGCCATGGTTTATGGCAACATGGGTGATGACTGCGCCACTGGCGTTGCCTTTACCAGAAACCCCGCCACCGGCGAAAATGCTTTCTACGGCGAATATCTGATCAATGCTCAGGGTGAAGATGTCGTCGCCGGCATCAGAACTCCGCAGCAGGTAACGATCAAGGGCTCGAAAGAATGGGCCAAAGACAATAACGTCAGTGAAAAAGACCGCAAAGCCTATCATCCGTCACTTGAAGAATCAATGCCCCATGTCTACAATCAGCTGGTCGATGTTTACCAAAAGCTTGAAAACCACTATAAAGACATGCAGGATATCGAATTTACCATTCAGAACGGCAAGCTCTGGATGCTCCAGACCAGAACCGGTAAAAGAACTGCAGCTGCTGCGGTTAAAATCGCGGTTGACATGGTAAAAGAAAAACTGATCACCGAAACCCAGGCGATTCTCAGAATCAAACCCAGCGATCTTGATCAGCTTCTGCACCCAATTTTCGACCCCAAAGCCAAGAAAGAAAAACTCACCAGGGGTCTGCCCGCATCTCCGGGAGCCAGCTGTGGCCGCGTGTATTTCAACGCTGAAGACGCTGAAAATATGAAAGCCAGGGGCGAGAAAGTGATTCTGGTACGCATTGAAACCAGCCCAGAAGATATTGGTGGCATGGATGCATCTGCCGGCATTCTTACCGCACGCGGTGGCATGACCTCTCACGCAGCCGTTGTTGCTCGCGGTTGGGGCAAATGCTGTGTGGCCGGAGCCGGTGACCTGCAGATCGATTATAAAAAACGCCAGATGACCATTAATGGCAAAGTGGTCAAAGAAGGCGACTGGATCAGCCTCGACGGTTCAACCGGCGATGTAATGCTCGGCGCTGTTCCAACCATTGAACCCAGTCTTTCCGGCGATTTCGGCACCATCATGAAATGGGCCGACAAGGCAAGACAGATTGATGTGCGCACCAATGCCGACACTCCCAAAGATTCAACCGTGGCCCGCAAGTTCGGTGCCCAGGGAATTGGCCTGTGCCGCACTGAACATATGTTCTTCGAAGGCGACCGCATCGACTATATGAGAGAAATGATTCTGGCTGACGATGAAGCCGGACGCCGCAAAGCTCTGAAGAAGCTTTTGAAATTCCAGACCGAAGATTTCTACGGCATCTTCAAAGCCATGGAAGGCTACCCGGTCACTATCAGAACCCTCGATCCGCCGCTTCATGAATTCGTACCACAGGAAGAAAAAGCCCAGAAAGAAATGGCCAAGCAGCTTGGCGTTTCTCTGGAAAAGGTCAGAGCCAAAGTTGATTCACTGCATGAATTCAACCCTATGCTCGGACACCGCGGCTGCCGCCTCGGCATCACCTATCCCGAAATCACTGAAATGCAGGCCGAAGCAATCTTTGAAGCAGCATGCAAGCTGACCAAAGAAGGCGTAACCGTATATCCGGAAGTAATGATACCGCTGATCGGCACCATTGAAGAACTGAAGAATCAGAAGGCCATCGTTAAGAAGATTGCTGAAGACACCACCAAAAAGTATGGCGTTGCCGGCAAACTGAAATATCTGATCGGCACTATGATTGAAATTCCCAGAGCTGCCATCGTTGCTGACCAGATCGCAACTGAAGCAGAATTCTTCAGTTTCGGCACCAACGACCTGACTCAGATGACCTTTGGCTACAGTCGTGATGACGCCGGCAAGTTCCTGCAGGATTATTACGACAAAAAGATCCTGAAACATGACCCGTTCCAGAGCATCGATCAGGAAGGCGTTGGGCACCTGATGAAATGGGGCGTTGAACGTGGCCGCACCACCAGACCCGATCTCAAGGTCGGCATCTGCGGTGAACACGGTGGCGAACCGGAATCAGTAATGTTCTGTCATAAACTCGGCTTCGACTATGTAAGCTGCTCACCGTTCCGCGTTCCAATAGCACGACTGGCAGCTGCTCATGCAGCCCTCAAATATGCTGAAGATCGCGAAAAAAGTCTTAAGAGCCAGAACCACAAACCGGTCAAAGCCAAAGCATCTGAAGCGTGAGGAATAAAAACTGATGAATTCTCCCAGGCGCAGGGCAAGAGAGCTGGCTCTTAAAGCACATTACCAGGCCGAAATGATCGGCTGTGAACTGGCCGAGGCCTTAAACCAGGTTACGCAGGAAGTTGTGCTGTTTCCGGCTTTCGAAAAACTTGCCCGGGGGTTCGTCAAGAATTCCACTTTTCAAGAGATACTCTCAGGAGAAGTCGAGGAGTTTATCCCCGACTTCTCCGAGACTCTTTCAAAAAAATGTTTAAATGAAAGCAAAGATTGTGCTTCGCTTTGCCGAGATATGCTGGACAAATATTTCAAGGGTCTTACGGTTAATCCTGATGCTGAAGCCGCAATCAGGAAGTTTGCTGCCCGCATCAGCGACAAGTTGAAAAAAGAGAAACCCCTGCTTGATTTTGCCGGGCAGCTGGTAAAAGTGGCCGCAGAAAACAGTAAGACAATAGACAAGATACTTGAAGCTACCGCTCAGAACTGGTCGCTTGAAAGAATGGCAACCATTGACCGTTGTATTTTAAGGTCGGCAACCTGCGAAATGTTTTATATCGAAGAAATTCCGATCAATGCAACGATCAATGAAGCGATTGAACTGGCAAAACAATATTCAGCTGACCGAAGTTATGAATTTGTTAATGGAATTCTTGACAGAATTCGTAAAGAGCATAAACTTGTTAAGAATGTGGCAGCTGTTACTGAAAAAAAGTCAAAAAAAGAAAATCAGAGTGACCTCTGAGATTAGATTAAACACATGGCTCTTCATTCTCTGATCATAGGAAAAGACGCGAAATCTCAGAGGAACCTCTGGATTTTTGCGCTTCTATTGGGAATTATAATTGGCTGCAGTACTGCCGGACTGGGGATAGTCGTCGGCAAGATCGCCAAAACCGCAAAAACTTCCTATTTGATAGCCTCAATCGTTCTCGGCCTGATTTCTGGCGTTATGATCGGCTGGTTTGGTCGCGAAGTTTTACGTGGAATCGTAACTGTAGTCTCTCGAGACCTGACCACCATGGTAGGACTGAAACCTGGAAATTTTGTTTCGACCAGAAAAGGCATGGGCCGTGAAATGGATATTTTTGACCAGATGTTCAAGCTGGTCATGTCTGTTTTGAAAAGAGTTCTGGTGATATCGCTCAAGCTTGAAGAGGCGTCAATTGACCTTGACCGCACAGCGCAGATAAGTTCACAGGTTATCAAAGAAATCGTAGATGGCGTTGGCGAAACCAATGAGAAAGCCCTAAATAACGCTTCAAATCTGCGCGAGACAATTTCGTCGCTTGAAAGCAGTTTCAGCCTTTCGAAAGACATCAGTTCAAAGCTTATTATTGCCAAAGAAGACAGCCAGAGCGTTTCTGAGCGTGCAAAATCGACGCAGATGTCAGTCAAAGAAGCGGTTCAGAAAATGCTTAAGATCAAAGAGCTTACCGATGGTTCGACCTCATTGGTAAATGATCTCAATGACCGCAGCAAACAGATCGGTACAATTTTGACGGAAATTGCAAATATCGCAGAAAAAACCAACCTTCTGGCACTTAATGCCGCGATTGAAGCGGCAAGAGCGGGTGAGCAGGGTCGAGGTTTCGCCGTAGTTGCTGAAGAAGTTCGAAAACTGGCACGCGGTTCGGCTGAATCATCGAAAAAAATCAATAATCTGATCAATGACATTCTGCAAAAAACCGAGAATGCGGCAGAAATGATGCAGAACAACACCCAGCAGGTTAATCAGGGCATGGAAGTCGTAACTACGGTTGAGTCAAGCCTTGGTTCAATGGTTCAGACGACCAACCAACTCAATGACATTATCAGGGATATCAGTCAGTCGGCAGAGCGGCAGAGCGAAACGGCCGATATCATGTATCAGAAAGTGAACACAATTTCCCAAATAACTGATGATATTTCTCTGCAGATTCAGAATATTGCCAATACGGCGTTAAGTAAAACGGTTATCGTTGATCAGACCAGCAGCAGCGCTAAAGAGCTGCGCACTCTTTCCGATATTTTTCAGAACTCTCTGGTTCCGTTTGACTTCCAGGTCGAAGGTGCCAGCAAACGCTCAGCAATCCGCACCGAGACCAGAATTCCCTGCAAATTCAAAGTTCTTCTATCAGGTGAAATGCTTGACGGCTCGGTAAGCGGCAGTGATTTCGAAATGCGTGGCGTCATCATCAACCTTTCTGCCGGTGGTTGCGTGGTTGAAACCAACGAAGACGTCGAACAGGGCAAATACATCATTCTTGCCTTCCAGATCGGCAGCAATTTTATTCAGGGCATTCAAGGCCGTCTGGTCAGGCTTAAACTTGGCGGTGGAAGCACCTCTACCGAAGATTTCATAACTTCTTCAGCCAAAGAAATTCATGAATGCATTATTTCGTTTAACAATGTTCCAGCTGAGACGGAAAAGGTAATTGTTGACTATGTAATCAACGCTCAGCGTCAGTTTGAGCAGAATCTTGGCATTGTAGAGTAAATAAATGGCACGAATTGAAAAGAAGCTGCTGGGCCAATCGCTGGTTGCAGATGGAATTATCAGTGAAGAGAACCTGAGTCAGGCGTTATCGGAGCAAAAAAGAACCAGTGACACCCTGGGTTATACTCTGGTCAGGCTCGGTATGATCACCGAGCAACGTCTTATCGAATTTCTGGTAACCAAGCTTGGCTTCAGCCATGCAAATTTGCGCAATTACGTTATTGACCCCAAAGTAGTTAAGCTGATTCCAGAGAATATCGCCCGAAAGTACCATTGTATTGCAATTTTGCGGGTAAAGGGCGCGGTTACGGTGGCTATGCTCGACCCGCTCGACAGTTTTCTACTCGACAATCTTGAGTATACTACGGCATGTAAGATCAAGCCTCTTGTTTCAAGCATGAGCGAAATCATTGCAGCGACTGATGAATTTTACAAAATTGATGCAACCGCCCATGTACCAAGGACCCCGGAAGGGGTAACTGGTGGACAGAGCGGAGCTGCTGGCAAGGAGACCATAGAGAATTTTGCCAAAAAAGTTCAGGGGCTCAGCGATAAAAAGGCCGGCGATTCTACCATTGATCTGTCACAGATCAACGCCGGAGACAAGCAGAGCATCATTCAACTGGTAAATCTCATCATTACCCGCGCCATCAAGGAAAAAGCTTCAGATATTCACATTGAACCCGATGAAACATTGCTACGCACCAGATTTAGAATAGACGGAATGCTGCAAGAAGTAATGGCCTTGCCCAAAACTTTTGAAGCGGCGACCATTTCGCGCTGCAAGGTTATGGCAGAGCTTGATATCGCTGAAAAACGCGTTCCACAGGACGGCCGCATCAAGCTGCAGCTGAACGACCGCGAAATAGATCTGCGCGTTTCCACCTATCCCACCCTGCGCGGTGAAAAGGTGGTAATGCGTATTCTAGACAAAAGCATGGTCGTTTTCGGGCTTGAAGAGCTGGGTTTTCCTGATGATACGCTCAAGCAGTTTTCAGGGCTGATCAAAAAACCAAATGGAATTGTTCTGGTAACCGGACCAACCGGCAGCGGTAAAACTTCAACGCTGTATGCTGCCCTGCAGAAGATTAAAGATACGACGATCAATATCGTTACCATTGAAGACCCGGTAGAATACCAGCTTGCGAACATCAACCAGGGGCAGATTAACCCAAAGGCTGGTTTTACTTTTGCCGGCGGCCTTCGCTCAATTCTGCGACAGGATCCTGACGTTATCATGGTTGGTGAAATTCGCGATTATGACACTGCAGAAGTTGCGATAAGAGCGGCATTAACCGGGCACCTGGTTTTTTCGACTCTGCATACCAATGATTCAGCGGGTGCGATGACACGCCTGATCGACATGGGAATAGAACCATTTCTGGTTGCGAGCTCAATCATTGGGGTTATGGCTCAGCGTCTGATCAGAACCATCTGCGAAGAATGCAAGGAAGAATATATTCCGGCGGCGGCTGTGATCAAGCGATCAAAGCTTCTTTACCAGGCCGGCAAAACTCAGGTATTCAGGGGCAAGGGCTGCCAGAAGTGCAATCAGACCGGGTATCGCGGCAGAACCACAGTTACCGAACTGCTGGTGCCGACAGAAAGAATTAAAGAACTTATTGTAGAAAAGGCTGCTACCAGCGTAATCAAGAATGAAGCGATGAAACAGGGCATGCGCACTTTAAGGCAGGATGGCCTTGCCAAAGTTTTGCGCGGCATTACCACTCTTTCTGAGGTTATTCGCGTTTCAGCCGACGACGAAATCTGATGTCCAAACTTTTTGACCGCCTGCTGGCAGAACTTTCGCCAGATCTTCAGGTAATTGGGCAGAAAGCCATTGATTCAGGGTTCCCGTCAAAAAGACTGGTTCGGGTTGTTCCGCACAAGACCCTTTCCGTATCTCTTTCAGGCTTGAGCTGCGAGCAGAATTGTGCCCATTGTAACGGCCACTATCTGAGAGGAATGACCGATCTTAAAAAACTTTCACAAATAGACCTGGATAAATACAATTCTCTTTTGATCAGTGGTGGCAGCGATAGTGACGGTGCAGTTTCTATTGCTGAGCATGAAGATTTTCTCTGTAAACTGCCAGAGCATCTGGAGTTTAATGTTCATCCAGGCTTTCAACCTGCCGAACGTCTGCTTTTTTTAAAAAAGCGGAAAACCACAGTTTCCTTTGACCTGCCGGTCAGTGATTGGGTTATTCAGCGGGTTTTCAGGTTAAAACACAAGGTTGAAGACTATCGAAATCTATTAAACAATTACTTGAATCATTTTCAAACAATTCCTCACATAACAATTGGTCTCGACCCAGCTGGCCGGGCACACGAAATGCAGAGCTTCGATTTTCTAAGCCACCAGGCCATTGAAAAGGCAGTAATTATAGTTTTTCGACCCACCCCTGGAACGGATCTTCAGAAGCAACCCGCTCCCATGGTAAATAAAGCCATCGAGGTGGTAGCCTATGCCTTACGGATATTGAAATGTCCGGTCGGCATCGGCTGCATGAGACCGGCAGGAATTTACCGAAGGGAATTCGACATTCTTGCCTGGCTGCATGGTTGTGAATCCTTTGTTCAACCCGATCACTGTCTGCTTGAAATTCTTGAAGAATTTCATATAGATATTTCAAAGAAACACGATTGCTGTTGCTTATGAAAAACCTTCTCGAAGAAAAAATCAGAGTTTCTTATGGCACTGCCATAGTTCTTGGGTTGATTGAGGCACGACAGGATGTTGCGCCCACTACCGCCTATCTCTTATGGGATACGGGCTGCATCGGCTCTTGCTCATTCTGTCCAAGAGCAAATGGGAATTCACGAACCCAAAAGCTTTCCCGTATCATCTGGCCAGAGTTTTCATTTTCCCGGATAGTTTCACTTCTTTCGGCCCAACCTCGCCCGTTCAGGCGAGTTTGCCTGCAAACCGGGTTTAATCCTGAAAAAAATGAAACGTTAAAAGAATTTGCCGGAATTTTATCAAATAAAGGCTTGAATTTCAGCGTAACCCTAAGTCCATCGCAGACAAAACTCGCATCAGAACTTCTTGAAATGGGGGCCGACCACATCGGGATTGGTCTTGACGGTGCTTCTCCCGACATGTATTTAACTCATAAGAAAAAAAACTGGGAAACGGACTGGCCATTTTTATTAAAATTGATAAGAATGCATCCGGGTAAAATTGAGGTTCATCTGATTTTTGGACTTGGTGACAGTGAAGAACAATTCTGTCAAACTATCAGTGAGATAACCAAAATTGGTGGGCAGGTTTCATTATTTGCGCTGACACCGGTCAATGGAGGGACGGCTCCAAATCTTTCCGGTTATCGAAGAGTTCAGATTTTCAGATATCTGAACGAAATTAAAAGCATAAAATTTGAAGATTTCGGCTTTCATGATGGCAAGCTTTCTCAAATTAAACTTTCATTTGAATATGTTTTGCAGCAACTGGATCAGGGAACCTGTTTCAGAACCTCCGGTTGTGGTGATTGTAATCGCCCATATTACAATGAACGCCCAGGACAGATTTTCTACAATTTTCCCCGCCCCTTAACTTCAGAGGAATTCAAAGAAGCGCTTGAAACTGCTGAAATTCAGACTTCCGGCTGAATTCGATGCAGGTATCTTGCCCAATAAAGAAATGGTGTGTCAAATAAAGCAACTACCCATTTCATCAGATATGTTGTGGCGAAAATCTGAACGATCACCCCATTGGGAAAAACTCCATAAAATGCAATAAGGGTAAAAATGATGTTGTCGAAAAGCTGCGAAACCATGGTCGAACCATTGTTTCGCACCCAAAGATGATCGGGAAACTTTTGCCAAAGATAGTGATAAAACCAGACATCGAAATTCTGACTGACAAAATAAGCCATGATGCTGGCCAGAGTGATGCGAGGGAGAATTGAGAAGATGGTATCAAGGGCCTGATTGGCGATATCAGTTGGATGTGGAGTGAAATGCAGGCAGATCTGCATGATTATCGTGGTTAACAGAATGGTAAAAATACCGATATTCACACCCTGCCTGGCATCTTGTTCTGAATAACATTCTCCCAGAATATCCGTTGCCAGAAATGAACTGCCGTAAATTATATTACCCAGAGTAGTGACGAATCCGAAAATTTCAATGGTTTTGATTACCTGAATATTTGCAAGAATAGATGCCATGGCTATCCAGGCGTAAAGACCGGATTTACGGAAAAATTTGAATGAAGCTACAAGACCGGCGTAATTAACCAATAAAAGCAGAAACCAGAGCAGATTGTTACTCATTTAAAACCGTTCCCACGCCAAAATCGGTATTTTTCCACAGGACATCGACTTTTTTCACATCATTCAACCAGACGTATTCCTGTTTAAACCATCTTTGCAGATCTAAATCGGGTTTGATTTCAGTCTGATTTTCAACGAACATATTGACGGTTCCGTGTTCGAAATTGTCGAGCAGAATTTTTACATCTCGAATTATCATTTCTTTTGTCTGCCCAAGCATTCCAACCATGATGCAAACCGAATCGAAATAGCGCTTTATTTCATCGACATTGGCGAAAACCACGCCCTTCTTCAGAACCTGGTTGCGAAAATAATCATCAAATGTTTCAATTCCGGTAATGAAAAATGTTTTTACTTTAAAAAACTGTTTGAATTCATGCAATTTATGCCGGTAACTCCAGTGAGCCTCGAAATAAAGCTTCTCAATACCGCATCTTTCAACTGTTTGTCGAATAGCCAGCAATGATTTTTCAGGAATCTCAAAACAGCTGCCGGAATTAATAACTTCAAGCACCTTGAATTCGCCGGTAACATTAAGTAAAACCTCTGAATTCAGCCGGTCGATTTCATCAGGGTCGGTCGAATTATCGTCAATATAGCTGCAGAAGCTGCAGCGACCCCACCTGCAAGGGAAAGATTTGAGAAGAACAATTTCTCTCATTTCCAGCGATTTAAGAATTTTTGAATATCTGACCAGTTTCATAAAAGCAGGCAAGTATATATGAAAAAATTATCTTTTCACGACCGACAAAAGACGGTCATTGAGCTTGTCGAAATGCCCGTCTTTGAGATAAGATAATTGCACTTGTAAGAATAAAGGCAAAGGGTTGAATATGCAATATTTTATTAAGATTGCGATTGTTCTTCTATTGATTGTTGGCATTACCGAGATTGCCAAAAAAAACCAGACTGCGGCTGCAGTTCTGGCATCTCTGCCAATTACCAGTCTGATTGCAATTATCTGGCTCAAGCAGGAAAACACTGAAATACCAGTAATCATGAATTTGTGCCACAACATTTTCTGGATGGTAATACCATCGCTGGTTTTTTTCTTAATTTTTCCGTTTATGCTTAAGATGGGCTATAGTTTTTGGGGTTCATTGGTGGTTGGCTGCGGTTTAACGGCAACCGCCTATTTTGCAATTCTGCGAATTATCAATTCTTTCCCCTGATTTAGCTAAAAAACATAAGAATTGGTATTATTTTAGAGCTGAAATTGTGATCAATTTATGATAATTTACTTCAGATGTACCAATGTGAGAGTTGTAAAAAGCAAATAGCCATCTGCCCTGGCTGCAAGCACGGAATACGCGATCCGAAGGCTTCGTTAATGAACCAGATTTCAGGATTGCTGTTTTTTCTGTCAATCATTTTCATTTCTCTTGAAATCAAGGTTAAAGAAGAGACCGACATTGCGATGAAGCCATTCAGAGCGGCCCGGGAAGAAGCAGAGAAGCAAAAGGAAGTCAAGGAAGCCGGTCTGCCTAAACCTGCCAAAGATGCTCCCGAGAAGGCTTCTAACAAGAAAAAAAACAATAAGGCAAAATCTGGTGGCGGAAAAGAGGGTGACTTTCGCGTTGGACTGTGGGGTCAGCTGCGCTCAGAGATCATCGAAAAGGAGAAAGCCCAGAAGCTTGAAGCACGCAATGACCCGTATAGCCTTGATTATCTGACAAAAATCGGGAATTTCGAGGTAATTGCCCGCTATATGTTTGCACAGAACCATCTTTCAGGCGGCTGTTACATTTTGTTGGGCAGCCCCATAGAAAACCTGGAAGAGGCAAAACAGGCTGCCAGACTAAAGGTGGGCGATCCCTGTCCATCATGGGTTAAACTTGATTTCAGTTATTATGAAGATCTTGCCTGCCAGGTTCTGAACAGTGCTGCGGTGGCCGACAACTTTTTTTATGAAATGTATATATCGATGGCCAGCCAAATGGGCCCACCCAAGGCTACAGCGCTTGAAGAACTTGAGAATGCCATTTCCAGAAAAGAGAAAATTGAGTCAGTTCTGGCAAATGAACGAATATTAACTTATACTTGGGAAACGGCGCGTAGCACGGTCAATTTTTATTTTGCCTGCCTCGATTCCCGACCTTATTTTCGGCTCGAGTATCTTTCCAATAAAGAGCTGATGAGAGGCAACTGATGAGAATAACTTGTGAACACTGCAAAACCGAGATTCAAACCTGCCCTGGCTGCGGCTCTTCTTCAATAACCCAAAAAGTAGCAGGCAATCTTATTTTTCTGGTTTTGACTTTTATTGCCTGCCTGGTTGCCGCATACCGCTGGTATGACGCCCTTGATGAATATGAAAGGGCCCAGAGATTAAGAAGAGCTTATCTGAAGGAAAAAATAGAAAGCCGTCCCCCCCTTCCTTTCGCTAAATAAATTCAGGAGCATCCATGCATGTTTAATTTTCCACGGCATCTTTTTTGCGATGTTCGCATCGAAACCACCTATCGTTCACTGATAAGAATTGAGATGGGCCGACTTGAAGAAATCAAGGAAAAAACCGATACGGGCGCTTTTATCAGGGTTTTTGACGGAAATCGCTGGTATTATTCATCAACAACCGGCATCGATGGCATACAAATGGAAATAGATGCTCTGGCTGAGCTTGCCATCGCAAATAAAGAGATTTTGGACAACCCGGTGGCAAAGAAATTGCGGGGGCAACTCTGGCGATTATATAAACTTTGCGGGTCGTGAAGTTGAAAAAACCTCGTTGCCAGAAAAACGAAAACTCCTCGACAGTTATCTTGAACTGATAAACAAACACCAGGAAATTACCCACTGGAGCGGAATTTACACCGACTCACATTGTGAGAAAAAAATCTTTTCAAGTCTGGGCACCAATTTGCGCTTTGACACGCAGATAGCGGGATTGCGGCCGGGAATAAGGTTTGGCACCGGCAAAGATGTTTTCAGTGAGTCCTGGTGTAAAGCGGAAGACGGAATCGATAAGCTGCAGAAGCTTCATTCTGAGGCAAAAGCCCATATCGAACAGGCACAGGAGTTTTTCGAAAAAGCGGAAAAAATAGAAGGTGGCAACTACTGCGTTGTTCTTTCGCCTCTGGCCGCGGGAATTTTTGCGCACGAAAGCTTCGGGCATAAATCTGAAGCAGATTTCATGATTGGCGACGATTCGATGAAAAAAGAATGGAGTCTCGGCAAAAAAGTCGGGGCTGAAATTCTCAACATCTGTGATAATGGCCAGATTTCTGGAAGTGGCTTTTGCCCATTCGATGATGAAGGAACCCGGGCAGAAAAAACCAGACTGATCTGTTGCGGCAGACTTGAGGGCCGACTGCACAGCGCACAAACTGCTGCTGAGCTGGCTGAAGCAACTACCGGAAATGCGAGATCGGTGGGGTTTGAGTTTGAGCCGATTGTAATCATCAGCAACAAAGTAAATATGAATTCAATTGAATATTCAATTGAAAATGACGGCGGACCTGATCTGAAGTTTGCCGACACTTGCCTGTCTGTTTCATTTCTTTTAAAAGAGGCTACCTCAACCGGAATAATGGACACATTTTTCGGGATCACCGATAGAAAACTGGAAGAAAGCAGAATTATTCAAACAGTTAAAGAGATAATCGAGGCTTACCAGAACAAAGTTGAACTTTCTGATCTGCATCTCCCGATAATCATTGACCAGTCAATGCTGACCCGGCTATTTCTTCGTGACCTGAACGGAAAACTGGCAGGCAACAATGCCTCGCTTTTTCAACAACAGATTGGGCAAAAAGTTTTCAATGAAAATTTTACTCTTAAAATAGCCAACGACCCGGTTGAAACCTTTTCACCAGAGTTTGACAGCGAAGGCACAATCGCACCCGCAAAATTGCTAAATCTGGTGGAAAACGGCAGAATAGTCAGACCATACACGGATAAGCGCACTGCGCTGCAATACAATTTTGAGTATACGGGTTGCGCCGGCGGCGCATATGACAGCGTTCCAAGTCCTGGCACCTGTAATTTTGAAATAAATCATTCAAATAAAACGTTGAAAGAATTGCTTGGCGGGCGGCATGGCATTCTGGTAGCAATAGCCAGCGGTGGTGATTTTACTTCTGACGGGCAATTTGCTTCGCCGGTTCAGGTAGCTTACCTGACCGATGGCGAGAATCTATTGGGGCGTTTGCCCGAGCGAACTATTTCCGGTTCAATTTTTGATTTTTTTGGTGAGAACTTCATCGGTGTCAGTTCCGATAAAATATATTGTGCGGGAAATGAAAGATTAGCTGTGGTAAAATTAGACTGCAAAAGACTTTGAAAAACAGCAATTCAAATAAAGCGCGATTAACAGCAGTCGTTGGGCTGCTGGTTTTTTCATTTCCGCTGATTTTTGTAAATCATCTTTCTCGGAAAATTTTTGAACGCAGTCGTGAAACTTCGATTGAGCTGTTGAAAGAAAAGATCATGCAGGAGGTTGAAAGCTTCAAATTAAGACTCTGCCCAGAATCATACCTTAAGCATCTGATTCAGAATATTCATAAAGAACTCCTTCCTGAAATGAAGCCAGAACTTCTGAAGCTTTATCCTGACGCCAACTTTGGCGATGAGATTTACACGAGTTCGATTCCTGAAAAATTTGTCGGAGCCCTGAAGGATCACGAACTCTCGCCTTTGCTTTTCATCAGCAGTGCTTCCGGTTTTTCGACGTTGAATTTCTGGTACGATCCCGAGCTTAATGAAGCGCTTGGAAAACATGCAAGAATTCTTGCTCTTTCAATGATGGTTAATCTGATGGAGAAGGCATCGGCAATTTTTTACATGAATTACCAGAAGCGCTGGATATCGCTGTTACATCCAAGCCTGGTCCTTGCCGAAATTATCAAAGCTCAGTCCAACCATGATGCTTATTTTAACCGATATATTTCACGATTCACTGATTTAAAGCCAAATTACGACGAAGTTTACAAAATTTATACCGACTATTTTTCTCGGCAGTATCTATATTCATATTCGATTGTAAATATGAGCCGGGTGAACATTCATGGCGGTTACATGCTGATTGTTCGTGGAGATTCCATAAATCCGGTCAGCATTGCCAAATCTGCATCAACAATGGTTGAGCAGCAGAATATTCAGTGCGCGGTAGAACCAGCGCAAAAAGACAGGCATAATGGCTTTTATGAAATGCAGGATGGGCTGACCTACATCGGCAATCTTCCAACCAATTTTGAATCACACCTGAGTTTCTGGAACGACTTTTACCCGGATGCTGAAAAAAAGCTTTCAGGCAGAGCAAAAATAAGAGTTTTCGGGCACTTTCCCGAGGAATTTTTCAATCAGCGCCAGACTTATTACTTTGTCCGTTACTCTTCGATAGCCTTTGGCTTTGTCTTAACATTAGCGGCATTCTACGCTTCTCTATTCCGTTTCAGGTTGCCGGTTCAGATCAGAAAAAAATTACTGCTGGTAATCGGCGCCCTATTTCTTTTGCCGGTTGCAGCTACAGGGATTGTAACGTATTATCTTCTTTCAGGCTTTGACAGGATTGTTGAGCTGCATTTAAAAGCACAGCTTGAAAATAGACTGAATAAAATTTTGCAGATGGAAGATGAAAAAAGGGCTGGTCTGCAGGCTCGATTGCTTGAAATAAAAATGCATCTGCAAAATAGTGATCAGCCAACCAGTAAAATCCTGAATGCTCTTCATCAAAATTTTCCTGGGATATGGAACTGGATAACCAGCCTAAGTGCATTTGAGTCAAACGGAACATTCAATATTTTCAAATTCTCAGGGACTGATGACCATCGTTTAATCGAGGGAATTCTGGGCAAATATGCAGCAAATCAGGGTTTTTTAAACGCTTCCGGGCCAAGAAATCGCGAGCTTGACATGAAAATAAGTCTGACACTTGGACTGCTAGAGGGCTTTCTAACTCCCGAAATAGAAGAAGCAATATCTACCAAAGAGGGGGTTCTTGCGAGAGAAATCACCCATACGGTTGACACTAACATTGGTTTTCTTTATCTGTGTGAGCGAAAAAACCGAGAAAACGCGATCGTTTATGCTAAATCAAGCAATAATGAACCAAGTTTTTGCGATTATTTGATCAGCCTAAATTACGAAAAGCCAGATTTTTTTAGAGAAAATTCTGCTTACAGTGACATTAAATCGGGCCTAAGAATTCGCAAGCATATAAGTTTCACCAATTATGGCTGGCCTGCTGACACAATTTTTGATAACGAAATGGCCATTTATTTTCAAAAAGCAGCGGCTCAGAGATCCAGCGGCACCAAGGTGATAAGAAATTCAGATGGATTAACTATTGCATCATGGAAATTCAGAGACCAGCAACAGGTGGTGATGGTAGCAATCGGCAAAGCAAGAAAGACCACCGAAATAGGTCTGGCAATAGCCATGATTTTTCCGGTCACTGCAGGCTATTCGTTCATTCTTCTGCTTGCCATAACTGGAATTCTTTCACAACTGCTGCTAAAACCAATTGAAATTTTGAAACATGCAATTGAATTTATCAACAACAATATTTTTGGTATCACGATTCATGAAGTAGAAATAGCAGAATTCAGAAAAGTTACCAATGCGTTCAATGAAATGTCGGTTGCTCTAAAGCAGAAAGAACTGATTGGCCGTTACGTTTCTGACCAACTGATCGAGAGCCTTGAAAGGCACGAAAAACCCGGCGCTGATTCGGAGTTAATCGAAGTAAGTATTCTAGCTTCGGACATCAGAAGTTTTACTACCATTACCGAAACCCACCCGCCGCTTGATGTTGTCGATATGTTGAATTCATATTTTACTGTCATGGAAGAAGCGATAGTCGAGGAAAATGGAGTGATCGACAAGTTTATCGGCGATGCAATTCAGGCAGTTTTTTATCGCCGGCCAGGTCTGTTATCACCAGGGCTGCGTGCAATGCGTGCGGCTATTCAAATGAGAAGCAAACTGCAGATTTTCAATCAGGAACGGCGACAGAAAAATCTTTTCACCATTGAAAACGGCATTGGAATTGCTTCCGGCGAGGTAATTTCAGGAACGATAGGCAGTGAAACAGGAAGGAAGGTTTTTAACATTACCGGCCTGCCAGTTACTGCTGCCAGCTCTTTGGAAGCTGGCTCAATTAAATCACGAAGTAAAATTATGGCCTGTCCACTAACCGTAGAAATGTGTCAGGCTGAATTCTCTTTTTGCGAAATTGCCAGCCAAATGTTCGAGTTGAAAGGCAAAAAAGTTGCAGGCTGAAAAACTATCAGGAAAAGTAAGAATCGGCAGCATTCAGATCTTTCTGATCTGGACTTTAACCGCCATTCTGCCAACAGCACTGGTATTTCTTGCCATTGATTTTCTGGAGAAAAAGCAGCTAGATCATGCGAAAATTCAAGCTTTAAGCCAGGCTTCAGGGCATCTGAATCGCTTCGACAGCCTTTTAAAAACAGAAGAGTTTCTTCAGACGAAAGTGTTAGATATCATTAGAAGTCTGCAAAAACTTGATCCCTCAGAAGCGAAAAAAAATGCCGGGTTGATTGCAAAAATTGCCGATGCGATGCCGGTAATGGCAATTTTCCGAAGCGGGAAAAATGGCAATCTTTATTCTGCAACGCAAAAACCGGCTGATATTGCCACCAGAACCCTTCCCCCCAAATTGCTTTTCAAAAAAATCTTTGAAGAACTTGCCAGGCCCAAAATTGAACCTGACTTTTATTCCCAACGGGATTTTTCAAGCAACCAGCGGCAGTTTCAACAGATGTTCAAAACCATAACCACGGTTACTCTTTTGAAAAACAAGGTTTTGCGAAATTTCTCTACCTACCTTGGTGGTGAGATTTTTTTTCTGATTGCCGAAGCTCCGGCTGATTCAAAGATTTCACATGCAATTATGGTCTTCAGAGGCAAAGACATCAGGCTCAATACAATAATTCAAAACGCCATGCGCGAAGTTAAAAACGCCGATCTGGTATTGAAAAAGCTGAAGATTACCGGCGCTCAATCTAATTACAGCCAGTTTTTAAGCGGCAGTTACGAAAGCAACGATTATTTAGCCACGATCAGGCCGGCGAATCAACTTTTCATAAGAAATTTTCTTCATGAAGGTGGTACAAAAATTGTTCGCAACAGCAATGTTATTCCATTTCTTCGCTATCGAGTAAGCTTCGATGATTTAAAGAATGATCTTTTCAGGAATCGCAAACTGATTAAATCTGCCGGACTAATTTTCATTCTTCTTCTTTCAACCCTGTTTCTTAGATTGAGTCTATTTGGTCTTGACTTTTCTGAAAGCCTGAAAAAAAGAGTTCTGGCGGCAATCTTTCTTGCAGCAATTTTTCCTGTAGGAACTCTGGTTGGCTGCCTTTATCTTTACCACAGCTATGATCAGTATATTTCGAAATTGAATGTTGAACAGCACATGGAAATAAGAATAGCGCAAAATTCAGAGCAACTTATTCAACAAATCAATGAATATGAAACCTTTTTTTCTTCAAGACCGGAAATGTTAAGAAATTTTTATAAAATCGATGAAATCAAGTTCAAAGAGTTAACCACAAGGCTTGGCAATCATCTTCCATTCTCTGAAGCATCTCTGATTTCATTTGACAAAATTTTTTCACACAGTTTTCCCGAAAGAAGAAGTGTTTTTAATATGGCTGGTAATGACCCAATCTGGTCTTTCTTTCCATCAAATATCATCAGGTGGTTAAAAGAAGATGGTCGCGAGAACCGGGTCCCACAGCATGTTTTCCTTCTGGCAGGGCAACCGGTAAAATCATCTTCTTTAAATGATGCGATGTTAACAGCCGGAGGGTTTTATCTGATTAACCAGGGCGCTGTTCCGATCATGGTTTCATTTGCAAGAATTCCCGATTTTGATGGAAAACCATGGGAAATTTATTCAATTCTTCATTTAAAATATGAATTGGGACCAATCTTAAAAGTTTTTTTTGAGTCCAGACGGTGTCACGACAGTATTTTCTTTGAAAAATCCGGTAATTACGAAATCAGGTATGCCTTTTTACCTCTAAAGCTTACAAGCAACAATGATTACTGGCAGGGAAGCCTGCTCGATCAGGATGATGCATATTTTAACCAATTCAAACATTTGAATGAACCTCAGACAATCTACCAGGAAGATTCAATTGCCATGATAAGAATAAACAATGGCCTTCCTCACAAAATCATAGCGGTGGCAACGCAAGTCGGCAGCCATTCGACAATGAGCTGGGGCTGCACCTTCTTTCTGGGTATTACATTTATGGCCCTGGTTCTATGGTTTGTTTCATTGTTGCTTGATCAGTTCTTTTTACTACCAATTCAAGCCATGGCCGGTTCAGCAGAAAAGATCGCCCGCGGCCATGAAGACTGGGATCTTCAGCTGGAAACCGGCGATGAGCTTGAAGCCCTGAACACAAGCTTTTCTATAATGATAAACGGCCTTAAGCAGCGCAATATTCTGAAAAATTATGTATCTGCTGATGCATTTTCCGAAATCGAGAGAAACTGCAACATCGATCTTTACCCCGGGGGTGAACGTCTCGATGTAAGCGTGATGTTTGCAACCGTTAAAGGATTTGATGAATATCTTCATTCTTTTTCACCGCAACGGGTTATCGAAGAAATGAATCGATTTCTAGGCATCTGTGAAAACTCCTGCAAAATTAATTACGGAGTTATCGACAAGATCACCGAGAAAACAATAATGATGGTTTTTCGGCCAATTGCAAATGGAACAAGCCACTGTTTATGCGCAGCAAAAACCGCACTGGCAATAAAACAGCAGCTGGTCGAAAGCGATTTTTCGATTCAGGCGGGCATTGCCTCCGGTCTGGTAATTTCTGGGCGTATCGGCTCTTATAAAGGCAAACTGGATTTCACCGTTATCGGTGACACGGTAAATCTGGCAGCCCGTTTGAAAAACGAAGCCAGTTACAGCAATACGGGTATAATCGTTTCTGGATCAGCGATGCGTCAGCTTAAAGGGCATGCAAGGGTAAATTTTCTCAGGCGTTGCTCAATTAAGGGCAAAAGCAGGGAATTCAATATCTACGAACTTTTGGAATTGCGTTAACCTGGTAAATTTTTTAAACTTTTTCGACAAATTACTGGTAAAATAGGCAATGAAATTATCAGGAGCTGCTTTATGAAAAGACTTATCGGACTTCTGACTGCGACGTTTTTGCTGGTCAGCTTGAATTCTTTTGCCCTAAATCCTTTTACCGAGGATCAGGTCTCTGTCACGGGCGGCGCAAGCAAGAAACAGGTTTTGATGCAAACATCAGCAGCTGAAGTTAAGCCCGAAGATCTGCAGAAGGCTTTTGCCAGGCTGGCTGAGGCGCAAAATAATTTCGCCGAACTTTTACGGCAGATTGCGACCAATCCGGGAAAATTCATGAAAGATGGCAGTCTCAAGAGTATTTATGCAAAGGTAGCCAGTCTGCAAAAGCGTTTGAGCACCATTGGCGAGAAGCTTTTAGAGCTGTCGAAAAACTCCGGTATTGTTTTTCCGCAGCCAACAGCGACGGCAACCGGAACTGGCACCAGCACAAGCTCCGGGCTTACCCCACCGAACCCGCAGACTACAAACGTGCGGGGTGGCATTTCCAGCAAATCGCCCCAATTTGCCCAATGGTTTGCCAACGGCGCAAACATCGCCAAAGACTGGAATTTTCCTGAAATCACCAATATGTATGGTGAAAAGGTCAGCCGCGAAGATTTTCTGAGATCGATCATTTACATTGAAAGCAGCGTAACACACAAGAAAGCTAATGGACAGATGGTTGCCAGCAGCTGCGGAGCACTTGGATTCATGCAACTTATGCCTAACACTGCCCGCGGACTGGGAGTCAACCCTCGCGACCCGGCGCAGAATATTCAGGGTGGTTCAAAATTCTTCAAAACTATTTTCAACAAAGGCACGGTGGGCGGCAAATCGGGACTCGACAAAATGATAATGGCTGGTTGCGCCTACAACATGGGCCCCTATTCAAAAAAACTTAAACAGTCCTGGTCTTCTTTTCTGGCCTCAAGCAATGTTTCAAAGGGCCCGAAAATGTATGGACTCAAACTGAAAATGTGCCTTGGCATCAAATTAAATGCCGCAGAGCGAGCCTTTGTCAAGCGAAATATGGCACGTGGAAAATCGGTTGACGCTTACGCCAGAAGTCTTTACGCCTATTCCAAGGGTATCGGGAGGTAATCTGTATGATATTGATCAAGAAAGTTTTTTTCGCAGCCCTTCTTACTGTGACGCTAAGTCATGCAATCCATGCTCAGGACAACCCGTTCAGTGTTGACACCCTGGTGATCGACACAAAAACGGTAAGTTATACAGATACCGAGGCGTTGCAAAGGCAAATGATAAAGGACAAAGTTATTTCCAAGCCGGTAGATGAAGGCTGGACAGTGATTTTGCGCAGAATTCTGCAGGATATTGCCGCTGGGGTCATTCCCCGTTCAGAAAAAGCCAATGTTAACCTAAAGAAATACGTAGAAGAAAAAATTCAGCAGGACAATAAAAAACCGGCCGGATCGAACGCGGGAAATTCAATCGGTGGCGAACCCCCATATGCAAATCCACCTGCACCAGGTTCCAGGGGCGCAACCACAGGATCAGCAAGTTTCAAAAAATGGTTTGACGATGCGACAAAATATTCCAAGGACTGGAAATTTCCCAAAGTTACCAACAAGTATGGCAAAGTAATCAGTCGTGAGGATTATTTAAGAGCGATAATCTGGATCGAAAGCCGTGGCATCCATAAAAGCTCATCGGGAAAAATAACCAAAAGCTGGGCCGGAGCCCTTGGTTTCATGCAGTTGATGCCGAATACTGCCAAAGGACTTGGAATAAACGCCAATGATCCCGCGCAAAATCTCAAGGGCGGCTCAAAGTATCTGAAAGAAATTTTCAATAGTGGCAATGTCGGCAAAAAATCAGGTGAAGAAAAGCTGATAATGGGTGCATGCGCTTACAATCTCGGGCCTTTTTCCAAGAGTATGAAATCGAGCTGGGACACCTTCAAGCTTAACAACAAAATTCCTGTTGAAACCAGGTCATATGGACTTAAGTTAAAAATGAGTCTGGGCCTACAGCTCACCAAGGACGAGGAAGGTCTGGTCAAAAAGTTTCTGCTTGCTAAAGGACAGACGGTTAAACAGCTTGCCAATGATTTCTATTCCCAGACTCATGGGATTGCAAGATAATCAGGAGAACATATGAAAAGAACAATCTCGATAATTTTTCTGGCTCTGGTCGCAAACCTTTCACTGGCCGCCGAAACCTCAATCGTTCAGATTTCGCAGTCGGCTGAGCAGCAGCTCCTTCTTAAAAAGAGCATGGCTGCTGACAGTATTGGACACCAGGACTTCCTGGTAATAAAAGCGTTCGATCATGAAGAAAAGCAGATTTTTGCATCAGAAGGTCGAGACATTGAAAAAGTATTTGAACCAGACCTTGATGGCGATGGAGTCAAAGAAATTCTTGTTCAAATGGATCTTGGAGGTTCTGGCGGATTCAAAGAATTCGCACTGCTCAAAAAGGCTGAAGACACCTACAAGCTTGTTCTGGAAGAAACCGGCTTTGCCGGAGCAGAAACCAGCATCAGCCAGGACGAAAAATCAAAACAGGAGAGGATTCTGATCAAGTTTCTCGACGATAATTTTGATCCGCCAAAGCCGGCAATCGCTGTTTTTGGCTGGCAAAATAACGAGGTCAGAAGATTCCGCTGAAATTTTAGTTTAAAAGCACTGCATTTCCAGGGAAAACTGGTCGGGGTGATTTCGGCACCGAAAAAGATAGACACAGCCGGCATCACCCCACATAAGGTCTGCCTCGGGAACAGAATCGAGCTGAGCTACAAAATTCATTTTTTCACTGCATTTTGGGCATTTCTTTTCTGCTTCTCCCTGGATCCAGATGGGGTAACCACCAATGCTGGTAACGGGCTCAACGCAGCAGTTGATAGACAGGCAGGCTTCTTCATAGACATCCCAGGGATCATCGGAATTAACTTTCTCGCAGAGTTTAACGACTTGGTGTCCCATTTCTTCGAGGCTTTCAAAGTCGGGAAGCATATTGATTTTTTCAAATGAACACTTACATGGAGGAATCTGATGTTCAGGGTCTGAAGAATCAACAAATGAGCAATCGATGATGTCCTTGAATGTTCTGATAAGCCACTGACCGTCTTCTTTTTTTCCGCCACAGGGGGAACAGTCGAAGCAGTAAAAAAACTGTACCAGTTCCCCGGAATTACTATCGGGCATCTGGCGAAACTGAAAAACAAAGGTAAGTTTTTTGGAGCAGGCCAGGCAAACGGGAAAAGCCGCGCTATTCCCTGCGTAGGCAGGTCCGCCAATTCTGGTTTTTGCGGCATCGGCCGGAGAAAAACTCTGGGCACTGGCAATAACTTTGAAACAGGGCTTAATCAAAGGTTTTAAAAGTTCACGAATTTTTTCAAACATTAGAATTCCTTACCTGGGCATGGGGCCGAAATGTTCGTTAACAATCTGCCACTTGTCGTTCTCATTTACCCAAACCGCAGTGCCACGACCGGGATTGGTGAAGCGTTTGCCATTAATGGTTCCTGACCATTCGAAATTGAATGTACAACTTGCAAAACTTTCGCGAATTATGATCCAGTTTATATCAGAAAGAGTGAAACTTTCATCTTTGATAAGTGAAAATGTTTTCTGAATGGCCCCGGCAACCTGGTTTTTGCCAAAATAAGTCGCTTCGGCAAAGATTACGGCGCAATTTTCGTGGAAAAATTCTTTAACGGCCTCCCAAGATTGCTTTCCGAGACCGATTTCATATTTTTTGAGGGTTTCCTGAACTGTTTTCATATTTTTAACCTTGGCGGAGCTAAAAGATTGGTCAAGTTGAATTTCAATTCACTCACAGATTTTTGAGAATATCATTTTTTTCTTTATCAATCGTTTCGAGGCTTGCAAGATCAAATTCTTGAACAATTCTTAAAAGAAAAAGCCTGTCTTCAATTTCAGGGATTACTTTCAATGCTTCATTTAAATTGATTTTTTTAAAAATTTCTTCGGCAACCCGAGCTTTTTCTTTTTCGATGATTATTTTTTGTTCTATGAGATGATCAAGCAGTTCAAAAAAGCTTCTCAGATACTTCAAACCAATGGATAGAAGGCTTTCGGCAAGAAACTCAATTCTTTTCTCTCTAAAATCATCGATGAGAATAAGCTTTTTCTGAAAAAGGTCTTTAAGTCTTTCGAGTTTGGAAATAATCCTGGCCTTTTCGCCTTCGAGGAATTTTTTTTGTTCGTCGATCTGCAGATTTTTGTTTTTTAGAAAAATCCCAATTTTATGATCTTCTTCAAGAATGTGGTTAGCAACCCATTCATTTAAAAATTTGACCAACCAGGCAATATCAGGTTTTTCTCCAGATCTTAAGTTTAACAGAATACGGTTAACATCCTGAATAAGCTGGTCATGCATTTTTCTATGCTCTTCAAGATGTGGATATTCTATGTTAAACATGAACTGTTCTTCAGCAGAAAAATGATACCTGGTGTACCCTACGAGAAAGCGAAGAACGTCGGCAAGTTTTTTATTGGAAATTTCTGCCGGGTTAAAAGAACTCAACTGACCGACCATATCAACAAGCTCACGATGCTGATCATCAACTCTCGGGCAGCCAATTTCAAAAGCGGTATCCCAGAGCATATTTTCTCCTGTCAAATCTGGCTTAGTACCTTTTCTTTAAGTTCAATATAAAGGGGTTCTTTAACCATTTCAAATTCAAAAAAAGAATTGAGAAGCAAAAGCTTGCTTTCAATTTCTTGAAGTTCGTTCAGGGATTTCTCAAGGTTAACTTTTCCGAGGAATTCAATGATTGCAAGTTTTTTTTCTTTCTCACTAAGGTGGTCTTCCTTTTGAAAACAATCAAGGTCAGTTAAACTTGCCTTAAGTTCAGCCAAACCACGCTCTTCAAGGTAACCCGCAAAAATTTTAACTTTACGATCCTTAAAATCATCACTGTTAATCAGCTTTTCTTTAAACAAATATTTTAATTTACCAATCTTTTCAATGGGCTTTTGGCGGATTTCAGCAGCCTTCTTTTCCCGTACCGCTTGTTCCTGTTTATCAAACATCTGGCTGCGAAATTCCCCAAACCTCAGGTCTGTACCTAGAATGTGTGTGTCAAGCCAGCGTAAAAGAAATCGCACAATCTCATCGAGGTTTTCAGCTTTTCCATCTTTATAGGCATAAAGAAACTGGGAAACCTGCTTTTTTATCTGAAAATGCTGCTCCATGTGTTCAATCAGTCCAGGGAAAAAAACGTCGCGCATCAGTTCCTCTTCAATCGGAAACTGAGAGGATGCGTATTTGGTAACCGCCTTCAGTGCAGCAAAAACGCTTTCTGATGTTTGGGTTTCATTCTTTTTTACAAGTTTTCTAATAATGGAAAAAAGTTCTTCCCGGCGAATATCTATTGCGTCAAATCCAATGCAGCAGCTCGAGTCCCATTCCATAATCATTCCTTAATACATAAAGTGAAGGCTTAATTGTACACCATTTCAGATTGAATTCATAGCCTCAAAAATGGCAATCGCTTGGATTTATTAATAATGGAGCAAGAATATTTAATTTTTACAAAGGTCAATAAACGAAAAGCCGAAAATATAGAAATTTCAGGCCTCCCACGTGGAAGAGGAGGTCGCCGAAACAAAGCGCGTCGAGC
>DYKG01000010.1 GCA_020722725.1 Candidatus Methylomirabilis sp.
AAGCTGGCTCAGCGACCGAAAAAATGCGGTCATTGAGCTTGTCGGACGTGCAGGACGCGCTAATGCAGAGTCGCCGCAGGATAGCGAGCGACTCGTAAAATGCCCGCATTTGAGAAATAGTCAAGGAGCTTTTATATAAAAGCTCTTTGCCAGGGTAATTTAAAGAATTGTTTAATAAACCACAAATCACTGAAAGAATGTCTGTTCTTAACGGTTTAAATAAATATTCAGTTAAGTTGGTATTGAACGGTAATTTTGACCCATGTTTCCTGAGGTTCGCCATTGCGAAGAACCGGAGTAAAAACCCAGCGACGCAAGGCTTGTGCGCCATTGATGGCAAGTTTTGGGTCAATGGTGGAACTCATGGTTACAACGTCGCCAACTGTTCCGCTAGGTTGAATCAGAACACGGTAGACTGCGTTTCCATGCACTCCGCTTTTTCTGGCCCATGCTGGATATTCGGGCAGTATTTTCTGCACAATACCGGGGGGGGAAAAGTTGTCACCATTGCCGCCGAAAGATTCGATGGAGCCGATTTCAAAAAGCCCGGAGCCATCTTTGTTGGCAGGTTTTTCAACACCGGTGGGTGCAGGAACGAATTCATCGGGCATTGCCGCTTCTCTTTCGTCTTCAAGAAATGAATCGGGCATAAGGCTTTCAGCGGGATTGCTCATTTCCATGCCGGCGAATTCAGGGTCGATTTCGGTGCTTGCACTTTCACCGGGGGCAATATGGCTGACCGCATCAAAGGTCGGGCTGTTGTGAACCGGTTTAATCGGCAGAATTTCTTTTTTTACTTCCTGAACTACAGCCGGCTCGGTCTTGGTTACGGTAGTTTCGCTCTGAATCGGTGTTTTATTGGTGTTTTCACTTACCGGTTCTTTTGCTTCTTCTTTTGCAACCGTGGTCTGCTTTTTTTCAGATGGTCTGGCTGCAGGCTTTGTTTCTTTTTTTGCAACGGTTTTTGCTACCGGTTTTTTATCGGTTTTTTTTACGAGTTTTTTGGTTTTTCCTTCAGCTGTTCTTGCCCCGTCTTTTTTCTCAGCCTTGGGCCCTGATCCGATTCCTGGCTTTGCTACCGGCGAAATAAGCTTTACCGGCACAACTTCTTTTTTCAATGGTTGTGCTGAGGCCTGTTGCCAGATAAAGAATGCAGAGAGGGCAAGCAGAAGCGCAAGATGCAGCATAAGCGAAAGCTTAAGTTCATCAGCCCCTTCAATTTCTCTGTTCTTAAATAATTTTAAAATTTTCATTTTAATTAAGGTTTGGTTGCAAGACCGATGTTAGCGGCACCAGCTTTGCGCATGCTGTCAAGAACCGAAACAATTTTTCCATAATTGGCCTCAGAGTCCGCCTCAACCATTACCGGGCGGTCAGGAGAGCGGGTTACCCAGGTTTTTACATTTTCGACCAGAGCGGTTTCGCTGATTTCTTTTCCTGAAACGAAAATGCGGCCATTCTTGCTGATTTGAACGGTGAGGTTTTCATTTTCCATTGATTGGGCGGTAGAAGCTTTGGGAACGTTGATCGGCAGCTTTTCGTTATTGCGGGCAAACGAGCTGGTAATCATGAAGAAGAACACCAGCAGCAGAATGATGTCGATCAGGTTGGTGACCATGATCTGCGGGCGACTTTTCTTTTTTTCAGGCAGCAGCTTTTTCAAGGCCGACCTCCATGGTGGTTACCTGGTTTGCCAGTTCGAGTGAATAAATTTCAACCTGTTCGGTGAATTCGAGACTTTTTGACTCGCACCAGTTATGGGCAATCAGTGACGGAATACCGATCATCAGGCCGGCTGCGGTTGTGTAAAGTGCTTCAGATATGCCGCCGGCAAGGGCAGTTGGGTCACCGATGCCGATAGTTGAAATCACTGAAAACGAAGAAATCATGCCAGTTACGGTTCCGGTAAGCCCGAGCAGTGGGGTAATACTGGCAATAGTGCCCAGAATACCCAGATGTTTTTCATATTTTTTCATTTGAATCATTGCTTCAGCCCGCATTACGTCGAGCAGGTCTTCCTTGTTCAGGTCAAGGTGATCGATTCCAGCTGCCATTACGTTTGATAATGGTGTATTTTCTTCGCGACAGAGCTTCATGGCATCGACAAAATTTCGGGTGATAAGAGCGAATTTTACTTTTTTCATTAAAGCGGCGCCATTATTCTGGTTTCTGTAGTAGAACCTGATTCTTTCGATGAGAATAGCCAGGCCAATTACCGAACACAGCATAATTGGAATCATTACCGGGCCACCGCTGACAAACAGGTCGATCAGGAAAATTTTCTGCATGGATTTGCCTCCTACTAGAAATGGGCTTCGAGTCCGGCAAGAGTTACTCTGCCTTCTTCGGGAACGTTGTATCTGATTTCGTTTGCTTCGTCGTAAAGGTCTTTGATTTTAAGATAGGTGCTGAATCTGTCATTCATACGATAGCGAACGGCAAGGTCGGATCTTGAATAATCTTCGGCGTCAAACGAAAGATTTGCCGTTCTTGCAGTGCGGTCAAATTCAGCTCTTCTGGTAAAATCAATCATAAATTTACCTTCGGTATAATTGACTCCGACATCCAGTATTCTTTCAGGTTCGTAAGATATTCTTCTGCCGGTTGCACTGTCTTCTGGAGTCTGATAAGTGGTGGCAACATTGAAGGTAAAATTCTTTTCCAGCTTAAATGCGCCTTTCAGGGTTGTGCCTTTGCGTTTTGCCTCGTTGAGAAATCTGAAAGTCGATGTTAACATTGCTTTACCCGGATCATAAGCATCCAGGTATTCAATTGCATCATTTTCGGTTTGACTGAAAAATTCGATTCCCAGTGTGTCACCCTTGTTGGTTCGGTAGTTAAGGCCGCCTTTCCAGGTTTTCTGGTGCGAAGCATCCAGGGCATTGCCAATCACATAGCGTGATGGCATGAAAACTCTTTCGAGATCATCGTTGCCAAGGTTTTCGTCATAAGAGAAAACCAGTTGCCAGGGCTTATCCCAGCGATAATTCAGGGTAAAATACGGAGCTGTGCGATCTTCTTCCATCATACTCATCAGTTTGAGGCCGAAGAGCATCTGAGCATTCTCAGTCGCTTCATAATCGCCACCCAGTTCGAGAACAGTTTTGGTAAGATTGCGGTCTGCGCCGCCACTGACGGTGAATCGATCCGATCTTAGTTCCAGTAATGCTTTGCCACGCAGTTTATCGCCAAGTTTCCTGATGTAACTGGCACTTCCGTTTGCCGAAAAAACCGTCTGCTCCTCTGAAAAGGCGGTGCTTTTGTTGGTGATATCGCGACTTAGCGAATTGATGGCAGCATGGCCTTTGAAAAAAGAACCATCTTCCAGAGTAGAATGGCCTTTTACCGATATGCGGCTGGTTGAATCTTCAAATCCGGCATTGGGAGTCGGGATTGCCCGGGTTCCACGTTCAGCCTGCCTGGAGAAAGAGTATTCGCCTGCCCCTGAAAGAACGTAACTGCCTTCGCCAGAAGAAGTAACGACAGCATTGAGTGCGGTTTTGCCGGTGTCGAAATTTGATTTGTAACCGTCTCGGGCTTCTCGTCTGATGATTAAATCACCGGTGTAGCCATCTTTTATGCCTTTACCGTTGATGATCAGCTCATTTGCCCCTCTGGTGCCAATTCCGGCCGAAACCGAGATCTCTTCTCGGTTTTCCCGATGAAAGTTGTTAAGCAGGGGTTTTTCGGTCATCGGTTTGTACTCGTTAGAACCCGCTTCCGGAATCAATTCGGGCATTGGGGCATAACGGTCGTCAATATCCATTGAAATGTTGTGGGCGGTGGGATCTATTTTTTCTATCTGAGCGTCTTTTCCGATAATCTGTACTTTGCCCATGTCGAAATCATCACCGGCGTAAAGGCTTGAACCCAGGCCCAAAGCCAGGGTAAGGGCTAAAATAGTTTTGTTTTGCATCTGCTTGCCTCCGGCGTTTATTTATTCCGTAATCACCATCGGCATTTTAAAAAAATTTTTTACTCATGGTTTAAGCAGTTTCAAGGGATATTTTACTGCATTTACAAATGAATCATACTTGTCAGGCTATTGCAAAAACCATGCGCTTTTATATAAGCAAAATTACCAGAATTTATTGATCAGCCAGGCTGGTTTGGCATGCTATCGGGATGAAAGAGCTGAAATTTAGCTTTTTATAACTCATCCGCGCAAAGAAAAATTCATCGATCGATTTTTCCGAGTCGTTTTTTAGGAAGGCAAGAAAAAGCATATCGAGAATACCATCCTTGAAAACTCCAAGGGTTTTTAACTCGGGTAAAACCAGAATGATAATCTCATATTTCAATTTGAACATATTGGTGGTAAAGGTCCAGAAATCTGCCTGCATTCTTTTTCTCAGTTTTTCATCGGGAGTTCCGGAAGGCAAAAAAGCAAGGCCTGGAATCTCACTTTCGGACTCGAACTTTGTACCTGGCTCATGCCTCGCCAGGAGGTCTTTCAACCCATAAATGCAGGGCACATCAGTGTACATGTTCAATGAAGGCCGATCAAAATCTGCATCGATGACCAGAATTTTTTTTCCGGATCTGGCGAGGGCTTTGCCTAGAAGAACCGCAGGAATCGCCCGATCGGTGAACTCTGAAGAAGATGACACGCCAATAATTCCTGAGCTGGAGTTATTTTTCTCAAGAGCGCTCAGAATTTGTCCATATTCATTTTCAATGAGAGACGTGGTTTTTTTATCGTTAGAATTTAAAATTGGAATGGTTAATGGAGATGTATTGAAAAAAGTTAAAAGATTGTTTGGTTTTCCAGATTTTTCATGACGGGTTTCACTTGCTTTTTCGCGGGTATCCGAATATTCTGTCATATCAACATCAATATGTGAGTTGAAATTGTTATTCAATACGTGCCGATCAAACCAAATTTTTTTTTTCAGCCTGATGGGACATGTTTGATGGGCTAATTGCAATAGGTGAAAATTCAAATGCTTCTTTTAAGAAATAATCATTGAATTCTTTGCCATCTAACTTTTCTGTCTTTCTGGGAGGAAACTTAAAAACAAGGATTGAAGTATCAATAGATATCTCTTTTTTTGAGGTGCAATGCCGGGAAAGTCTGGTTTCAGTGAGCAATGACTTTTTCAGCAAACCGGAAAGAAATCTGATTAAGAAAAAGAAAACCATGAAAACGATTAAGGTAACGAACCAAAAAAGAAAACCGGAGTTACCATCATGATAAAATAGCATGGCCCGGTAAAAGGCAATGGAAAAAAAGCCAAAGTCTGCTCTGGATAAGTGGAATCCGGCATTATCCCATTCTTTTTTTTCTAATGATGAAAGGAAAAGAACTCGATGGGCCAATTTTGATTCATTTCTGATTAGTATTTTGCGGGCCTGAGATACTGCTGATTCATAATCGTTTAAAACTAAAAAACAGTTTAAAATGAGTTCTTCAATATTGTCATGGTATGACTCACTTTCAAGCTGTATTTTGCGTGCAGCCTCAAGGGTTGCCTGCCCAGGATTCCGGGAAAGCAGTGAGGTTATTTCCGACTGAGGAATGGTTCGGTTCCGCTTTGGAGTCTTAAAATTTTTATTCCTGGCATTTGCCCGCAACTTATTAAGCTGATCAGGCTTGATGGGCTGACCTTTTTTCTCTATTTCGGCTGAGCTTGAAAAGGAAATCAGGATTAGGAGGATTGCCAGAGAAATTCTCTTTACCATTCGAAATACCTTTCTTTTCCATCGATAGAATTTTGTTGGGTTGGTGAGTAAAGTTGTCGGTGCCGGTTCCACGAGGTAGGGCGGTCGAATCGGGATTCAAGTTGCTCAAGCTGGACTCCGTCAAACCATGCGGCATGATTTTCATGGCTGGTATTTTGCAGGAGCAGGTAAGTATTACTTGCGGTTAAAGGATCATAAACGTAAGGAAATTTTACGTAGATTCTGTACCATTTTAAATCATCGAGAATGGTGGGATGAGGATAGATCTGTACATCGGCAATTCCGCCTTCGGCAGTTGTGGGAATAGTGACCACTGCGCCGGTGGAAGCAATTGAAATCCCGAAATAATCAGTTTTTATGCCCGATTCATTGGTGGTTAGAAAGCCGATCTCGGCACTTCCGGTGCCGGGGCAGACGTAGGCTGAAAAACAATAGTTTAAAGGCGCGGCTGGAACTGCCGGAAACGACAAGGTGGCAATTTCCTGGTAAATGCTTCCTGATGCAAGATTTTGTGGCCCGCCTGGTATTATTTCGCATCTAAGATTTATGGTGTCAGATGTTATTGCTCCTGTCCAGAGTGCTTGCACATCGTCTCCGTAAATGCCAAGAGGCTGGGTGTTTGGAATCGGGCCAATCTTGAGCTGTGCAGAGGCAAGATCACCCGGAAGTATGGGTTCGGGCTGAAGAAAGGTGAATTCGAGCAGATTCAGGTCGATGAAATCGCTGCCCTGGTTGAGGTTGCTGCGCGTCCATGCCAGAGCAGAAATTTGAACGTTCCCGTTGTTGACAAAACCAATAATAATGGGGGATGAAGTGTTATTTCTTGCAATCTTTCCCGCGTCAACACTTGTGGGGATAATATTCAGATTGTGGTAGGTGTTAACGGTGGCTCTTATGACAGTATTGGCTGCAGCCTCCCACGGGTCGAGGGTGCCGTTAAAATTTCGGTCATCCCAGATGTTGAGCAATCCAGAGTAAGTTCCCGGGGCAAGGGTAGTGGGATTGAGAATTGCAGAAATCTCAATGGTCTGAGACCCGCCAATTGCGAGAGCGTTGAAGCTGGTCGGGTTCAATAGAACATTAGCTGAAGGTATAATATTTGCGCCGTTCAGCAAATTTTCCATCGAATAGCGCAAACTTCGGAAATCGATCAAACTTCCATTTGAAATGGAAAAAGTCGTTGAGGCGGTTTGCCCGGTAGGGTTCCCGGCGGGAATATCGACCGGATTGGGCAAAATGGTAACCAGAGGGGTAACGATCTGAAGCTGGACAGTCATGGAGCAACCCGGTTCCTGCCCTGAATCATAGGTGTCAAGAGCGGGGTTGAAGTCATCTTCGTAGCTTATCATATTGCCCGAATAGGAACCATCAGCAGCTCCGTTAGGAACGGACAGAGTAAAAGTCGAAGGCTCGCTGGTCGGCAGGCCAGCCGGGGGGGTGGCCATTATCCCAACCGGGCTGGGGCTGATTGAAAAATTTGTTGAGTCTATGATTCCTGGCCCGGACAGGGAATTCATGTGCCATCTTACATCGTTGAGCTGAGAATTGCCGATGTTCTGAAGCATGAATGAGGCGGTGGCCGTATCGCCACGCGCCAGAATCCCAAGGTTAAGGGCGGCGGGTGAAGTGGTTAATTCTTTTACAACAATAACCTCAAATGTAACATCTATCGAAGAAGAGGCTTCTTCGTTCTGTATTATGTCATCATCATTTGCATCCTCCCAGGCCCATAGCTTCGAAGTGTAAATACCGGAAGTCTGGGCATACGGAACATTGATAATGATTGAGTAAGTTCGGCTTTGATTTGGAACCAGGGATCCAATTTGCCTGCTCGGGTTGAAAGAGACCGCTGTTGAGGCTATGCTGGTGCCGGGAAGAGTGGGAACAAGGTCATCAATTCGTGTTTTAACCCTGGTCATTAAAAGACTGCCGATATTTTTTACCGTTACTGAGATGGGAGGAGTTGAAGAAGCGGCGTTTCCGCTCGTATTGATAGCTGCTGGAGAAGTTATGGAGATCTCCTGATCTCCTATTTCGATCCGCAGATTGAAGGTGTGAATCGGCTCACCAGCTTCAAAAGTGCCACTTTCATTGATGTCGCCATAAATGCTCATGGTGCCGGTAAAGATTCCGTGTTTTTGGAAGGTTGGAACGAAAGCGCCGAGATCGAAATATCTCAGTTCTCCCGGAATTACGTTCAGCACCGGGTCGGGCAGGATCAGGTTTGCTGCGTCATAGGTGTCAAATCCGTCTGAGAGTGAATTAACAATGAAGCCTAGTCTTGTGACTGCCATGTTGCCCGCATTTCTCATTCCAACTGAAATGGTTTTTGTGGTGTCTGGCTGAACTCCACCAAAATCTTCGGTTTGTTTAATGGTATAAATTCGGTAAAAGTCTAAAACTGAGAAAGAAGCCAGATTGCTGTCAGATGCCTCGAAGGAATCTAAATTCAAATTTTCATTTTGATCTTCGAACCAGGTAAAAGTTCCTATATAGGTCCCCGAAGCAGTTCCTCCGGGTATGTAAACTGTTGCGGTGCTTTGTTCGGTTGCCAAAACGTTTACCAGTGCTGGTGAAGAGATGTTGACGTTTTCCGAGGCAAGAGAATAAGCCTGCGAAACGTTTTGAAAAGTGGAGCTGACAGCTTTGACCCTTCTAAGGGGGAGTTCACCAGGATTTTCGACGTTTGCAATTTCTTCTGGCAGGAGTTCGGTCGGCGTACCCTGACCGAAGTCGATCAGGTTAGGCTGAACGTCGATTGCGAAAGTACCTACTTCCCAGGTAATTTTAAAGGGTTCAGAGGCTCCGCCTGGAATATCGTCATAAATTGAGCCATAAACTGTGTAAACACCTGAAGGCTGGGTGGGTGGAACATCGATGAAAATGTCTGTCGAGCCAGTGGCATCAAAGTTTTGTGGGCCGACCGAGCCGGGGTTAATGGTTATTTCAGGCAGTGGCGAATGGAATCTCAAGTCGGTAAGGTTCTTGTTGCCAATGCAGTAGTATTCAAGTTTTTTAATGGCGCTGGTAGTGCCGGCTGGCACAGCACCAAAGTTGATTTCGTTCAGGGGTATTGCTTTTGCAACTTCAGGAACCTCAACCTGTGCCAGAATCAGTTTGTGCGGATAATCGGTTTCGAAAGAACCGGTTTTTCTTAGATCTTCGTACACAGTCAGGGTTGCAACATAAACTCCCATGGGTTGATGATATGGGATCACCAGAGAAGCGTCGATGGAGGTTGAGCCGGATACTGCGGCATTCAGTGGCAATGTGGGAGTGATTTGAATGTTGGATCCGGGAATGAACTCGGTCAGGGTTTTGCGAAGAAGGGGTCTTAATATGTCTATTTCTTCGAGATCAATGTTGCCGGTATTGAAAAGAGTGTTTTTCAGCAGGGTGCTCTGTGATCCGGGGTCTACGACTCCAAAGTCCCATGAGATGCCGTAATCTAGTTCATGAAAAAGATTGGAAGATGCAATGATGGCTTTTGGCGTTGCCGGCCCCTCCCAGCTGAGCTGAGCAATCGAGTTGCCGTATCCTTCGTAAAACTCCATTACTATCGGCACCGGAACCCCGGCATTCAGGGCAATTGTTCCGTGAACTTCAGCAAGACCGCCTGACCAGCGATTGGTTATGGGAGTTCCGTTAACCCATAGCCTGGTGCCATCGTCGGTTCTTGTATAGAAGGTATAGTTGCCAGTATTGTCGGGATTTACGAAGCCGGTCCAGCGTACAGCATAAAGGTCGGAACCCAGTTCGGCTGGATAAGGATTGTTTGTGATCCAATTGAAGTTAACTTCTGAGTCAGTGCGACTGTAGGCCGTTGCTCCACCCGGCATCGGCGGAGAGTAGGCTGTAACTGTTTTGTAGTATTCGCCAAGCAGTCCCGGTGTGGTAGGCACCGTAAATCCATCTGGAATAATTTTAAAAGAAGCTTTTAAAATTCTGATTGAATTAGAGGATATCATTGCGGGGGAATAAGTCCATAAACCGTCACTGGGATTGTAGAAGCACCATAGCGAATTAACAAGCTGAACAGCTGAACTGGCCGTTCCAGCGCCGCTTTCAGACCTGGCTTTGAAAAGGTAGGTGAAAGTGTGAGACTGTCCGGGGCCGAGATCATAAAACCATCCTCTGGCAGGATAAGGGGTTTCGAGTGTAAAATAGCCGGAACCGTTAATTTGCGGATATAGAGAAGCATAAGTGTAGTTAATTAAATAATGTCGAATGTTAGTAGGCCATGTGGAGGTATTGGTAACCTTGAAGTCCAGCGAAAAAGTGTCTCCGACAAAGCAGGTGCTGCTTCCTATCAAAACACTATAGGCGATCTGGGGTGGTCTAACGACTTCAAAATATTGAATGCCTAGAATGTTGCCTAATGTAGTTTCACTACCATCATCCACCACAATCATCCACTGGTTAATCTTTGATGTGTCGGCAGGTATATTGTGAAAATGGGTTGCCATCCCATTACTCCCGGTGTTAAGGAGGGTTTGAATGCCGACTCCCACGTCACCCGGCAGGGGCGGGTCATTAGTTGTTGTATCATAAAACCTCATTCGCACATCCATGCCGGTGGGCAGGCCGCTTGCTCTGGCGTATACAGTCTGACCAGGAGTGAATGTATATTGAATCATCGTAAAACCTGAATCTCTGGCGCAGATCATTCTGGTATTAACGATTGTCCATGCGTATTGACCACCGGATCTCAATGTTGGAACGGGATTGTTAACGTCTTCAAAGCGAATCTGGCCGGTCATGGTTGCCACGCCGACAGGTGCCCCGCTGTTGACGTCAACTCGAAATGAAAATGTTGCAATGGAATTTCCGGGAATAACAGCGGGAAGGGCGGAGGGTGATGCCAGTCTATCGGTTCCGAAATACGGTGTCTGCAGGATATCTGCAAGATCGATTCTGGCATCGGCTTCTCCATGGTTTTCAAGGGTTGCCAGCACTTCAATCCTTTTTTGATCGTAATAAACGACCGAAGGGGTTGCTATCAGGCTATTAATTGTAACCTGGGCCGGGCTTTGGATCATACATACATTTGAAACTAATGGCTGGGTGGTAACCGATGCGAAGCTTTTTCCGATACGAAAAGCTGCGATGTCATAACTGTCGCCAGGTGCCAGGTTCACTGTTCTGAAACCGATTTTTGAAAAAGCAGAAATTGGAGCGGCACCGGTGGCTGTGGCATCGGGGGGGCCAGGGGTAGTCAGGTCGGCAGGATTTACCCAGAGCTCATACTTGTCATAGGTTCCGGTTCCGGCAAATTTGGTTACCCGCCCTACAATAAGGTAGGTTTGGCCAGGAACAAGGTTGGTGTGATAGGCATGATTGGTTTGAGTACTAACGAAAAAGTCTTCAACCCCACTACCATCTTCGCGATTCATTTTTATACCAATATTGGGGGCTGAGCCAGAACCTGGATCTTCAAGCCAGAGGGCAAGGAATTTATTGTTTGCCTGAACCCCGTTGAATCTGACAAGTATGCTGACATAAAGTTCAGGAAGGTCGATGCTGGAAGGAAGATTTCTAGTCAGGGCGAAATCATTGTCGCCACTGATTCGTGCAGCTTTCAGCCCCCCATAAAGTGTTTGCCCCATGCCTGAAGTATAATCCATGGTATTGCTCACCATTATTGTTTCCTGAATACCCGCTACTGCAGACCAGCTACCGGAAAACCCGTAGCCGGAGTTTTTCGCATCGATGGTCTCGCTTGCTGCATAATCTTCAAAGGTTTCTTCAAAAAGCAGATCGTAACACCCGGCTGGAACTGAAACCGGCTTGTTGCTGCCGGCCTCGAATCCTTGAGAATGTCCGCTTAAAAGAAATGAGCCGGAGTTGGCTGCAGTGAAGTTCCAGGAAAAAGTTGCCGCAGAGTTTCCGGCAAGATCGACAGACCCTGGGGTGGGGCCGGAAAGGAGGCTTGCCAGGCCGGTTCCACCACTGATAAGATTGGTTGGAACCATGCCTGAAGCCTGTGCTCCGCCGCTGTTTGCGATGCTCATATAGGCGGGAAAATTCTGGCCGATTGAAACTTTTGAGGGTAAAATCAGAGAGCCCGACAAATTTGAGCTGGTGACGATGGAAAAATTGGTCTGCGCCTGCGAATATGAGCCGACGGGATTGGTTATTTTTACGGTGTAAAGGCCAAAGGCAAATGAACTATCATAGGGCAGCTCAGAAAAAAGATTGCCATTGGCGTCGGCAAAGCCAACGGTTTTTGCCGCGACAATTTCATTTCCACCTGTGTCAAACCATCGTATCGCATATTCTTTCAGTGGCGCGAGGCTTTCAGCTTTAACATAAACATGATTCAAGCCTGTGTCTGGTAGAACAAAGCTGGTAAGGGGCAGAATATAATTTGCATCGCTGTATGTCAGGATTTTTTCGGCAAGAATTGTCCAGGTGTCGGGGTTGGCAGCGCCAGAGTATGAAAGAGGCGTTCCAATGTTTCCGTCAGTTCCGATAACGTCTGCGTCGAGGGTTGCGGTTCCGGTGGCGGTAGTTTCCTCAATGCTGACCAGAACCTTGATCATTCTTGAAGTCTGGCCATTTATGGTTACGGGCATAGTTTCACCTGGAATTATGGCGCTATAGCTCCCCAGCGAAATATATACCGGTACCGAGCTGATTATTGCATCAGCCTCGCCCAGATTGATAATTTCAACTTCGACGGGAATATTGCCTTGACCTCGATAAACCAGTTCGGGCGCATCGATAATGCCAATACTCAGGCTGGCGGGAGACTGGATAACCCATGAATCGTTTATGGCTGCTGAAAAATCTTCGGTCACCTGATCGGCCACCCAGGCGTTGGTGCCTGAAGCGGTTGCATCGATGTAGGCAAGACCGGATACTGAATCTGGAAGAACTGCCACGGTAAAAGTGGTTATCAGGCTTGCACCGCCATGTATGACTGAACGATACGCCGGCTTAAGGCGACTTTGCGGGATAACCTCGACGGGCAGAGACGGTGAACTCCAGCTGAGAATTGCCTTCCCGTTTCCGGTTAATTTATAGTACTCCGCCACAATTTCAACAGGAGTTCCAGCCGTCAGTGCAAGGCTGGCGGTGCGGGTAGAATTTGACCAGATCCAGCTGTCGATCAATCTTTTGCCATTGATCCAAAGCCTTACCCCACCCATGGCATTGAATGAAAAAGTGTGGGTCTCACTGAACTGCGGGGTTAAATAGCCGCTCCAGCGGACACCGTAATAGTTTGTCGCGATGTTGGGTGGGAAGGGCGATAACCCGTTGGCCCAGTCGGCCGCAGTGAAGTTTATCTGAGGATCCAGTCTTTTTGCTGCGGGCGATGGCGGGAATACTGGAGGATAGGCAGTGTTGTTATTGTAATACTGGGCAAATAACCCCTCGTCTGCTGGCGCGAAAACATTTTCCGGCGACCAGGAATAGTTGCCGAGACTGAAGGTAAGCGATGCTCCACCGAAAACCAGGGGTACATAAGGGGATGGATTTGAAAACTGGACGGTTACCGGAATGCCTCCCTGGCCTTTGTTTACTTTGTCAAAGGCAGTGTTGACCTGGTTTATGATCAGCTCTGGCTTTTGCCGCACCAGAAAATAGCTTCGCGATATTGCCTGAGAGTTTTTCAGAGTGCTGAATCCATCGCTGGCCTCCACGTAGCCATCGATATAGATCGAACTGTTGAGATAGCTGGAATTGGTTGCCACTGTGACGTTAAAGCCTATTGTAGCTGAAGCACCTGGGACAACGCTGGTAGGCAACGGGGTTGTTCGGTTAAAGCTCTGTGTTCCGTTGGTGAATGTCAGCGAGGCGATCTGAGCATCCAGGCTGTTTGAAAAATTATTGGTAAAAGTCATCGAGGCAGGAAAAGTCTGACCTTGAGATACGTAGTTTGCGTTGAACGCATTGGTGGTATTTTCAATAGTAATGTAGCCAACGCTGAATTTAACCCGGTTGAGAACCGGTGCATCGGCATTGTTGGCTTTTTTGAAGACGGCGCGGTATTGAACGTATCGCTGGTCAGGCAGGGTTAGCGCAAAAGAATGGGCTCCTGACGCCAGATCTGAAGCAATAAGGTGGGTGGCGCTCCAGTTTGGAAAATTCATGGTAGTTGAAGTTCTTACATAAAAATCGATCAACCCGGTTCCCGATGTGTCGAGTTCAACGTTGGTCCAAACTGGCGCAGAACTGCGTCCGTCAAAAATTCTGGAATCGTAGTGCCCGACGGTTGTGGCACCTGTCATCGCGCAGATATTTGTTGGATCAGAGAAAGCTGTATTACGTGTCCAGGCATGACAAGACTGAAAAAAATGTATGACATTGCGGCCGATACCGTCGGTGAGCGGGCAAACGGCAGGAGAACCGCTGTCGTCAGTAATGGAAAAATATTGGGAGCCATCATTTCGGCTTATGCCGGCAGTGTGGTGGGGGGCGATATTGATTGGGTTGTCACCAGACCCTGATGGAACCGTGCTAAGGCCGCCGGCGTTAAGGTTCTCATAACGAAATGCAATATCGCCGGAGCGGTATAAAGCCGCCTGGAAAATGTAAACCTCGGTGGGGGAATTGAAGCGGTTGGCCCTCCAGGTCAGCTGATACCGGTCTTGGGGATTGCCGGCGTCAATACGTCTTCCGTAAACCCCGGATGTGCCGGGCACTGAGTCGTTAACCATAAGATTGCACCAGAAAGGGGCAATGAAACGGTAAGAGTTACTGGCAGTAAAATCATTCCAGGTGTTATTGCCCGATGAAAATGGGGAAAAAGTCAAATATCCATTTGACGATACATAGATGCTGTTTGAACTTGTATCAAAAAATGGAAAAGAAAATGGAATGGTTACATTGGTCTGAATGTCATCTGCCGGTGCGGGCGGACTGGCGATAATTCTGTATGCGTCAGTAATTGTTGCTGTTTCGTTGGTTCCTCGAAGAATTTTTCGAGAATACCAGGGTGAATAACTGAACTGGCTGGTGGTGTTTGAACTTGCAACGAAATCGTAAAAATTCTGAGAGGCCGATGGATTGCCCCAGTAAACCCAATAGGTGGCGGAATCATTGTAGTTCTGGCTGGTGATGAAGTGAACGTCAAATGAATTCACCCAACTATCGCTCGTCGATTCTGAAACAACGATCGAGGGGATTTCATGACCGCGTTCATCGGCAACGCGAACTTCAGCGGCAGCACGACCCGCGGCAAGCTGGCCGGCTGGAACCGCAATCGTGGTTCTGCATGGCGCATTAAGCTTCGCGAGGCGACTGAATTGATTATACAGGTATCGTGTGTAAGGGCTAACCCTGACCGGGGTTCGAATTCTCCAGAAATCTCCGCCTGAATTTGAAAGAGCTGCAAGACCTACGCCGGCCGGGTCGAGAGGAACGGTCATTGTTCGGCTGTTAGAACTGTTGAAGTAAGTTGAAGAAGCGTTGTCTTCGTAAGGCACTTGGCTGTTAACATAAAATGCTTCCGATGAGGAATAGGAATACCAGTAACTATTGACCGGAGACCCCCACCAGTCGGGCCTTCCGATTATTACTTCCAGATAATAGGGCCCTCCAGGTGGCAGATTCAAGCTCTGGTAATCACAGACAACCTGGCAATTGGAATAATAATAACCGCCGAATGAAGATCCGGCGCATGGCGCGCTTCTGACCCGCCAATAAACATCGGTAAAATAACCCGGGTATGGGTCAAAATTTACAAATTGTCGATCAGTTACTGTGTTGGTCTGCATCGAGATGTCGGTTAATCCGACTCTTGGAAGAAATCGCTTTACCTCTTCAGATTGTGGCGACACCAGAGTGTCGGTTCCGATGGCTCTAACCGTATAGTAAAATTCATCTTTGAATGTACGTCCGGCAGTATTGTCGGGAAATTGCGTTGCATTGCCGGAAACCATGCCGATCGACGCTGCCGAGCCAGTATTTCCCCGGCGAAAAATTTCGTAATTGCTTACGTAGCCAGGCGTTTCATTGGGGTTGTGGTTCCAGTAGATGCGATTCTCATTGAGGTATGAACAAACTCTTATGTTGATCGGGGGAAGCGGTTGGGCGATCAGCCACTGGCTGATGAGAAGCAGCTGAAGAAATAAAAAAACTTTAGTTAGTTTTTTCATGTTATTTTTCTCCTTTCAAAATTTTCTCTACTCAAGCGGCGCAAGAACATGAAAATTTCAACGGCTCTTTCGTATAGACTGAGCTGCATAATCTTTCAATTCGGGGGTTGAAGAGCCAGGCGTGCTTCTTTTTCAATGGGGTCAGATGGCTTGTTTTTCAGCACTTCTTCCCACATTTTCAGGGCTTTTTTCAGATTGCCGGTGGTGGTATAGGCCCTGGCTGCCTCAGCGTAGGCCTCGGCAATAAAGGTTGAGCCTGGGTAAAGAACCGGCACTTTAAGAACTTCAAGAATTCCGTTCTCGGCATCACCTGATGCTATCAGGCTTTTGCCGAGCCAGAGTCGACTTTCGGGAATGGCCGCATCGGTTGATGGGTAATCTTGCAAAACCGCCCTGAATGTTTCAATTGCCGCGGCAAAATCTTTTGACAGATAAAGGCTTATGCCGACAGCCCGTCGGGCTCGCGAAGCCAGCGGATGGTTGGGCTCTTCAGCAGTAATCGCCTTGTAATGCTGAATAGCCAGCGGATGATTTCCAAGTTCACGGGCAATTTCAGCAATCTGAAATCTGGCTTCCTGACGGAAATATCCTTTGGCATCAAGTAGTTGCGAGAATGCAGCAAGTGCCTGGCCCTGATCTTTAAGCTCAAGCCAGCTCAGGCCGGTTTTAAAAATTGCATCTTCCCTCATTTTTCCTTCGGGAAATTTTTCAAGATACTGAGTGAAACGTGCGATGGCGTCTTCGTAACGTTGTGCCCGCATCAACACTTCGCCGGCCCTGAAAAGAGCCTGTGCTTTCAATTCTGAAGAAGAGGCTGATATAGCCTCAAAAGCCAGCAGTGCATCGGCGTAACTGCCCTGCAGATAGGCAAGCTCACCAATCTGATAAAGAGCATCGTATTTGGCGCTGCCCTGAGGAAACAGTTTAATGACTTTATTGAAACTGTCACCCGCTTCTTTAATGTTGCCGAGATTGAAGAAGCATTCACCTATTCGGTAAATGGCCTTTTCGCGAAGATCGGGTTCGGTTTTTTCGCTTTCAAGAAGAGCAAAAAGGTCAATTGCCTGATTGAAACGACCAAGCGAAATGTTAACCAGGCCAGCCTGATAAGCTGCCTCAGGAGCCTTTATGTGGTCGGGAAATTCTTTTCGGAAATCGGAAAATGCAGCCAGGCTCTTTTCAAATTCACCGGTTCTGGATAAGGCGAGGGCTTTAATGTAAGAAATATCGGCCTTTTCTTTTCCTGAAAAAACCTTTTCAGCCTTATTAGCCCAATTGACCGCCTCGGGGTAACGATGAAGATTCATCAGCAATTCAATTAAATTTTTTAAAGAATCTTTTTGCACCGCCGATTTGCTGTTACCTGCCTGATGAATGAAAAGTTCGACGGCAGATTCGGGTTTGCCAAGTTTAATCTGACACCAGGCCATGGAATATGCACTTTTTTGCCCTAAGGTCGAATCGGGGTCGATGGCAATAAGTCGGGCATAGTCTTCTGCGGCCCCGGCAAAATCTTTCGATCTGAATTTGGCTTCGGCAAGATAATAAACAATCGCCGGTTTTTTGTCTTCGGGGGCGAGTTTAAGCGCTTGATCGAAGTGTTCGATGGCCGGTGAAAAAATGCTCTGGTTAAATTTTCCTATGCCGATCTGCAGGTTTGCTTCAAATTTCTGGTCATCTTTAAGCAGGGGTTCTTTGAGCAATTCTTCGTAAACTCTGATAGTCTGTTCAGTGTCCATGCCGAATTTAACCATCAGGAATCCCCTTTTCATGTTGGCGTCAATCCAAAGATTTATGTCATTTTTTCTGACTTTGGCAAACGCCTCGACCGCTGATTTGGGATTGTTGTCGCGACTATGAGCCCATGCAAGTCCGTATGCGGAGCGGTCACGGAAAATGCTGTTGGGAAAATCCTTGAGAACCTGATTATAAAACCCAATGGCTTTTTGAAAATTTTTCTGCCGATATTCGCTTTCAGCGAGCCAGAAAATTGCTCCATCTGTTTGCGAAAACGGGGCAGGAATCTCAAGCAGACGATTCAAAACTTTGCCGGCTTCTTCATATAAATGACGCTGAATCAGACCAAGAGCATAACGATACTGCTCAGTCTGTTCCGGAGTATCAGCTGACAAAAAGCTGCCTGAAAATAGAATCGCCGCCGACAGAATTAAAACCTTACAGGTTTTTGCAATCATCTTTTACCGAATATCCTTCCTGCAGACTGATAAAGAGTTTGAGTCAGTTCTTGTTTTCATCTTTATCAGAACTGATCTGATTTTTTACTTCTTTTTGTGCATCTTTGAATTCTCTGATGCCTTTACCCAGTGCTTTGCCGATTTCAGGCAGTTTACCGGGGCCAAAAAGTATGAGAATAATAACCAGAATTACGATCAGTTCGGTGAAGCCGATGCCCATTTGTATCTCCCGCTGCAATTTAATCTTCATGGCAATTCTAACACGTTAAAAAGCATTATTGCAAGTGCCCCGACGATTTGACAGCATAACGGTGCCGCTCGCCTTTTATCATTATACCTGCAAACATAGCCTGCCACTGGATATTTCGGTTTTGAAGTGATGATAGAGCTGCTGATACAAGGGCAAATCGCTGTCGCTGAGCCATTTAACCGTAATTTCTTTCTGACCACCCTAAAAAATTAAAACTGACACTTTTGTGATAGTCAGAAAAAAGATATAATGCAACCAGCAAAATTTATTGGAGATGGGTTATGAATGAAAAGAAAACCGGAACAGACAGAGTTAAGCGCGGCATGGCCGAAATGCAGAAGGGTGGGGTGATCATGGATGTGGTCAACGCCCAGCAGGCCAAAATTGCCGAAGCGGCAGGTGCGGTGGCAGTAATGGCCCTTGAACGGGTTCCTGCTGATATTCGAAAAGCGGGCGGCGTGGCACGCATGGCAGATCCACGCATTGTCGAAGAAGTGATGGCATCAGTCAGTATTCCTGTTATGGCCAAAGCCAGGATCGGCCATATTGCCGAGGCGCGGGTGCTTGAAGCGATGGGCGTCGATTATATCGACGAAAGTGAAGTTCTGACCCCGGCTGACGAAGAATTTCATCTGCTGAAAAGTTCTTTTACCGTGCCTTTCGTGTGCGGATGCCGCGACCTTGGCGAGGCCTGTCGGCGAATTGGCGAAGGGGCGGCCATGTTGCGCACCAAAGGTGAACCAGGTACCGGAAACATCGTTGAAGCAGTCAGGCACATGCGTCGGGTTAATGCCCAGATTCGCAAGGTTTGCGGGATGTCAGATGATGAGCTGATGGTTGAAGCCAAAAATCTTGGGGCACCGTATCAGATTCTTCTTGAAATCAAACGGCTTGGCCGGTTGCCGGTGGTAAATTTTGCCGCCGGTGGAGTTGCAACCCCTGCCGATGCCGCACTGATGATGGAACTTGGGGCCGACGGCGTTTTTGTCGGATCAGGAATTTTCAAGTCGGAAAACCCTGAAAAGTTTGCCCGGGCCATTGTTCAGGCGACTACCCATTATCGTGATTACAAGTTGATCGCGGAAATTTCCAAGGGAATCGGCACTCCGATGCATGGGTTGGAAATTTCAGGATTGGCTGTTGCAGATCGTATGCAGGAGCGCGGGGTCTGATGTCTGGCGAAGGATTTGTCATCGGTGTTCTCGGGCTGCAGGGTGCGGTTCGGGAACACCTTAAATCTCTTGAAAAATGTGGCGTGCGGGGAATTGAAGTAAAATCCACCGCTGAACTTGAAATGGTTCAGGGGCTTATTGTGCCTGGTGGTGAGAGCACAGCGATCAGACGCCTGCTTGACACTGCTGATATGGTTGCCCCGTTGATCAGATTTTGCCAGTCTGCTCGGCCAATATTCGGAACCTGTGCCGGTCTGATTCTGATGGCCAGGAAACTGACCGGGGGCGAAAACCATAACCTTGGCCTGATGAACATTGAAGTTGCCAGAAATTCTTTTGGCAGGCAGGTTGACAGCTTTGAAACCGATTTGAACATTTCAGGTTTTTCAGAGCCCTTTCCGGCGGTTTTTATCAGGGCTCCTCATATTGCCAGTGTCGGCAGCGGGGTTGAAGTTCTCGCAACTTATCAGAACCGGATCGTTATGGTAAGAGAAAAGCATCTGCTGGGCTGTTCGTTTCACCCTGAACTTACCGGCGACGAAAGGGTCACCAGGTATTTTGTCAGAATGGTTCAACAAAGTCTGGTAAAGAGTTCTCAGGCTTAATCCTGGCTTGCTTCAGGTTTTTTGAGGAAATTCTACAAGCTTTTGAAAGCTCCATTGAGGTCTGGCAAAGAAGCAGACTTCTACCTGAAGAACTGTTGAAAAATCTGGGTGTCAGCGTTTTTTTCGGCCTCCTGGAGGCAAATTGAATTGACAAAGTATTGGGTGTCAATTAATCTATGGCTTAACGGAGAGAGACGATGAATAAAACCCGACTGAAAGCTTTGCTAGTTCTTTTTATGATTCTGGCTGCGCCGATACTGATGGCACAGATCAGCGATGCTGACGCCCTTCTCGTAGATATTCCCGAACCTCCTGAAGCAAGATCTGAGCTTCCATCGCCAGTGCCCATGGTTTACCAGTTCATGGGGGCGTTGACGGATGGCGAATTTGACATCTGTCTGTCAAATTTTGACGTTGAAACTTTTCTGGCCATTTTGTTCGATCGCCAGATCAAAAGAATGGGCAAAGAAGAGTATAACGAGCTGTACTCATTTCAGGTTCAGTCACATCGAAACGAATTCAGGTTTCTCGCAAAGGTTATGAACCGGGTCGCCAAAGGGGCGAAAATCAGCTACTCAGACCCGCGTTACCATAAAAAAGTTCAGAGCAAAATTGTCATCAGGCTCAATACCAACCGTGGAAAATTCGAATTCATCGTTTATTGCCACTACAATGGCGAACGCTGGATGGTATATGATTACGTTCTCAACGGGCAGAGACTCAGCAGCACTTTTCGTGATGCTCTCAAGGGTGTGGGTGTAAGTAATTATGTCGCGGGTCTGCGGCCATTTTATGGCGAAAGAAAAGGTTTCAGGCCGATTCGCAACAAGGATTTTGATTTTTCGATCATGGTTCCCAGCGATTTTCAGATCAGGGAAAACGTGAGCGCGGCATTGCTGGCTTCGGTTGATGCTTTCAATGGGCAGTTCCTGATGCATGTTCAGGCGGCTGAATATGATGAACCGCAGAACCTGCCCCAGGTCGGCAAAGCAATCAAAGAAACCCTGATGCCATTCAGCCCCAGGCTTTATGACCAATGGAAATCAGAATTGGCTGGGGTTGAAATTGGTAACGTGCTTTTTCATTTCATCAAGAACAAAAAGCTTCTGTTTACTCATATGGTTATCATTCCGCTGGGCAAAAAGCTGGTTGTGATAAACTTTTATCATAACAGCCTGCAACTCTTAAAGCACATGACCAACCTGCGCGAAAGAGTTATGGAAACCGTTGCTTTGCCTAAGATTGAGGCGGTTGGCGGGATCCTCCCCGGTGAGATTCCCGATGAGCTTACTCTGAGCGGCAGCGGCAATGAGCTGGGCATCGACGAAGGCAGCGACTTCCAGGATAGCGGCGATATTACGCTTACCCCTGAAGAGCCCAATCTTGAGCCTGAACCAAGCCTCGAACCAGATGTGGTTTCGGAGCCTGACAATTCAGATAGTGAAATTCCCCCGCCTCCAGATGATTCAGGCGATATGCTTACTCCTGATTCATATGTTGACGGCGGCGATTCCGAATACCCCGACCCGCCTCCCCCGCCGCCCGATGGTGATCAGCCAATCGAAGAGGTGGGCGAAGAAGAACAATCCTCCGGTGAGGAAGTTCCGCCGCCTCCCCCACCTGATGGCAGTTATGGTGATGGCGAAGGAACCAATGGTGGTAACGATGATTATTATGACCCCAGCGGTGGCAGTGACGTTTCTTTCTAGTTGTTCACCGGGTCAACCTTGATCAGAAAGTTGCGGTCTAAAAAACCGCCACTTTTTCTTTTTCCAATCGAAGAATTTTCTTTGATCTCAATTTCTGGTGAATTGTGGCTGGTTTGATTGTCGGCACCACCCAGGCTGATCCACTGACCCAGTGGAACGTTGAGGGTGGTAAGAAGCGTTTCAGAATCAAGCTCCTGACCGCTTGAATACCAGACTTCAAGCTGTGCGTGATTCGGGTCGGTCAGATGCCCCGAAACCACCAGCCCATGTGAGATTGTAAGGGTTTGAACTGTAGCACCCCAGTAAGAAGGGTAGCTGAAAATTCTTATGCTGTCATCGGTGATTCTGGCTTTGCGATATTCGAGAGCTACCACTGAGTTTGAACCAGTTTCTCTGCCAGTGGTTCTGGTGGAAGAAAATTTGCCGTCTCTGCCCAGTTTAATTTCGCTACTGGTATTTGTGCTATCTGCCTGACGCATAATGCTAAAACGCAGCATTGCCGGTTGTCGGTCGAGAGTTCCCACTAATTTTTCAATCTCATGCAATATTGCAGGGCTATCGCAATTGATGACCAGAGCATTTATCATTGGGGCAGCAGCCACTTTAACCTCACGGCCAAACAATTGAGTTATTGTGTTGATCATGGTTTCAGGATTACTGTATTTCAGCTTCAAAACCTTCAATTCGGCGAAGGCATCAGATAGCGGGGAAAAAACGAAACAAAGCAGCAGAATTGTTAAAAGTTTTCGGGGTTTAATCATTTTTTTCGCTTATCGAGAAGATTAGCTTGCCTCCTGGGGCGACCGTTGGTCGATCTCCATGCCTTAATTTTACCCAGTTTGTCGGAATCTGTCCAAAATGAAAATTTACCGGGCAGACCGGCAGCCATTGGTTTTCGGTTTTAATTTCCACCCAGATGTGAGTCGCGGTTTTCATTCCGGGCCGGGCAATCAGGCCGCCAACCAGCCTGGTCTGCAGACCATAAGCCTGTAGAACTTCATTCATCAACCTTGCTTTGCCGCTGCAGTCACCATAACCCATCTTCAGCAGTTGCTCGGCACTGGTTTTTTTTCTGACTTTGCGGTAAGGCAGTGAAAATCCGATATCAACCATCAGGTTTTCGATCAGCTGATAGTATGAATTGCAGGTAAGGTAATTCCGGCAGTATTCTGCAATAGCCGGTGAAACCTTTTCATCATTAACTAACACCGGGCGTTTTGCAAAAAGATTTGCCAGCCGCCCACCACCTGATGATTTTTGCGGGGTTACCATGACGCGGGTTGTAAGTCGGTCGGTATGCTGGTTTTGCGGATAAGCGAAAGTCATGCCTTCGTGGGTTTTCCTGGAGGAAAATGCTTGTGCAGATTTCCAGGCGGAAGTTGACTGATACTGATCTTCAATTGGGCCTGAAACGGTTATTTGATTAAAGCCTTTTTTTCTATTGAAAAAAAGTTGCAGCGCGAAAGATCTTTTCTGTTGCGGATCTTTTTTTATAGCTCGACAATGACCATCTCGCCTGAAATCTCCTGCGGCGGTAAAAGCTGATTCTTCTTTAGATATGGCGGCAACAAGACCAAAAAAGTCGTCACCGCTTTCGCGAAGCTTTGAATTATCAAAATTCAATTTGAAATAGTCATTTGATGCAATTGCCGGTGACCATTCGTAATTCAGGCAATCTTTGTAATCGAGAAAATATCTGGGGTCGTCAATAGAATTGATTGCCTTCTCAGGGTTTGCAATGAATCTGGCACACAGAAGACCAACATTTGCGATTATTCTGTCTGAACCTGCTCCGCCTGCAATGAAAACCAATCGTCCATTTTTCTTCAACATTAAAGGAGCTTTTGAAGAAATTGGGCCGGCTTTTCGTGGGTAATCATCGGGATATCTGGCAACGACATCTTTGTAATTGCGCATTTCATTGTTGTAAAAAAATCCCAGAGGTGAAAGATGGCCGCTGCCGCAATGACTGCCAAGAGTCAGGGTCATCGAAACTGCGAGATTATTTTGGTCCCAAACGCATAGGTGGGTGGTCATACTGTCATTTTCTCGGGCAGGAGATTCTTGCGATTTTGTCGGCTGGTTTTGGGTTATGAAAAGATCTGGATAATTGAGGCAATGACTGAGAAAATTATATTTGAAATCGATTACCTCGCGAGTGATATGGCTGATTTTTCTGATGTTTTCGGCAACCGGGGTAAAGAGATCCACATTTAATTCAGCCAGCTTTAAGGCCAGTTTTATCGCGGCGACAGAACTTGACGGCGGTGGGGTTCCATATAGACTGAAGCTTTGCCATTCTTTCTTTACCGGCAGCTTAACCAGGCTGCGAAAGTTTTCAAAATCGCGCATTTCATAAGTTGAGCCGAGGCTTTTTAGATGACCGACCATGGTTTTTGCGTCATTTCCACGATAAAAAGATTGGCCTCCATCGCGGGCAAGCTGCATAAGAGTCTGACCCAGACGTGGTTGTTTCAACAGGTGCCCGGCTGGCATTGCGTAACCGTTTGGGGCAAGAAAATTAATGGCGGCCTTGTCTTGCAGAGTAATCAACTTCTTTTTTATTACCCCATGCAGATACGATGAAATCTTGAAGCCCTCCAGGCAGGTTTTTATGGCCGGCGCCATAACTTCGGCCCGCGAACGACTGCCAAATTCGCGTAGCAGCTTGAAAAGCATTTCCGGGCACGCTGGCAGTCCGGCATCAACTTTGTTGAGAGAATCGTCTGCGGGTCTTTGAATTGAGCCGTCTAAAGCAATAATCTGACCGGCAGGAAGGTGAATCAGGGCAAAACCGTCGCCTCCGAGGCCTGAATTGGTAAAATCAACAACGCCGAGCATGAAGGCCGCACAAACGGCTGCATCAACGGCATTGCCACCATTTTTGAGGATTTTGGCAGCAGCTTCAGTAGCTGCACGGCTTCCAGTTGAAACTGCGCCAAAATTTCCCTGATCAAGGAATATGCGTTCGCTGGTTGCGCAATTACTAATGCTGCTTTGCAGGGTGAAAACAAATAGAAAAAAAAGCAGGTTTTTAAATTTGCCGAAGTTCATGGTTGAATGTCTCCTCCAAGGGTTGCGTTAAACACTTGTATCTTGATACAACTTTATTGTCAACTATGGAAAGAACGCATCCCTGAATGGGAATTTGGAGCCTTAAAGAGGGTTTTTGCAATTCGTTTTTTATTTCACCGTGAATTTTTTGCCTGACCTAAATTTTGTTTTCTTTTATGTCAGAATCATTAACTTGTCGCCTTATTGAATTCAAAGTTTTATGGAGATTAACCTCGGTTAATTTGGCAGTATGCAATCTTTGAAAAGTTTTCCTGATATTCATGGCATTTTGTCTTTCAACAAGATTGTCCGTGTAATTTTAATAAGAAATTTCTGCCAGATAAATGAAAAATGGCGGTAAAAAACGCTGACGATAACCCTAAATTTGATCAGAAGATTTTTCATTTACCTTCATGAAGGTTTTTTCGATTATCTTTATTCGGCTTTTTTCAAAACCATCCCCAGGAATGACGGTAAAAAGGTGACCCGTTTTCTTAAAAGCCCAAATTTTAAAGTTTTTTTATTTCTATGGGCAGGTATTTTTTCATGGTTTTGGCAATAGCTTCAGCCATATTTTCATTTTTTTCTTCGAATGAAAACAATAACAATTCTTCAATTTCCATGGTTATATGGGATAAAAGCACCGGTGAAAAAACTTGCGCGTGCTCTTGAGCAGAGAAAAATCGCCTGGTTAAGCCATTTCTGGCTAAGCGCCTCAAGGTTGAAGCTTTCATTTTCGATTTTTATGCTATGGACGATGGAAAAAAATATAATGCCGACAATCAAGGGGAAAAGGGTCAGGAAAATGCGGCGGCTCAAGCTTCCTGGTGAGAACAGATTTTGCAGCATTGTTTCACTTAAATCCTTTTGAAGATTGTGAACTAATCTTACTATTAATGCAAAATGCAGGCAACAAATCCCTGGATTCAGGTTTGTTCAATCTGACGTAGAATTTTCTTGAACCAGAAAGCTTTATGTGCAAAAATACAGGCTTATCGGAGCAAATATGACAGAAGAAAAATTCAGTGGGCTGAAAGCCTGGTTTAAAAACTACGTGGGTGGTTTTTTTACTGAAGAACCGGGATTCAATCGGAATATTCAATTAAAACTGGATCATACCATGCGGGTCTGCCATGAAATGCAGTCTTTGTCTGCCAGTATTGGTCTTGATTCTGAACTTTCCCGGCTGGCTGAAGTTTCTGCTTTGCTTCACGATGTTGGTCGTTTTGAGCAGTTTCGGCAGTTTAAAACCTTCGCCGATCGAAATTCAACCAACCATGCATTATTGGGTTTGCAAATAATAGACCAGTTCGATCTTCTTAAAGATTTCAGCCACTTGTCGCAAAGCCTGATTAAAGGGGCGATTGCTTGTCATAACCTCGCCGAAATTCCTGATGAAACACAGGGTGATGCCCTTCTGTTGGCCAAACTTCTGCGCGATGCAGACAAACTGGATATCTGGAAAGTTGTTTCCGAGTATTATCAAAACAGCCAGAAATTGCGCAACAAAAGCATCGAGCTTGACCTTCCTGACCGCAAGACTGTGAATGAAGAGGTTTTGAAAGATGTTCTCTCTGGAAAGATTATCCGTAATACTGAATTAAAAAGTCTCAACGATTTTAAACTGCTGCAGCTGGGCTGGGTTTTCGATTTGAATTTTTCTCATTCCCTGGTCGAATTCAGGAAAAGGGGATATCTTGGCGTCATTTCCGGTGCAATTTCAGACCCGTTGGTTGCTAGAAAGGTTCGCGCTCATATTGAGGGTTATCTGAACCAGCTTGAAGCAAAAAAAGTGTCTTCTTAAGGTTGATCGAGAATTTTTTTTCAACCTATGGTAAGATTCTTGGAAATGAGAAAATGATACCTGGAGTCTGATTATGTATTTAAACCGTTTTAAACCTTTTCTGGCTATTTTATCGTCTGTTTTATTGTCGTTCGTTCTCGGTTCAATCGGTTGTGGCGGCGGATCACAGTCTGTTGGCGTCACTCAGGTTGATACTGCTGGAATTACCAGCACAGTCAATGGGTTTATGCAATCTCTGCGCGCCGGAAATCCGGAGTCTTTTTTCTCTCCCACGCTCAGATCGCAGGAGTCAGCGTCAAGTGGTATTCAAACCCTTAAAATATGGGACTTTGGTTCAGATATTAATAATCCTGATGACAATACCTACCATTATTTTTCTATCCCCCAGGATGGAATAAACCAGATATCTGATGATTATGCCACGGTTTATGCAACTAAAAATTTTGATGGCAGAGCTTTCAGAGTTGATTTTGAACTGGTCAAGATTGATGGAAGCTGGTTTATCGAAACCATCAAATTCACCAGCAACTCCAGCGAATTTGTAAATGCCGCTTCCCTGCTTCCCTTGCAAAAAGGCAACGTCTGGAAGAATATAATGATCCCTGCCGACAGCTCAAGCTCGATTTCTTCGCCAATTATGGTATCGGGCACGATTAGCAGCGACCCGGTAGTGAAAGACTCGCGAACAGTTTATTATGTTTCCTATAATTCAGTTTCAACAAATCTTACCTTTAACCTCAGTAATTATTCTTCAACGCTGAATACGCTGAAAACTACAGATTCATGGCCCATATTGCAGGCGGCATTTCAGCCTTCTTCTGTGTCAGATCCTCTCAACATCAGGTCCTTAATCCTCGACCCCGGGTCAGGAATTCTCGACCTTTTTTCACCGAGCACATCAGTTCGCGAAATTGGCTACGCAAACCAGAACGGCTTGTTTCAATATGGTGCGAGCACATTCAATGCCGGCCAGCCGGTGCAGTTTCTTTCTGCCGCACCGGTTATTGGTGAAATTGCCACCAGGACAGTTTTTGTCGAAATCAACGGCGTGACTTATGAAATTTTTATGGCATCGCGGCTTGCAAGAAAAGTGAGCATTCTGACTTTTGCCGGGCCTTTTGAAGCCTATCAGGTTGATGCCTATGCCAGATTCGTTAATTCCTTCCCGATTGGCCAGCATCAGGAAATGTACTGGACTAGATTGTTTGCCGCTGATAATGGCGAGGTTGCTCAGGTTGAATGGGATGGCGGCGGCGTGGCCAAATATGTGTATCTGCTTTATTCTGCTGTGGTGAACGGACGAACTATATCACCGCTTGACAGTGGCTCATCAACCAGTCCTTTTGCATTTGTGGCCGGTTCAACTTTGAACAGCGCTACCATCGGCCAGAGTTTTTCTCAGACTTTGGTGGAAGGCGGAACCGCACCATACAACCATTCCGTTCTTTCGGGAGTGCTGCCTTCAGGATTAACCATCGGCGGGGGCTCAATAGTCGGAACCCCGACTGAAGAAGGTAATTTCAATTTTAATCTGCAATTCACCGATGCTGCCGGAACAACTATTTCGCAGGCTTTCTCGCTGGCGGTGAACTCGGTACCGGCAGGCAGCTCACTTGCATTTGTGCCTGAAACCAACATTCTTCCATCCGGTGCTGTAGGCAGCGCCTATAATCAGGTTATCGTAAGTGGTGGGGCGCCGCCCTACAGCTTTTCAACAGTTACTCTGCCAGGCGGACTTGCTTTTTCAAATAATGGTTTAACTGGTGTGCCAACCGTCGCCGACTCATTTGTCTTTACGCTCACAGTCACAGATGGTGCTGCCAATTCTGTTAGTCGAGAATTCACTTTGGTTATTGGGCCGGAACTGCAATTCTTAGCCACTTCTCCCCTTAAAACCGGAACCCTTGATAAGAGCTATTCCTGGATCATTGCCGCCGGGGGAGTATCGCCGGTTTCTCTTTCTCTTGATTCTGGAACCCTGCCTGCAGGCTTGAGTTTTAATCAGTTACAGCTTAGTGGCACCCCGACTGCAGTAAATAGTTACAGCTTCACCATTCGGGCTACCGACGCATCGGGGCGTGCAATAACCCGGCCTTTTACGATGGATGTAGTTAACCCGCCGGTTTTTGCTTTGGCTTCACCACTGCCCAATGCCACAATCAATGCGCCATATAATCAAACTCTGATCAAAGATGGGGTTAAGCCCTATACAATAAATATTACCAGCGGCACATTGCCAGGCGAACTGACTCTTGGCACCGACGGCGTGATAAGTGGCACCACTACCGCCGCTGCCGGCACCTATTCATTCTCTGTTGTTGTGTCCGATGCAAATGCCGATATTCTTTCGGGTACTTTCTCTATTACTGTGAGCATACCGTTCGTAGTCGCTCCGTCAATCAAATGGCAGAAAAATTACGGTGGTTACCAGGGTGGAGATACTGATGAAGAAACTGGCTCGAAAATTATTCCGATTAACGGTGGTTACCTGATTGTTGGTAATTATATTGTCACCAACGGCATAACTGATGTCAGGGTTGTCAAGATCGACGAACTGGGTACGGTTCTTTGGCAGGAAACCTATTATGGATCAGGAAATGATCGGGTCTATGATGTGATTCAGACCGATGATGGTAACTTTCTGATGGTTGGATCGACCAACTCTAGCTCAGGGGAATTCGTGGTGAGCAATGGAGGTATCGATAGCTTTGCCATGAAAATAAGCTCGGTAGATGGCTCGATACTCTGGAGCAGAACATACGGTGGGGCTAATGAAGATAAATTCCTGTCGATTGCCAGGGGCATTGTACCGGCCTATCGAATTCTTGTCGCAGGGGCAACATTTTCTAAGGATGGTGATTTAAGTGCTGCAGGTGTTCACTATAACCCATCTTATCCCGATGCATGGGTTGCCAGACTTGACCCGGACAATGGTGATATTCTCTGGCAAAAAGCCTTTGGCGGAACAAGCAACGATGAAGCCCGCGCCGTAGCCATTGACAGCACGGGAAATATTTTTATTGCAGGGCTTTCTGCATCTACCGATGGAGATAGAGCTAGCGGAGCGGTTGCGGGCAATGGTGTCGGGGTTTCCGATGTCTGGGTGCTTAAACTTGACCACACCGATATTAATTTCGGTGCAATCACGTGGCAGAAATCTTATGGCGGCTCGGCCTCAGACAAGGCAAATGCCATGAAGGTTACCAACAGCGGCCGGCTTATTTTAACCGGAGAGACATCTTCTACTGAAGTCCCCGGCTATCACAGCGGTTCTGACCTGTGGATGGGTGAGGTCGGTTTAGATGGCACGCTCTCCTGGCAGCGGGCCTTTGGTGGCACATTCCAGGAACAGGGGCTTGACGTTCAGTTCTTTGCTGATGGTTCATATCTTGCAGTGGGATCAGCTGGATCAGGCGACGGAGATGTTCAGGGATTTTATGGAAACTGGGATGCCTGGATGTTAAAAGTCGATACGACTGGTGCGGCATTGCAATGGCAGAAACCTTATGGCGGGACTGCCAGTGAAAAATTCCGCTCTGCGGTTCTGGTAAATGACGTTTTAACAGTTGTTGGTTCGACTGATTCAAACGATAAAGACCTTGCCGGGATTGGCTCCCAAGATGGATTATATGGCTGGTGGGCAGTTCAGTTCCAATAATCATTTGAAGTTTTGATTGTTAAAAACCTCAGGGTTTGAGAAAATTTTTGATAACCATGGGGTTTATTTCTGTACGAACGACCGGAGATTCTTTTTCAGAAAAATTTTGGGCGTGGTTGGTGTTCGCCTTCAGAACATTTTCTTCGGGGCAGAAAACTTTTGAAGGTTGCCTGAGACAATTCTCAACAAGAGTTCTGAATGACAGGGTCGTCGTTTCGCTTTGCATTTTGTGATTTCCTTTCATTTTCATAAACAGCAGAAGACCAGAAGTTGCCATAAATGAAAACTCCCCCGACCTTGTTGCAGACGCAGAGGTGAGGGAGTTTTATCGAAGAAGCCTCAGAAGGCTTTATTCGTCGCTTGAATTTTTTTAATTTCTGTTTCAATTCAAACCCTTTTTCAAAAAAATTACATGGCGATTATATTGCCTTAAACCTGAAAAGTCAACATTGACTGCAGCCTAAATTGCCGCAAAAATCTCGACAGACTGGGTTTTGCCTTTAACCGTGGAAATTTCAAGCTTTTTAACCTTTGCAGCTGTATTAAGATTCTTTAAAATATTGCCCGAGACCACCACTCCATGATTCAAGCCAATCGACAGATTTCGGTTGCCCATTTTTTTAAACCCGGCTGAAAGCTCTTTGGCGAACGCCCATGCTCTATAGGCGGCATCGTTTTTTTCCCTGGTTCGAAGACCATCATTATCTTGTCGTGCTGTGACTGCATTGAAGCGATAACCAGCTGCGCCTTTTCCTGCCATTTTCTGCGGGCTTCAAGCTGTGCTGCTTCCTGTTGGCGGTTGTAGGAAAATTGAATCAGCAACAAAATCATTACTGAGTAAGCCACTGGCAAAAAGATACCGATAAAGTGGCGAGTCGTGAGGCGGTGGGAGGTGGTTTCTTTAAATGGAGTCAATTGAGCTGATCCGTAACGAAAGTATCAAACAGTCTAACAAAAAATTTTATTTTATAAAACTTACTTCATTAAAATTCTCTGCTTTTAAACCGAACAACAAATTGATATAATTTGCCCGATGTTTCACACTAATTTCGTACACCTTCACGTTCACAGCCATTACAGTCTTCTCGATGGCGCTGCGCCCATAAAGGCGATTGTCGAGGCGGCCAGACGGTTTCGCATGCCCGCCATTGCCATTACCGACCACGGCAATATGTTTGGCGCAATCGAACTCTACCAGCATGCGCTTAAGCGAGGGGTTAAACCGATTCTTGGTTTTGAGGCCTATGTGACCCCGCATCCTCTCGATAAAAAAATCAAAGACCCGATGTATCATCTGGTTTTGTTGGCCCGCAACATCGTCGGTTACCGAAATCTGGTCAAGCTCTCAACCATTGCTTTTACCGAGGGCTTTTATTACAAACCCAGAGTTAATTACGAGCTGCTGGAAAAGTACTCCGAAGGCTTGATTGCTCTAGGGGCCTGCCTTGCCGGCGAGGTGCCTTGTTACCTGCGCAAAAATGACCGTGAAGGCGCGATAACCGCCATAAAAAGATACCAGAAGATTTTTGGCCCGGAAAATTTTTACGTTGAGATCCAGAATCACGGAATTGCTGATCAGATAGAAATTCTCAAGCCACTGGTAGAAGTGGCCAGGCTTTGCAACGCTCCAATCGTTGCTACCAATGACAGCCACTACGTTCGCCCCGAAGACTGGGAAGCCCAGGATGCCCTGCTCTGCCTGAACACCAACGCTAAAATCGAAGACCCCGATCGTTACAGGTTTGAAACCCGCGAATTTTACCTGAAATCGCCCCAGGAAATGAACGAGCTGTTTTCCGAATATCCTGATGCGATTTCAAATACCCTGAGAATTGCCGAACGCTGCAACGTTCAGCTTAATCTTGGCAAGCCATATCTGCCTGAATTCCCGATTCCTGAAGGAAAAACATCTGAAAGCTATCTGACCGACCTCTGTCACCAGGGCTATATCCGGCGCTACAAGACTGATGCCCCTCCCCGCGAGATTCAAGAAAGACTTGAATATGAGCTTGGGGTCATCAAGCGCATGGGATTCTGCGATTACTTCCTCATCGTCTGGGATTTCATCAAAGCTGCACGCGACATGGGCGTTCCGGTCGGGCCTGGCCGTGGTTCGGCTGCGGGCAGTCTGGTTGCTTATTTGCTTGGCATTACTGATATCGACCCGTTGAAATATGGGCTGCTGTTCGAGCGTTTTCTCAACCCTGAGCGAATCAGCATGCCTGATATCGACGTCGATTTCAGCGACGATGGCAGGCAGCAGGTAATCGATTACGTGGTTGAAAAATATGGTCGCAGCAAGGTTGCTCAGATCATTACCTTCAATTTCATTCTGGCCAAAATGGCAATTCGCGACATTGGCCGGGTAATGGGGGTTGAGCTTTCAGAAGTTGACCGCATCGCCAAAATGGTGCCTGAAAAACCAGGCATTCACCTGAAAAAAGTTCTTGATGAAGTACCCGAACTTAAAGAGTTGGTAGTGCATGGCACCGACCAGCAGAAGCGCCTGTTGCGCATCGCCGAAACCGTTGATGGTCTGGTAAGGCATTGCGGCGTACATGCCTGTGGCATCGTTATTTCGGCAATTGATCTGATGGATATTGTTCCGCTTTACCGCGATAAAAACGACGAAATTGTTACTCAGTATGAGAAAAATGCCATCGAGACCATCGGCCTGTTGAAAATGGACTTTCTGGGCCTTAAAACCCTGACAATTCTCAAGCGGGCCCTTGAAAACATTAAAGAAAGCCAGAATGTCGAAGTAGATCTCGATGCTGTATCACTCGAAGACCAAAAAACTTACGAACTGCTGCAGAAAGCCTTAACCCTCGGAGTCTTCCAGCTTGAATCGGCTGGCATGCGAAATCTGATAGTACGCCTGCAACCTTCGGTTTTTGAAGACATCATCGCATTGTTGGCCATGTATCGACCTGGCCCGCTTGGATCAGGCATGGTCGACGATTTTGTTGAACGCAAACACGGCCGCAAAAAACTCGAATATCCGCACCCTGAGCTCGAACCGGTGTTAAAAGACACTTACGGCGTATTCCTGTATCAGGAACAATGCATGCAGACCGCCAACATTCTTGCTAATTTTTCCATGGCTCAAGCAGATGGTCTGCGAAAAGCGATGGGCAAAAAAATTCGCGAAGTCATGGAAAAAATGGGCGGACTTTTCGTTAAAGGTGCGGTTGCCAGGGGCATCGACGGGCAAAAGGCGCAGGAAATCTTCGACCTGATGGCCAGTTTCGCCGAGTATGGTTTCAATAAGTCCCACTCGGCTGCATATGCACTGATAACATTCAGAACCGCTTATTTAAAGGCTCATTATCCGGTTGAATTCATGGCGGCCGTTCTTTCATCAGAATTGAATGATACCGATAAAATTGCTGAATACATAGATGAATGTCGAACCATGGGCATTGAAATCCTGCCTCCTGATGTGAATATTTCAAATGGCCTTTTTAAAGTAGAAAATGGAAAAATTCATTACGGCCTGAGCGCTCTGAAGGGCGTTGGTGCCGGTGCGGTTGATTCAATTGAAAAGGTTCGGGCAGAGGGCGGTCCGTATAAATCCCTTTCAGATTTCACCCGTCGGGTTGACAGCAGGCATGTTAATGCAAGAGTCGTTGATGCGCTGATTAAGGCGGGAGCTTTCAATTCTTTCGGCCTGAAAAAACGGCAACTGGTCGAAATGACCACTGAAGCCCTGAAGGCCGGACAATCTGCCCAGAAAGAAAAAGAATCCGGGCAGACTACTTTTTTTGACCTTTTCGGTGACGCGGCTGAAGGTTTGGGCGCCCATGATATCAAGCCTCCCGATGTCCCTGAATTTACTGAAAAAGAGTTGCTCGCCTACGAAAAAGAAGTTTACGGCTTTTACCTTACCGGTGACCCGTTCAAATCGGTTGCTCCTCTTGGCCGAATCTTTTCAAGTATTGCCCTGCCAAGGCTTGCCGAGGCTGGCGATGGTCAGACTTTCAGGATTGCCGGCATTCTAACGGGAATGAAGCGTCACATTACCAAAAAAGGCGATGGAATGGCCTTTTTGAGCGTTGAAGCCGATAACGCCTCTGTCGATGTTACCCTGTTTCCCAGGGCTTATGAGCAGTATGGATCGCGGCTCAAGATTGATGAGCCGGTTTTTATGCTGGTCAGCACTCAGTTAATCGATGGCAGTGTAAAGGTAAATGCTGAAAAAGTCCTTACTCTCGATGATTTCAACAGTGAAGAAGTTGGCAGGGTAACGCTCTTCGTTCCCCCTGAAATGACGGGGCGTGAGAATTACCAGAAATTGCTGACGATTCTTCAGAAAAATATCGGTCAGGCAGGTTTTGTCATGAAAATAAACACTCCTGACCGCGAAAAGGTTACGCTTAAGCCAGGCACAAGATTCAGGCTGAATGTAAGCCCGCAATTCATTGCTGCCTGGGAAAAGCTTTGCGGAGCTGGTTCGGTCAGGGTTGACTTCAGTCATCTCGACGTAGAGGTGAAAAGACGCAACTGGAAGCGAAATGGCGCGGATGGCAACGGGTTAAAGGCGACCGGATAAATTAAGGGGAAATCAAGGCTGATGAAACATTTACAGAGCAGATTAGTTGCAGTTTTGCTTGTGTTGGCTTTCACTTCTGCAGTTGGGGCAGTAGAACTGAATGATGTATATAAGTTTCTTGGGACTTATCGCGTTGCCACGGTTGATGGTTTGAAGGTTTATTATCCTGAGTCCGCCGAATTGGCAATGCCAAGAGTCGTTGAGCGCCTCAATGAAGTCAGGCATCAATTTGACAAGAAGTTTCCCGAGCAGGCAGGTTTCGAGGTCAAGGTTATTTTAACCGACCATGATGATCGGGTCAGCAGCTCAAGCGACCCTGAATTCGACTGGATCAACCTTGGCATGTTCGAAGAAATTGGCGCCCTTTCAACCAGGGCTTATTCTCTTGAAAAGCGATTTTCTCTGAGACTTTCAAATATCCTTCTGTTGCGCACCCTTGCTTCTGCCGACAACTCATGGAAAAGAAAGCTCGGCACCCTTTCGGTTCCCCAGTGGTTTTTCGAAGGTCTGACCCTTCACAACGCATTTGCCCTTGATTCCATACATTACAGTCGCCTTCTTGACATGGCACGCAGCAACCGTCTTTATGATCTGGAGCGCTTGAACACCATCGTCAGTCAGCCTACTTTGATAAAAGAAGAAATGCGTTTTCAGGCTCACAGCATGCTGTCTTTCTGGGATAAAACCTATAAGGAAAATGCCGGTCTTGAACTGATGCGGCAGATTATGAAAAAACCCGGGCAGTTTAAAATAATATTTAAAAGAGTTTATGGTGTCAGCCTGGGAGAAGCTTTTGAAGCTTATCGAAAATTTGTGCGGCACCGTTGTTCTGAGTTTAAACATCAGATGGACTGCGGCCCTGTGATTCTTGACGAAAAGGAAATCGGCGGCAAATTTTTTCGCTCTTTGCGCCAACTCTCACCCGATGAAAAAATCTGGGTTTCATCGCAGCGCTACACAACTGAAACTTACGATCTTTACTATCAAAAATCCGGCCAGAAGCCACGGGTGATTCTGAAAAACGTTCACCCGGCATTGCTTGTAGATGAACACACCAGAGAAATTTACATCGGGCGCTACCGGGTAAATGGTCAGAAGCAAAGACGCCTGGGTCTTTATGTTGTAACCCCTGAAAGCAAAAGTCGCTGTCTGGTAAATGAGCCCGGCAGTTTCAAGCCTCTCGGCAAAAAGTTTGGTCGTGTTTTTTATACCTCGATCAAAAGCGGTATTACCAGAGTTATGTCTGTTGATCCTGAGTTTAAGAATTCCACTCAGGTGGAATTTGCTTTTCCCCCATCTCTGCATCCGTTGGATCTTGCGATCGACAAGGGCTGCCGCGATCTTTATTATGTTTTTGAAACTCCTGATTTCAAGAAAAGACTTGCGGTTGTCTCCATCAGAAATGATGACCAGCCTCTACAGCCCAGGGAATTATTCAGTTCCACTGGTGACATCAGGGCGTTGAATTTTATCGAAGATCGACTCTGGTTCGCGGCAGAGAAAGATTTTTTTACCACCCAGCTGATTTCTCTTGATAATGAAAATAAAAAAATTCTGAAACACTCATCACTTCCTGGTGGAGTATGGGATTTAAATCTTATTGAGAATCAGCCGCAGGTTGTAACCCTTGCAAATGGTGGATTCTGGGCAACAACCGTAAACGGAAGCGATGAAATTGCAACGATTTCTGATGAGCTTCCAGTTGTTGAGATTGCAGAATTGAGCCCACTTAAGAGCAGTGTTTATCGCTCTGAATTTAAGACAAGCTACTGGAAGCCGATTGTCAGCGAGGACGAAGATGGCCCGGTTTTTGGGGTTTACAATTATCGCACCGACAAACTTGATCGAAGCAACATTGTCGTGGCCCCCAAATACGGCTTTGAAAGTAAAAACTGGGGTTATGAAGGTGCTTACGCCAGACGTTTTGGACTTTTCAGAATCAGGGCTTCAATTGTTGACGGGGTAAAAGAAAAGTCTTATCTCGGCAATGAATATTTCGAAAGAACCAGAGCGAAAGTGCTCAATATTGATTATCCATTCAGCCTTTCAACCAGCCTGTCGCTGGGCATGGATCTTACCAAGCGTGGCATAGCAGAAATTCCCCAGAACGGCACCCCTTACCCAACCGTGGGCCGAGACCATTCATTCTATGCCAGTATCAATCACCGGGCAATCAGAACCGAGCCTTACTGGGAAGTTTTTCCACGCAAAGGTAGAACGGTTACCGCTTACTACAAGCGGGGAAATGAATTTCTTGATGGCGAATTGAACTATGACAGTATCGGTATGCGCTGGTCTGAGCATATCGCCCTCGACGATGCCTGGGTGCTTACCGGTCGGGCCTGGATTGCGGAAGATGACAAGGAAAATAACATACGAAGACCCGATGATTTGAGCCTTGGTGGCGGCGATTACCTCAGGGCATTTGATTCTGGATTTATCTCAGGTGATTCATTACGGGCATTCGCATTGCATGTCGGTCGCCCGGTTAAATTCCAGTTCCCCGGATTCCTTAGCTGGATTTATAATGAATTTCTGGTTGCTGAAATGTTTGCCGAAATGGGCGATGTCAGGAATTCGGGCCAGAGATTTGATTTCTTCTTTGATAAAGGTATTGAATTGCGTATGCAGGCACTGCTGTTTAAACGCATTCCCATGAGCTTCCAGCTTGGATTTGCCTGGCAGAATGGCGGCGACGAAACAAACGCTTTCTTTGCCGTTGATGTGACTGATTTTTCTGAGATCTTCCAATGAAAGTATGAAAAAAATATTTGTTTTATTTTTTGTTGTTTTTACTTCAACGCTTGCCTGGTCGGCTGAAAATGTTGCTTCGTCGTCATTGTCAATTAACAGCAAGGATCTGAAGGTTGCATTCAAGGGCGAAGTGCGGCATCTGTTCGGCCAGATGGCCAGAAACCTCGAAGCCGTTGATTTCGGTAAAATGCCAGATGGCATTGAAATCATTGATATAAGTGGTTGTAAGGGACTGAAAATTACCCAGGGTAAAATGGAAATCAGGGTCGATTCATGGGTTGACGATAAAGGTCTGCTTGAGCGCTTCAAAGAATGCCGCGAGTTATACGGTCGCAATCTCATCGCAGCAATAAATGGCTCTTTTTATTCATCAAGGGGGGTGCTTGGTCCTTTGGTTTCAGACGGCACTCTGCCGCCGAACCTGCGCCAGATTCCCGGTTCTCTTTCGCGATGCTTCGTTGCAAGTTTCAGGGCCACAAAAGGCCGGCAATACTGGTATATTGGCGAAACATCAATAAAAGGCGCTGACCTGCTGCGCTATTCATTCAAAGAACTGGCATGGTTCAATGTTCCCGAAATTTATGGGGGAATAGATAATCTGCTCGGTGGTGGCGGTTGGATTCTCAGAGAAAAACACGATGTTCACCGGGAATCTTATGAGCGTCAGCGTTTTCTATTCAGGCGCGAAGATCAGACCAGCAGACATACGGTCATTGCCCAGGATACGGACCGAAATCTTTATCTTCTGGTTTTTGAAGAAGGTCAAAATCTTCACCAGATTGCCAGAACCCTTGCCAAAGAACCGGTTTTTGCCAGGGTGCGCGATGCTTTTTTTCTTGACGGCGGGTCTTCTTCATCGATTGTGTTGAAAGAAAAATATCTGGTTTCACCACTTTATCTCGTGGATAAGGCCAGATTTTCGTCCGTTCAGGTTTTTGTTCTCGATGCGCAATGGTAAAATTTAATGAAATGGCTTGATTATCCGGCTCTGTCATTTCGAGGTCGGGTTTATCCCGCCGCTTTGCACCGCAAGCCACAATACGATGTAATTCTTGTTTCCGGCGATGCTTATGTCGATCATCCCGCATTTCCGGTTGCGGTAGTGTGCCGTTGCTTTGAAAAACTCGGGCTTTCGGTAGCGGTTATTGCACAACCAGACTGGACTTCTGACCAGGATTTTCTTGTCTGGGGTGCACCTGCGAAATTTTTTGCCGTGGTGCCGGGAGCCATGGATAGCATGGTGGCCAACTATACAGCTACCGGAATGCCGCGCTCGACTGACCGCCTGTCACCCGGAGGAAAAGCCGGGCTGAGACCCAAACGGGCTGCCCAGGTTTATGTTCAGAAAATCAAGCAGCTTTTTAAAAATATTCCTGTCGTTCTTGGTGGCGTCGAAGCTTCGATGCGGCGCTTCGTTCATTATGATTTCTGGGAAGACCGCCTGCGCGACCCGATTTTATTCGACGCACCGGCTGATATTCTGGTCTATGGAATGGCAGAATCGGTTTTGGAAAGAGTGGTTGAATGGCTGATAATGCCTCAGCGATCGGCCATTCCTGTAATTCCACAGACCTGCATAAGAATCAGGCACGATTCCTGGCGATCGGTTCTTCAGAAAGCGCCTCTGATTCTGCCTTCTGTGGCGGAATGCCGCAGCGATAAAAATGCTTTCATGCAGATGTCGTTGTCCATAGACCGAATTATTCGGCCTGGTGGCCAAATATTGGTGCAGCAGCACCCCAAGGGCGATATTCTTTCTTTTCCTCCTGATCGCGAAGACCTACAGCGCGAAACGGAGTTAATGGGCGAAATTCAATACAATCGTCGAGTTCACCCTCTTTATCAGGAGCCGGTGCCAGCTCTTGAACCGGTTCAGTTTTCTATTCAGTCGCATCGCGGCTGCGTTGGAGCCTGCACTTTCTGTGCCCTTTCTTTGCATCAGGGTCGTGTAATCAGGTCGAGGTCTGCTCAAAGTATTCTCAAAGAAGCCGCCGGATTTGTTGAGCATCCTGATTTCAAAGGGGTTATACCAGATGTGGGTGGGCCGGCAGTTAATATGTATGGCTGGCAATGTGCTGTTGAAGGTTGCTCAAATGGTATTTGCAGCGAAGCCGAGCTTTGCCGGTCGATGTCTGGCAGTCTGGAGCCTCTGGCAAATCTGCTTCAGAGAATTGCTGAAATAAAAGGTATCAGACACGTTTTCGTTGGTTCCGGCCTGCGTTATGACCTGATCAGGGAAGATGAATGGCAGATTTTTGAAAAAATTGTTTTTGGTCATGTATCCGGGCAGTTGAAGGTAGCTCCCGAACATTTTGACCGACGGGTTCTTCAGTTGATGCGTAAAGGTGCCGGGGCAGATTTTGCCCAATTTGCCGCCAGGTTCTACCAGAGCTGCAGGCAGCATGGCAAAAAGCTTTTTCTGGTGCCGTATCTGATGAGTGCTTTCCCGGGCTGCGAGGATAACGATGTTATTCTTGCACAAAAGGTTTGCGAGCTTAAACTGGCTCATGAGCAGATTCAGGAATTTACCCCGACGCCCGGCAGTCTGGCAACTGCAATGTATTATTGTCAAACTGATTTCAGAGGCAAGCCGGTCAAAATTCTGAAAAACCGAAATCAGCGCCTGGCAACCCGAAAACAGCTGCATCACAATAAAAATCAGCTGCCGCACCGGAAAAAATGACTGTGAAACTTTATGAAGTGCTGATCAATCAGGAAATTCTGTATGTCGAAGAAATCGACCGGCTGAATGCCTGCCCTGAATCATTGACTTTTTGGGGTGATGAAAAGCTTAACGGCTGGCTTTATCTGGCCGGAGAACCTGGCTCGGCAGACTGGAACCTGGCAAGAATGGTTGGTGAGCCGCTTCGGGCATTGCCTTTTATCGGTCAGTTGAACCGAAAAGATCTTCATCTGCTGGTTGCAGAATCAAATCTGCATGATTTTAAAAAGTGGATTAATGCTGGTTCAATTCTTTGGTTTGCATCTGAGAACGATGCTTTGGCGGCGAAAATGCCGACCCGGGTTGAAGGCTATGAGTTTAGACAGCGCTTCAACAGCAGGGCAGGGCGGTATTTTCCAATTGTCGGCCCAGAAATTTATGCTTTTTCATCGGGTCAGATTGCCGGACTGGTAAAAACCGTGCGTGAAACCCAAAAGTTCATCGAAGTTTACATCGAAGTCGAGGTTTCAAGGCGGGGTCAGGGCCTGGGTCTTGTTCTGCTTCAGCGAATGGTTGAAATGGTGCACAAACTTGGCAAAACCCTTACCTATGCTCTGAATGACGACAACCAGGCTTCGCTGGCGCTGGCAAAAAGAGCAGGGCTGCAGCCATTTAACCTTCTTTTCCGACTGCTGCCACCCGGAGATTAAATTGACGTTTAATTTGCCGTTTTGATTGACTTCGTTTTAAAGCAATTCTACAATATTGGATACCAGAAGATAAATTACTGGAAAACAGTAAAGAATGAGTAAGGAAAGAATAAGATGAAAGCAGTAATTATGGCCGGTGGTTTTGGCACACGTTTGCGACCGATTACCTGTAATATTCCCAAACCGATGGTTCCGGTGGCGAATATTCCCATGATGGAGCATATTGTTAACCTTCTGAAGCATTACGACCTCAAGCGCGTCGTTTCTATTCTTTATTTTCAACCGGAAGTCATCACCAAATACTTTGGTGAAGGCGATGAATTCGGAATTGAAATGGAATATCAGATGGCAACCGCTGATTTTGGAACTGCGGGAAGTGTTAAAAATACCGAAGAAAAGCTGAAAGACGAGCCTTTTATTATTATTTCCGGCGACGTTTTGACTGATTTTGATCTCTCGGCAGCAATTGCCTACCATAAAGAGAAAAAAGCCATGGCAACCATGGTTTTGACCAGAGTTGCCAACCCGCTTGAATACGGCGTTGTGATTACCGCTGATGATGGCAAAATCATCAGGTTTCTTGAAAAGCCCAGCTGGGGCGAAGTTTTCTCTGATACGATTAACACCGGCATTTACATTCTTGAACCGGAAATTTTCAAATATATTCCGCCTAAAGCCGAATTTGATTTCAGCAAAAACCTTTTTCCACTAATGCTTAAAGAAGGACTGCCGCTTTATGGCTATATCGCCCAGGGCTACTGGAAAGACATCGGCAACCTTGAAGAATACATGCTTGCCCATCAGAACGTGCTTTCCGGAGAAGTTAAAATCAAGATTCCGGGTGACCGTCTCAATGTAATCGGTCGCGATATCTGGGTTGGCAAAAATGCCAACATCGGCGCCAAAGTCAAATTCAAAGGCGGCGTTATACTTGGCGACAACTGCGAAATTGAAGATGGCGCTGAACTTGAAAATTCGATTCTCGGGCATGGCTGTGTAGTTAAAAAGGGTGCGAGACTTCGCAATGCAACGCTGTGGGATAACGTACACGTCGGACGTGGTGCCGAGATCGAAGATGCAGTGGTAAGCTGGAGCACCCATCTGCAGAACGAGGTGGTTCTTGAAAAGAACGTGGTTATCGGAGAAGAGTGTCGTATCGGTGCCAATGCCATCGTTCGCGAAAACGTTAAAATCTGGCCGCGAAAATCGGTTGAAGATGGTTCTACTGTCTATGCCAGCGTTGTCTGGTCAGACAAGTGGACCAAAAACCTGTTTAACGATTATGGTATTTCAGGACTGGCAAACGTTGAAATTACGCCGGAAATGGCTTCGAAGATCGGTGCCGCTTTTGGTTCGACCCTGCAAAAGGGAGCCAGCATTATTACCTCGCGCGATTCTCATAAAATCAGCCGAATGATCAACCGCGCCATAATTTGCGGTCTGGCATCGGTTGGCATAAATGTGGCAGATCTGCGTGTAACACCGGCTCCGGTTTCGCGCTTCAAACCCAACGCCTTTATGCGTGGCGGCGGGGTGCATGTAAAAGTTGCCGGTGATGATCCCAATCAGCTTGAAATTATTCTTTTCGATGTCGAAGGCCGCGATATTTCGGTGGCAACCAAAAAATCAATTGAACGTTTGTTTAATCGAGAAGATTTCAGACGCGTTCCGATCAATGAAGTGGGCGAAATCACTTTCCCGCCGCGCGTTCCCGAAAATTACAGTGAAGAACTGCTGCGCTGTCTCGACATTCAGGCAATTCGTGACCGCAATCTGAAAATCGTTCTTGATTACAGTTACAGTGGCGCCAGCGGCATTTTTGCCACTTTCCTTGGCCGGCTTAACTGTGAAGTTATTGCGCTTAATGCCTATCAGGATGAAGTTAAACCCAATCGGCTTACCACCGAAGGTTCCCAGGCCAGCGTTGCATCAATCGTAAAATCTCTGGGTGCCAATCTTGGTATAATTCTCGGCGACGGTGCCGAAAGAATTACCTTTGTCGATGATCATGGCCGGATAATTGTCGGTGAAGAAGCTTTGCTGACCTGGGTTCGCCTGGTGCTCGAAGTCCTGCCCGGTGCCCGCATTGCCGTACCCATTTCTTCAACCCACACCCTCGAAAAAATTGCCGGCAAATCCGGTGGAACCATAGTCAGAACCAAAACCAGCAGCCGGGCGTTGATGGATGCTGCGTTGAATGACAGGGTTGAGGTTTGCGTTGACAGCCGAGGTGGTATAATTTTCCCAGCTTTCCAGGCTGCCTTTGATGGTATGATGTCTTCGGCAAAGCTGATCGAATTCATGGCTCACATGAACAAACCTTTGTCTTCGATTATCAACGATCTGCCGGCCTTTTATTTAAGATCGACCCGGGTTCCCTGCCCATGGGAAGACAAGGGCAAAGTCATGCGCTATGCCATGGAGTTCGCTAAAGACAAAGAAACTCAGCTCATCGACGGGGTAAAAATATTGTTGAGTGCTGATGAATGGGTACTGGTGCTGCCCGATCCCGACAAGCCCTTTGTCAATATTACCGTTGAAAGTACCAGCGAAAAGAAGGTTGATGACTTGCTGCAGAAAATGGTTGACCATGTAGAATCCTGGAAAAAACAGGATGAGTGAGACTGCTGATTCTTAAAAGATAAATTTTCCATTAAACCCCGACAAGACATGGCGTTTTGTCGGGGTTGTTTTTTTCAGCCTACCGGCAGGCCGTTTATGTAGGTCTGGCTGATTTTAATCGATTTTATTCGGGCTTCGGGAATCATGAAAGGGTCATCTTCAAGGCAGACAAAATCGGCTTTGTAGCCAACTTTCAAATGGCCGCGGGTTTTTTCTTTGCCGATAAACCTGAATGGCTCAACAATATGTAGAGCGATTGCCGAATTCAGGTCGATTTGTTCATCAGGATTACTGTGGTTGACCAGCGCATGAATGCTCAGCAACGGATCTACGGGCGTAACCGGGCTGTCTGATCCGGCAGCAATGGGAATGCCAAAATCAAGAAGAGTCTTGAACGGGTTGCAGTTCATTGCCCGCTCTTTGCCGAGTCTTTGTGCATAAAGGCCGTTTGAACCTCCCCAGAAAAAATCAAAGGCCGGCTGAATGCAGACCATTGCACCACTTTCCCGGGCAGCTTTTATTGCTTTTGGTCCTGGAAGGATGAAATGCTCGATGCGATCAGGAAGCGGCTGAATACCAAACTTTTGCGCGGCCCATAAATAACTGGAAGTAACCATATCCAGAGCCCGGTCGCCAATAGCATGCACGGCAAGCTGAAGGTGGTTGCTTCTCGCCTTTTTCAACAATGCTTCGAGCTCTGCGGATGCCATGTAAAGATTCCCGCTGGCGACCGGTTTATCAGCGTAGGGCTCGTTAAGAGCAGCAGTTCTTGTTCCCAGTGAACCGTCGGCCAGCAGGCAACCGCCAAATCCTGGCCATTTATGCTTATAAGCAAAAGACGGGTCAGTTGATTGATGATAGATTATTCCGTCGAGGGGCCCTTTTTTTAGGAAATTCCAGGCGAGGGCCGGCTCTCTGGTTGAGGTCGAAGAGCCTTCCAGTGCATGAATGAAAACCACGCCTTTTTTCAGGCAGTGATCTGAAGCCAGTTGCATGCCTTCTTCGAGCATTTTGTCGGGTAATTCATTTGCCAGAAGATATGAAAGCAGATTGTAATCTTCACCGCAGACAAAGCCATTTTGGTGCTTTAAATCAGGCTTTACCCGCAATGCCCAGGCAAGGGCTTTTCCGTTAAGAACGGCTGAATGCAGGTCTTTGCGCGCCAGCCAGAGAATTCGGTCTTTTGCTGCCTGATCAAGTTCATTACTGGTGGGAACGCGATTCTCTCTCAATGACTGTTCCTGGAGATTGAAGCCTTGAATTACCTGCCCGGATGCTTTACTGAGTAAATCAATGATCTCACCGATACTTCCTGCATCTTTAACATCAACGCCGAGCATACTGATTCCGGTCTGGGTGAAATGCACATGGGCATCACTGAACCCCCCAAACACAGTCGCTTCTTTGAGATCAATCGCTTTTACATTGGGGCCTGATGGGTAGGGCAGCTGAAAACCCGTTTTCAAAATGGTACCATTCAGAACCAGCATGCTGTCGAAATCGGTTCGGGAATAATCAGGCAGATTTCGCCCGGAAAAATTGTAGAAAAACAGCTGTTCCATGCTTAGAATGGCAGGTTTTTGTAAAAATTATGCAGGCCGGCCAGACTGTAAGCCAGCCATTTGAATGGCGGGGCCAAAAATCTGAAAGCCCAGCCTATAAGCTTTTGAATTCTGGTTATTCGCAGAAACCAGAAAACTACGAAAAAAACGGTGGTAAAAGCCCCGGCAAAAGCTGCGTAAAAAAGCCATACTCCGGTTTTATTGCAGGGTTTGCAGACAGGATCGAGCGGACATGGCTTAACCCGGTTACCCAGGATTCGGCAGGCAGTCTGCGCAGGAATGGCATGGGAAACGAAGCGCGATTTACAGGTTTTGTTCAATTCTTTCAATTTAACCATGAGCAGATTCTACCAGAAAAAATGTCTGCAGGTAAATTAAAAAACATCGTTTGAGATCAAAACGACTCGAATTCGCCCGAACCCGGGGATAAAGGAATCTCGCATAATCCATATGGGTCAAACTCCTACCGCTAATTTGGTCTTTCTTTCCATCATCTCAGGGGCACTTCCTTTAAAATTTGCACATCATCAGGAGATAAAACATTGCGTTTTTTGCAATAATTTATTAGACTTGCAAGTCATGTAAATAGTTCTGGCACTCGCCGGTCACACCAACTTCAGGAAAAGTAATAATGAATATTGTCTATATTTCACCCGCATTCCCTCCAAATTTTCAGGCATTCTGCCATGGTCTTGCCAATTGTGGCATAAAGGTTCTGGGGATAGGTGAAGATTATTTCGAAAATTTAAGCGAAGATTTAAAACATTCTTTGGCTGACTATTATCGGGTCGATAACCTTGAAAATTATGATGTCGTTTACCGTGCCTGTGGCTATTTCATTCATCGCTGGGGTAGAATTGAGCGGGTTGAATCGCACAACGAACATTGGATGATGCATGAAGCAAGAATTCGTGAAGATTTTCGCATTCAGGGCCCTGATGTAACTCAGACTTTGAAAATCAAAAGAAAATCCGAAATGAAAAAGATTTTCTTGAACTGTAATGCCCCCGTTGTTGCTGGCGAAATTGCTGTTTCGCCCGAATCGGCAAATGATTTTGTAAAGAAACATGGTTTTCCGATTTTTGCCAAACCTGATATTGGTGTCGGGGCAATGGCTGCCTTTAAAATCAATAACGAAGAAGACCTTGCTTATTTCTGGCAGAATAAACCACAGGGTGATTATTTTATTGAGCCATTTATTGACGGGCAGTTGATGACCTTTGATGGAATCTGCGACCAGAATGGCGAAATCGTTTTTTATTCTTCACTTTTTTCGGTCAACGGTGCCTACGATCTGGTTGCCTATAAACAGGATCTAAGCTTTTATCTGGTTCGTGAAATTCCCGAAGATGCTATTGCCATTGGTCGAAAAATCGTAAAAGAATTCGATATCAGGGCTAAATTTTTCCACCTGGAATTTTTGCGCGACCGCCATACCGGCAAACTTTTCGTGCTTGAAATGAATTGCCGTCCTCCCGGAGGCTACACCGTAGACCTGATGAATTTTTCCGCAGATATAAATGTGTACCAGGAGTGGGCAAACATTATTGCCGGTAGAGGCTTTGAAGCCAGAGTAGAGCGCAAGTATTTTGCCGCCCATATCTCGCGCAAATGGGGAAAGAATTACCTTCACAGTCACGAGGAAATTATTGGTGCGTTTGGTGAAAAAATTCCAATGATTACCGAAGTTCCTCTGGTTTTTGCCGAAGTCATGGGTAACTTTGCCTACATTGCCAGGGCTCCCGAAGAGCGGGAAATCTATGAAATGATTGATTTTATTCAAAAAAAGGTCTGAAATGTCTTATTTAAAGGCTTCAGTCGTTGTTCCTGTCTTGAATTCAAGCAATTCATTAAAAAAATTGCTTGAATGCTTGAAGCTTCAGAACTTTTCTGAGAAGTTTGAGGTTATTGTTGTTGATGATGGTTCAAGTGAAAATCTTGAACCAGTTGTTAAGCCCTTCCAGGCTTGTCTGGAACTAAAATTCATCAGAGAGCCTGAGAACCGCGGGCAGGCGGCAGCGAGAAACAAGGGAATCCAGGAAGCCCGCGGTGAAATTGTTGTTTTTACTGATGCTGACTGCAGCCCGCAGTCTGGATGGTTGTCGGCAATGATTGAGCCTTTTGCAGACCCTGAAGTCAGCGGGGTTAAGGGAGTTTATCTTACCGAACAGTCTGACTGGTGGGCGCAGTTGGCACAGATTGAATTTGAGGAGCGATATGAGCTTCTTGAGTCTTTTTCGGATATAGATTTTATCGACACCTATTCAGGGGCTTATCGTCGAGAGTTGCTTTTGAAGGTAAATGGTTTCAACGAGTCAGCTTTCAGTACAAACAACGAAGATGTTGATCTTTCCTTCAGGGTAAAGAAGCTGGGGGGGCGGTTCGTATTTACCAGGAAAGCCATGGTCAGGCATCTTCACCGCGAGGGCTGGAAAAAATACGCGCGGTTGAAATTTGGGCGTGGATTCTGGCGCATGCGCGTTTATGCTGACCACCCCGAAAAAGCTGCCAGTAATTCATATACTCCGGCAAGTTTGAAAGCTCAACTTGCCCTGGTTTTACTACTGCCTTTCACTGTCTTTTCAAGATCCCTGCGTTTCTGGTGGAAAACGGCATGGTTAATCAGTTGTTTGAATCTTATAAGAATCGCCTTCAGCCGCAAGCCTTTTCTTGCTCTGATGATACCATTGTTCTGTCTGGTAAGGGCGGTTTCTCTGCTTGCGGGAATGATTGCCAGCTTTTTAATTCGCAAATGAAAAACCAGCAGCGAGCTTTGTTCGCGGCTGGTTCGATAAAAACCTTTTTCTCAGCTGATATCCTGCGGAACTATGGTTTTACTGAAATTTTTCACGTCATTATTGCCTACGGCAAATTCCATTGAGAACACTTCAGTTTTTGCTTTATCTTCAATCTTGATTTCCAGTCGATCACCAGGAGAAACAGCAGCGTTGCCGTTTCCACCCGATGCACCATTGAGAACGAAGTTGATCTGATTCTTATTTTCGGGGTTGATGTGCCCCAACGTTTCAAGGCCATTTGCCTGGTTCTTTAGATAAGCGTGGTAGAGACTGTCTTCTCCAGAAATGATATCGGCAAATTGTTTTGAATCAAGATGTACCAGGAAATACCTGGGCAGCAGCTGATCTTCATGGAATTCATGGGTCAGGTCGATGCTGAGTTTTACATCGCAGCTGTTTTGTGCGACTTCGTCATGGGTAACGTAGTGGGGTTCAAAACGCAGGATTCTTTTTGATTTGATATCAAATACCTGAAAGATCAGAATGTCTTCCTGGGCGATCAATCCAAGGGGTTTGCAGTCGATGCGGGCAAATCCCTGGTCGATCTGGCTTGCAGTAATAGCCTTCTGCATTACTTTTGCTGTTCTGACGTTCTTTATCTGCAGAACCGTGTCATCTGGGAAAATACTGTTTTTAAGCTTTTTGCACTCGCAATAAACGTTAACCGTCATTTCTTTGCTTCCAGAAGAATTTTCAGGGTCAGAGTCTTCAACGTGAGATTTTGCCAGTCTCCAGATCTTGTCTTTCTCAAGAGATTCCAGTTTGAATATTGCATCCTGATACTGTGGATTAAGCTTCAGGGATTTGTTAAATTCTTCAATAGCCAGCTCAGATTTTCCAGCCAGATGGTAGAAATTGCCTAGTTTAGCATGCAGGTCAGGAAAGCTGGGATTGTTGTTAACAAATCTTTCGTGCAGATCAATCAGGCTTTCGAGTCGTTGAATGTAGTTGTTAAGCTCGGCAAGACGTCCATGCATTCCCGGGTAACTCGGGTAGAGTTTGGCAGCCTTGTTATAGGATCTATATGCCAGATACATCCTTCCAGTCATGTAGAAGATTTCTCCAAGGACGTAGAAGATCCTGGGATTTTTGTTCTCGATGCCCAGCAGAAGTTCGATAGCCTGGTCGGATTTTCCAAGAAAGGCCAGGGTTTTTGCAAGATTGATCTTAGCGTCAAGATAGTTGGGATTCGTTTGCAGAGCCTGGACAAATTGCGCTTTTGCTTCGACGAATTTTTCCGATTTAAGCAAAATTTTGCCCAGATCATTTACCAGATCAAGATGTTTTGGGTTTTTTTCAATTTTTTGTTTAACAATTTTTATCGCTTCTTCAACTTTGCTGTTATTTCCGGTCAATGCGCCAAGATAACCCAGGGCAACATGTTGTTCAGGAACGATGTTGATGGCTTTCTGGAAGGCTTCAATAGCTTGTGAATTCTCATTGTTGATTAGCATGATTTCTCCCAGAAGTTCGAGAAGCGGTGCGCAGTTCGAAGAGAATTCCATGAATTTCAGCAGGTGATCACGAGCTTCGTCGAGGTATCCAAACATCATGTTATAGCGAATATACTTTACCTGCGAACGAACGTCATTCGCACCAATTATGGGGCTGAACGGGTTGTCGCTAACATGATACAGCTCATTGAGCTGCAGACTTATAGCCTGTTCAGGATCACGGTCACCAAAAATCATATTTAAGAAACCACTTTTGGCCTGAGGCTTGCCTATTGAAGTCTCACGAAGAACCTGTCGAACCAGAAGTCTCAGCATTTCACAGTAAGGGCCTTTTGGATTGTTTTCATAGGCGGTTTTTCCGTACACCGGCTCTGAGTCAACAATTCTTGGAAGTCCGCCAATGATGGGGAATGGGAAAATTTTGCTGGTCTTGGCTGTAGAAAATTCACTGTTGATATTGCTTGCAAGCAATATCAGTTTTTCTCGGGGATAGTTCAGCTTGGTAATGCCCTGAAAAAATCTCACATTATCAGTAATCGTGCTCAAACTGGCAAAGTTCAACAGGAAAAAGATTACATCAGCGGTATCGAGAGCGGTAAACATTTTTTCATCGAAATTTGATCCGGTATCGATGATTATATAGTCATAGGATTTTTTTGCCAGTCTGACGACCCTGGCTAGATCGTCCGCATGAACCTGCTCTGCTTCCATGAAAGTTCTGGGGCCTGGTATAACATGCAGATTGTTGAGAATTCTGACTGTCTCTGTTGTCAGATCAAACTTACTTTCATCCATCATCAATTTTTTATTAATGTCGAGAATTGTTTTGGGCGAATGAAGCCCAAAAACTTGAGTTGCCCCGGCGAAGTAGAGGTCCATATCTACATACAGAATTTTTTTATTCAGTTCATTACAGAGGATTTTAGCAAGCACCGCGGCAAAAGTTGTTTTTCCGTAGCCGGATTTGGCAGAAGCAATCGTAAGAACCTTCCCGGAAACTGCTCCGGTCTGCGTACTGGTGTTGCTGGTGTTTTGATTCCAAACCAGGCGGTTAGTTTCTCTTAACCGCTGCGAAAGGGTTGAGAGCAATTTAAGGCTGATGGAAGGATGAGAATGCAAAAGACGTTCAAATGCGTTTCCTTCAATGGTGACAATGTTAGAAGCCTGGATGGCTCTTGCAGATGCTGATCTTGATGCGGTTTTTTCAAAAAAAGCCATCTCGCCAAAATAATCACCATTTTTCAGCAATGCTATGGTTTGTTCTCCATGAACCGGGTTCCTTTTGTATATTTCAACCTGGCCAGTTTCGATTATGTATATGTTTCTCTCAAATGCGCCTTCCTGAAAAATTATTTCTCCACGGCCAAACTGCTGGGCTTTGGCAATTTTGTTCACTTCGTGAATTTCCTGGCTGGTCAGCGATTGAAACATATCAATCTGGGTAAAATCCATTAAAATTCTCCCGGTAATTTTGACTGTTGTACGAGTATAATTCATTCTATCATATCTGCAAGTAATGAAATTTGAACTTTGCATTAAAACCATGTTATTTTGATTTGGGGGTGAGGTATGACTGCTTATTCATTGAAAATGTTAAACCAGAAATTCGAGTTGCGATCATACTCGGTTTTCTTTAACATCGTTGACAGCCTTGCTGCTGAAGAATTACTCGACAGCCTTGATCGTGCCACGCCTGTATTTAAGCAGGTTTTTAACTTCCCTGAGGAACCGGCGGCCTCGTTTTATCTTCTGAAAAATGAGGCAGAGCTTGAGAAAGCCACCGGTCAACCCGCCAAGGCCGGCGAAAATATTCGTCTGGTGTATGAAGACAATTCCGTATTCCTTTTGCTTGACAGGATCGCGGAAGGTACCGGCGAAGTTGCGCTGCGAGAACTTGGTCATCTGTTTTTCAACAATCGGGTGAATGAAAAAGAACTGCGGATCAGGCAATGGCGATCACCTTCGTGGTTGCGTGAAGGGTTTGCTCTGCAGGCAGCCTGTAAAATTCGTCGAGATGCTCGCGATTGGCTGCAGAAGGGCTGGATTAAACTTCAAGAAGCCCACAAGGCAAATCAATTGATCAAGCCTGGCATTCTGGTGAAAGACATAAATCTGATACCCGATTCAGCGAGACGCCAATTGGCTTTGTATCAGGCATTTTATATGGTCAGACTGCTCCTGGGTATCTATTGCGACAGCTTTTTCACCAAATATTCTACCCTGATGAGTGCCCTTGAAGACATGGAATCTGAAGATTGCTTCCGTCAAATCACTTCGTTTGATTTTGAAAAATTCTTCTCATTATTCAGTGACTGGGTACAGAAAACCAACGCCTGGACCGCGATGGAATGAACTGAGGTGTAAAATTGCAGGAAGAAATGGATGCCAGAAGATTTCTGGTGGTTTTTTTATTGATAACCCTGCTGGTAGGTGGGTTGGTAATGGTATTCAAGTCGAACTATCGCTTAAAAGACAATCTTTTGTCAAATCTCGATTATTACCCGCACGTTACGACCGAAGAAGGGCTGAAATAGTTTGCTGATCTTTATTCTGCTGTCGCTTTCGATGATTTTGGGAATGGGCTTTGCAGTTCTTTCCGGAAGCACGGCCAGCGGAATCTTTCTTCTGCTGGCGGCGGTTTTTCTGACCTGCGGCATTATTCCATTCTGGTTCAGGCATGCTGGTGCGCTCTTAGCGAGAGAATGGTCGCGGATTCGCAATGATGAAGAGCCTGTTCCCGCGCTGACTATACTCTTTCTGATGCTTTCCTGCGCCTGCATCGGTTCGTTTAGATACGTTTCTGAACTGAATTCTGATTATGCCGGCCATTTGAAAAAAATCTGTGAAAAACATGAAGATTCAACGACCTGGAATGTTCGAGGTCAGATTCTTGAAGAGCCGGTTCTGAAGAATGATTTTCTCGAAGTTTTGATCAGGCCTGAGACAATTCGTCGGGTGGAGCGAAAAAGGGCGGAAATTTCAGATGAAGCCCAGACCCTCAGTAAAAAAGGCAGAAAGAGCCGTTATGAAACCGTAGTAAGCCTTACCGAGGCTGAGCCGGTGAAGGGTGGACTTATTCTTGCCCAGGTTTTTGACGATACGGAAGCATTTCGTCAGGTAGATTTCAATCAGACAATTGAAATAGAAGGGCGGCTGAATTCCCCTTCTGAAGTGCGCAATCCGGGTTCTCTTGATTTTAAAAAGCATTTGCGTAATCGTGGAATTTTCCGAACCATCAGAATTGTCAGGAATAAAGGCTCTTTGAGGGTTTTGGGTGCCGAAGAAGGCGGGTCTTGGTGGTATCGTTTTGCACTTCACGTTAAAGATGAGGTTTTGCGAGTAATAAAACAGACGATGCCTTACCCTGAATCCAGTTTTCTTGGGGGAGTTCTTCTGGGATTGAAGGGCGGTCTGCCCGCCAGGATTTCTCAGGAGTTCAGAATGACCGGGGTCTCACACGTTCTTGCCGTTTCCGGGTTGCACGTAACAATCATTGCGGGTCTGTTGTATGGCATTTTTTCGGTTTTAAAGATTCCGCTGCGGGTTTTTGCCCCGCTGATCGTTTTTGCGCTGTTTACCTTTGCTTTGATCGTGGGCTGGCCCAGTTCGGCAGTGCGTGCCGCTTTGATGAACAGTCTTTTCATTTTATCGCGGGCTTACCTTCAGGACCGTGGATTCAAGCTTACTGTCATCTTTTCGTTGAGCGTTGCCGCCGATTACATTTTGATGATGTCACCATTACAGCTTACCGAGCCAAGTTTTATTCTGTCTTTCATGGCGATTTATGCTTTGGCAATGTTTTCAGAGCCCTCAGGCGAATACCTGCGCAAAATTTTGCGGGGTCCGGGCTTGCTATTTGCATTTCTGGCCACTCTGACCTTTTTTCTGACGGTGATAATCAAAAAAAGCCTGGTGCTCGAGCCATGGTTCTTCACGGCGAGTTTTGTTTATGTGGCTGCCACCCTGTTGATAAGTGAAAGACTGGCTGCCACCTCGACCTTTCAAAGTTTTGCTTTTGAAATGCTTCCCGTATGGCTGCAAAGTTTTCTTGGGGCGCAGATCGCAATTCTGGTGGCAATGATGGGGCCGCTTTCCGCGTTTTATTTCGGGCAGTTTTCCCTGGTTTCTCCAATTGCCAATATTATCGCTATTCCGTTGATCGGTATTATCGTGCAGATTGGCCTGATTGCCGGTCTTATCGGATCTTTTGTTCCGGTTGTCGGTATTTATTTAGCGTTAATTCTGAATGCGGCGAACTGGCTTGCGGTCAAATTCTTTCTGAAAATGGCAACATTCTTTGCAATGCTGATTCCTTTTCCAAGGGTTTCTCAGCCTGGATTCCCCGAACTGGCGCTGTATTACATTTTATTGCATGTTTTTTTCTTTCATCGCCAGATTATTGCTTATGGGCGGGCTTTTCTGGCCGCAGTCCTGGAGCTATGGGAAGAGCCGGATTATAAAATGTCGATGAGCATGATTGGTATTTTTGCGGTAATAGTCCTCACCGGATTGGCTGTATGGGGGCTGAGCTCCCTTGAAACAAAACCCGATTTTCGCGCAACCATGCTTGATGTGGGATTCGGGTCGGCTTTGCTGATTGAGGATAGGGGAAAAACGGTTCTGATTGACGCTGGTCTCAACGATGTTCTTGCCGGGTTTGACCGCGGTGAAAGAGTAATTCAGCCGGCTCTTTCAGAAAAAAAAGTCGATAAAATCGATGCGGTAATTTTGACAACTTCTCTTCCTGAAAGAATCTCAGGGCTGTCTTCGGTTATGAGCGCTTATAAGGTCGAAAGAATTTTTGCGCCGTTTCCTCTGCCGGAAAATCTTCAGAAAGTTTCTTTTGGCGATTTTGTAGGGTCTTTTTCACTTGCCGATGTGCAAATGGAAAAGAAGTTGAAAAGGGGTTTGAGTCCCGGAAAAATTCCTGACCTTTACTGGGAATCCGCTTATGAATCATACAATCGTTTGATTGAAGATGTAAGGAAGTATCAGGTTCCGTTCAGACAGATTAAGGCGGGAGATAAGCTTGAAAGCATCGATGAGCTGGTCGAGGTTCTTTTCCCCTCCAGCGTGAGTCCGCGCTTTTCGGCTTATTATGAAGGCTTGATTCTGCGCATCAAAGCAGGCGAAAGAAATATTATCTATTGTTCCGGTAATGTTCATTCCCTTGAGGATCTGGTAAGTTTTTCGCCAGACTATGTTCTGATGGCCGATCTCCCTTATCCATACAACAAATTCGAGCGCTTTATCAAATCCCGCAGCCCTGAAGGAGTGGGGGTGAGCTTCAGAATGCCGCCTGCCTGGCTGATCGATGATTACCATCTTTCATCAACCATTAGTTCGAGAAACAAAAGTTATCTGCCACGCTTTCGTGAATGGCGGGTACCGGTTTATGTAACCGGCGGCAACGGCGCAGTAGTAATCGACAAGCAGCGAAGCCGCTATCGAATTTTCCCATACATCAAGGAATAGAAGTCATGGTTTTAACCCGCCTTGAAAAAGTCGCGTTCGTCGCTCTGGTGGCTATGCTGGGCACAGGCATTTTTTTGCTGATCGGAAAAGCCGGTCTGGCAAAGCAGAAGAACGAAAAGATCAAGATTCAGATCGCATCGATAGCAGCCATGACCGACCAGTCGGTGCTGGTTAAAGATGACGCAAATGTGCCTGGTAATGATAATGATAAAAAGCTTAACCTGAATCGGGCCGATGAATTGAGCATTGCAGCGATTCCTGGTCTGAGCGGAGTCCTGGCGAAAAGAATTGCTGATTTCATTAAAGAGCGTGGAACCGTCAAAAGTATGGAAGAGTTGATGGATGTTAAGGGAATGAACCGGAAAAAGCTGCGCCAGCTTGAAACATACGCAACTGTGTACGGCGGCCATGCCGGTCAGGCTGCCTGGGGGGAAAAGCTGAACCTGAATTTTGCCACCATGCAGGAAATTTCAAGTCTGCCTGGTATTGGCCCCAAAACTGCCAATGAGATCGTTGAATTCAGAAATCGCAACGGTGGTTTCTTTTCTCTTGAAGATCTGCGTGAGATTCCCGGGCTGACTCCTGCAAAAATTGAAAAATTCATTGAAATGGTAGATGTGAGGTAGTCATGGCAAAATACGGCTTTGAACAGAAATCATTTCAATCGCGGCAGACAAATTTTGTGTTTTTTGCCCTTCTGATTGCCGTAGGCCTGGTTTTTGCCATGTTGATCAGCGAAGACCTCGGCGGTTTGGTTCAGAATAATCTCAATGCCGAAATGCGAATTGATTTTGTCAATGTGGGCCAGGGAGATGCCATTTTGATAAGATCTCCCGGCGGTCGGGTCTACCTGGTAGATGGTGGAATGGCCGCAACTCTTTCAGATGCGAGAAAGGAAAAGCGGGAACTGATTCAGCTCTATCTGCGCGACCAGGGGATCACCAGGCTCGATGGGCTGGTCATAACCCATTGGCATAACGATCATCTTGGCGGCCTCATTCCGGTTCTTCGGCTTTATGACATTGATCGTATCTGGGAATGCCCGACTAATTTCGAAACCGAAGCATTTAAAACCTACGAAGAAATTTGTGCAAAAAAAAGGATTAGAAGGATTAGCGCCAGGGCTGGAGATGTTCTGGAATGGGGAAAAGAGCTGTTTGTTCAGGTTCTTCACCCCGACGAAAAGACGAGAACGCACAGCTATTCTGATATGAACAATATGTCGATCGTTTTGCTGATCAGATATGGCAAAGTTCAGACCTTGCTGGCAGGAGATATCGAAGAGGAAAGCGAAAGGGAGATAATGAAATATGGTGCAGGGATCAAATCTCAGATTATCAAGATTCCCCATCATGGCTCAGACACCAGCGATTATGCTCCTTTTCTGCAAATGGTCGGTGCGGATTATGGAATTCTCATGGTGGGCCGGAGTAATTCCTTCAAACACCCTTCAGAGCAGGCCCTGCTGGAATACAGCAGTGTTGGAACCCGCATTTATCGAACCGATCGAAATGGCAATATTCGGCTTTTCGTGGGTGGAAAAGATGAAAAGGATTATAGAATAGAGGTTGACCAGAGACTTTAAAGGCAACTATACTTTTTTGTGAAAATGAAACCCGAAAGGATTAAATATGGAAGAAGCGGTAATTTTACAGACTGAATTTAAACAGGTTGAAGATTATTCCACACAATGGGACAAACTCAGAAAGGCCAACCCGGGCCTGAAGAAAATTCTTGAGGTAATTGAAAAGCCTCAGGGAACGGCTCTGGTTTTCAGCCACGATGATCCAGATGGTATCACCAGCGGCCTGATTTTCAAAAGAATTTTACAGAAAAAAGGCTGGAAGGTTTCCTGCAACTTTCCTGAAGGGTTTATGCTGCAGCCGGCACAGCTCAAGCAGGTTATTGATAAAACCCCCGATGCAAGCAACATCTTTTTGCTCGACAAGGGAACTCTTGCCCCGTATAACGACTATGCCGTAAATCTTCCTGTTTACATTGTAGATCATCATCCAACCCCAGTTGCGCCTGAAAAGTGCACATATTTCAACCCGAGTCTGCCAGCTTATACCTGGTGTTCAACCTCGATTCTGGCGCACGGAATTGCTACCATGGCCAAAGCTCGTGATAAATTTGATGATTTTCTGTGCATGGTCGGTCTGAAGGGTGATTGGGCAATCGAGCCGGTTAAGGGCATTCTTGCAGATTTTGCCAGACCATTTTTTGTAAAATACGGTCAGCAGTTCAAAAATCTGCTTAAACTGGTAAAAGAGCGCCCGACTCAGTTTGATGCTGAACAGCGCGATCATACCTGTCTTCTGTCACGGGTAACCGAATTCGTTCATGCCACCGGTGGTGGAGGATTCTCATATTTCTACCATGACCGCGACGCCTCTTTGAACAACGTCGATCATGCCGCCTGCATCGCAGCAGGACTCGAAGGTCTTGCCGACAAGATTGAAAAAATTGCAGCGATCAAATCGCTTGATCAGTTTGTAAATCTGATAGCTGAGCCCAATCAGGCAAATCTCCAGAAAATATTTACCTATTTTCTGCAGGATTGGGAAAGCGCTAACCGCATTCTCGATTCTTCGGTTAAAGCTCTGCAGCTTGGTGAAACCAGCATTTATATGTTTGTTGGCCCCAAGGTGCCCCTGCTGCCGATGATCGGCTCAATCAAGCTGTTTGAAATGAAACAGAAGGCTGGCGAAAAGCTTGCTCAAATCATTATGGTCAGTTCCGTTTCTCAGGATTACACTCACGTATCTGTGAGAGGTACCGGTGACCGCGTGCATTCTGGAAAATTTTGCGGGGAGCTTCAGGATTCAATGCAGAGAATTTATGCGCCGTTCAAGGATAAGATCAGTGGCGGCGGTCATCCTAAAGCAGCCGAATGCACAGTGCGCACTGCTGAGGTGCCATTTATGAATGTTCTTACTCGGGTAGTGGAAGTGCTGGGCGAAATGAAGGCGCTTGAAAAGCTTGCGGCAGAAAAAGAGCTCGACGACAGTCAAAAAGCCCGGGCAGACAAGCTTGGGCTTGAATTTCTGAAAAAGTAAAAAAACATAATGTCATTTAAAGAAACTGACTCTCCTGGTCTCATCGGTTACCTGAAAAAAATCATTGCTGAAGAAAAAGATCCGCTGCTGTTTCGTGAAATGGTGGCAGAAATTTTTCAGCTCTATGGAAGGGTTCCGGCATATCCTGGGATAGTCAACATGTGTCTTGGCGGTTTGAGCAAAAGCGTCAGACCGGAAGAAATACAGGTCGGCCAGAAGGTTTTCGTGAAAAACCGCGAAGACTGCTTCTGTGGAACAGTTTCCGAAAAAGCGTTAAGGGTGTGGTTTTAAAGGCCGTGAGATCGGCGGCGGCAGAAGATGAGCTAAAACTGGGTTTCAGGGAAATGGAAAAAGTCACTATCGCTAATACTGAGTTTCTCAAAGAACTTTGGCCTTCATTGGTATATGCTGGCTATCTGGCGTCTCGAAGAGTTTGATTTTCTCAATGACAACTTCAGGATAAGATCCGGTTATCGTGGAGATTTGGGTAAAATAAAGGGAATTCAATTCAGCTCTTTGCGATTGAATGAAGCAGGTGAAGAGGCTGGGTTCATTGAACCGGGTGCCTTTTGATCTGCTGATCGTTTCAGGCTGAGCAGATCTTCGGAATTATTACTGATTGCCTGATAAATTTAGCCGGTCTTTGCACTGAAATAGCTTTTCTGGTGCAAAGACCGGTTTTTTATCTGGTCCATTCTGCTTTGTTCAAAAATTGAGCAGGGCGGGTGACAATTAATTGATCTGGTTCAGCCGTTAAGGGGGTATGATCTGGCAATGGATTAACGGGGCTCAGCTTGGCTTTAATGGCTGAAAAGCGCATGGTTATTGAACCGAATTTTTTTTAAAAATCCTTTGACTTATACCCCTGCTAAATGGTTAAATTTGATCCGGCCAAAAAATGAAAATAATGGAAGGCACTAAAATTTGACGCCAGACAAATCTCATTTTTTCCCCCAAGAAATCAAGAATTGATGGGCATTTTATCCTAATTTCACACCATTCTGTTCTGTACAGATTTTTGCATTTATTGGGTATATTCAGCAGCAGGGAGCAAACATGAAGCAGGGTCGCGAATTGCAGTTCATCGAAAATCGCCAGGGAAACATCTGTCCGTTCAATCCGGAGAAAATTCGTTCAGCTATTGAAAGGGCCGGTCGTGCAACCGGTGAATTCGGAATGGTTGAATCTATGCGGATGGCAAGCCAAGCAATCAATATTCTGGCACACCGTCACCAGAGTGGTGTACCTACCGTAGAAGAAATTCAAGATGTGGTAGAACACGTTTTGATCGCCAACAATTATTTTACTACCAACCGCTCTTATATCGTTTACCGAGAGCAGCACAAGCAGATGCGCGAAGGTCGGCGGTCGATGGTTGACAGCATCAGTTCGATTAACGAATACCTCGGTCATCAGGACTGGCGCGTAAATGCCAATGCCAATCAGGGCTACTCTCTTGGCGGACTGATTCTGAACGTTGCCGGAAAAGTTACGGCAAATTATTGGCTCTCTCATGTGTACACCCCGGAGATTGGTGAAGCTCACCGTGATGGCGATTTTCACATTCATGATCTCGATATGCTTTCCGGCTACTGCGCTGGCTGGTCTCTGAAAACTCTTCTCCAGGAAGGCTTCAACGGTGTTCCCGGGAAAGTGGAATCCGGTGCCCCCAGGCATTTTTCCAGCGCTCTCGGCCAGATGGTAAATTTTCTCGGAACCCTGCAGAATGAATGGGCCGGAGCCCAGGCCTTTTCTTCTTTCGATACCTATCTTGCTCCGTTTATCAAGCTTGACAAACTCGAATACCAGGAAATTTTCCAGGGTATTCAGGAATTCGTCTATAACCTGAATGTGCCTTCGAGATGGGGCACCCAGACTCCATTCACCAACCTGACCCTTGACTGGAACTGTCCCGAAGACCTCAAAACCCAGCACCCGATGGTCGGTGGCAAGCATGTTGAATTTACCTATGCCGATTGCCAGCAGGAAATGGATCTGATCAACCGTGCATTCATTGATGTAATGTGCCGTGGCGACAACAAAGGCCGGGCATTTACCTTTCCGATTCCAACTTACAACATCACCAAAGATTTCAACTGGGATCACCCGAACTGCGAGCCATTGTTTGAAATGACCGCCAAATATGGTTTGCCATATTTTCAGAACTTCATCAATTCAGATCTTGAACCCAATATGGTACGCTCGATGTGCTGCCGTTTGCAGCTCGACCTTCGCGAACTGCTCAAACGTGGCAACGGTCTGTTTGGTTCAGCTGAGCAAACTGGTTCTATTGGAGTAGTAACCATTAATCTTGCCCGTCTTGGCTACATATTCAAAAATAATTATGAAGGTTTGACCAACCGGCTCGAAACACTGCTTGAGCTATCGAAAAAAAGCCTTGAAATCAAACGCAAAGTTATTCAGGCCCGCATTGACAGTGGTCTGTTTCCCTATACCCGCCGCTATCTCGGAACTCTGCGCAACCATTTTTCAACCATTGGCGTTAATGGCATGAATGAACTGGTGCGCAATTTTTCTGACAATCAGTTTGACATTACCAGCCCCGAAGGTACCGAACTTGCTCAAAAGATTCTTGATTTTATCAGAGATAGAATAGTGCAGTTCCAGGTAGAGACCGGTCACCTTTACAACCTTGAAGCAACCCCGGCAGAAGGCGCAACCCACCGCTTTGCCCGTGAAGACCGCAAGCGTTTTCCCGACATTATTCAGGCCGGAAACCCCAATGCACCGTATTACACCAATTCGACCCAGCTGCCGGTTGATTACAATGGCGATATTTTCGATATTATGCGCCATCAGGAAAAGCTGCAGACCAAGTACACCGGGGGAACGGTTCTGCACCTTTATGTGGGTGAACGCATTCCCGATGCTGAATCATGCAAACGTTTGATTAAAAAATCGCTCAGTCAGTTCAGACTGCCCTATATTACCGTTACCCCAACCTTCAGCGTGTGCCCGAAGCATGGTTATCTAGCCGGCGAACATCAGTTCTGCCCGAACTGCGACAATGAAGAAACCCGCCGAATGCTCGCAACTGCCGAAGCAGAAGGCCGTGAAATGGCTCCAGAAACTGTCATCGTGCCAGAAGACAAACGTCAGCAATGCGAAGTCTGGACTAGAGTCATGGGTTATTTCAGACCCGTTTCTCAGTTCAATGCCGGAAAAAAGAGTGAATATTCTGACCGCATTCTGCTCAGATCGCAGGAACTGGTTCGCGAAGTAGTCTAATCGGAAAAACGATGGCAAAAAAACAATCAGACTATCTGGTCGGGGGTATGCAGCCCCTGACCATGATTGATTTCCCTGGCCGGCTGGCGACGGTGATTTTTGCTCAGGGCTGCAACTTGCGTTGCCGCTTCTGCTACAATCGCACTCTGTTGCCTGACCGTGCCAGTGAAATGCTGAGCTGGACTTCGATAATCGACTTTTTAAAAGACCGTCAGGGGTTTATTGAGGGAGTGGTTTTCAGTGGTGGTGAGCCATGCCGGCAAGAAGGCTTTATCAGAGCACTTGAGCAGGTAAAAGAACTCGGGCTTGAAACGGCTCTGCACACCAATGGCTTTTACCCGGGACCAGTCATAACCGCGCTGAAATTGCGGCTTCTGAATTATGTTGCCATCGATTTTAAAACTTCGTTTGAACGCTATGAAGAATTGACTGGGTCAAGCATTGCTGAAGATGATTTCATTGCAATGCTCAGAGAAATTGCACGGGCGGGAATCGGTCATGAAGTGAGAGTTACAGTTCATCCTGATATTGTTGATGAATCAGAAATCATGAAAATTGCTGATATTGTAGCCGATTGCGGCATCGAGAAATTTGTGCTTCAGAGATTTCAGCACGGCGAGGCTCTTGATAAGAATCTAAGAGCAATTTCTTCGCTGGGACTGAAACAGATTAACCTGATCAAGCTGCGCCAGCGGTTTCCTGATTTTGAAATCAGGGGTGATCAGACTCAGGGTGAAATCGTAAGCAAACTGAAATTTGGCTGATCAGGCAAGAATGCTTTTATACATCTGAAGATGCAGATAAAGTTCCTTCTGCAGGCTGAAAGTTTTCTGAGCAGTCGCTCCGGCTCGTTGCCCCAGTTCTGTGGCTTGATCAGAATTGCTTAGCAGGAATCGCAGCTTATCAATGAAATCATCGGTGTCATGAATTCGCTCATAGCCAGATGGGCTCGGGGAGGTAAAATACAAAATCCCATTGCCGCTTCCAGGGAAATTCTTTTCGTTACGGATGTATGAGTTGTTACCATGGATATCGGCGGCCAGAATTGGGCGACTGGCCTGCATTGCTTTGATCAGACAAGGGTTGTAGCCTTCGGCATGGGAAACATTGATAAACACTTCGGCCATTCGATATAAGAATGGCAAAATTTCCGGCTCGGGTCGGGGAATCACTTTGACCCATGGCCGGTCGGCTATTTCGGCTTCAACTTTTTTGCGGTAATCGGGGTCGAAGGGCTCTGAAAGTATGACAAGCCTGAGATTTTTGAATTCATTTACCAGTCGGTCAATTGAATGAATGGCGAAAATCGGATTTTTAGCGGGCAGAAGGCCACCACTCGCAATGATAAGCCGCTCATCCGGGGCGAAACCAAAATGTTCGCGGGGAAAATCGAAAAACTCAATCGGTTGAATTCCGGGGGTAATGACTTCGATATGAGAGTTGGTGTGAATCCTTGTCTTGATAAAGCGTGCCATTGCAGGAAAAGGAACAATGATTCTGGTTGCGTAAGAAATTGCATCCTGTAGTTGTGATTTGATGACGGGGTTAAACAGATCGGCGTAAACATCCAGGCCTGAGCAGGAAATTATCAGCGGCAGTCGAGACTTTTCGGCAAGTTTCCGGCATTGAATACCTGATTTTGCAAGGTTGAATGCGTGAATCAGCGATGGGGTTCCTGCTATTGCTTCGAAAGGATAAGGGTCGTCGGTGGTGAAGTCGCGGGTGTGGCAGGGAAGGGCGCTCAAAGCAGAAATCAGGCGTTTTGAGGTCTCGCGCTCTTCGACATTAATCTGTAATCCTGATGGTATGCCGTAGTAAATATTCAAGGTAAACTCCAGCCAGAAAGAAAATGATTGAAAATATAGTTTTGACTTTTCTTATCCATTATTATATTACCATATCGTGCAAGTTTGAAAATTTACTGATGCCAGGAAGGATTTTCATGGAATTAAATTTACGGGATTTTCAGATTCAGACCCTTGGACCAGCAAAAATAACTTCACCGTTAAAGCTTTCAAAAGTTGATGGTGATTATCTTACCAATTATATTGCTGACGATGAGAGGGTTCTTTACCATACCAGCCTTTCAAACCTGAATGAAGGGTTGAAAAAGGGTGAGGATATTCTTTCATTTGAAAAAGCAGGGCCCCGCGAGAAAATTTATTTCGAGCCTGGTAAAACTCGTGCCGGCATCGTTACCTGTGGTGGTCTGTGCCCCGGAATTAATGATGTAATCCGTGGTCTGGTCATGCAGCTTTCTTTCTGGTATCAGGTAAAAGCCATTTATGGTTTCAAGTATGGCTATCTGGGTATGGTCAAGAATTCGGGAATTCAGCCTGAGGTTCTTGACCCGGCAGCAGTCGCCGAAATTCATGAAAAGGGTGGCTCAATTCTTGGCTCATCACGCGGTCCCCAGGACGTGGAAAAAATGGTCGACTACCTGATGGATTATAAAATTAACATTCTTTTCTGCATCGGTGGCGACGGCACCTTGCGAGGCACTCATGAAATCGCTGAAGAAGTGACCCGGCGTGGACTGCAGATAGCGGTTGTCGGCATTCCAAAAACGATAGACAATGATATTGGTTTTATTGAAAAGACTTTTGGTTTTGAAACTGCCTTTACCCATGCGGTAAGCTCAATCAAAACCGCCCATGTAGAAGCAAAGGGCTACCAGAACTGTATTGGTCTGGTCAAGCTTATGGGGCGCCAGTCTGGTTTTATTGCTGCAAATGCCTCGATTGCTTCTCAGGATGTCAATTTCTGCCTTATTCCCGAAGTGCCCTTTGATCTCGAAGGTGAAAATGGATTTTTAAAACATCTGCTTGAAAGAATAAATCGGAAAAGCCATGCAGTGGTTGTAATCGCCGAGGGAGTTGCCGAACAGTTTTGCAAACAGAGCGGCAAAGACGAATCTGGAAACCAGAAGATGGGTGACGTTGGACCATTTTTGAAAAACAAGATTGTTGAATATTTTAAAGCGAATAATACCCAGGTAACCATCAAATACATTGACCCCAGTTATATGATCAGAAGCTCGTGCGCCATTCCCTCAGACAGCATCTATTGTAACCAGCTCGCTCAGCATGCGGTTCATGCCGGTATGGCCGGGAAAACCGATCTTATCGTGGGTCTGTGGGCGAACCGCTTCACCTATGTGCCCATCGAAATGGCGATCAAGAACCGAAAATTCGTTGATCCTGAAAGCATGTTCTGGCTCAATGTTCTCGAAACCACCGGCCAACCGCGCTGGATGCAGAACAGGCCGCGGATTTAAAATTTCGAGGTTGCTTTAAGCAGGTTAACCGCCTCTTCGTGTAAAATTCCATTGGTCGCAAGCAGCTCGCCACTGTCGAGCTGCATTGCCTGACCATTGAAGCAGCTTACCTGACCGCCTGCTTCTTTAACCAGAAGCGTGCCGGCAGCGACATCCCATGGTTTGAGGTTATTCTCCCAGAAGATTGAAAAAATTCCCCGAGCCACATAGCAGAGATCGAGCGCGGCCGAGCCCATTCTTCTGACTCCCTGAACGTGCATCAGCATTATTTCAAGTCTTTTAAGTAGTTCTGGCATGCATTCGCGGCGGTTGTAAGGAAAACCGGTTACAGTGAGCGAAGAATTCATGCAGCTTTCGGGGTTAACTTTGATTGGATCGTCGTTACAGTAAGCTCCGCCGTTTTCCCAGCAATGATAAACATGTCGGCGTGAAGGGTGGCAAAGGGCACCGACGATCGGTTTTCCATCATGGCAAAGTGCGATTGATACGCAGTAATGATCGAGATTATGTGCGTAGTTGGTGGTGCCATCAAGAGGGTCAACCACCCAGACCAGGTCCTTTTGCCAGGCTGCGCCGCCGTCTTCCTCGCCAAAAAAGGCAATTTCCGGACACTTTAGCGCAAGTTCAGATTTTATTAGCTTCTCAGAAGCAATATCCATCTCGGTTACCAGATCGACCGCACCTTTCCGGGAAATGCTATGACTGTTTATCTGATTGCGATACAGCAGATCGCCTGCTTTCTCAGCGACTTCGGCGGCAATTCGGGCGAGAGTTTGCAAGTCTTTCATATTTAGCTCCTGATATCGTTCGCTTAAAATACCTCCTCTTTTTTTGATTGTAAAGCTGCTGCTTTGGCGTAAAAAAATGATGACAAAAATGCTCGCCATTGCTTTTTTGATCCTGGCCGGCAGGTCGATATGACTTGCAGAAAAATTTTGCGCTTTATAGCTGCTTAATTACCGGTGCTGGTGTAAAATGGCAGGCATAAAACCAATCAGGGAAAACCTTAATGGATATGGAAGTTGGAAAAGTGTCTTTTGCAAAAGCTCTGCCGCCATGATTTATTATAGCCTTAAAATTATATCACCAGGCGTGTTTCTTCTCGCCACTTGTGTTATTTGTGCCGTTGTTTCATTAGCAACCGGAAGCTCATGGACCACAGCAGGAACGGTTGGCATCGCGTTGATCGGAGTCGGGTCAGGGCTTGGAATACCGGTAAAACTGGAGTTGCCGCAGTTGACAGCCTGCTTTCAAGGGGTGGAATGGAAAGCATGATGGGCACTGTTTCTTTGATTCTTGTGGCTCTTTCGCCTGGCGGCGTTATGGAAGCCTCGGGAATGCTCAATGCCATTGCCCTGAAGATTCTGACTTATGCCCGCAGCACCGGTTCAACCGTGCTCGCAACCTTTTTTACCTGCATTTTCTGCAATCTTGCAACCGGTGACCAGTATCTTTCGATCGTCATTCCAGGGCGAATCTACAAGGATATTTACCGGGAAAAGGGCCTTCATCCCAAGAATCTTTCAAGATGTCTCGAAGATTTTGGCACTCTGACATCGCCTTTGGTTCCATGGAATACCTGCGGTGCATTCATGACTTCGGCGCTTGGCATCCACCCATTTGCCTATCTTCCATATGCTTTTTTGAATTTGATTAACCCGCTCGTATCGATTTTCTATGGCTACACTGGATTTACCATGGAAAAACTTGAGCCGCAAATTACTGATGGAGCTGCTGAAGATGGAAAAACAGCATAAATTTGCCGACCGATATTTTTCAGCTTTTGCTGTTTTTCTGGTAAGAAGGCGAAAAATTGCTTTTCCGTTAATCATCCTGGCAAGCATTTTTTTTCTATTTGCTGCCGGACCAATTAAAATTGATAACAGTCTCGAAGTCTGGTTCCTGGAAGACGACCCAACGCTTAAAGCTTATAATGATTTTAAGAGCCGCTATGGAAGCGACTTTGAGGTTGTTTTAGCGTTGATTAACTGTGGTGATAAAGGGGTTTTCAGTCAGGAAAAGCTCAATGCCATCTGGGAGGTTTCTAAAAAACTTGAGGCTGATAAAGCCACTTTCAGAAGAATACTCAGCGTTTCTCTCGCGCCTTACGTAGGACTTAACGGAGAAACTCTGATTATTGAAGATTTGATGAAAAGTCAGGCTCTAAGCTCTGGTGATGCAGAACTTGTAATGAAACGTTTTTTTGAAGACCCATCACGACGCAGGGTTTTGCTCGATTCAACCGCGCAGCATGCCATGATTATCATAGAGCTTGTTTCAACCCCCGATATCGACCAGAGAAGACCCAAAATCATTAAGCAGATTCGTGAGCATTTCAGTTCCTTCGACTATCGGCTTGCTGGAATGGGAGTGATGCACGAAGAACTTAATCGAATTAGCATGGAAGATGGGATCGTTTTTACTTTGCTGGCTTACATAATCATTTCTGCTCTTCTGCTTCTGGTTTATCGGTCATGGGTCATGCTGTTGATGGCGATCATTGCCATGGTCGTCAGTGCTGTCGGGTTAATCGGTTTATTTGGCCTGGCCGGGCAGAGTTTCAACATGGTCACCATCGTTTTGCCAACGTTAATCATGATTTTATCCATCAGTGACATTGCTTATGTTTTCAACTGCTATTGTTTCAACATTGATAAAATCATTGATAACCCTGAAAATGGCTTGAATTTCATCATGAATGAAGTAGTTGCTCCCTGCTTTTTTACTTCTCTGACAAATTTTTGCGGTTTTTTGGCTATTGTGGCAAGTCCTATGGCTGTTTTGAGAGTATTCGGAATCTTTGGTGCTTTCGCCAGTATGGCCGAATATTTTGTTTCAATGATTGTTGCCGCATTCGTTCTGGGAAAAATAAAACCAACTCGCAATTTGGCCCAAATTTCAAGGCCATTTGCCGGACCAGTGAAGACTTGGGTTAAATACCTCCCTCAAACTTCCGGTCCGATTATGGTTATCACCATTCTATTGCTGGCTTTACAGTTATATGGAATTTCACAACTGAAGGTTGATACTTTTTCGATGGGTTTTCTACCAAAAGACAACCTGGTTCGTCAGGATAATAATTACATTGAGTCTGTGTACGGCAATTATCTTCCGGTTGAGATCAGGCTGTTAACCGGCAAAAAAGATGGGATCAAACACCCGGAATTTCTGCACCTTCTTGATGAAGCACACCAAAGGTTGGAGGCTTTACCTCAGGTTAATCGTGCCAATTCTATTCTTGATGTCTTCAAAAGATTGAATCAGGTTATGAGTGATGGTGCAACCGCAAGTTACCGGGTTCCCGCCTCATTCAACGCGGCAAGCCAGTTGATGATGATGTATGAATCCGACCCTGACAATGATCTTGAATATATGACCGACGCCCCGGAATTTTCAGAGGCGCGTTTGACCGTAAGAGTTCCCATGATCAGTGCCTCCGAAGTTCGTGCGGTTGAGTTGAAAATTCATCGGGTTTTGCATGAGATTTTTGATCCGCATGGAATCTCATTGAAATTCGGAGGTTATGTACCCCTTTATTCAAGAATTGTAAATTATATTACCAACAGCCAGATTCAAAGCTTCTTTTCCGCGTTTCTTTTTGTTTTTGGTGCGGTTGCCGTTTTTTTTCGGCGCCTTGACGCAATGCTTCTGGTAATTTTGCCGAACCTTTTTCCCATTGGCATGACCCTCGGATTCATGGGGCTTGTGGGAATAGATCTGGACAATGCCTCGGTGACCGTTGCTGCAATCGCAATGGGAATTGTGGTTGACGACACGATTCATGAGCTATTTCTCTTTTGCGAGTCGCCTAAAACAAAAGAAGATCCGGTTGGAGCAATTTCCGAAAGTCTGATTGAGGCAGGGCCGGCAGTTATTTCAACTTCGCTGCTTTATGGCCTTGGTTTTCTGGTTTTTGTCTTTGCCAGAATCAAATCAGTGGTTTACTTTGGCGCATTGCTTTCTCTGACTGTATTCTTTGCGCTGCTATGCGAGTTTACCGTTTTGCCGGCTCAGATCTTTCTTTTTCGTCGGTTCTTCCAAAATAAATGATTCAAATATTTTTTTCAAACAAGGCATAAGTTCCTATTGTTTTGCCAACCCCGGCACTCATAACGTTTGAAAGATTGCCCTCATACATCGTGCAATGAACAATATACCTGATTTTCTGATTCGCAAGTATTTCTTTGCCGGTGAGATAAGCAATTGCGGCTGAAACTCCTGATAAATCTTTTCTTCCCTGAGAATTGACGGCAATGAACAGAGCCAGCAGGGTTTCCTCGCTGCGTTTGAACCAGAATCGAAGTTTTGCAATCGCCGAGGTATTACCGCCCATAGCCGCAATGGCTTTGCCATAATCAAAACAATGAATCATGAATCCCTGAACCTTGCCATTTTTCCTTGCGACGATGATTTGTTTTTCCTTTATCAGACTTTTCAAGCCCGAAAAGATAAAGAGGAACTCTTCCTGGCTGATCGGATAAAAAAGGTAATGTCCACTGAATGAATCATTCACTACCTGATGAATTTCGATCATCAGTTTATCGAAGTTTTCACGGTTGTTAAATTCAAAAGAATAGCCCATCGAAAGGGCTTTTTGATAACGCTTTTCATATTTTGCCAGGCGTTGCTCAATCGAGGATCTGACTTTTGAATCCTGAAGATCCATTTTTCTTGATGACCAGCGGCGAACTTCATGAAAACCATACTTTAGAAAAAAATCAGGGTACCATGACTTGTTGTAATTTTCAGTATAAAATGGCATTTGGTCAAAATTATCAAGTCTGAAGCGATAGCGACTCCAGATTGAAAAATTCATTGGCCCCACGATTCGGTCGCAACCTTTTTCTTTAAGCCAGGAACATGCACGCTCTAGAATCGCCTGGGCGGCCTGGTAATCATCGACACATTCAAAAAATCCTATTGCTCCATATTTTTTGCCATCATGATTCATTTTCGGGTTAAAAAATGCCGCGCAACGGGCTATCTTTGATTGATTGCGCTCTGCAATGAAACAGCTGACTTTACCGTAAGAAAAAAATGGGTTCTTCTGCGGGTTGAATTCATCCATGATGGTTTGATCAAATGGCGCAATATAGTGGTTATCTTCTAGATAAATTGTTTTGGGGAAATCTACAAATTCCTGAAGAAAAGTAGAATCTTCAGGTGAGAAGGCGGTGATGGTAATTTCATCCGGTTCACCTTTTTTCAATTCTGTCATACGGTTGAAATAAATTCGGCCATTATTGCCATCTACAACAATTTCATCGCCATCCTTGAACTTCTCAAAAATTCCTTTAACTGCTAAAACTGCAGGTATTCCATATTCTCTTGAAATTACTGCGGCATGGGATAAAACCCCGCCAGTTTCTGTGACTACCGCAGAAATAAGGCTGAACAGAGGTGTCCAGGCAGGGTCGGTGAATCTGGTTATCAGAATGTCACCTTTTTCGATGCGAATGGTGTCGGCAATATCCTTAATTAGCTTAACCCTGCCGCTTACCACTCCGCTGCTGCAGGCTATACCGGAAATGTAATCATGATCTTCAAAGCTTTGTGTGGGCTGGTCGGCCATTTTAAAACCGATGTCGTCGGGGTTCTTGAAGTTTCTGAACGATTGATAATATTGCCGGTTTTTTCTTATCAGCTGTTTGGCCTTTTCTGGCGAAGTTTTGCCTTCGATAATTGCAAAAAGATCGTAGACTCTCAGGAAAAACACGTCTTGAGGGCAGGTGAAAATTCCACGCTTTTCAAGAAATGTTCCTGCCTGCAGGCAGAAGCGCCTTATCTGATCATACATTCTGGTTGACAGATCACGCAATTCCTCGCGCCACCATAAAAATCTGCGCATTCTTTCGAGTTTTGCCTCTACAGATTTGCGATTGAAAAAACCGGCTGCCGAAAGAAGCCGATCTTTTTCTTCGAGAAATCTGCAATGCTGGTTATCATTGAGTCTGGTCGGGTTGCAGTCATCATCGAGCTGAATTTGCTGTTTTATGGTTTCTACAACGAAACTGGGGTCTTCGCCGTAGTTGGCTACAGTAATGTCCAGCTCGCGAGTTGACAGATATTTGAATTTTTTCAAATAATCGTTTAACTGATCCAGATTGAAATTTTTGATGCCCGAGCTAAATTGCTGTTTAATTTCATCTACAGATCGATTCAGCCAGAAATCAAACGAAAGAGGATCTTTTCGAATTTTTCGTGTAATCTGCCAGAGATGTTCTATCGGTTTGAGATGAGAAAGATTTTTCAGACCTATAACCAGGTTAAGAAAGTTTATGCCAGGATACTTTTTTACCACATCCCTGAAAGTTGTTTGAACATTGGCATTGTCAAAAATATGTTTAAAATAAGCGCCCTCGACTAAATAATAATCTCTGAAAATCAATGAATTAAAATGGTCGAAAAAAGTTTTTTCATCAAGAGTGTCGATTGCAAGTCGATCTATTTCTTCTATTCTTGCAGCAATTTTTTTGCCGTTTTTTTCATTATATAAAAGGCGATGTTTGAATGATTTTTCAAGGGCAATCATGACTTTGATGCCGGTAACTACAGATGCAAAAGAAAGCCCGGTTACATGTCCATCGCCCTCATAACCCACCTCGATTCCCAGGCTTTCATCAAATTCCCGTTCATTGAAACCGATTATTCTTTTAAGCCCCTCTTTAACTGCGCCAGCTGCCCAATACATTCGACCGTAGAAAAAATCCGATCTTACCCCTTTGTTCTCATCTATGAGTTTTGTTTTTATAAGATATTCCGGCATCAATTTGTCCCATACCATTTTGTATAGCGAATACATCAGCTGGCTGCATACCGCCGAAGAAATGCCGCCGTCCTTAAGGTCAGCGGTTGACCACTGACCATGAATTCCGGAAAAATTAATGCTGGTGATCGGGCGCGCCTGTAGAATGTAAAAGCGGCCTTTGCTGAAGGCCCATTCGATATCGACAGGAAATCCGTAATTTGTCTGAATATTAAGAGCTATATCAACGATGTTATTCAACTCATGCTCGTTTAGGGTTACTTCGGCTTCTTCTGTTTTTGCCGATCTGGTAGTCAGCTTCTTGTCGATGAGCTTTTCATGATACCAGTCAAACACATACTGGTCGGGGTCCTTTTCTCCACTGACCAGCGAATCACCAAGGCCAAAAACCGATTCGATCAGCATCTGGGTGTCGACGCCGGTTACCGGGTTTACGGTAAAAACAACCCCGCTTTTCTCTGCCTGAACCATTTTTTGAATGATTACCGACATTCCCAGGTCGGTTGGTTTAAGGCCTTTTTTGCAGGAGTATTGAATTACCCTGCTCGAAAACATCGAAGCCCAGCAGGTTTTTATGGCGTTTGCGATGGCTTCACAGCCTTTAGCATTGAGCACCGTCTCATATTGACCGGCGAAAGATGCGTTCTGCAGGTCTTCTTTTGACCCACTGCTGCGAACTGCATATAAAAGAGAATCATCGTGGAAAAGCTGTTTGAGAATAACCTGAAAGCTCTCTGAAAAATTTGCTGAGAGAATTCTTTGCCGGATGGATGCCAGCAGATCATTAAGCTTGTCTTTGTTTTCATAATTTTCTGCAGCTTCATTAACCAGAAGATTGATCCGGTGCTCAATTAAAAAAGAATTTAAAATATTGGCTGGAATACAGAAACCATCAGGAACTTCAGCTCCAAAACGGATAAGCTCAAGGAGGCTGAAAGCCTTTTTTCCTATTTCGCTTATCAGGGAACGGTTATTTTCCAGAAAAATTTTTCGTTTCAATTCGGTGAAACTGTAAATCATCAGAACCAGCTTTCAATTTTCGAGCGACTTAGAACAAATCCGTGGCGATGCGCAATCTCCATAATTTGTTTTACCTGCCTGCGATCAATTTTTCCATAGCTGAAATGCGCTCCGGTCTTTTCGAATGCGAGTAGAACCGCTTCGGTCATGCAGGCGAACAATACTCCCGGTTCGAGTTCAAGGCCTTCAATTTTTAAATCCGGGTTCATTGGTAATTTAACAATTCCACCCCTGATCATTACCACATTTTCTTTTTCGAGAACCGAAGGGTGAGTGTCGACTGGAACCGATACATCATTGATGATAACCTTTTCATCACCGAGCATTTCGGGGTAAATTACCGGTTCTGACGAGTTGGTGGCAGTAAGAATGATCCGGGCATTTTTCAGGCAATAGATGTCGGTTGCCACCTTTATCGGTGGGTGATCGGGAAATTCGGAGTCAAATTCATCCAGAAGGGATTCCATATCAATGAGGCCTTCCAGGTATTTCTGGCAGGTGCGACTGCTGGCAACCATCTGCAAAACCTCACCGACCGGGTGACTGGTATATTCATCTTTACGTTTTAAAATTTCAATTAAACCGGCATAAATATTACAGGCAGCTTTTTTCAGAATATCATCGCGACCGCGATGTCCAATCAGCATGAGTTGCCCGACTCTTTCTGCGAGAATCTCACAATAAGCGCTGCCGATATTCCCTGCCGCACCCACAATGGCAGTGACACAATTTTCAATTTTAATATCGTTTTGAACAGCGATTTGAAAAACCGCTTCCAGACCCATGCCGACCGTCAAAGAATTGCCGGTGGTAACTACGATTCTGTCTGTCTCAATTGTTTCGCCATTTCGGGTAACCATTGAGGTATAACCACCAAGGCAGACGGTGGAAAAACCTTTTTCAATCGCCAGATCGACCGCATCTTCAATCTTCTCGCGAAACATATTGAGCCCGGTGATCATGTTGCGATAAAAAATGTCACTGTCGATTACCAGAGCAATGACAGAAAACTCAATGGTTTCACCATTTTTTGACTGAATAAGCCAGGGGTCGCACACAAACGGTGGAATGGCTTCGTAAACGCGGTTTACAAATATTTTTTTTGCGGCATCACTGATTTCGTTGAAGCTTTTATCCCATAATGAGATTTGCCGGGCTTCGACAAAATGACCGATTACTGCAACTTTGGTGTATTTGCCCGAAACCTTTCTGGGTTGCCTGGAATAATCGGTGATTTCCCCGGTCAGCCCGCATGGCGGTTCTTCGGCAATATATTTAAGTAACTGACAACTGTTTTGCCTTTTGATTATCAGGCATAACCGCTCGAGAGCACTAAAAAACCGTTGAATCTGTTCTTCAGCTATAAAGGCCGAAGGTTCAATGCGCATAACCAGATTACTTGAAACTGCGGGTGCTACCCTGATTCCGTGCTCGTGCATAAAATACCCGGCGATGGCAAAGCCCAGCATCTTACCTGCGGCCAATGCCCTGATTGCATAGGCAGGGCATTCAGACTGATCAAAAAATTCGATGCCAAGCATCAGTCCGCAGCCGCGAACGTCCTTGATTACTTCCGGGAAAAGCTCCTGGATTCTGCGAAGGCCGCAAAGCAGCAATTCGCCTTTTACCCGGCAGGCCTGAAAAATCTGCCCGCCGTTTTCCAGCAGCTCAAGAACTCGCAATGCTACCGCTGAGCTGAAATCATCTTCTGCAAAAGTAGAGGTGTGTAAAAGTGAAAATTCTTTTTTGTATCTGCTCTTTTCAACGCATAATGCTGAAATTTTTGCGATACCGCCGCCAAGGCTTTTTGAAAAAACATAATAATCACCGATCAAATTGATTTGCTGAGAAAAAAGAAATGTTCCGGTTCGCCCCATTCCTGACTGAATCTCATCGATAATCAACGGGATATTGTGATCTCTGGTGAATTCTCTTATTCTGGCTGCTGATTGAGAGTTAAGTGCATTTATGCCGCCTTCACCCTGTAAAGGTTCGACGAAAAAAGCGCTTAGGTTCAGCAGAGTTTTTTCAGAAAGGATAAGTTCGCCATCTTTTATCTCCGGCAAAAGCCAGGTGATTTCACATTTTTCGGCGAGATCGATCAGTTCTTGCGGGTCATCGGGTTTAATGAAGATAATGTTTGGGCCAATTCGTGAAAACGGCAGGCGGTAATCTTTGTTATAAGTAAGCTTGACCGCGCCAGAGGTTTTGCCATGAAATGATTTTTCGAGAGCGGCAAAATAAGGTGGATTGAGAAAGAGAACCCGGTTATATTCATAAATTGAATGCAGGATTCGGTCTAAACCTGCTGATTTGTCAAGCCCGACGAATCTCAGGCTGTCTTTGAAAAATTGCCTGGGAATTTTCAAAGAACCATTTTTAAATGCTATTTTGATTTTTATTGAATCTTTCTCAACCTGCTTTTTTATCTCTTCAAATTTTTTCATTTGAGCCAGTTCGGCATGCTTCATTGCAGCTTCAATGGCTTCGGCACCGGTTGAGGCAAAGGTCGTAATAAAATTATGCCCGGTCGACCGGTTAAGCAATAAATTAAGCTTTTCGGCAACCAGGCCTGCGTTTTTTCTGCAACTTCCCTGGGCATTGAAGACTTTTTTTTCTTTGAAAAAATCCTGGGCGGTTTTAACCAGTTCCGGGTGATTATGCCCGAAAAGCGAGGCACCATAACCGCCCACCAGGTCAAGAACCTGATGTTCCTCACCGTTTTTGTCAAAGAAATATAGAAAATCACCTTCGCCACGATGAAAGCTGCAGTCTAAGCGGATTGCCTGCAGAAGTTTGGCCAGTTCTGGCCGGCAATAGTTTCGGTAGATGTCTGAAGGCGGTGTCAGCAAAGTTAATTACCTTTCACAATCAAATTGATTTTAATCTTTCATCAACTCATTGACAAGTTTTTGCGGATTAATTTGGAGCAAAAAAAATTAATATACAAAAGCTCGTTAAAAATTATACTAATTTCATCGCCACACTGGATCGGGCGATAAAATTAAATAGATTTTTTGTTCATGCCGTTTCTGAGGCAGACAGTATGGTTATGATACCCAGTTCGGCATCAACTCTGACCCGGTCACCTGACTTTAGCTGCTCGGTGAGCCCTGGAATTGCAACTATGGTTGGAATGCCCATTTCTCTTGCAACTATTGCCGAATGTGATACCAGACTGCCTTTCTCGACCAAAAGCGCAGAGATTGAAGGGTACAATACCACCCAACCTGGGTCGGTTCTTTTGGCAGCCAGAATTTCACCGTTCAACCTCAGGTCTGCAGCTGGACGGTCGATTACCTTAACCATGCCGGTGACCGTGCCGGGGCTGCAGCTTATGCCTTTTAGCTGATTGTTGCCTGGTTCGGTCACGAATTTTGCCCGCGATATCCGGTTGTGCGTATAAACCAGGCCACGGGTAACGAACCGGTCCTCTGGCTCGGCGGTCTGCCATGAATTGAATTCCTTGCGGCGCAGTTCGATCAGGGCTTTAATATCTTGATTTAGACTGGTTCCATCGAGAAGAGAAAGTATTTCATGAACCCCGAGAAAGAAAATGTCGCGTTGTTGGTCGATGACTTTTGCATTGGCAAGATACCTGCCGGCGCCATTGAAAATGCGGCGAAGAATGCCGTAAACGCGGGTGCGCTGAAAGCGCAGGTTTTCCCGGTTTCTTACCGAATTTCTCGTCTGGGTCAGGAAAAAATTGTAAATTTTTCGACGCCAGCCTGAGAGCTTTGCGTAAACCAGATTTTCGGCTTTCAGCCTTTTTTCTGTTCCTGCGGTTCCCAGAACGTGGTCGAGATCTTTCATGGTCAGGTAATTCTTTAAAGTTGTAATGAAATTTTCTGGTTTTTGAAACAGGTCTTCTGACTCAAACTTGAGTTCGTTCATGCAGCGAAAACCAAATTCTTCGATATATTGATCGATCATTTTTCTGAGCTCGACGAAGCATGGTTCGACCTGAATTTTTCCATAAATTTGTCGATTATCTTCCAAATCAAACAACGCTTTGAAATTTGAATTCTCTTTTATGGCTTTAGCAATTATTACCGCTCTGCGGGCCGGTTCGGTACTGATTATGTTGCCTTCGCCGGTCAACAGATCATTATGAATAGTTGAGTCTGCACCGAAAAACTTTTCACTCAGGCTTTTAAGCGCACCAAAAAACATAATTGTATAAAAATCATTGATATTGGGAACATGCCATTTTTCAAGGAGCATGGTCTCCAGATCGCGATAGTGCTTTGCAAGATCCATTAAATCCAAATTCTCCAGATCGGTTTTCATGTAATTGCGGCAGTAAGAGGTAACGCTCTCGATGAAACCATTAACCGTTTTATCAAAAGAGAACCACATATAGATCAGGCGCATGGTTAACTTGAATTTGAACCAGTGGTCAGCCCAAGTCAGGCGGCTTTTTTCGAAAAGCAGCCGCTTTTGTGCATATTCGGGCAGGGTTTCTCTGACCCCGATCATCTGCTCCCAATAGCCCTTATAATGCCTGATTCCGGGCAATACAAAGATCATGTTGTACCAGTTGACCAGATTGTAGTAAATATGACCGTTGAAATAACCCAGCATATTCTGCAGGAAATAATCAATTTTTTGCATTACCGGCTCAGGTACGCCATTAGCTTTAAGTGTTCCCTTGAATGAGCGGTAATAAAAATACCGTACTGCTGAAAACGTTAGAGGAGAGCTGATGCCGCTGTAACTTTCAGTTACGTTGGCGTTATCCCAGATAAGTACGTTCTTATCGGGAACCAGTCTGGTAATCGGTCTGGTTTGCAACAGATAAAGACGATTGCCGGAAAAAGCCCATTCCATATCCTGTGGCGAACCGTAAATTTTTTCCAGTTTAATTACCGCTTCGACTATTTGCTGAATCTTTTCATCTTCAATTGACGGTTTTTCTGCCATTTTGGCATGAACCGGTTTTTTTTCAAGGCCGTTGCCGTTTTTAATATTTGCCAGCATTTGTTTGTTTTCGGCCAGATTCCTGGAAATAATTTTTCGATCACTACGCCTGATCACGAAATGGTCGGGCTCAAAAAGGCCGGAAACCAGACCTTCACCGATTCCTGGAACAGAATCTACAACCACCTGATCATAATCACTGTTGGCAGGATTTACTGAAAATGCAACTCCGCTTGAATCGGCGTCGATCATGCGCATTACAACAATCGCCATGCCGGTTTCAAAAAGATCGACTCCCGCAGCGGAAAGGTAGTGACGTGCTCTGTTAGAGAAGCAGGATGCCCAGCATTTTTTTATGGAATCCTGAAAATGGTTGAAATCTCTGATGTTAAGAAAGGAACTGAAAATACCCGCACAGGATATTTGACGACCATCTTCTATTTCAGCAGAAGATCTTATGGAGACCGATGCTCCTTTGAAGTGGTCAAATAAATGATTGATTGATTCATTTAATTCATTGGGAAACCCTGTGCTTGACAGGAGATTTTCAATTGATTTGTCTGGATTTATCGAATTCGAACAAAGCAGGCGAATCTTATCTTTTAACCCGTTCTGGTTGATAAAACAGAAAAAAGCTTCGGTTGAAAGTATCTGGAATTCAGGAACATCAAGCTTTGCTTCGGAAACGATTCGAAAAAGATTTGCCCCCTTGCCTCCGGCTGTTTTTATAAGTTTACATTCGCGGGAATTCAGAATGTATTTCATTTTTTTACCCTGCCGACGGTACAGCTTGAATATCCGGTAGTGCGACAGTTTGAATAGATTTTTCCTGATAAATCATGGTCTTCAGAAATCTCCTCAACCTTTCCCTTCAGAATTGCCAGGTCTCTTTTGGTGTTAATCGCATTGGTCCAGTAGCAAAGCCTTGCGCCTTTGGTGGCGACACGGGCAGTTTCGCCCATTAACATGATGAAATTGTTTTCGTCAATCCAGTCAAAAATGTTGGAAAAATTGAAACAATCGATTGAGTTGTCGGGCTGGGAAAAAATAAATTGCTCCAGCTCGCCGCTAATGATCGAAAGATGGTTGATGTTTTGTTTTAAGGCGGAAAAATTGCTTTTTTTCAACCATGCCGGGCAGTTTTCAGGCCCGGGGTAGGTTTTATTAAAGGCAAAGAAAAGGTAAAAGTTGTCTTTCAGCGGTATGTCTCTGAAAATTCTCTCGGTCTGTCTTCTGAAAATCATGGCAGGGTGCTCATTTTTCCGGGCATAGCGAAAATGGTCCTTGTGAAAAAAATGGTTCATGATCTGCTGGTTGAAAATCAGTGAACCAAAGCATCGCCAAAGCCGGATATTCCAGTATTTGTCGTAAATATCCTGCTGCTTTTGCAGATCGCCAGCCGAGAAAATTCTATTAATGCTTTCTTTGCCCTGAATAAGTTTAATAACTTTGGCAACCAGGCGTAAATACCGATCCTGGCGACCACTAAGCATTATGCCGCTGCGAATTTTTTCAGAATGTGCTTTCCAGTAGCTTTTTGCATCATCACTGAGATGCTCAGAAACTCTGATAAAAAGCTGTTCGCGGTTTGAGCAGGGTTTAAGGCCGAGAAACTGCCAGATTTCTTCATATTCAAGACTCAGGGCGGCGCCCTTTTTTATTTCCAGAAGAAAATTCTGTCGGGGATTGAAGTCGAGAGAGATGACATCGGCGCCTGATAAAATGCACTGGAGGCTGAAATCGCCACCCGAGGTAATTGAAAGAACCCTTTCGCCGTTCCTGGGTTTCAGACCTTCTGAAATGATGCGCTCGTCTTCCCATACTGTTGTATAGCCAACTTCTTTAAAAAAGTCAGCCCTGATGACTTCACTGCGAATCTGGCTATCAGGCATGGAATTGCCTGCCGATTCGTTCGCCGAGCTTGACATAGGTTTCCGCCCCCGCTTTGCTGTTTTCAACCAGGTCATGGTCGAAGATAATACGATTTTTCCGGAAAAGAACCACCAGGGTTGAACCGCCAAATTGAAACAGACTTTTCTCGGTTCCTTTGGTGACACAAATTTCTGGTTCAAACAAATGTTTAATGCTGGCGATCAGAAAGCCCCCAATGTCAAGGAACGCAATTTCACCGAAGTTTAAACTTGAGAAGCCGGTATAGGTGCGCTTGTTCATTGAATAAAAGTCAAGGTTGTTACCCTTTATCGGGCTTACGGAATAGTAATGACCTTTAATTTTAACCGGCTTGTGAGGAATTCCATCGCAGGGGAAATGAATCCGGTGGTAATCCATAAGATACAGGCGAAGAACCATGGCAGCACCATCTGAAAACGCCGCCGATAGTCGGGAATCATTCAAAAGACTTTTCAGACTCACCTGCAGACCCTTAATCGGTAAAACTGAATCTGGCGATATTTTATCAAAAACCAGGAGTTTGCCATCTCCAGGTGCAATAAAAACATCTTTTGAAAAATTGATGGTTCGGGCATTTTTTTTCAGCCTGCGGGTAAAGAAGTCATTCAAGCTTCTGAAACGGTGAAAGGGCTTTTCTGCTTCATTGATATCGATGCCGGTTTTTTGGGCAAACTTTTCAATCAGATGACGTGAAACCGAGCTGTTGGCGAAATTCTCGATCAGGCAATGAAGAAAGCGGTTTTCCATCAGCCAGGGTCTGAATTTGATGCCGTCGGGGTTGTTGTACAGCCAGGCGAAAAATCCACCTGAAACTATTTTTTCCTGGCATCGTTCACCGCTGCTGCGGATAACGTAAGTTTGAGACTGCGGGTCATTCGTCATTTTTATTTCCTGATACGGCCATTTCTAATCGATGGAGTTCATTTTTTATTCTAACAAAACAGACTGGCCCTGGCAATTTTCGTAAATTCATTGCCAGACGAGTGTTCGACTAAGCAGCATTTCGCCGAGTAAAATAACCAGGTTCAGAAAGAGATAAACAACCCCGGCTGCCATAATTTGGAAATTGCTGCGGTTTTTCCGAAAAACAAACAGAAGAAAATAAACGGTGCAAAGCAGCAAGACCATAGCCAATAGTCCAAGAGCGGTGTCACTGATCGGATGCTGGCGACTCAGATAAAAGATTATCAGAAACTGTGAATACATCAGGCCAAGTGTTACAAATACAGAGTTTTTCAGGCCGAAAAGCAGGCTGTAGGTCATGTATTCAGTCTCTTTTTCCGGAGCCCGAATTTTTCGGGTGAATTCCCAGATTATTCCGAAAAACCAGAACCAGGTTGCCAGCAATAAGGGTTCGAAGCGCCAGATCGGAAGCTTGAAAGAATTGCCAGGAATCGAAATTATATATATTGCTGTCATGAGAGTTAGCGGGTTGTGGGTTAAGAACGAATATAAAAGACTACCGGCAATGTATTCAGGATAAAAAAAGTATTTGAAAGTAAAAAAGGCAAAGAGCCCGAGTGCGAGAAAAGTCAGAATGCCTGCAGGGAAGATGGTGTTGAGAAGGAACATCAGTTCATAAATAACCACCATTACTATCCAGAGATCGGTTTCTAAAACTCGTCCTGACGGTAATGGCCGCTCGGGAAAAAATACCAAATCGACTTCTCGATCTTTGAGTTCATCAGCAACCCGTAAGAAAAGCATGAAAAGAAAACAGGTCAAAACGCCGATCAGGGCGTTGCCATTGACAAGAATTTTGTCTGCATCATTTATCCAGAAAAACAGGGTGTAAAGGCAGAAAAACTGCAGGTTGGCAAGAATCAGAGCCGCGGGTGGGGGATAGGTTTCCCAAAGGTAAACCATCAATCGGCTGAAAAAAGTGCTTTTTATCTTATCGGTGGTGTTAATTTCGTTCATCTTATTAGACCGAGCAGCCTGCCATCGAAAGAAAGAACATTTTCAAGAACGCTGCCGCAATCAAGAGTCTTTTGTGTATAGGCAACCGCTTTTTTCATTTCGCAGTCGAAGTGGTCGTGGGGCTGATCTGCTGCCGGGCGTTGCCATCCAGGTTCAGATTCGAGAAGCTTTTTCATCTGCTCTTCGTCGTTCGGGTGATGAACGAAATAAAATAAATGTTCAATTAAAGTTTTGTCTTCGCCAATGGTTAGATTTTTGGGTAATACATCTTTTATATCAACTTCATCAAGGCCAATCGTTTTAAGGAATTTTTCGGCTCGCTGCAGCATCATCTGCAAATGCTCCAGCTGTGGTCGATGGGAGAACGAATCGAGATGTTCCAAAATTCGCCGTCTTGAATGAGGAAAATGGAATTTTCCATAGAGTTGCCCATCATCTAGCCCCCAGACCACCAGTGGAACATTTTCCCTTCTGGCAATTTCGGTCATGACCAGAGACCCGAGAATGCTGGTGCACATGTGGCAGGGGCTTACCACGAGAACTGGTTGTAAGAACGCATCGACAGCAGCGATTGGCGGTCATTTCTTATGGTAGAATTCTTTAAGGCGTTTCATGCCTTCTTCGATGCTGACCTTCGGAACATACCCGAAATCTTTTTTTGCAGCACTGATGTTGAACCAGTGAGAAGTTGACAGTTCTCGGGCAACCCATCTGGTAATTGGTGGTTCGCCTTCGAGTTTGAAATTTTTCCAGGCAAATTCGCAGACTGCCCCCACCGCTTTGGCAAGCCATGGTGGAATAGTGGCTGAAACCGGGGCTAATCCGGCTGCTCCGATAATGCCGTTGACGATTTCCTTTATTGTTTTTGGTTCGCCATTGGTGATGAAATAAGCTTTGCCACAAACAGGTGAACCGTTGTACAGGCGTTCAGCCGCGAGAATGTGCGAATCGGCGGCGTTGTCGATGAAAACCGTGTCGATTTTATTATTGCCGTCACCGACAAATTTAAGTTTGCCTGCTTTGGCTTTGCTGATCAGACGCGGGCCAAGATGATTGTCGCCGGGACCCCAGATGAGATGCGGGCGCAGGGCAACGGTGGCAAGTTCTGCAGAATTGGCTTTGAGAGCCATTTGCTCGGCTTTTGCCTTGGTTTCGGGATAATAGGCGTCGAAATGAGAAGGGTAGTGGAGCTGATTTTCATCGGCTCCTTCGATATTGCCGTGCGAGAAAACAACGCTGGGCGAACTGGTGTAAACCAGACGACTGACTTTGTTTTTTAAACATGCGTTTAAAATGTTTTCGGTTCCATTGACATTAATTCTTACATATTCAGAGCAGGGCTCTTCGACCCCTGCTTTGGCTGCAGTGTGAAAAACAATGTCACAACCGGCTACTGCACGGTTTACCAGTTCCGCATCAGAGATTTCGCCCTGAAAAATTTCACAGCCTTTTTTCTGCAGATCCGGGTAGTTTTTTCGGCACAAGACTCTGACTTTCAGCTTTTTTTCAAGCAGCTGTCTGACAATTGCACGTCCAAGAAAACCGCTTCCACCTGTTACGAGAGCAATCTGACCTTCAACCAGGGGTCTGAGTTCGCACATATTTATCCTCTGCTTTTAAGAATTTCGCCGGCCCATTTTGCCAGCAGTTCGCGTCCAATTTTGGCGTTATGCCTGATATCAACGGGAAAACCGGGATGAAGCAGAAAATGCTGTATGTTTTTAGTGTGTTCGTATTTTGCGCCCAGTTCTTTCAATTCATCGATCAGTACAGTCGTGTTCAAATCTTTTATGCCTTTTTCAAGCTCAACACAAATGACCGGCATCTGTTCGCCTGGCTTACCGACTCCTACCAGTGCAGTTCTGAAAACTTTAGGGTGCTGATTGAATACCCGTTCACAGGGAATTGTAAACAAAACCTGCTCGGCAGTCTGCACCCGGTGGGTTTTGCGTCCACAAAACCAGAGTCTTCCCTTTTCGTCGATGCGTCCCACATCGCCCATGCGATGCCAGACTTCATCGCCCTCAGCGATCTTTGCCAGCCTGGTGTTTTCGGGACGACGGTAATACTGACGGGTGACAATCGGTCCTTTGACCACTATTTCGCCGATTTGCCCGGCAGGAAGAACCAGGGTGTCAGACCAGTTGTCAATCGGGTCATCAATCAATTTTATAATTCTTACCTTAACCTGTTTCAGCGGATAACCAACGCAGGTACCTCCGCCAGAATCAGTTTCTGCTGCAGTTTCGTCAAGAATTGTCCGGCTTCCGATTGAGGTAACCGGCAGTGCCTCAGTAGCACCGTAGGGTGTGAATATTTCAACATTTTCACCCAGCATCCGGTGAAATCTTTGCAGAATATCGTTTCGAGCAGGTGCCCCACAGGAAATAGCCCGTTTAATCGATGGCAGGTTAATTCCATGCTCGACCCCGTAGCGGCTGAGTGTGTCAACCAGTGCCGGTGACCCGAACATCATCGTTGCTCCATTGTCTTCAATTGCTTCAATAAGCTTTTTCGGGTTGGCTTTGGCCGGTTTGGTGGCATCCATTTCGGGAATAACTGCGGTCATTCCGAGACAAACATCGAAGAGTCCAAACAGCGGAAAAGTTGCCAGATCGACGTCTTCGCTGGTGATGTCGTAGGTCTGCTGAATGAAGCGAACCTGATTGGTCAGAATACCATGGGTGTAAACTGCGCCTTTTGAAACTCCGGTGCTGCCGGAAGTAAACATGATCGCGCCCATTTCTTCAGGGCCGAGATTCTCTATTTCAACCTGAGTGCCATCGGCATCACGCAGATCTTTATAGCGATGGCCTCCCCAGAATAGTCTTGGGCCAAGAGTGACGTTGCAGTTTATCGATTCTGGTGCCCAACGAAGAATTACTCTTAAAATGTGTGCCGGAGTGATGCCGATGAATGCCTCAGGTTCAGCTTCGCCAATGCATTTTCGCAGATTCAATATGCCCATACCCGGGTCGATCATTACCATTACAGCACCAAGCTTTGAAAGGGCAAAAAAAGTTACGAAAAGATCGATTCCGGGTTTAATCATTACCACGGTTTTAGTGCCGCGTTTAATCCCGATTTTGCGCAATCCACGGGCATATCGATTGGTTTCCTCTTCGAGCTGCTTGAAGGTCAGATGGGTATAAGCAACCCTGCCGGCCCGGTCACGCCCGGTCGGAACGGCGATTGCACGTTTATGCGGGGTAATTCCGGCATAATGCCGAATGAATTCAGCCATATTGGTGAATGAATCTGTGGCAGACATCTAACAGCTCCTGACTTCTCAGGCTTTTTGCCCGAACAGGCTGCGCATCAATTCAAATACTTGTTTGCCGACGTCTTCCAGAAGATAGTGACCGGCATGGAAACTGTGGGCCCAGGCAGCGGGAAAACGCCTTTTCCATTCATTGTAAAATGGGCGTGAAAATACGAAGTCTTTGCGGCCGAAGCAGATCAGCATGGGGTTCCCTGCAAGGTTGACCAGCCCGTTTTCAATGCGTAAAAGCTCGTTGTAAGATGGGTCTTCGGGCATCAGGGGAATATCCTGAACGAAGCGCGTTGTTGCAACCCGGTTTGCCGGGCAGTCGTAGGGAGAAGTGAAGCCTTCGCGCACTTTGGCCGAAAGGCCCTTGATCGCACAGGTATAGCTGGCGATCACCGAAAAAGCATTGAAAGTGCGGTTGATTTCTGCGCCCAGATCGGTGTTGCGGAACATCCAAATCGGCCATGGAAAAGGACAATCGACGGGCAATCTGAAGGCTGCCGTATTCATTACAATCAAACGTTTGATTTTTTCCGGGTGGCGGGTTGCGTAACCCATTCCAATGGCTCCGCCCCAGTCATGAACCGCCAGATTAATTGGTTCAGTAAGTTGAAGGCTGTCTAGCAGAGCTTCCAGATTGTTGATGTGCTCGGTAAGAGTATAACCAAAATCATCGATGCCGGGTTTGTCTGATAGCCCGCAGCCAACGTGGTCTGGCGCTATGGTTCGCATATCGGGGCAAAACTCTCTGATCATGTCGCGGTATAGAAAAGACCACGATGGGTTGCCGTGCACCATTACCAGAGGCTCGCCTTTACCCTCGTCGACATAATGCTGTCGAATTCCATTGCTGTGATGAAAGAAATTTTCTTTAAAAGGGTAGATATCTGCAAATTTGTTGCGATCAAAAGCCATTTACCACTCCCATCCGAGCATCATGCTGTTCAATCCGCTGCCAATACCGATGAACCCGACTTTCTGTTTTTTCTCTAAGAACCCGCGTTCCTGGGCAATTGCCGCGGTAACCGGCAATGAAACGGTACCCATATTGCCGAGAAAGGTGAAAGTGCTGAAATCCTTTTCGATTCCAAGACCAAGGTTATTGAGAATTGCATCACGGTTGGCACTGGCAACCTGATGCGAAATAATGCGATCGAGCTGTTCGGGCGTCCAGCCCATTTCTTTGAAAAATGCGGCACCGACTTTTCTGATCAGGTCGCCACCGTGTCTAAGCATGCCAATTGCATTGGTTTCCATCATCTGGGGGGCGCGTGCAGGAATTCTCTGGTCAGCGCCCCAGCGGCACATGCGATGGTGTTCGGGAGCCGACATGGTGACTCCACCCATCAATTTTGGTCCCTGATATCCGTATGAACCATCGGAAAGAACGACGCCGACAGCGCCAGAGCCACCGGTCATGGTTGCCAATGCCTGCTTGAAAAACTCCATCGAGCCTTCTTCCAGCATGCGCTGAATCATGACCTGAGTAATTTCGCGGGCGGTTTCGCAGGCAACAACCAGCCCGGCTTTGATCTGGCCGAGTTCAATTCGATTGGCAACATCGATGATTCCGTTCATAACACCGAGACAGGCGTTTGAAATATCCTGAATGAATGAATCGGCGGGAACTTTGAGTTCAGCGCCCACATGGCAGGCGGTGGCCGGTTCGTAATTATCTCGGCAAACCCCGCAATAAACAACGGCTCCGATATCTTCGATCGGCACATCGGTTTCGGCCATGGCTTTTTTTGCTGCTTTCGCCGCTTCGACGGCATTGATGTGACCTGGGTTCCACCATCGCCGCTCGCGTATTCCGGTTAATGCCTCAAGCTGACCGGGCTGAAGGTACAACCTGCGATAAAGGGGTGCAAGCTGTTCTTCGATCCAGGTCGAAGTAATTACGTTTTGCGGCAGCTCGTAGCCGATGGCTTCTAGAAAGACTCTGCTGAATTTCATAGTTAATCTGCTTGGTCGAAAAAGAATAGCAGACTTAACTTTTAATAGCAACTTTTAGCGCAAAATCTTTGTGGGCACCTGATGAATGTATCACCACACATGAAGCATTAGAAAATGTTACGCAACAGGATGCCTTTGGCTGGTTCAAACATTGCTGGTATGCAACATTTTGAAATGCCATAGCGTGTTACGAAGTCCAAGTCATTTACGTCCCATCCCTGATTTCGTTGCCCTTCAATTTCAACAGCTCATCGTCCAGTCCATAGCGAACCACGTCGATCCGGTCGCTACGCCGGGATACAAAGTCACCGGTCA
>DYKG01000046.1 GCA_020722725.1 Candidatus Methylomirabilis sp.
CTTTTTGATTTGGATGCAGTTACAATATATCATACTTTAACAAGAACATAGCCTTTGAAAACTTGCTTTTGCTTTTGGCATACTTTCGATTGCCACGGCAAAATCCCAATCGATGGCTTTGGCAGCAACTTTTGATTCGTTCTGCAGAGTGGGGATCAGCACTTTCAGTTTCTGAATCGATTGCTCCTTCTCAAATTCAGAAAAACCTGCAACCATGGCGGCAACTCCAGCAAAATACCAGCGTGAGCTTTTATTTTCATTTTTGCTCAGCAATTCATAAAACTTGATTCGCGCCGCGGCTTCGCCGCGCTTGACCAGCTGGTTAAACATATCAACGCATTTGTCGCGGAATTGAACTGAATCTGAATCAAGTTTTGCTGGGTTGGCAGAAGTCTGGTTGGTTGAGACTAAAATTTCATTGATCAGCTTCTCGTTTGGGAAAAATTTTGCGATGAGATTTTTGTCATTTCGCTTGTTTTTCTGTTGAGGCTGCTGTGCCATGACCGAAGCTTTTTCCGGAGTTTTTCTTTTTTGAGAAATCAGCTTTTCAAGGGCTCCGGTGTTGAAATTGTTGGGCTTTGGCATATACTCATCGAGCTTGTCGAGCTGCATTTCGCTCACAAGAAGATCAACCTTGTCTTTGTCCTCGGTTGTGAGTTGCTGATGAACAATGCTTACCTGACCAGCGTTGATGCTTGATGTTGGTTCACCGTTTTCGACCAGAGTTTCACTCAGAACTCGGCTGGCTTTTATTGAAGATTTGTAAACCCGATTGCCCAGTTCAATGATCTGTTTGAAATCCTTTTCCAGTTCCATGGTGTCATAGGCAAAGGCTGATGCTGATGAAACCAGGCAAATGACAAGAGTCAGCAATATTGATCTTCTTTTCAAAACTATTTCCTCTAAAAATTGTGTCTAAAGTTTTTATAGCAGATAATACCCGTCAGTACAACCCTTTCCCTGAAAAACACAAGCTGCTCTGAAATTAACTTCCAGGGCAGTTTTTTAAGTTCAGAAAGAGACAATGAATTTAAAGTAATGCTTGAAATAAATCCGGCAAAGAAACCGGGCTTATTCCTGGCGACCGGCCATCCAGTAGCTGAAGCCGAGAATTACAGCGCCACCTACAAGATTGCCCAGGCCCACGATGCCAAGGTTGTAAAAATACCCGCCCGCAGTAACCCCCGGGCCGGTAACCAGCATGCCGATCGTCAGCAGGGTCATGTTGGCGATGCTGTGCTCAAATCCGCTGGTGATGAAAGCGAACAGACACCACCAGATCATTACCAGCTTGGCGGTTTCTTCTTTCATTTTGATGCCGCATAGAACTGCGAGACAGACCAGAACGTTGCACAACAATGCTCTAAAAAACAGCTCCATTGCCGGTGCTGCCATTTTTGCCGCTGAAGCTTTTGCAACGAATTCACCGGTTGCCCCTGCTGCCAGACCGCTGAGAAAGAACAGACCGGCTACCAGAATACTACCCGCCCAGTTGCCGAACCATGACCACAACCAGATTCTACCGGTGTCGAGCCAGGTGGTTTTGCGGTCGAGGGTGCCCGCGGTCATGATCATGTTATTGCCGGTAAAAAGCTCTGAACCGGCCATTATTACCAGACTGAGGGCGATGCCGAAGCTTACGCCCATAATCAATTTTTTTCCCGGATCATCGCCCATGACCCCGCCAATGGTAAATATTAATATAATTCCCAGGCCGACATAAAAGCCCGCAAGCATTGAAAGTATAAAATAACGCAGGCGACTGCGATTCAACAGGGCAACCTTGCCGGTTGCCAGAGTTCCGATTTTTTCCAGGGTTTCCTGATACATGCTTTATCCTTTCCAGTAGTCCGCTGAACGCATGTTGGCGTCGTTCAACGTGTCATAACCCGGCCATTGCATGGTTCTTGCAATTTTTGCTTCGGGGTTGAGTTTTACATTTTCAAGCACTTCGCGCCGATAAACGTCGTAACCGGTTCGATCGACGATGTAGCCGATATGCTCTTTCGGCAGGCAGCGCAGAATATAGCGGTCGATGTAGGGTATTGTGTTCCTGATTACCTGAATCACCACTTCTTCGGTGACCCAGTTCAGAAAGGGCATGGCAATTCTTGGGTTGCGTTTGCCGGTTCTTCCCATGATCAGCAGGCGGTAAAACTTTTGAGGGTTTCTTGTCCAGGCACCGGTAGGGCAGGCGAGAACACATTCACCGCAGCCGATGCAGCGTCTGGCGTCACGAATGACTTTGCCGTTTTTCATGCTTAAAGCACCGGTGACTTTACGCTTGCAGACTTTTTCACATGCTTCGCAGCCAATACAGGCATCGTAATCATATTGCGGTTCGCAGATTGCAATTATGCCGAAATCCTGCATGTGGGCCTTAATACAATCATTCGGGCAACCGGTTACCGCAATTTTTACATGAAAATCATGGGGAAACAGCTGCCCCTCAAGCTTCTGAGCGAACGCGGTCGTGTCGGTATTCGCAAACGGGCAGACGCGATTGCCGATGCAGGCCGATATATTTCGCATGCCTGCCGCCGGATATCCGCTGTTTGACGCAGCAAAAGAAACACCGTTGGCAACCTGCAATTCTTCAATCAGAGGGTTGAGAGCCGCGTTGACTTCGGCCATTTTTTCAAATGGAATATTGGGAATCTCGAAACCCTGCCGGGTAGTAATATGCATGTTCCCATCGCCGAAACGCCTGGCAATGTCCGCGATCATGGCAATCTGCTCAGCGGTTATATGACCGCCGGGAACACGCACCCGCAAGGCTGTGTGATTACGTCTTTTCGTTATTCTAAAGGCATTTTTTGTGACTTTTTTTCGATTCAAATCAGCTGACATGACTTTTCTCCTTAATCAATCAGCCTTGAGGCATGAGGATAATTCAAGACCGGCCCATCGACGCAGACGTACGTATAATCGATCTTGCAGTGACCGCATTTTCCGATGCCGCACGACATCAGGCGTTCAAACGATACCCAGATCTGTTCTTCTTTAAGACCCAGCAAAACAAGCTCGGCGGTGCTGAATTTCATCATCATCGTTGGCCCGACTACCACCGCTTCAAGATTTTTCAGATTGTCTTTCGGAAATTTTTTGATGTGTTCGGTCACCAGGCCGGTTTTTCCGCTCCAGCCAGGCTCCGCTTTGTCAATCGTCAGGGTCAGGTCTGATTTTTTCGCCCATTCCTCGATCTGCTGCGAAAAAAGAATTCCTTCGGAATTTTTAAAACCAATGATTAATTTAAGGGAACGAATGCCCAGTTCACCGGCCAGAGATTTTTGAATCAACGGTCTGACCGGAGCCAGTCCTGATCCGCCCGCAACGATCAGCAGATCACGGTCGCGAAACTTATCAACAGGAAAGCCATGTCCGTAAGGGCCCCTGATAAAAATTCGATCCCCGACACGGTATTCATGCAGAGCATTGGTTAAAGTTCCGACCGCACGAATCGTAAATTCTATAAAATCAGGTCCGAAACTGCTCACTGAAATGGGAGCCTCGCCTATCTTCGGCAGTGAAACCTGAAAAAACTGCCCGGGACAAAAATCGGCTCCGGCTTTAACTTTCATGGTGAACTCCGCCGAAGTTTCGCGCCTTAATTCTATAATCTCAGCAGCAAATGGGCGATATGGATTGTCTATCATGCCTTTTCTCCCTTCAGAGTGCTGCCAAGCTTGTTAATACAGCTTGAAAAGGAAATATATTCTGGGCACACGTCATCACAGCGCCCGCAGCCAACACACATATCGAAACCGAATCTTTTGCGGAAATCATAAATTTTGTGCAGGGTTTTGAAACGCATGCGGTCCCCTTTGTTCTTGCGAAAAGAATGTCCCCCCGCCATTTCCGTGAAACCGTCGAGATGGCAGCCATCCCAGACCCGTCTTCGTTCTCCGCAGGTGCGACTGTCGGGGTAGAAAATGTCAACCGTTGAAAAACAGGTGCAGGTTACACAGGATGTGTTGCAGCGCCCGCAGGCGATGCAGCGCTGGTCATATTCAGACCACATTTGATGATTGAAAATTTCGGCGGGCATTTCATCATTATCAGGAAGCTCAACTTTTACCGCGTCTTCTTTAACGAATTCTGGCGTAAAAGCAGATTTTGTGCCAAATGATTCAAAGAAACGATTGAAATGATCGTTTCTTATCTGAATTTCGATGCTTTCTTTGTCAAAACGCAGGGCGACAGCGTAATTATCGGTATGATTTGATTGCATTGCTACACAAAAACAATTCTCGAAGCTGCTGCTGCATTCAATCATAAAAAAGTGAATTTTCTGCCGGCGCCTCTGGTAGTAAGGGTCAACCCGATCGCCATTTTCGAGAAAAATTTTGTCGAGCCTGGCAAACCCGTTAATGTCACAGGGCCGCAAAAAAACGATGATTTCGCGCTGATCGCGCATCAAGGGCTCTTTGAATTCCTCTTCATTAAAGACGAAGGTCGTTTCATCGGCCGGAAAAACCACGGATTTCGGTGACATAAAGCTCTTTTCTTCGAATTCGAGCTCATCAATGTCGGCGAGAAAATCGCAGGTGATCAGGTCAGTGTCTGAAAATCTGCCGCGTCCGGCCAGTCTCTTTGGTCCAAATAGCCGGTATTCAGCCGATAAGCGGTCAAAAATGTCTTTGAAATTTGATCTGGTTAGACTGTAAGAATTCATTGATTTCTCCGGTCATTTTCCGCAAGAGGCAGAGTTCAGTTCATTAAGCGCCTTGCCCAGCATTCTGAAATGTTTTACCTCTTCGTTGATCAGCTGATCAACCGCTTCAATTTTCATACTCTTGAGCAGTGTTTCTTTGAGAGCGGTGTAAAAGAATACTGAATTCTTTTCGAGCTGCATTGCTTTTCTGATAACGGTTTCGATAGAATCTCCCTGCCGGTATGCACATTCTTCAGTGATGATACGGTCATCGGTGAGAGAACTCAGAAAAGCTTTTTCTTCTGTCTGGTCAACGACTTCATCATTTCTGGCAGTTTCTTCAAGGGCTTTAACTATTGTATTAAAGTTCTTGGCGTGCATTTTTTCCATGGCAGCAAGTTGCCGTAAAAGCTTCTCAGCTTTGCTGTCAGCTTCTTTCGCGGCATCGAGATAAAATTTTTCGCCCTTTTCTTCAAGAATCACGGCGGCACGAAGAACATCGAGAGAATTCAGTTTCAGGTTCATTCCTCAATCCTTTCCGATTCCGGGCATTTTAAAAGTTCTGGCATCGATCCGGTTTTGCTCTATTATCTGTTTCAGAGTTATTGATTTTAGAAAATCACAATAATCCTTGTGGATATCTGACCATCTGGAATGAAATCTGCAGGGCTCAGGACCGCAGCAGAGCCGGTTCATAAAGCATCTGGACTGGCGGCTGACATGCTCGATCGGCTCGACGATGTCATACAGGCTTATCTGGTCGGCAGCCCGTGCCAGCCTGACTCCACCACCCAGACCACGTTGAGAAATCAATAGTCCGTCATGGGTAAGAATCTGCAGGGTTTTTCCCAGATAATTTGCGGGTGCTTCAATGGCGCTGGCTATCGATGCCGCACCGATGGGTTGATTTTCTTTTTGGGCGGCGAGATACATCATCGCCCTGATCGCGTGAATGCTTGTCTGACTTATCATTGGTGCTTCCTGAAATATAATCTCATATTCTCATGTGATTATATTTGTTTGTGAAAAAAATGTCAATGTTTTGTTGAAGCGCTTCTGGAAAAACTGGCCGAATTGGGTATAATAGGCGGAACTGAAATCAGGAGGCCTTTATGAAACTCGAACTCGACAAAAAAGAACTGGAATGCCTGGTGGAAATGGCGATGATGGCCGAATGGGTGATGACCGCCCATGATGAAGAAGACGATCCGCGCAAGGCCAGGTATCTTGCTTTAACGCAGAAGCTTTACCGTTTTGCCCATGAAAATGGAATGAAAAAAGAATTCGTCATTGAAGAAGACGATATTTGTGAACCAGATGCTGACTGGGAAGAATCAAGCATTTCACGTGTTTTCATCGATGAATATGAAGATCAGACTTTCTGGTCTGAGCTGGTTGGCCGCCTTGCGGATAGGGATATGCAGAAAAAATTTGGTGGCAAAAAGCCCAAAAGTTTTGATGAGCAGATGGAAGTTTATGAAGAATGCGCCGAGAAATTTATCGAAGAATTCGACAAGCACGGCTTGGATCGGCTTGAAATCATGAAGGCAAGTTTAAAAAAATAATTTGAATCAAATCTGATTGTCTGAGCCGAGGGCAACCTTTACCTCGGCCTTCAGACGGTCAACTTCGTTCTGAAGTTCTTGAGAATCAGGCTGAAAACGGGGAATGTCGAGGAATTTCGCGTAAAGCTGGTAGCGTTTGAGGTCTTCAGCTTCAAGAGCCGCACTATTAGCTTTTTCGAGGGCAGAAACTTCAGAAATTGCATTGGTTGCACAGTCGATAACCATCTGCTCTTCGAGTTTCAGCTTGAGTTTTCTTACCTGTTCAATGCTTTCAAGCAGATCGGCCGCTTCGGGAACCTCTTTTGCCATTTCCTGGGCATTCAATGGAAACGGCGGCAGCTGCTGGTGAAAGAAAAATCTCATTTTAAATGGAATTTCATAGGGCACATGTTCGAAATTCCCGGCAAAAGGCTCAGTCATCGGGCCATAAGGTGAAAGGAAAAAGCGATCGAGCACAAACTGCCGGTATGAGGCATTTTCTGGAGCCCCCTCGATTTTTTCGCCCGCAGCATAAGCGCTGAGAATATCGCCGATTTCACGGGTCCGCAGCAGCCAGCGATAGCGAAAAATCATGGCTTCGGCTTCTTTGATCTTGTTGCCGATTGCAACTGCTTTTTCCTGTGATGAGGTATTCATGGCAACAATCGCATAAACATTGTTGCACCAGATTATCGCAGCCGTATCGAGCGACAGGCGGGCACAGCGGGTCAGTTTTTCTGAAATGGTGCGGGCAGCATTGACGAAATTCTCTGATGTTGTGGCGGCTTCAGGGTTATGCTGCATTTCCTGGTCAAAAAAGGAATTGATGATCATCTGCAGGCTCTGCAACATTTTCTCAATCTGTTTTTCGAATTTAAAATGTACCGAATATGGTGACATACCAGGTTTGAGCTGCAGGCGCTTGACCAGATATGAAGTAACCACCGCCCGGCTGAAATTTATTGAATCATATCCCAGATAAACCATCGATGCCCAGAAAAGCATGAAACTCAGAGGAAAAAGAACATTACCAAGCAGCATCAGGCCGCCTGACACTGTGCCGATGAATGCAACCAGAAACATGGCTGCCATTGCCGGGTTGCCAAGGTAATTGCGAATTTCTCGCGCAATATTCTTGCCCAGACTTAGCTTTGGGTCAACAGTTTCGAGCATTTCGTGAAATTTGCCCGGCACCATTGGCGGATTCTGCAGGTATTCTTTTTCAAGCGGGTTCAGGTTTTCAAAATTCGGCCTCGCCACTCCGCACATCGGGCAGCATTTGGCATTGGAAGAAACTGCCGCATGGCACTGACGACAGAAGGTTTTGATCAGAAAGTTTTTGCCTGAATCATTCATACCAGGAATTCTACGCTATCATCGTTTTTTCTTCAACCTGATTCGCGCCGATGATTATCTTCTGAAAACCCAGTTACATTCGCTTTCTTCTTTAAAGCCCATTTTGTCCCAGAAGCCCTGAGCGGTGGGACGTACCCGGTCTGCAATGACCATTTTGAAGTTTGCTTTGCAGTATTCGACAAACTGGCGCCCGAACCCATGCGATTTCCAGTCGGGATAAATGTTGATGGAAAAAATCGTGATCGAATCGCCGTTTTTTAGGCATCGCGCTTTACCCACCCGATCATTGGCCTGAGTCGAAAGATCGGCCCAGTCAAATTCAGAATGCTGAACTTCTTTGGGAATGAAATCGATTACCAGTTTTTCTTCATTGCTGCTCATCACGCAAATCCCTGGCAGAAGGCCAGAACATTTTTTCCCAGGTCGGGAATATAGTAGTCCCCTTCTAAAATCGCAAACCTTCGACCTGACGCTGCTCTTTAAGATACTCATCGCGATCTTCACGATAAGGGTTGAAAACCTGGCAATTTGCAAAATCCTTTAAAACATCTATGGTTCCATCGCCGGTATGCGCGTCAAAATCAAGAACGAAGGCCGAATTGATTTTTCCGCAACTCTGCAGCTTCTTCAACGCCACTCCCATGTTGCAGAATACGCAATAACCCCAGGAAGCTGCGCGTGAGGCATGATGCCCTGGCGGGCGACTACAGGCAAGAGAGGTTTCACCATCAAAAGCTGTTTCTGCCGCCATAACAGCAGCACCCGCTGACCGGGCAGCCATTTGAAAATGGTGGGGTCTTGCCGAATTCTTGCAACATAATCGGCAGAATGTGCCCTGATAAGATCGCTTTCTTCTGCCGGAAAAGGTTTAGCATAATTAAAACTGCTTTTCTGGCTCAGCACTTCGATGATTGCCTCAATTCGCCCCTGTACAGAGGCGCAATCTGACGCATAAGTGGAATCATAGAATTTTTCGTCGAAGATTATCTTCATGTCATTGATCTTACAGCAAAAACATTTCTTACCATCTGAGGTGTATTTAAACCTGTGTCATTTTAAATTACAACTCATGGCTCTGCAGGTCAATAAAACGAACAACAGACCTAAAAGGAAATTTGAAACTTTTTTCAGGGGAAATTGAAAAACTCACGCAACTCTTCGACGAGCTGATTCTCCTGTTGGAGGCGACCTGGGTAATCGCAGTGCCCGGCATTTAGAACAAAAAGTTTCTTGCTCCCCGAAAGGCGGTTGTAAATGGCAAACTGGCTTTCAGGCGATACCACTTTGTCGGAAAGGGCGCAGGCACAATGGGCGGGAATATTGACAAAAGCCGCTGCAAAAGCCGCATCATAATAGTCGAGAACCGCAAAAATTCCTTCACCGTTTTTTGCGTAATACCTCTGCACAGCGGCTGCACTGCCGACTGTCGGTATGTTCATCCGCCTCCGATAATAGGCGAAACTTGCGACGTTGGTATGCAGACGGTTTACCCTTTTGTCCCAGGCGGCGGCCAAAGGTGCAATGCCACCGCCAAAGCTGGTGCCCAACAGGCTTATTTTGCCCTGTAGTTCAGGGAAAAATTCGATCATTGAGCTTATCGCCAGCCAACTATCTTCCACGCAGCCGCCAATGACGTAATTTTCGCGGCTTTCGATGCCGTAAAGAACGTGCTTTTGTGGATCAGACGGTATTTTATTACTGACGCTTCTGCCCAGTCCGCGACAGCACGGGTAAAACACTACTGAATCAGAAAAGGGCAGATGAAAATCAGGCTCGGTGCGGCCTCCATAACCGTGCAGCACTACAAAGCCCCGCTTGGGCTTAAAGTGTGCCGGTTGCGTCATCCAACCATGAATTCTGGTTTGATCGGTCGACTGGTATTCGATGTCGAAGACCCGCACATCACAGTTTATTCCCCGGTCAAAAACCATGGGACCTGGCGAAATTTCCAGGGCTTTCCGGTAACGCTGCTGCCAAAAACTGGCAAAATCATCGGGAATTTTGTCTTCTGGCAGCCGCAACAGGCGGTTTAATTCAGGGTTCTTCTTATCCATAGATGTTTGTAAAAGGGCAGGCAATTCTTACCTTGAAATTTATCCGGATTTATATATAGATTTATAGCATAACACAAAATGGTGCTGATTTAGAGGTAAAAATGAAAAAACTACTGCTGATGATTCTTGTAGTCCTCTCCACTACTGGATATGCCGGCATTCCACACCCGGCAAAATATCAGTGGGGTTTTCTTGAAGTTCCTGAAAACTACAGCTGTCCCGGAACTCAGAAGCTGAAAATCTACTGGGAAAAGCTTAAATCAAGCAGCAATACCCCCGAAGCAATCGTTCTAATCAATGGTGGTCCGGGAATGAGCCACGAGAGCTTTCACCAGGCCACTGCCAATGGGTTTAAGCATGACTGGTTCGAACCTTTGCGCACCCACTACGACATTTATTATTTTGACCAGCGTGGCACCGGTAATTCGAGCCCCCTCGAATATATAAACATGATTGGGCGCAACTACCGAACCTATGGTTCGGCCGACATCTGCCGCGATATCGATGAACTGCGGAAAAACGTGATTAAAAAGAAGAAAATTGCGGTGCTTGGCGAATCTTACGGTGGCATGGTCGCCTTAAGGTATGCCACCATGTTTCCCGATTCGGTTGCCAAATTGATCATTCACGACTCATCACCAAGCAATGCTTACTTCACCCGGATGCATGTCAATTTTTCCAATGGTCTGGTCAATCTCGATAAAATTTTTCCTGGAGTCAGGCAGAACATGATAACTTCAGTCAGCATGTTCGATAATGGTCAGGTGACCAACGCCTATGGCCATTCGCTGACCGGCAACGATTTTTTGACCCTGTGCCTGCCTTACACTTACAGTTTTGAGGGGCAGTATATCATGGCACTGATGGCGGCTCAGATTGTTTCAGAAGGCAGGTCAGATATTCTTGATGCAATACTGGGTTCGGCATCAAGCCTGAAGAGAAATGCAAAGGCATCTTACAGCTCTTTGCCGGCCATTCTTGCGCTGGTGCAGACCATAGAAATGCTCGATACGGCAGCTGTCAACAGCGCACCCGACAGTGCCCCATGGACCAAAGCCTGGGCAATGGAGCGGATCATTCAACCCCGAATCGATTTCAGGTATGATTTCAGTCTCGATTTTTTTTCGGGCTATAATGTCATCAATGAACTGGGAAAGATAAAAGCCCCAACCCTGATTATCGTCGGCGAAACCGATTTCATCTGCCCGCCAGCCTATGCGGCTACAATGAAAAGCGGAATTCCCAACAGTCGGCTGCTGACCGTAAAGAATGCTGCCCATGGCGGCTTTGTTGAACAGCACGAATATGTTCTGGGCAAAATTCGCAGTTTTCTTCTCGATCTGCTGCCGATGGAAGAGCCCGACGTCAGTACCCTGCAGCCCGGCGTGAGCCCGGAAAGGGCGATCAGAGTCTGGATAGATGGGGTTGCCCGCTCAGGAATAACTGTGGAATTCATCAAAGATAAAGCCGAATAGTCTTTTTTGATATTTGAAAATGGATTTTTATGAGTTTGTAATAATAGCAAAGTTCAAAAATCAAAATCTGCAAAAGAGGAAATTCTGATGAAGAAGTTCGTTATATTCGCTTTCCATGGCGAGCTGATGTGTTTTGCTCATGCCCTGCTCAATGCTATCGATCTCAAAGACAAGGGCTTTGAAGTGAAACTGGTTATCGAAGGTTCGGCAACCGGTTTGATCGGCACTCTTGATGCAAAAGACAGTCCATTTCATCGACAATATCGCAAGGTTGTCGATGAAGGAATCCTGGCCGGGGTTTGCAAAGCCTGCGCCGGCAAAATGGACAGCCTGTTCGAAGCAGAGAAACAGAACCTGCCGCTTTTGAGCGAAATGCACGGGCATCCTGCATTTTCAACCTGGATAAAAGATGGTTATGAAATAATAAGCATGTAGCCTAATGGTTGCTGGAAAAAAAGAAGCCTTTCTTCAAAATACTGAAGAAAGGCTTCTTTTTTTAAAATGAAATTTTTAAATGTTCAGCCGAGCCAGAAATTTTCAGGTGTCTGACCAGCGAAAACTCCATGATATTTGCCTGGGTTTTCACAGCGCTGAAAGATGAACTGGCAGATCGGAGTCCCAGGGATCAACTTGAGAGCAATGGGACCGAAATTTGAAATCTCAAGAACCTGATGGTTGCTGATTCCGGGTTGCATGAAAGAGGCGGATATGTGTACAAGCAGACCGACGCGGGCAAAACGGCTGCGGCCTTCAAGCCAGCCTGAAAGGCCGTTTCCCAGGCTTACCTTTTCTTTGGTAATGCCCAGAACCGTTTGGCCAGGCTGAATCGTCAGAGTCCCGCCTTCGGGAACTAGAATCCCTTTGGTGGCTGCTTTGAAATCCATGTCGTCGGTCATGCTCAATTCGTTGGGCAAGTGAACGAAAACACGAAAAGCATTTGACAGGTGCAGGTCGACGCTTGCAGGACCCAGCATCTTTTCATTGAAAGGCTCAACAAGAATATTGCCTTTCCTGATTTCTTCCAGGATGGCTTCTTTGCCAAGAATGCTCATCAGTTCCTCCAGTAGCAGAATTTAGGTTCAGAATTATACCATTTCATCCAGCGATTGCAACAGATTGCTATTTGCGTTTTCCGATAAATGCCCGGGCTATCTTTGCTGCAATCTCTCCGCCGGGAACCACCAGGCCGATGGCATCGGCTCCGATGTCAAACAGGCTCGCTTCTGAAAGAAATTCTCCTTCGTGACCGCCGTTTGCTTTGCTTTCGTTTACTTTACCGGTAATGGCGTCGATTTCAAAAGTAACTTTCTGGTTTTTTGCTTCCCAGATAAATTCGTAGAGATAAACCGGGCGGTAACAGAGGTTGAGCTTGTCGATTTTCAGGCTCTGGGCAATGATTTCAATTGCTTTCAGCGGCTTCATCGTATCAAAAATCATGTCGCGAACCAGTATCGAAGCCTTCACTCGCGCAGGAACCGGCGAAAAATCGTGGCCCGCCAGTTCTTCAACCGAACCCGGCTTTTTGTGGCGTTGTCTGATAATTTCTGAAAAATCGCATTTCTCTCCGGTTACCGCATCAATGTAAAGCTGATGGTCTTTGCGCATGACGCAGCGTTCGTCAATGTTGACGAAAGCCCTGCCCTGCTCGGCTTTGAAATACTGGTCGCCGATTTTCAGCTCGCAGACATGCTCATCGAGGTCGAGGTAAACAGATTTTTCTCTGACGAAATCTACCCGTGCTTCGCAAAACATCTGCCAGAAAGGCAGATATCTGGTTTCTGATCGGGTTAGCTTTATTTCTTCAGGTTTGGGGCGGTAAATCAATCTGGAGAAAAAGCTGATGCCGTGATGCTTGTTTTCTTCCGCGATTTTATCGGCCTGATCAGCAGTGATGACCGGGGTGTAAGCGACAACTCCCTTTTCGCCGATGATGAGCTGGCAAGCTCCCTGTTCGAGAGAATCATCGTCTTCGGCGGTCAGGTGGAACTGGCGCCGGCATTGCTCGCGTAGCAGCTCGATAATCGAAGCGGCGACCCTCGATTTGAGATCGGTGCGACCGGCAAAAACCGGAAGGGTGAAAAGCTTGCTCAATCTTTGATAGGCCAGCCAGGCAACCGTCTTTGTCGCCTCTTCCCTGGTAATGCGGTTCTGCAGCAGAGGCAGAACCAGATCCATAAATCCTTCGCCTTTGATGTGTCTGATAGCATGGCAGGCTGCTTTGATCGAGTCAGGGTTTTCTGACTGATTGAGCATGCTGAATAGAAATTTTTTCGCCTCATCAGGATTAATGCGGGCTATGGCTCCGGCGGCAACCGACCTGACACGATGTGATGGATTGGACAGCATCTGCGCCAGTATCGAAATTGTTTCTGGACTTTCCAGGCTTTCCAGCCCTTCAATGGTATTTGCCACAATTCGGTCGTCGCTGTAAGTAAGGAAGTTCTTCAATAACGGGATTTGTTCAGGGTCTGGATAAGCCCTGGGAAGGTTCTTCACCAGCCAGCTGATATGTCGAGGGTTCACGCAGCGGTCGAGATATTTTTCAAGAGCTATTTTAAATTTCTCCTGATTGAGTTTGCATGCCCATTCAAGATCGCGCTGGTTTATCTGTCCTTCATTGCCCGGTTGCAGTTTTTTTAGAACCAGCTCACCGACAGCTTTTTGCTCTCTCAATGCAACTGCCTGGGAAATAATGCTGCTGGCGATGTCTGATATGTGAGAAGGTGCATATTCAGCAAGTTCGATCAATTTCCTGATCAATTTTTCATCAAGGTCTTTTTCATCAAAAACCGCGAAAAAAGCCAGTCCGCGAAGTATTTCATCTTCATTGGTCGAGCTGAGAAATGCCAAATTTATTGAATAATCGTCCATTATTATTTCCTGCTCATTGTTTTAGTCGAAGAGTTCGACTGAAATTCCCAGTCTGTCTGCCATACGTTTTAGCCTTTCAAAAGAGGCCAAATCAATTTCTTTTTCTTCTTTTTGGGCTTCACGCAACTCATTGTAGCGGCTTAGCAAAGAAAGTCGGTGAATCTCATAAACGTCTTTCTCGTTTAAAGCCAGGGCCTGTCTGATCATGAACATGGTTTCCGATTCGTCGTCGGTAACCACCTCATCTTCGAGAACATTTTCTACCAGGGTCCAGTAAACCAGGTTTCGGGCTTCTTCTATCTCCTCGACTGAAGGTTCAATGTAGCCGATTACCGCTTGCAGAACCAATTTCTCTTCATCATCTATCCTAAAATCATCGCGGGTTACCATAAAATAACATTCTGCAACAAAGCGAACGACAAAATCTTTCCCTGCGCCCCAATCGGTGAGATCCCAGAGGCGGTCGTCCAGGCTTATGGCAACCTGAAGTTCGTGGCTGTTTCTATGAAAATAAATTCTCCGTCTATCAATTTCGCAAAAAGGTGCAAATCCCATGCTTAAAAGGGTTTCTTCGCTTATGTTTCCGCCCGTATAGCCAAAAATTTCATTTTTTCTGGATTGATCTTTGAACAGGCTTAGCAGTGCCGGCCAAAAACCAGTTTCTGCAGACAATTGATTTGCTTTATTCTGATATTGCCGGGCATAATCACTTAATAATCTGACTCTTGATGAAAACATATTTTATCCTCGACGTTGTTTTTACCAGCCTAACATATCTGCACCAGACAATTCAATAATTGGGGGTAAAGAGGAGTCTATCGAACAAAGAGTTTACGCTAATTGCTGGAAATTCAACATTTTATATGGGATTATAGAGGCAGAAACTTTTTGCTGGAGGTAGGGATGAATCAATATTTTTTATGGCCCCGAAGGTGGCTTCAGTCCGGTAAATAATCAGCGCGGGCTGAAATTTCCTGATGGCTCCATGAAAGAAGCTACTCTTGCCAATGCTCTCGTTCATAAGTTCTATCAACTTGAGCCGGATAGCATTGTAAAAATTGCAATGTATTCAATGAGTGATTATCAAACTCTCGATGTTATGATTGAAGTTTGTCGTGAAAAAAATATTCAATTTAAACTTTTATTGGATGGTGCAGCCGTATGGTCGGCAGCAAGTCGTGACAAAATCGTTGAAAAAGTAAAAAAAGCCCGCGATGAAGCATGGGCATCCAAAAAAAAGTTTAATTTCCAAATTGTGATTACTACTGCTGAAGCTATGAAGCGAAACGGCAGAGAACAGCTTCCTGATGATGGAAAATTGATCTGGGGAACCATGCATGAAAAATTTGGTATTTTTTATCGGGCCGGAAACCCGGTTCCCTACAGTTGCTTCTGCGGCAGTGCCAATATTTCAGTAACTTCTGATAAAATCTATGCTGAGAACCGTGTGTTTTTCCATGACCAGCCTGCGGTTGCCCGCCAGTTTCAGGAAGAATTCGCCAGACTCTGGAATGAATATTCAACCGTTATTCTTGGCCCTGGAACCCCGGAAAAATATGTTGAAGCCAAGCCGGTTGAAGGCTATGCGGCAGTTTTGTTTAATGCTGAACCGGTCAGCGAAATCGAACTTACTCGCATCGACAATGCTCTTATCAATATGATTCGCAGAGTTAAGCCAGATGGTCGCCTTGACTGAAACTTCTTCAGAGCGATAGTAACTGTAAAGTTCTTGCCGCGCTTGACCGTGAAGCCTTTAAGGATTATTCTCAATTGCTTGCTGAAACCGGGTTACCTGCCAGGCGGCTGAAAAAATCACTGGACGAATTGAAAAAACATCTGATGATAGTTGAATGGCAGAAAGATGGCAAAATCGGGTTTTCTCAGGCAGATTAAGGAAAAAATAACATGAAACCTTTTCTGATCAGTGCTGAAATTATTAGTGGAATGGCAGATGAAACATCAGAAGATTTGCACCGGCTGGCTGCCGCATACAGAATAAACTGCATGGCCGGGCTTTTTGCCGCCCGCCATGGCTGGCTTGGCGCTTCTTTCTCGTGCCTTGATATTCTTGCCTGTATTTATCACCGGTTTATTCCAGATCCCACAAAGCCGATTGGTGAGCGGGCAGCGCTTTTCCTTTCAAAAGGCCATGCTGCAATGGGGCATTATGCGGTTCTGGCCGGGCGCGGCTGTTTCGAAGCCGAGCGCCTGATTACATATAAAAGCCTCGGCGGGTTGCCGGCACACAGCGACCGAACCGTTCCAGGTGTTGACTCAGACAGCGGATCCTTAGGCCAGGGGCTTTCAAAAGCCATCGGCCTGGCTATTGGCTATAAGTCACAAAAGCTGGATTTTCCTGTTTTTACTATCCTGGGCGATGGGGAGCTGCAGGAAGGCCAGGTTTTTGAATCCCTTCTCAGCCTGAAGAAATTCAACCTGAAAAATTGCATCACCATTATTGATCGTAATTACCTTCAGTCCGATAGCCAGACTCGTGATATTAAAGATGCCGATGATTGGGCCGGTTTGCTCAGTGGCATCGGTCTGCAGACCATTACCATAGACGGCCACGATTTTAACCAGATCGAAACCGCGATTGCCCAGGCTTTGAACAATGAAACTCCGCTGGTAATAATTGCTGAAACAATTAAGGGTGGCGGTTGCAGCCTTACTGCAATGTCGCAGCAAACTCAAAGAAGACTTGGCGTGTGGCATGGTCAGATTCCTGACCGCCGGCAATACATTGAAGCTCTCGAAGAACTGGCCCAAAAAACCGACAATCAGAAAATTAACCATCAGTTAAAAAAATATTTGCTTGAATTGCCCGGAGATGAAGCACCAGAAACGCCGACAAAAACAATGCCGGGAACCGGCCCTGAATTTGCTGAAGCTCTTTTTGAAGCCGGCAGTCAATTTGAGCATCTTTATGTTCTCGATGCCGATCTTGAAAAATCATGTCGCCTGACCAGGTTTGCCACTAAATTTTCGAACCGCTTTATCGAAGTTGGAATCAGTGAGCAGGATATGTGTTCCATCGCTTCAGGGCTGGCTCTTTCCGGCAAAATTCCGGTGGTGAATACTTATGCTTCCTTTTTCAAGCGTTCGCTTGATCAAGTTTTTAATGCCATTACCGAAAAGCTGCCGGTTATTTTTGCTGCCCATTATTCAGGTGCAGATTATCACACCGACGGGAAAAGCCATCAGTCGGTTAATGATATTGGTCTGATGAGGTCGATGGGTGAAATTGAAATTCTTGAACCGCTGAATGGTGAGCAGGCTTCATCAATGTTGCAATATCTGATAAATCGCATGACTCTTGAATGGGCCGAGAAAAAGTGTTCAATGCCCGCCTACCTGAGGCTACACCGCAATCAGCCCGCCGAGTTGCAGGGAAAAATAGGTCTGTTTAAGCCTGACCAGCCGCAGGTTTTTTCTTCAAGATGTCAGGCCGGAGAAGAAAGTTTTCTTTTTGTCTGCGGTCCTAATATGCTGAGCCAGGCCCTGATTGCCTCAGAAGAGCTTGCTCTCGAAAAGATCAGGTTGACTGTGGTTGGGGTTAACCATTTTCGCGACCAGAAAAAGCTGCTTAAATCAATGGTAGAAAAAGGACGGAAAATTTTTACCCTTGAAGATCATCGTCGTGAAACCGGTCTTGGCAGCTTTATCGCCGGACTGGAATTTAGAAATCCGGTTAGAATAGGGGTTCGGCAATACCTGCAAAGTGCTCTTGACCCGGGCCAGGCACTTGTAGAACACCAGATTGATGCCAAAACCGTATCTAACGTGGTTCGCAAGGTTCTACAATGCTCACATAATAAAACCTGAATTCATCAAATATGGAGTTAAGCAAATGTTTAAATTCAATCATAACAATATCAATGTTCTTAACCTTGAAAAAAGCATGGCGTTTTGTGAAAAGGCCCTGGGTTTAAAAGTTGTTAGAAGAAAAGAAGCCGAAGATGGAAGCTTCATTCTTGTTTATCTGGGCGACGGATCTACCGGTCACAGTCTTGAGCTTACCTGGTTGCGCGACCGCAAAGAGCCATACAATCATGGCGAAAATGAATTTCATATCGCTTTTACCACCGACAGATATGACGATGCACATCACCTGCACCAGGAAATGGGATGCATCTGCTACGAAAACCAGAAAATGGGGATCTATTTCATTGCCGATCCTGACAATTACTGGCTCGAAATTGTACCGGAAAAAAAGATGAAATGAGCAGATCTTTCAAACAAACGCTTGCTGGAAAGCAGGGACGGATAAACCCCAATTATCTGATTCTGGCAATGCTTCTGACAACCTTTATCGGAATCGGGATTTATTATTATCAGCTGCATCGACAACAGACTCCCGTTCAGCTACCGGTTACCGGTCCTTTTGCCTGCCCGGTTGAACCTATGCTGGCTGAGGCAACTCGTAATACCGGAAACCACGTTTATGGGGGTATTCCAGTATTCACCAAGGTGAGGCTTGAAATTTTAAAAAACCTTGGATACTATTCTGGCTATTGCGAAAAAAAACGTAATCCTCTCTGGGTGGGATACAAGATCGATGGTGATAAGCTCGTTCACAGTCTAAAAAGACCCGGTGGTTTCAAGGTTGATCCTCGCACTTCATCGAGAATCAGCCCCAATGATTATAAAGCCAGTGGTTATGACCGGGGACACCTGGCTCCAAACTCTGCAATTGCATCACAATATGGCAAAGATGCCCAGCTTGAAACATTTCTGATGAGCAATATCGTGCCCCAGTCGCCTGACCTGAACAGAAAGATATGGCAGAAACTTGAAAAACTTGAACTGGAATATGCCAAGAATTTTGAAACCATCTGGGTTATAACCGGTCCGGTTTTTGATGAGCATCTTCAATATATCAAAAATCAGGTTGAAGTTCCCGACGCTTTGTTCAAAATTTTGTTTGATGAACAGAAAGGTACTGTTAGAGCCATGGCTTTTCTCGTTCCCCAATCCGTTACCGGTCAGGACCGCATAGATAAATTTCTGACATCCATCGATGAAATTGAAAAGCTCACTGGTCTTGATTTTCTGGCTCCATTGTCAGATCAGAATGAAGACCGGCTTGAAGCTAATACAGCCAATCGACTATGGTAAATGAGGTTTTAAAATGAATATTAGAGATAAATCGATCATCGCTGCTGGTCTGGTTTTTATGTCGGCATTTCTTTACTATGTTTTCGGTTCGACCAGTCAGGGGGGCTACTGTCAGGCCACCGTTTTGCAGATAATTGAACAGCCGAACCCCGAGCCTGGAAGCAGCGATCGCATTTTTGAAGTTGAACTCGATATTCATTCCGGCCCATTTGCCGGCAGGAAAATGAAGGCTGATCATTTTGATTCACCAGGCTCTGCATACAATCTTGAGTTGAAGGTTGGAGATTCGGTGCTTGCCATTATCGAACAGCAGGATGACCAGATGATTGTGGGTATAGATGAATATTACAAGTCACGCAAGCTGATGGTTCTTTCAATGATGCTGATTTTTATTATTTCGCTTATCGCTGGAGTCGCTGGAATAAAGGCTTTGCTCGCCCTTCTTCTGACGCTTGTGATTATTTTTGGTGGTATGGCTCAAATGCTCCTCAAGGGCTGGTCGCCGGTTTTGCTTGCAGTATTCGCCGCATTGATTATAACCATCATGAATCTGGTAATGGTGGCTGGTTTTACCAAAAAGGCATTTGTTGCCTCTGCTGGAACATTTTCCGGAGTTATTCTTGCCGGCATTTTCGGCTGGTTTTCAGCGGAAATTTTGCATTTAACCGGCTATACTGGCCATGAAAGCACCTTTCTGCAGATCATGAATGCGAATCTGAGTCTCAAGGGAATTTTAATTGCGGGAATTATTATCGGTGCTCTGGGCGCCGTAATGGATGTTGCAATTTCAATCGCATCGGCTATTCAAGAGGTGGCAAGAGCAAATCCCTGTCTGACCCAGAAAGACCTTTTTTCCAGCGGCATGAATATTGGCCGTGATATTATCGGCACTATGGTAAACACTCTTATTCTTGCATATACCGGGGCTTCTTTGACATTGATTCTGGTTTTTGCCATGCAGAAAGAAGATTTTCCCCTGATAAAAATCATGAATATGGAATTCATTGGAGCTGAAATTGTTCGATCTCTGGCCGGCCTTGCCGGAATGGTTCTGGCAATTCCTTTAACTGCTCTGGTCGCTTCTTATGTATTTGTTGAAACACACAAAAAGATAGAGTGAAATAAAGGAGCTTTTGTTTGGAAATTTTGTTTGAATTACTGCTGATTGCTTTTCCCAAATCATTTATTAAAAACGAAGGTTCTCGCCTTGCATATCTTCTGGTTGCGCCGGTTGCAGCAGGTTTTATCATGAAAGCTATTGGCAGCAGCCGAGAGAAAAAGGGTCAGAAAAAAATTAAGATCGACGATTTTCGCTACTTTCTCGCTCAGTAAGCCGGCTTGGGAAGAGGTTGAACCGTCTCTCTGCAGATGAAAAGCTTCAGGCTGCGGGCACGCATGGTTGTCTGAGCTTCAGCCTGCAACAACTCGCTATTATCCGGGTCGTAGGTGTCAACCAATAACTCCCATTTAGCGTTAAAGGCGGGCGTGTAAAATTCGGCATCTATGCTTGCCGCATTCAACATCAGCAGAAAATTTCCGTCATGCAAGGGAATGCCATCTTCATCCACATCATCGAGGCCGGTTCCTGAAAGAAAAACGGAAAGTCCTCGAGTATTTGGACTGGTCCAGTCTTCATCGTCCATTTCTCCGCCGTCTGGCCTGAACCAGATTATGTCTCTGACGTTACTGCCCCTGATCTGCCGGCCCTGGAAAAATTTGGTGCGATGCAGTGCCGGGTGTTCAAGCCTTATCGCAATTATCTTTCTTGTGAAATCAAGCATTTGTTTAGCTTCATGCTCGAGATTCCAGTTGAACCAGCTGATTTCATTATCCTGACAATAAGCATTGTTGTTGCCATTTTGTGTTCTACAAATTTCATCGCCGCCGCACAGCATTGGTGTGCCCTGTGAAAAAATCAGGGTGGCAAGAAGATTGCGCATTTGTCGGGCTCGCAGCTTTTGCACTTTAGGATCGGTGGTTTCCCCCTCGAATCCACAGTTCCATGAGCGATTGTCGTTATGCCCGTCGCGGTTGTCTTCAAGATTAGCCAGATTATGCTTTTGGTTATACGAAACCAAATCTTTAAGGGTAAAACCATCGTGGGCTGTTATGAAGTTTATGCTCATATATGGTCGCCGACCATCGTTTTCATAAAGGTCGCTGCTGCCGGTGAGACGGTAACCGACTTCTCCGGCGTACCCGCCATCGCCTTTCCAGAACGAGCGCATCACATCACGATATTTGCCGTTCCATTCCGCCCAGAGAACAGGAAAATTTCCAACCTGGTAGCCGCCCTCGCCAACATCCCATGGTTCAGCAATCAATTTGACCTGACTGAGAACCGGATCCTGGTGAATAATGGTGAAAAAGCTTGAAAGCTGGTTCCAGTAGTGCATTTCACGGGCAAGGGTTGAGCACAGGTCGAATCTGAAACCATCGACGTGCATTTCGCTGACCCAATAACGCAGTGAATCCATTATTAATTGCAGAGTTTGCGGGTGAACAACGTTTATCGTGTTGCCTGTTCCGGTATAATCTTTGTAATAGCGTGGGTTGTCTTTGACCAGACGGTAATAAGTCTGATTATCGATTCCTTTGAAGCTCATGGCAGGCCCATTATGGTTGCCTTCGCAGGTATGATTGTATACAACGTCAATAATTACCTCGATGCCGGCACGATGCAGGTTTTTAACCATCTGCCTGAATTCCCTTACCGCCCCCCCGGGAGATTTGTCTGAACTGTAGCGGATTTCCGGCGCGAAAAACGACAGGGTGCTGTAACCCCAGTAATTTTTCAAGCCTTTTTCAATCAGAAATGGGTCGTCGATGTGCTGGTGAACCGGAAGCAATTCAAGAGTGGTAATGCCGAGCTCTTTCAAATATTTGATTATTGGCTCCGACCCCATGGCGGCATAGGTACCCCTGATTTCTGGTGGAACCTCAGGGTGCAGGATGGTCATGCCTTTGACATGAACTTCGTATATTACCGATTTATGGAAAGGGTGGCGCGGCAATCGATCACCTTCCCAGTCGTAATCAGTTTCGATTACGATGCCAAAAGGGGTTCCGGCAGAGTAATCAAGGCTTATTTCAAGATCTTTTTCGCGATGAAAAACATCATAGGCAAATAACCCGTATTCATAATGCTCGATGTCGCTCAAAGCGCGGGCGTATGGGTCGAGAAGCAGAACGCGAGGGTTGAAACGCAGACCCTTTTCGGGCTGATATTGCCCGTGGACCCGGTATGCGTAGCGCTGACCAGGCATTATGCCCTCAATGTAAATGTGCCAGACAAAGGCAGTCCGGTGTCGCAGTGAAATTCTTGTTTCATTGCGTGAATGATCGAAAAGGCAGAGTTCGACCCCTTCAGCATGCTCAGAATAAAGGGAAAAGTTTACCCCTTTTCCATCGAAATGCGCGCCAAGTGGAAATGGACGACCGGGTTTAACGTGCATTACAGTTCTATTACCATGCCTTCCTTAACCCCGAAAACTTCAAGGTCTGAGCCTTTCTCACGAGCCTGTTTCTGAAGCTTGTCGATTATTTCATCAATTTCATCATCGGTGCGGTCCGGATCATGATGAAAAACCCCGAATCTTTTTACCCTGGCATCGATTGCCAGCTTAAGCGCCTGGTTAAAGGTGGAGTGACCCCAGGTGCGCGTTTTTTCGTATTCCTCGTCGGTGTATTGGGCGTCATGGAATAGAAGATCGGCACCTCTCGCGAAATCTGCGTATTCGTATGGCAACCTGCCCTCCGGGTGCTGAAATCCAAGCTCATTGTCGGTCAACAGAACAAATGTTTTACCTGTTTCCTGGAATTTATAACCGAAGCCGCCGTTAGGGTGGCTGAGAAGAATCGGTTCCAGGGAAATTTTTGTGCACTGGGCGCAGCCAGGCCTTGAGCAACCAAAGCTGAATTTTGCTTTGAGATCTTCGAAGTTCACCGGAAAATACGGTGCTTCAAGCTGGCGGGCCAGCGATTGACACATATAGTTCTTTGCCGAGGCAACGCCGCAAACGTTGATCTTGAAACGGCTGAAATATGCAGGAAGGAAAAAGGGAAATCCCATCAGGTGATCCCAGTGAGAATGAGTCAGCACCAGACACATTTCTTCGAGCCCCTTTTCCTTGACCAGTTCTTTGCCAAGAAAGCGAAGCCCTGAGCCCGCATCAACTATGGTCAGGAAATTGTTTTTGTTGCGAATTTCAAGGCAGGTTGTGTTCCCGCCATATCTGACGGTGTTCTGCCCCGGTGTGGGCAAAGTTCCCCGACAGCCCCAGACTTTGATCTTCATTCCAACTCCAGCGTCATGGTTTTAATTTGCAACAGAATATCACAAAACCATACAATTTGTAGAGGCAGAATTTTAACTGCGGCTCAGGATCTCGATCAGATGATAGCCAAACTGAGTCTGAACCGGGCCGTAAACTTCGCCAATATTACCACTGAAAACGACTTTGTCGAATTCTTTTACCGTCATTCCGGGCTTGAATTCGCCAGGATCGCCGCCTTTCTGACCTGACGGGCAGAGCGAATAGTCTTTTGCAACTTCAGCAAAATCAGTATCTGTGTTTATTTTCTCAAGAAGTTCAAGGCATTGTCGTTTTGATTTCACCGGAATGTGGCGTGCACGTGCGGTGGACATGAAATATTCCCTTCTTCATTTCTGGCAGATGGCCAGAATAATATCTGATTTCTCAGGTTCAAAAGGTATGCCGGTTGGGCCGAAAAGCTGAATTTCCCTGAAACCGGCTTTTTCAAGCATGCTTTTTAATTCTTCAGCACTGTAAATCTGCATATCCCATCGGTCAACGAACTCTTCCGGGTGGTGAAACCCATCCTGACATCTGGTTCTGGACTCAATGCTGATCTTTTTTTTCTTTAAATCAAGGCGACAGTTTCTCGCATGATTGATTAATTGTCCCTCGATAAACAACTCCCTGCTCATTTGGCTGTAATCGTCAAAGCTGCCGGCAGCAAGTGCTTCAAAGTTGAAAATATCAAAAACGAAAAGACCTTTTTTTTTCAAATGCTTATATGCATTGACAAAGAATTTGCTGCAGTCTTTCCGGGTCAAATGACCGATAGCGTTGAAAATGCAAACTGCTGCATCAAAAAGGCCAAGGTCAGCTTCAACCATATTGCAGCAGACAAAATCGATCCTGCATGGCTTGTATCGGGCCGCTTTTTTGGCGGCAATGTCAAGCATCGCCTGATTGAGGTCAGATGCAGTTACCCGATAACCGCGCTTTGCCAGACCAACGCTCTGTGCCCCGGTACCGCAGGCAAAACCCAGAATTGTTTTTACTTTGTTTAAATCAAACAATTCATTCAAAAAAATGTTCAACTCATCCGATTCTTCATAACCGGCCATTTCAAAATAATCGTAGTATTTTGCGTAGCGCCCGTAGTCAGGCTGTTTCATTCCATATTGGCCCGGCTCAGAGAATGTGCGGAATGAAATATGGCAGCATTACTTTCCACCATGGCCAGTCATGATTTACATCGTGGCCCCATAAGTCAACCCAGGCGTCGATGCCTTTTTCCGCAAAAATCTGTTTCAGCCTGATTGCGTCGTCCGGGTACTCCCAGGCTCCCTGTCCTGAACAGACAATGATTTTTGCCTGTCTGATATTGTCGAGAAACCATTGATCATTCAGGCCTGGCAGGTAGTCGAGGGGTGAATTGTAATATACGTTTTCATCCCAATAATCGCCAACCAGATGCTTGAGAGTGAACACGCCGGCGAGTGCTATGCAGGCATCGAACACGTCAGGGTGGCGAAGCAGAAAATTTACTGAGTGGTAAGCTCCCATACTGTTGCCGGTCAGGGCGATTTTCCAGTTGCCTTTGCAGTGGTCTCTGATAAAAGGGGCAACCTCATTTACCACGTATTTGTCATAGGCTTCGTGGCGGAAAACATTGTCGCCCGGGTGCCCGTCTTTTTTCAAAAACGATTGATTGTCAAGGCTGTCAACGCAGAAAACTTTCAGGCGCCCGGCTTCAACATGGTCGCGAACCACATCGAGCATGCCAAAATCTTCGAATTCGTGAAAACTGCCGCCAGCACATGGAAAAACCAGCAGAGGCCGACCATAATGGCCAAAAACTTTCATCTGCATATCATGCCCGACATTGGGGCTGTACCATCTGTGATATTCGCTTTGCATTCATAAACTCCTGAATTTATCTTTTACTGATTACGCAGAGGGTCGGTCGCACGGCAGATATTATAACCGATAAATTGCCACCCTGCCACCCCTGATTTTGTCAGTCAGCAATTCTCGGTATGCGGATTGGTGCAGCTTCCGGCAATGGTTTCGTCGGG
>DYKG01000047.1 GCA_020722725.1 Candidatus Methylomirabilis sp.
TGAACTCATCATAGAATCATTATTGAGGGCTGCCTAAATGTACGAAAGTCCACTTCGAATTGGAAGGTGAAAATACACTTTTGCCCTTCGATCTGGCTCGGGAGCTTACCGGCCCATTGACACACATCATCAGGAATGCCTTGGACCACCGTTGAAGACGATGGTCATGGCCTGAACCCTGAACTTCTGCGCAGCAAAGCTATTGAAAAAGGTATTATAAGCTCTGAAGACGCATTGAATATGACCAGTGAAGATTGCTTTCAGCTCATTTTTGCCCCGGGCTTTTCAACAAAAGAAAACGTCAGCGAAATTTCCGGGCGCGGAGTTGGCATGGATGCAGTTCAGAATGCGGTTAAACACTTATCTGGAAACATTCTGGTAGAATCAATCCCAGGCAAAGGCAGTCGATTCACCATTAAAATTCCTGCCTCCAGTGCACAGTGCTAACAGACTCGGCAGGCTGAAGCTTTTAATGAGTTTAGCGGTTTAGCGATTTAAAAAAATTAATAAAAAATCCTCCAGATCAGGATATTTCCTGATCGTCTTTGATCATTGCCGGTTTCTTCTGTGATCCGCAGGGACCGACCTCCGTGTCGGCCCGCTTTAAATCGTAGTGTCACGAACGAATTAAGTATAAATGGTATGATTTATCACGCCCCTGGTGTGAAAGAAATGCCATTGCCAGGAAAAATAGCCAGAAAAATCAATAGTGGCGAAAAAAATTAAGATCTCATGATTTCATGCTGGTTACAAGCATACCATCGGCAAACTTGAGTTAAAATTCTTTGTAGGCTTGGCGTCTTTGTGTGATCTCTTCAAAGGGTTTTAATTGGCACGGCATTTTCAACCGAAAAAAATTATTGATTCATTGGAATTTTTTTTCGGTTTGCTGGTACGTACCGGCGATTTTTTAACGCTTTGCCGGTTGATGTTTGTTTATCAGTGTCTTTTTTCGTCGGAATCTTTTTCGTAAACAAAACAGCATTTTCGTTCGAATAAGGCTATGGATTTGTTTGCCTCCTTATTTTTCAGTCCGGGATAAGCTCCCGGATTTTTTTTTACTGTTTTAGCCTGAAATTACCCAAAAGAGTTTTCAAGTTGATCGCCAGCCGATTGAGAATTTAGAAATGATTTGACATTATTTTTTATTTGCTCACTATCTAAACTTATCTCGAAATTTTCCAGTTTTGTTTTATTTCCGTTACTTTCTGGAGGAAAAATGAAGCTTAAATCTCTCGCGTTATCTGCCGCACTTCTTATGGCACCGGCAATATCTGGTGCGTCACAGTTCTCAGACGTACCGCTTTCGCACTGGGCCTACGATGCAATTCATCAACTTGCCGGAAAAGGCATTCTGCGGGGTTACCCAGACGGAACCTTCAAGGGCAACAAGGCATTGACCCGTTTCGACCTGAGCATGGCAACCGCAAAAATGCTGGCAAACGTTGAACAAATGCTGGAATCAGGCGCAGGAAACCTGGTAACCAAGACAGATCTTCAGACTCTGGAAAAACTGACGGTAGAATTCGCTGACGAGCTGGCGCTGCTGGGTGTAAAAGTTACCAATATCGAAGACGATATGGTTCAGACCAAAGAAGATGTCGCCATGCTGAAACGTGACGTTGAAGGCATCAAAGACTACATGGCCAGGGGCGGCATGGAAAAGGTCAAACTTTCAGGCGACACGCTGGTTCGCCATACCAGTATCACACATAAGAACGACTGGGCCGCCGGTGCTTTTGGCGGAGCCAGAGCCGGAAACTCTGACAATGCTCTTACCGAAAGCCTTATCGGCCTCAACTTCACCTCACATATTGATGAAAACATAACTGGCACCTGTTATGTCGCACTTCTGGATTATCACGTAACCGGGGTTAATGCTGGTCAATCGCCATTCCAAAGCGCCTTTGGCGCAGGCGGAATCGGCGCCCGGAAGTTCGCTGATATGACCGTTTATATTGCCAACCTCGAAGTTAAAGACATGTTCAGATTTGGTGGTGATTTCAATTTCGGCCGCAATCTGTATTTTCAGGGCCATGGTCTTCTGATCGACAACTATCTTGATGTTATCCGCTATACCAAGCCGGTTGGAAAAATAAACGTAACTGCCCAGCATTTCTATGATCGCCACGTGGGCAACTATAAAGATAACGCTGCAGTAGATTTCCGCGGAGCCTGGAACCTGCAACTCGATACCAACTACAAGAAACATGACATGTATCTTGGTTTCTACACCCAGGATGAAGTCAACCTTCTGGCACAGGGCCGTATGGCACCGCTATTTGCCGCACCGACAGCTCCTTTCATGCTTACTGCCGGGGCAGTTGCCAATTCGGTAACCCCTCTCGCCGCCGGTGTTCAGAGCAGCGACAACCGCTGGGATATTGAATTCGGTTCAAAGGGCCCGATCGGCAAAAATTCTCATTGGGAATACGATCTGAGCTTTGTTTATACCGATTACCAGCTCGATGTGGTTAATGATGCAACTACTGCCGCCAACCCCTGGATCAGCCCGGAAATGAACGGCTGGATGGGTCATGCCGCCGTAAGATGGGACAGCAAAAAGGAATGGGCAGCCAAGCTGGCTTACTCTTTCGCTGACGATGAATCGATCGGCGCAGTTTCCACTTTCAACGACATGCGCTATCAGAGCATGCCCGAAACTCCGTTTGAAGACCTCAACAAAGGCAATAACTGGTTCGACAATGGTCTGATCAACATGTATGACCTTAAACTGCAGGTTGAATACAAGCCTGAAAACAGTAAGCATTATTTCAGACTGGCCGGCGATTTCATCGATGAAATGCAGGATGCACCGGTCAACGACCTGAGCAGACACAGCGCCGGACATGGTCGGACCAACGCCGCCATTATTCCTGCCGGTGGTTCAAAAAACAATACCGCCCATGACAGCTGGAACAACGTTGGAATTGCTGATCCCAAGGCAACCATGGTCACTTTCGAATACCGCTATCAGCTGACCGAAAACACTCGCATCCGCGTAGGTTACACCACCTTCGATCTTACCGGCGACGCACAGAAAGCCGGATGGACCGCAGGCGCCGTGACTGCAACTCCTGAAATCAGCGCCGGACGTGGCCTGAATGACGATTACGATTATAACATGTTCTGGACCGAAATTTACAGCCTGTTCTGATAACCAGCGGGCGATTGCACTAAAATCGCCGGAACCTGATCAGATTGCTTTTTCTGAAAAAAAGCATATATTGTTTATATAAACTTCAGAAAAGGACAAACAGATGATGAGAGTTCTGGCGATTTTTTTTCTGCTGGCAATTGTATTCGTTTTCAGTCTTAGAGCTTCTCCTGCGCCCGCAAAAGGCCCGGGTGGCAATATTCTTGGTTTCACCCTCAACCTCAGCGATGGAACCCCCAAACCCCTGCTCGATTTCAAAGGCAAGGTTCTGATGCTGGTCAACGTTGCCAGCAAATGCGGTTTCACCGGTCAATATGAAGACCTGGAAAAACTTCAGAAGAAATACGAAGCACAGGGATTCACCGTCCTGGCTTTTCCCGCCAACAATTTTCTTGGGCAGGAACCGGGAACGAATGAAGAAATCATCACTTTCTGCCGCACTACTTACGGTGTAACATTTCCGGTTTTTCAAAAAATCTCGGTAGCTGGCGATGATCAGCACCCGCTCTATCGATTTCTTACCAGCGACACTACCAACCCGGGGCATTCGGGCAAAATCTCATGGAACTTCAACAAGTTTCTCGTCAACCGCAACGGCAATGTCATTGCACGCTACGGTTCGATGACCAATCCATCTTCCGATGAGGTTGTAAAAGCCATTGAAAAGGCTTTGAGTGAGAAAGCCCCCGAAGAAAAGGCTGAGTAAGCTCAGAAGAAAATTTCTGGTTCGCGGCGGTCTGAAGCGTTTGCTAGCAGCCTTTCCCTGATCATTTCAATATGCTCTGATTTAATGACTCTGGCATGCCGCTTACATGCCTTGAGACAGGCACAGCAGACCGTGCATAGTTCTTTTTGGGTCTTGTAACCCTTATCAAAATAAACCGCGCCGGTGGGGCAAACTTCCTGGCATTTGCCGCATTTAACACATATCTTTTCAATCGTTTCAGCAAACGATGGTGGGATTGCCCGGCGTTCAGGCAGAGGTCTGGTTCCCGGAACCTTGACCGGCTCAACCGGGCCGTTTATCTGGTTGAACCTGTTGAAAATTTCGGCGCCAAATCCGGCGGCACCACGGCGGTCAGCCGCATCAGGCCTGCCCATGGCGATTTCACAATCGTCATTACTGTAAGAATGCTCACCGATAAATGCTGCGGCCGCCACCGGCATAAGGCCTTTGCGCAAGGCAAATTCATGCAGCTCGACCAGCGCATTGTCATAATGCCGGTTGCCGTAAACCGCGACCAGAACAGCAGGATTGCCGGCAAACTCGACGCCTTCAAGGCGTTTCATTGCTACCGGAGCAATTCGGCCGGCATAAACCGGACCACCGATAATAACCAGATCGTCGGGCATCACATCGACGAGCGAGTCGGCGTATTCGGGAAAAGTCAGGTTGTTTTCGATCATTAGCCGCGTATCGAGTCCCGTTCCGCGGGCAATGGCATTAACCACGGTTTTGGTTGTGCCGGTCGGTGAATAATAAAAACCCACTACCCGTCTGAGATTGAACTTATCGTTGTCTTTCATTGCCCGACTCCTGCTGTTGTTTATTTTCGGGCTATTCTCTCACTATGTATGCCCGCTGTCAAATTGCCATTTACAGCTCGCGCTATATTATACGGTTGCTGAGCCCGTAAAACGGGTCGAAGCAACCTTTTTAAAACTTAACCCCGCCTCATTTTTTGCCAGGTAAAAAAAAAATAAAAAATATTTTTCTTTTGCCGGCATTCTTCAGAGTTAATCAACGATTGAAGAAATCGGCCAGGGTTTGTTCATGTTGGTTTTCGTCGGATTCTTTTTCGTAAACAAAACATCATTTTGGTTCGAAAAGGGTTATGGATTTGTTTGCCTCCTTATTTTTCAGTCCGGGATCAATTCCCGGATTTTTTGTTTTAGGCATTTTGGCTGGAACAACTTTCAGCAGCCCGGCTTTTCGATGAGGTCATGCCAGTATTTTCTGGGTATGAATTTCTGCTGCAAAGCCAGATTCAGGCGCTCACGCACTGCAATTTCGGCAAAAAAGCACTGCCACAGGTGCTGCGAATTTTCTTCGCAAACCGAGTCGGCCGGCAGGTCAGCGGCATCGCGTTCGATTATTGTCCAGGTCTGGAGGTTGTAAACCGCGGCCACTTCGCGGCGTCGGTCATGAATTATCCATTGCTGGTCGGCGAAGCGTTCGACGAAAAACGGCGCAAGAACCGGTAAAATGAAGTTGTCAGAATGAATCGAGGCATAATAAAGATTGTCGCCGATGCTGCGAAAGCGCAGCAGCCCCATGAAGCGATGCCTTTCACGCAGCACCTGCCGCGCCCGGCGATGAATATTGCGAACCCGATCATCGGTAAGAGATAAATCAACGCTGCCGTGTTTTTCAAGGGCAAGCAGAAGGTAGCGGGCAATGCTGATTTCGATACCCTGAGCTTCAGAAAGAAAAGCGTGCCAGGCATGGCGCCAGCTTTCTTTGGCAATACCGGGAATTCGGAAAATTTCGGGGTCACGACTCATGGTAAGGCCTCGCGTGACTTGGGTGCCGGTCGACTCATCGGCAAAAGCGATCAGCGAGGGCTGAGAGGCATTTTCTCTTTCAATGGCGTCAGGCAGGTCTCTGGTTTTGAGAAATGGAGCAAGAGCGCAGATAAGCCCATAGAAAGAACCATCGTAGCGGATTACTTTCATCAGAACTGCCCCATTACTGCATCTTTGAAAATATCAGGCTGAAAGCCGGGAAGATCATAGAAAGAAAGCTGCTTTGGCCTGGTAATCTCGGGCTCAACGCTCAGCAGCCGCCGACGCAGATTCCCCGGGTCAAGGCCAAGCAAGCTGTGTTCTGAACCAGGCGCAATGAGAAAATACCGCGCCCGCTTCATCACAACCCCGAGTTTGGCGAGATCTTCGTATTTCAGCCGACTCACCCGGCGTGCCTGAATGATGCGGCGGGCCGAAATCATGCCCAGACCGGGCACCCGCAGCAGCATCTCATAATCGGCACGGTTGACGTCGATTGGGAAAAGCTGCGGATGCCACAAAGCCCACATCACTTTCGGGTCAAATTCGTCATCGAGCACTGGCGGCCCGTTTTCGAAAAGCTCATCGACCGAAAACCGGTAAAAGCGCAGAAGCCAGTCGGCCTGGTAGAGACGATGTTCGCGGCGAAGCGGCACCTGCCCGGTATCTGGCAGGCGACTGTCGTTGTTGAGCGGAATGTAAGCCGAGTAATAAACGCGTTTGAGGCGCATTTTCTGATAAAGGCTTTCTGAAAGGGTAAGGATCTGGCGGTCGTCTTCGGGGCTGGCTCCAATGATGAGCTGGGTGCTCTGCCCACCGGGAATGAAGCTGTCAGCCGATATTTTACCGTCTGGTAAAATCATTGATGACGATGTGGCCGAAGTTATCAGGTGCGGGCGATTGCCAGGCGGCGGGTTGTATTCGAGATGCCAGTCGCGAATTCGCTTCATCGGCGACAGAATGTTTTCTTTCGATTTATCGGGTGCGAGAAGGTTCAAGCTGCTCTGGCTCGGCAGTTCAAGATTGACGCTCATGCGGTCAACCAGGCTTCCCGCCTGAAAAATCAGCTCAGGTGAAGCCCCCGGAATCGCTTTAAGATGAATGTAACCGGCAAAACCGTGAACTTCGCGCAGAAGTCGAATGCATCTGATCAGGAGCTCCATGGTATAGTCGGGGTTTCGAATGACGCCTGAGCTTAAGAAAAGCCCTTCGATGTAATTGCGGCGATAAAATGAAATGGTGAGGTCTGCCAGTTCAGCCGGAGTAAACGCGGCCCGCTCGATATCGTTACTGCGGCGGTTAAGGCAATAGGCACAGTCATACACGCAATAATTGGTGAAAAGAACCTTGAGCAGAGTCACGCACCGCCCATCAGCCGCCCAGCTGTGGCAAATGCCGCTTGAAACCACGTTTCCGAAGCTACCTGCCGGGCTTTTTCTGCTGCTGCCACTTGAAGCACAGGAAACATCATATCTCGCCGCCGCTGCAAGAATGCTGAGCTTTTTGCCCAGACCGGTCAGTTGTTCATTGGCCTGACCGGTATCGGAAACACAGGTTAATTTCGTCATTTTTTCGCCTTTCTTCTTCAACTTTATGCGAAAATTTGGCGAATATAAAGAGGGAATTCAAATTTTTGCAGGTGACAATGGTCAAATGTTTATTTAGAATGACCATGCAGGAGAAAAAATGAACCTCAGTCGTGTCATCCGTTACTTATCGTTGTTGTTTACGCCTTTTTCGCTTTAAGGCTAAGCGAACCGTTTTTGATGGCGCTGCCAATCACTGGAATGGTATTCGTCTGGTTTCCGTCACTGGCAAAGGTTCTAGACACTCTTGGCTCTTTGAATCGTCATTCTGCCTCGATGGACCCAAACACTCCCAGCTGCGTTTTCGCCCTCATTGGCTGGGGGATGTTGCTCATGCCGGCGCTGATCGCCGGGATCTGGCACTTTGCCAACATGTAAAGATTCCCTGCCTCGAAGATTTCAGCCTGAAACAGATTCTTGCGCAACCCGGCCATTTTGTGTTAGTCTGACCCTGTTGCACCCATAGCTCAGCTGGATAGAGCGTCTGCCTCCGGAGCAGAAGGCCAGGGGTTCGAATCCCTTTGGGTGCGCTTTTCTTTTTAGAACGCTGCGCCATTTATTTGCCAGCTGAGTTTTTGTCTTTAAGCGAAGCGAAAATTATGGTTTATTCTTACTGCGTAAGATAATTTGTGAAGCTGGTTAGTGCTATAATGAGAGAAAGTACTTTTTGGAGCATGGAAATGAACGAAATCATTTTTATGACTAAAGAGTCACCAGAGGGTGGTTTCGAAGCATAGCCTCTTGGACAGGATATTTTTACCGAAGCTGAAACCATTGATGAATTGCGCAATCAGGTCAAGGACGCTGTGAGTTGTCATTTTGAAGAAAAAAGTCAGACTGCAATACTCTGCAGAAGACATATTTCCCACGAATTCGAGCATGCACTCGCAAGCTATTTTGATGTCCATAAAACAGACTTTTGGGTCACGAGGCATAGCATAACCTGGTTTTCTGATAGATATACTTTTTTAAAAGCTCGTTCCTTATTGCCTGTGGCATAACCAGAAATACTTCTCTGCCGAGAAGTTCTTCCAGTTCCTATTTAATGGCGAAATACTAATGGAAGCCTTTTTTGCTTTGGTTGAGCTCCAGTAAAAAGTCGAAATCACTTGTTTCCGGTTTAAAATCATCAGTCAAAGTGCTGCCCAAAAAAGTCAGGCTTTTTGCACCATGCTTTTGCCAGATTTTTTCAATTTCAGGCAAAAATGGCTCAATATTAAACATACTTTTTTCCCATAATTACCATAAAATTATAATCTGTTGGATAGATTGCTGACAAACATTTCAAGAAAAGGAACAGCAATAGAATGTGTACAAATTTTTATGGAGAGACCTCAAGAAAGTTATCAAAAGAAGAAATCCATTCGAATCCCTTACGGTTGTAGTTGTCGTAATCGGATTTAGAATTTCGACAACGAACCAATGTTATAAAGAAAAATCAAAACTTCTGAAATCTGCATTGATCCTAAAATTACCATCATCGGAAGACAGATAAAAATGAAATACTACTATTTTCGTTCTTTTCGCCAACTGACACATTACGCGTCTTTATGTTATGCTTGCCCTGGTGACAATGGCAAAATACCGGGTTTTGCCAAATTTCAATGATTGAAGTCAAATTTTAATTTATGCTAACTTCAGATTGTAAGAATGTTTTTTTCTGCCCGTTTAAGGCTGAAGCTGAACTGCTTGCAGCCAATATTCCCGATTGCCGCAAGGTTAACTCACAAACCTGGTCTTCTGAAAAAACCATGATTTTCACCTGGAACGGTGCCGGGTTTCTGCCCATGCAGAAATTTCTCGACTGTTTTCCCATCGAAAAGCTCAAAACCAAAAATATTTTCCTTTTTGGATGTGCCGGCTCGGTAGATGACAGTCACCAGCCCGGCCAGATTTTCTCAATCAACCAGGTCAAGTTCGAAAAAGAATCGATTGATCTTGACACGGTGAAAGAAATTAACGCCATAATTGTTTTGACCAAAGACGCACCAGTTCAATCGAATATTCTGCGACAGAACATATTTGAAAAACATGGCAGCTGCCTTATCGACATGGAAAGCTTTCACTTCATCAAATATTTCAACAAACATTTGATTGAAAGCAAAATAATTCGCTTTGTCAGTGACACTCCGTCGTTTCAATTCAGGTTGCCATTTGCAAAAGAACTGACGGGCAGATTCGCCACCGAATACGGCAAGCTGCCGAACCTATAAAATTGGCACACAACAAACCATCCCTCAAAAAAATGACCCCGGAGGAGGATTTTAAAGGAATCCGCCTTCGAGGCTGCTTTTTAAAAAAACTGTTTTAAAGCCGGTTATTTATCGCGGGGGTATGGCCAGGCCATTATACCACCTTCGAGTACATGAACATTGGTATAACCGTATCCTTCAAGCATGCGTGCCGCTTCATAGCCACGCAATGAGATTTTACAATAGCAGACGATCATGCTGTTTTTATCTTCGGGAAGCTCGTTAAGCCGGTTGCGAATCGAGCCCAGGGGCATGAGCCTTTCTCCGATGCCTAGACGCATTGTCTCGAATTCGTCAGAATTGCGCACATCGATAATCAATGGGGCTTTTCCCGTATCGACCATGTATTTTATCTGACTGGCCGAAATTCCCTTCATCAGGCCATCGAGCTTGTTCTGCAGAATATGGGCGGTTGCGATCGAATGGTCAATCGCCAGGCTGAAAGGAGGGGCATACGGCAGGTCGGCATTGCAGTAATCATCAACGGTTAACCCGCCAAGAATAGCGGTAGCCCATTCAGCTAACTGCTTTGAAACGTCGCCTGAACCGACACATTGCGCTCCCAGAATTTTTCGGGTTTTTCGATCGGCAAACAGTTTAGTAACCAGCGGCAAGCCTTTCATAAATCCTGGCTTGTCTGGTCCTGCGTTGAGAACCGTTTCAATATTATTGAAGCCGGCCTGGGCGGCAGATCTTTCATTCAATCCCGTGGATCCCGCTGAATATTCAAACACTTTGCAGATTCCTGTCTGAATTGTGCCGGGAAAAATTTTGCGATTACCCATTGTCAGATTCTCACCTGCAACTCTCCCCTGGAGGTTAGCAAGGTCGCCATATGGCGCCAGCACCTTGCGGCCGGTCAATCTTTGCGTGACTTCAACGCAATCGCCCACCGCATAAATGTCCGGGTCGGAAGTCTGCATATATTCGTTTACTGCTATGCCACCGGTTTTGCCAATTTCAAGTCCTGCTGCCGATGCCAGATCGGTATTTGGAACAACCCCGATTGCGATGATTGCCAACTGGCAATCAAGTTCAGTGCCGTTCTGCAGCTTAACCCCGACCAGCTTGCCATCTTTTCCCAGAAATTCCGCCAGGCCATTATTGCAAATTACGTTGGCATTCTTGCTTTTAACGTGGTTTTCAACCAGATGAGCCATTTCAGGGTCTAGAAAAGCCAGAAGCTGTGGCATCATTTCAATGATAGTAATCTGAATTCCTGCCAGATTAAGAGCTTCGCAGGTTTCGATGCCGATAAGTCCACCACCTATCACCACCGCCTTACGAATCTGTTTATCTTCAGCGATTTTTCGAAGATAATCCGCATCCTGCATGCTTTGCAGCGTGGTAATACCCGAAAGATTTATACCTGGAACATTGGGCTTGCGAGGTTTGGCACCAGTTGCCAGAACCAGTTTGTCATAACTGAGATCTTCGGTTTTACCATTCTCAAGATTCTTTACCTTAACCTTTTTATTTTCACGATCAATTTCAACCGCTTCGGTCAGGGTGCGGGCATTGATACCCTTGGCGTTCATGAAGAATTTGGAGTCTCTTACCACACCGGTCGGAGTGCAAATCAGCTGATTACGATCATCGAAAAATCCACCCACATAATATGGATATCCACAGGATGCCATCGAAAGATCGGGTGATTTTTGAATGATAGTTATTTCTGCCTTTTCGTCAAACCTGCGGGCACGGGCTGCAGTTTTGGGGCCGGCTGCCGAGCCACCGATTACCAGAACTTTTGTCATAACAGCTTCCTTTCCAGATGCGTTTCCTTTAGTAACACATGGTATTACGCCGGCATTATAAAACAACTTTCTCAATCTTAGAAGTTTTTTTATCAAAAATTTTAACTTGAAAGATTTTCCTTCAAAAATGAAATAGTTGTAGAATGAAACGACGATTAAATTATCGTAAGGGGAAAAAATGAGAAACAGACTTTTGCCGGCACTCCTTGTTTTATTCTGCAGCATCGCATTCCTGGCACATGCCGGATTTAACCCGTTCAAAAAGAAACATAAACACAGTGGTGAAGAAAACTGCCAGATGGTAATCGATAAGGTCAAAAAAACTGACGCCAGTTTCAAAAAATTGTTTGATAACACAATTGGCTGGGCAGTTTTTCCGTCGATTGGCAAAGCAGGCATCGGAATTGGCGGTTGAAAAAAAAATTTAATTTTTTTATATCCACTGGTACGTACAGAAAGTTGCCAGAATTCTTTGCTGTTTGTCATTGTCTGTGTTTGTTGATTGACGGCTGAAAAATAATGGTTAACAAAACATCATTTCGGTTCGAAATGGTTTATGGATTTGTTTGCCTCCTTATTTTTCAGTCCGGGAAAGCTCCCGGATTTTTTTTTGCAAGAAATTCCGGTTCGGGATATCATAAACGCGTTGATTTCAATTTTTCGGGAGGATTTCATGAGCAACATTACCGAAGTAATCAGTGAAAAAGAACTGAACCGCGACAAAATCAGGCATTTTGCGGCAGGAATGTTGAGATGGTTGTTGAATTCAACACCTTCAGCCGACTGGAAAAATGAGTTTCAGACCCATTGCCAGAAATTGACCGAAGAATCGACTCTACTGAACCGGCAGCTCTCAGAAAACGAAAACAAAACCCAGGCTCTGATTCAATCTGTACCGGGCGCGGCCATGTTCTGGCTCGGACTTTACACCGGTGTATTCTGGCTGATTCCTGGCGTTGCCCTTGGCCTTGCCGGCAGTTATCTGATTTCTGACAGCATCAACCGCATATTCAGTGCCGGACAGGAAGCAAGATTTTTCCGTTCGATGATTTATTATCTGCTGCGCATGGAAAATGCCGACGGAGTAATTTCTCAAGCCGAGCTGGTAAATTTGCGGGCATTGATCGAATTCATTCCAACCTCATCAGAAGAAAAACAATTATGGCTGAAATCAATCGAAACCCCTGAAAGCTATAAGAGTCTGGCACCGGAAGGTGAGTTTTCTGAAGCGGAAACCGAAAAGATTCTGTCAGCCTGCTGGAGCCTGGCCCTTTGTGACGGCCTTGCCGAACCGGAACTTCAGACTTTCAATGCAATAGCATTAGAACTGAAGGCTTCAGAAGAATTGCTGACCCGGGTAAAAAACCATGTTGAAAAGCTGGTTTCAGAGCATTCACAGGCCCTCTGGCAAACCCTGAAACTGGCGCGAATGATCAACCCTGAAATAGTTAAGGGCTCTGAAGAGCTTTATCGAATAACCTCGCTGGTTTCACTCAAAACCCTTGATCAGGAGCGTTTTACCCGTGAACTCAACCGCAATGAAGTTGCATTGAACCCACTGACTCAACCAGGCGTGATTGAAATGGGCCGAATAGTTATTGCCGCCTATCTTCTTGCCCAGATTTTTGACGGGCCCGACTCGGCAATTGAACTGCGAACCCTGGAAATTTTGCGGCAACATGACGAAAACCGCGGCCTTGAAATTACTCTCAACCCGCTGTTCAATTCACTGACGGCCTCTTTAAAGATTTTTTATTGAGCCTGGGGCAGTTCCACGGCACAATTTCGATATACTGGACATGAAATTTTTCCGGGGTTAGAATGGGCAGCAATGAACAGCGAAATTGCCAACGACAACCCCGGAAATCAGCAGGAAAAGACGATCCTCCCAAACCCCATTTTTTTTCCTGTTGCTCTGTTTGGTCTTCCCCTCGATCGCACAGATAATTTCAAATGCCTGCTGGTAATTTTTCTGACTGTTTCTTTGCAGATCAGAATGGCAGACACATTTCTTGCAGAGGGCTGGATAGCGCTTGGAGGTCTGATCGGGTTTGCCATGATGCGTTACTGGCTGCTGAGCCGGCGATACCCTGACAGTGGTGAAATACGAATAGACAACCAGTCGGTCAGCTTTCCCGGAAGTATTAATGGCGGTGAGCCAGTAACAATTTCTCTGGAGGATCTCAAATCGGTGACTTTTTTCTATTTTAAGAATAAAGGCAACGATATGATCAGTTCAGTTGTTTTTAAATGGCCTGGAAATCGAATAAAAGTTAACTGGCTGGGAGCAGACTTGAACGGACTTGAACGTGCTCTTGAAAAAACCAGACTGCACAAACAAAGAGAATTGTGGAACCCGGCCTTTCATATAGTTGGAATCGTTCTCGCAATAGGCTTTTTGCTTTCTCTTGCGACCTTTATTTATAATACCATTTATACTTAATTCGTTCGTGACACTGCGATTTAAAGCGGGCCGACACGGAGGTCGGCTACTACGAATGTATTTTCTGCGATCCGAATAAAAACTGTTTAAGGTAACCTTAAGCAGAAAAAAACGGGAAAAGAACCAGACACAACACCGCCAGAAACTTTTGCAAAAGCGGAAATTTCTGCTTTAACCCGTATGACAAAACCTTACCTCAAAAAAAGCTCTGAATGTACTACTTAATGCCAGTTAAATCATTATACTAAAAAGGCGTGAAACAAATTCATCAATAAGGTGGTCGTGTAACTGATTAGATAAGTCGTAAAAGTTAGAGTTTGTGTTATCGGCTGTTTTTCACATCATTATTCAAACCCTGGAGGCAAGCATGAACACAAAGCTCCTTGTCTTAATGCTGGCTACAACAACGATTATAACCTTAAGTCTGCCATCTCTGGCTGAAAAAGTCATCAGCACAGTTTTGGCTGATTCTTTTGTCGAAGAACAATCGGTCAGAAATGTTCCCTCCCTCACCGAAGAGGCACCCTGCCTTGTTGAGATATCGCGCCTGGTTGGGCGCTCATATCACATTGGCACTCAAACCTGCGAGTTAACCAGTTCTGGATTGGTCTCCGGAGGTTTTTTCAAAACCGATGCAGATGGCATGCTCGAGTTTACCTTCAGTGAAGAGGGTAAAATTTTATTGTTTCCTGATACCGAGATTAAATTGATTGGCACCCGGAAAGACGGTCTTATCGATTTGATAATTTATAAGGGCGAAGTAGAATTTGCAACTACCCACAAAACCGGCCGAAAATTGCGGGTAATTGCCGATAAAATCTGCGTTAACCCAGAATCATCCAACTTCATTGTGGCCTTGAACTCAGGAATATCATACGGAAAGATCGTGGTAAAATCAGGAATGCTGAGAGTCACTTCAGATGACGACAGCAGCAGATTTTTTACCCTCACATCACTTTTTTGCCTGCATTTTCAGGACAACAAACTACAGATTCCTCACAAAGCCAACATCAAAGAACATGAATGGAAACTCAACCGTTAGTTTTTTCTGCGATAACCACCAGAGTAAGCCCATCGAGTCTGAAGTATTTTTCAAAAAATGCCGCATGCCTTACCAGCAAGTCAGAAACCTTGGCCCATGCAATTGGCAATGCAGAAAGCTGATTCTTTCGAATGACATTTTTCCAGATCAATAATGCGGGAAAATTGGCGGAAAAATGGTGCAGCAGCTTGAAGCCGTTTTTTTCCAGCAGTTGCCTGACTGATTCAAGTTCGTATCGGCGCTGGTATCCCAATTTTCGTTCATAAGGCCCGATTTCGCCACCCTGTCCTGGCAATGTTACAATCAGCCGACCTTTCTTCTGCAAGAGAGAATAAGCATTTTTCAGAACCCGTTCTTCATTTTCGGCAGATTGCAGATGATGCATCAAAAGAAGAGAATCATAGCGATTCTGGAATTTTGCCGGCACTGTTTGGGCATGAATATCAAGCTCTTCCACCTCGATGCGTTCTTTTCCGCTGAAACCCTTGTTTAGAAATTCAAGACACTCTGAACGCCAGTCAGAAAGAGTTACCTTCTCGCGAATCGGAAGAATTCTACTGATACTGCCGATTCCAGAACCAATTTCAAGCAGGCGGTCGCCAAAATATGGCAAAAGCCTTAGTATCAGGTGCTCCTGGGCATGATGGGTGCGTTCAAGGTCATCATAGGTTTCGGCGATCTGCTCACGATTGTAGCAATCATCGATCAGCCAGTATTTTACAATGGTGTAAAGAGCTGCGAACCCATCGCGCCAGGTAATTTTTTTGCCCTCACCATAACTGCGACCATTATATGAAATGGGCACTTCATAAATCGTGCAGTGGCGTTTGGCGATCTTGGCGGTAATTTCAGGCTCAATGCCGAAACGGTCTGAGCGCAGCGGAACAGTTTTCAAAATGTCGGCACGAAATGCCTTGTAACCAGTTTCCATATCGGTGAGATTCAACCCGGTGGCAAGATTGCTGATCAAAGTAAGAAACTGGTTGCCGGCCTGATGATGAAAATTCAGAATTTTGCGAGCCGGGCTGATGGTAAAACGAGAGCCATAGACCACATCGGCACGGCCATCAATAAGAGGTTTAAGAAGCTCACCAATATCATGGGGGTTGTATTCGAGGTCGGCATCCTGAAATAGCATGAACTCGCCGCCTGCTTCAACAATGCCACGGCGCAATGCCGCGCCTTTTCCCATGTTCTGCGGTTGCACGAATATTTTAACCGAAGCAATCTCATTTTTCAGCAGCTGCAGTTCTTCAAGAGTGCCATCTTTTGAGCCATCATCAACTATTATGATTTCATAGTCGAGGCCAAGTCGGCGAGTCGATTCAACCACTTTGAGAACGCATTCGCGTATAAAAGGGCGCTCATTGAAAACCGGTATTATTACTGATAAAACTTTCTTTTGTTTGAAAAACATGTCTTTCTCAACTGTCTGATTTAAACAGAAATTTAACCGCCGCAGCATTGGTAGTTGCACGAGAACTGCTTTCTGATGGCAGGTATCGTGACTTAACCATAGCATACCACAACAGCGGTGAATTTTGCGAAGCATCAAGCATTTTTTCGCTGGCTGGCTTTAAACCGGTTAGAACCAGAGCCGCCTGATAAATATCTTTCTGGTTCGATTCAGCCAAACCCTGGAGCCAGATTTCTTCTGCCTTATCAGTCAGATTTTTTACCGAATAAAGATAACAGCCGTGAATGAACAGAGTATCCGGGAACAAAAATTGTTTCTTTTCGAGGAATTCTATTTCTGCCTGAACTTTCCGCCATTCTGATTGATTGCTCAATTGACCGGCCAACGCAAGGTTGGTGAAGCCTACCAGTTTTACCCTTATTGCCTGCAGATTTTCAGGATCATTTTTTAAAACTTCGTCGGCCCAGAAAATCTGCCGTTGGTCCATGCCCAATCTGGCGCTGGCATGGGCAAGCAGAAGTCGATCGGAATTATAGGTCGAAATATCGCCGGCACCGGCAAAACCGGAAAACGTTATAAATGCCAGAAACAATGCCAAACCGATATTGCGCCGCAAATTTATCTGATCGAGCTTCAAACTTGCCAAAGCCGAAGACCAGATAACCAGCAACGGAACAACCAGTATTCGGAAACGGGCACTTACATAAAACGCCAGAACTCCAATACTGATTAAAATTAAAATTTGAACTATATATGAACTGTTCTGCACCTTTGGGCTATTCATCGCAGCAAGCCCGGCAATAATAAATAAAAGACCGAAACAAAGAGGGTTATAGCGCAAAATCGGTGATAACTGTTTGTGAAAACTGAAAGTCTTATTGTTATACTGCTCAAAATTATTAAACAGATAATAGATTTTTTTAACGACCAGTTTCAGCCACAAAATTGGTTGTCCGGTTATGGCTTTTACCGTCTGCTGGTGCCACCAGCGATTAAAATCATCGATATCGATCGGGTAGTTTTTTCCGGTGGCTTTAAGGTATAGAATTTCTGATTCAAGCCTGGCCGGGTTAACGCTTAATTCACGGTCGGCCAGAAGCAACGTCTGCTGAAAGTATTTACCATTGGCTCTTTCATAATTCGCCGCATACAAGTTGAAAGGGCCCTGCCATGGCATTATTTTAAACTGCCCACTGTGCCAGTAGTTTGCCAGACCGCCAAGTAACAATGGCAAAGCCACACCAATAAGAGCAAACAGCCCATGCAAACGTCGGTTGGGCCGACGCATGGCAAACAGCCAGACTGCAGCCATAGGTAGAATATTGGCACGCAACAGCGAACCGATTCCCAGACTCAAACCTGCTATTCCCGAAAAATGCAGGGAATCTTGTGAAATCTCGCTTTTAATTAAAAAACCACAGCTGAGCAACAAAAAGAATATGCCCATGGTAATGTCGAAAGGATCTAGCGCAAAATGCAGTGCGGGCGGATAAAGGCCATAAAACAACAGGGAAAAAAGAGATGCCCGCCGGCTTTTCCAGATCAGAAAACTGATCCAGGCCACCAGAATTGCGTTGGCAAAATGAAAAAGCAACCCGACCATTGCTGCAATGATACTGAGGTCTTCGTGGGCAAACCCCAGAACCCTGAACATTGACAGAAATGCGGGGTAAAGCATGGCCCGATAAAAAGGTTCGGCAGGCAAAGTCGCCTGAAAAATTTTCTCGGCAAGCAGAATGTTTTCAGCCCCATCGAGAACAGGTGTCATGCCCAGCGGGGTTTGCAAAAACCAGAAAATAAAAAGAACCCCATAAAGCAAAACCGTTATAAATGCGGCAACGAACCATTTATTAGAATTGCCGATCGCTTTACCTGGCATCTTCTTTTTCTCTTCTAAAATCCAGATCAATTGCAGCCACAGCAAGCAGTTCCCGATCACGGTTTTGTAGATAATCTGAAAGTATCAGACCCGAATCAGGCACAACCAGACCCGAAAAGACCTGCTGGTCGTTATAAAAAACCTCAACCGGATTTAAAAAATTCAATTGATCTTTCTGCAGAAGCAAACGCAGTCTGCCCACCCGTGAACCCGCAAGAAAAAACCGGTTGCCAATCTGAGCGACTTTAACTGCAGCTGAAGGTGCCTCACGCTTGAATGGAAAATACAACTCTGGGGCAGGCACCCGGTCAGAAACCATGGCAAGATTGTGATCGATGTGCCATTCGGCTGCCGGCTCAGGCAGTATGCCTTCTATGGACAACCAACGACAGCGGCCAAATTCCGGAAAACAGGGTCTGCTGAAGCCATCTTTGCCAACCAGATTGAAAAGTTCAAGCTCACCAAGCTTCCCGGCAGTTTTAAAATCGCGCCGTTGAAGAAAGTTAAGCAATTGTGAAGAGTCTTTTATCTCTTTGACCGCTCTGATGACTTCGTCAGGCGAAACCGACATTTCTCTGCAACTGGCGGTTGCAATATCATTGAAACCCCGATCGAGCAAAGCAAAGACATTTTCCTGCCACCCTGCTAAAAGCTGACTGCAACAGAAAAACATGGTTAAAAGCAGAAGTAAAAATCTTCGCATTATCTTCTCCGTCGAAAGAAAATTTCATTATCAGTTTAACGCCTCAGCCAAATTTAAACAAACTTTTTAATAGTCTGCTCGTTTTAAAAGGTTTGGTTCACTGCATCTGCCAGGCTCTAATGGCTTCAATCGGGTAAATCAGAATCAGGCTTTTTCTTAAATCAAGTTTCGATGCCACATAAAAACCAATTGAACACACCAGAATATCGCTCATCGAATTTAAAATGCTGTCGCCAAAATAGCCAAGAGCGACGGTAACTGCCCGATACCGGTTAATAACCACCGGAGAATTTTCGACGATCTCCCACAGAGATTCCATTCCCACCGCCAGAACAAATTTCCATGCTGAAGAAGTCGCGGGTCCCGGCATTATTATGACGGCTAACCCATTTTATACCATTTACACTTAATTCGTTCGTGACACTACGATTTAAAGCGGGCCGACACGGTGGTCGGCCCCTGCGAATATATTTTCTGCGATCCGTATAACATAATTGCAGCAAAATGGAATCTGCTAAACGCTTTCGTTTGGCAGATCAACTGTTCTATTTTTGAAATCGTTCTCTGATATCACATACGAAATCATAAGCCAGAGGTATGATAACCATGGTCATGATCGTTCCGGCAAACAGGCCAAATGAGGCAACTGCCCCAAGAGGAGACATGCGTTCAAGGCCGACCGCCTGTTCGAGGGTCAATGGGACAAGGCCGATAACCGTTGAAAGAGTTGTGATAAGAATAGGTTTGAGCCTTATTCTTACTGAATTCTCAATCGCTTCCTGTCTGGACGAGCCTTTTTTAATAGCATTATCAATAAAATCTATAAGAATTATCGCATTGTTGACAATTGTACCCCCCAGAAGAATAATACCCATCATTGCCGGCATGCACATGGGCTTATCGAGAATAGCCAGGCCCCAGAATGCACCGATAAGAGAGAGAGGTATGGCAGCCATTACCAGAAATGGGCGCCACCAGCATTCAAACAAGAGATACAATACGATGTAAAGCATGATAACACCGATAAACAGAGCTTTTCCCAGACGAATGCCGGTTTCGGTCATGTCTGCCATTGATCCTGACAGCTCTACTTTGTAACCGGCAGGTGCAACAAAGTTGTCGACTTTTTTCTGTACCTCACCTGCAACAGTCGAAAGTGGCAAAATCGAGTTTATACCCAGAATATCGATGGTTTCGCTCAAATTTTCACGGGTTACCAAAGTTGGCTTGAGTACCGGTAACGTTTTGCCCAGAGAACTCAAAAAAAGCTCGCCTCCTTCTCGCGTAAGCGCAAGATCTTCAAGAGGCCGATTCCATGCTCGATCTTCAATTCCCAGCTCTGCTCTAACCGGAATATCGACAAAACCATTGAGTTTCAGATAAGTTGGAGTTCTGCCGGTGAAAGTAGTGGCCAGAAAGTCACCAATCTCAACCGGGCTGACATTGTAGCGGTTGGTAAATTCAAGATCTGGAAGAAAATGAGTTTCCGGCTTGCTTTTGCTCCAGTTGAATCGAAGATCATTCAAACCTTTAATTGAACGCAGTTTAGAGTCAAGCCGACCAGCCAGCTGGTAAAGAACTTCAGGGTCTCGACCACTGATAATGACATCTATTGGCGCCCTGGTGGTAGACATGGGAGTGGCACCGAATTCGGTAACCGAAAACGTCACCAGCTCAGGTATTTTGGCAAATTCTTCACGCCAGGCCCGGTTTATTTCCCATATGGTTTCCTGTCGCTTATCCCGGGTTGTAATCCTTACTTGAATTTCAAGCTGTTGAAGAAGCTGCCCGCCTGCCCCGAAACTTACCTGCCCGGGTTCAGACCCTGCCACGGTAGAAATGGTTAAAACATGGGGATTGGCCTGGATAACTTTTTCCACCTTATTGATTGCCTGCTCAACCTGAGCGGCTGTCATCGATGCTGGAAGGTCGGCCTTAATGATAATCTGACCCGTATCCATACGCGGCATCAACTCGCGGCCAATTGTCGGAATAACTATTCGAATAGAAATTATGAGAAGCGCAAAACAGCCGATCAGTACTGGCAGGCGAACTTTCCTGAACAATCTGAGCAGACTCAGATACATCTCCGCAACGAACTCAAGAATGGCGTCAACCCTGGCATTTAATCTGACCAGCACAGAGTTTTTGTTCTCTACCGGTTTGTAGCCAACGAAAAAATACCCGAGTAAAATAGGAACAATAGAAATGGCGGCAAGAAACGAGCCGATCAAAGTGGCAGTAATCGTCATCGTCAATGGTCGCAAAACCTGCTGGGGGTAGCCCCCGGCGAACATGATTGGAATCATCACTACTACAGTAGTCAGCATCCCCCCCAAAATAGAAAATACCACTTCTTCGGTGCCAAGCGCGATTGTTTCCAAGCTGAAATCACGTTCTTTCAGATGACGAAAAACATTTTCGACCACTACAATTGCGGCATCAACAACCATTCCCACAGCAATAATCAGCCCTGACAAAGTAACCATGTTGATGGTGAAAGGGGTGAAAAAGAGAAAGGCAAACGCTGTCAAAAAAGAGAGGGGAATTGAAACACCAATAATCAGTGATGTTCTGATTTCAAATAAAAAAACAAAAACAATCAGCATTGTCATCCAGACGGCTGAAATTAGCGCATCTTCCATTCCGGCCACGTTTATCGTAATAATTGGTTCCTGATCGGTGGTTACGGAAAATTTAAGCTCAGGATATACTGCTTCAAGCTGTTTAACCAGTTTTTTCCCGTAGTAAAGGCCTTGAACGGCGTAGCCATCTTCCGGCTTGAGAATATTCATGGCAATTGCCGGTTCGCCGTTTCCATGATAAATGCTTCGCCGGGTTCGAATCGACAGACTGACCGAAGCAACATCGGCCAGCCTGATAACCGCGCCACTTCTTACCGCAATCGGCATATCATAAAGCTGCTCCGGGTTAAAAGCCTCGCTAAGGGTTTTAACCAGAGATTCGCGGCCGCCGAATTCATAATAACCGCCGGGCAATGAAACATTCTGTGCCCCAATTTTCTGGAGAACCTGAGAGGGCGGCAGCTTGAAAATACGCAAGCGCTCGAGATCGAAGCGAATCAAAACTTCAGGGTCATTGGCACCAAAAACGTCAACCCGGCCAATACCAGGCTGTCGAAGAAATTCCTCTTTAAGATCGTTTTCTACAAGGAGCCTTATCGCCTTAAGATCGTATGATGAACTTGCTGCAGGGGCTACGGAAATAGTCATGATCGGTCGGGTTGCGTCAGTTACTCTAAAATACCAGGGTTCTTGAGTTCCCGCAGGAAATCTTGAGCGCACCCGGTTAACCGCGTTGATTACATCAGTCATAGCAGCAGAAATATCTGTACCATATTCAAATTGGGCATTTACCGATGAAACCTCATCTCGTGATGTCGAAACGACTTTTTTAATTCCGGTAAGGCCTTTCAGTTCGCGATCGACCAGGGTGGTTACCTTCCGGTTAACATCCTCTGCCGACGCTCCTCTTACCATGGTCATGGTCACAACCTGTGGAGGTGTGGTATCAGGGAAAAGGTCGGTTGGCATGTTGAAAAAAGAAATCAATCCAATCGCTGAGATCAGCATCCAAAAGGCGATAGACCATGCCTTGTGTTGTAAGGTTTTACTTATCAGATTCATTTCAGCACCTCGACGGTGAAGGAAGCCGGCAATCGAACATTTTCAAGATATGACCCGGCGGCCAAAATCGAATCAGGCGGCAATTGACGCGCATCAAAAACAGCATGACCTTCGGCACTTACCAGAAGAGGTTTAAGAGAAATACGCCGGGCAGTTGAAGCTTCGATCAGATAGACATAATTCTCATCGGGGAAATTAAAATTTATGAAACGGGCAGCACGATCAACCTTTGTTCCCTCAACTCTTTTAATGACAATATCGGCGGGAGTCTGCAGATCGAATTTCATCGAAAGATTGCTTTTTTCAGTTTCAGCCTCGACCACGAACTGCCTGAAATCGTTTAGGGCCGGATAAATTCTGGTTAAAACAAACCCAGATTCAGGGTATTCATTTAAAATGACTGATTGACCGGTTTCGATCTGACCTGCCGCAGTTTGTGGCAACTGCATAATCAAACGAAGATGAGAAGTATCATCGATGGTCATGATGGCCGCGCCGGGCATTATGTGATTGCCCTCTTCCTGGTGCCTGACCGATAACACCCCATCTACTTCAGCAATAATTTCACTGTAATCTTTTCGAACCTGCCAGAGATCCACTTCTTTCTTACTGGCCTGCTTCTGTGATTCAAAAGTGGCGATCTGGGCTTTTTGAGCAAGAATCTGGGCATCGAGACTCAAAAGTTTACTTTCAGCATCATTCTTTTTGTTTCGATGCGCTTCAATAGCACTTGCCGAAATAGCCTGCTGATTGAATAATTTTTCATAGCGCTCTAATTCTGATACTAAAAAATCATAATTACTTTTAAGACCCTGCTTCTGGCTTTCCAGAGCCTTTATATTTGCTCTTATCGACGCGGTCTGCCCGTCAATCACGCTGGTGCGCGCCTGTGCAGCACTCAGTTGTGCCTGTTGTTCGCGACCATCGATGATAGCCAGCAAATCGCCTTTTTTAAAATGGTCTCCTTCACGCAGGGGCATGCTGATGATGCGACCGGCAATTTCAGCTTTAACTATAATGGTTGCCGCACTTTTTACGGTAGCCAGGGCAGGAATTTTCTGAATAAGAACGCCTTTTTGCGCATGAATAGTCTTTACCGCAAGGGGTTTTTGCGGCATGCCTTCTGCCATGGCCTGTCGTGAATGAATTTTACTGATTCCCACAAAAGCGACTGCAACAAAAACAGCGGCAACAATTGCAGCAAAAACCAAAGGTTTGTTTGATTTCTTGTTATTTTCGTTCATATTATTTCTCCGGCAGTTTGACAATATGATTTAAAAAGAATTGAACTGTAGCAATCGTATCTTCTTTAAGAAGTTTATCTGACTTAAAAATCGTCCAGCGTATTGCGCTGGCCTGAACAATGCCGATAAAGCACACTGCCGCGCTTTCAACGTCAAGATCGGCGGCAAATTCATCTTTGACGGCGCCCTCTTTAAAAAGGCTCTGCAGAAGCTGATTGAAGAATAGCAGATTAGTCTGCAGAACTTTCAGCAGACTTGGATTTTCAGGACTGATGGCTTCGGAGAAGAAAAGAATCGGATTGAGCTTTTTTTCGAGCAGAAACTCGATATGCCTGGCCGCCAAAGCAAGCAGGCGCTCAACAACTGAATTATCGCCAGATGCAATCTGACCGAAAGACTTGCGCCATGGCACGAAAAGAGAATCGAGCAACGCCCGCAGCAGGTCTTCTTTACTGGCGAAATGCCGATAGACCGCCGCTTCACTGATTCCAACCAGGCCAGCTACGGTTCTTACGGTGAAATTGCTGAAACCCCGGGAAAAAATCAGATCACGGGTCGTTTCGATTATCTGCTTTTTTCGTTCGCCAGTGGCTTTTCTTGCCATTTATTTACTGCCTTACCCTGATAACATGCAAAGACTATCGGAATCATCAAAATCTTTTTGTTAGTTAACGTTAACTTAACGTTATATAAAAAATTGCTTTTTGTAAAGCATTTCCATGACACTTTTCCAATCACATTAAGCTACCACGCATGGTTATTATCAGAAGCGGGCCAACGCATATTTCTCAGTAGTCCGTGCCGCAACAATCATTTGATTATGCCGATGCATTACAAAATAAACCATACTTGTATTTACAAAATTAAATAA
>DYKG01000048.1 GCA_020722725.1 Candidatus Methylomirabilis sp.
TGTATAATACTACAATGACAGTGATAATAACTCTAAGTGTTAAAATCCTCAACCTATTAAAACACCGGCCACAACCTTTGCATCGGTAGCGCTGTAGCCACTACTACGCCGTTGCGCACCACCTCGCTGCAACCGCAGTGCGCACACACGGGTTTCTTTGCCACGCGTGCTTCCACCAACTTGGCGGTTTCCTGATCTTGGCCGAATGGCTGAATCCTGTCCATCAAAACATGGCGCTGATGCGGAGTGAGCCGCTTCGCGTCCTGCACAAGTTTACGAAATTCCTTGGGATTCATCGAAACACCTATCTTTTTGATTTGGATGCAGTTACAATATATCATACTTTAACAAGAACATAGCCTTGTTTTTTGACTTTTAAAAAGGCTAAAAATTAATGAAATTCTGGAACGATTTGGCAAACCAGGGCTAATTCACAAAAATCCGATAACAGGCGGCTCTTTCCCTTGCGATCTGCCGCTCGATACAGTTTCCGGTACTTTTCCAAGGCATCTTCCAAGCGTTGACCTGCCATAACTCGACCCCCTTTTCGGTAAGATTTTAGATGGCTTGATTCGTCGCCTTGACGCTTTTGCGTTTGATCATTAAACTTAGGCATATTCTAAATCGAAGAGGTACAATGTGAGAAGCAGACAATCGGTATTTGTTCTGGTTCTTATGGTTCTTTTGCAGGCAGCATGCTTTTCTCCGGCAAACGCTCTGGATATCGGCAAGTTTCTCGGTGAAGTCAGCGGGGCACTCGACCGGGTAAGCGTTACCCTTGATCGAACCTTTGGTGGCGCAACTGAAGATAACTTCAAGGTTCTTGAGCAGTCTCGGGAGAAAGCTCCGCAAACATCGGCATTTCTTGGTGGTCTTGAAGACAAATGGGAAATCTCGATGGGTGAAAAAACTCACGAGACGCTGAAAGACAAGCCGGGTTTTTCCAGGGACAGGAAATATTTAAACCGGGTTGGTACAGTTGCCAGAAGGCTGATAAAGCATGTTGAAAGAAAAGACCTGACCTGGCATTTTGCGGTTCTAAATACTGATGAAGTTAATGCATTTGCAGCTCCGGGCGGTTATGTTTATGTGACCAAAGGTCTTTTGAAAATGATCGAGTCAGATGACGAACTGGCCGGGGTCATCGGCCATGAAATGGGGCACATAGACAGTAAGCACAGTGTAAAACAAGCAGAGAAGGCCGGATTGTTAACCGTTCTGGTTGCCGGAATGGGACTTTACAAGAAAACGCAGAAATACGCTCCTTATGCTGCGATTGCTGCTTATTTTGCCAATCTGAAATTTTCGCGTGATGATGAATATCAGGCAGACGCATGTGCGGTAAAATACACTCACGCTGCCGGGTATAATCCGAATGGTCTGATCAGTTTCTTAAATAAAATTAATAATGACAGTAAGCTGAGCAAAGTTACCAGGTATTTTTCAACTCACCCGCCAACCCAAGACCGCATTAAAAAAGTTAAAGCTCAGATTGCCAGGCTTCCTGCAAAAAACTATGCTTCTTCTTCGGGCAGTTCAAGCACTTCCAGCTCATCAAGCAGTTCTGGCTCATATTCTTCAAGTTCTGGCAGCAGTTCAAATTCTTCACTGAACAACGGGTCGAGTTCAGGCGGTTATTCTTCGGGCAAGCCAACCAATGCCCAGTTACAGCAGGCTTATGAATCATATCTTTATTATAAGCAGCTCTACCAGTATAAAGTTCAGCGGCAGGCCCCGATGAATGAAGTAATGGATGCCTTCAACAAATACCAGGCTGCCAGGGAAAGCTACCTCAAGCTCAGGAAAGCTGCCGGAATGTAAAATTTTCCACGGGTTTATCCCGTTGTTGACCGACAAGTGATCGCCCGATTTTCTCGGGCGATTTTTCTTTTGCAGTACTTTTATCAAGGTGTGGGTAAATTTAGAAAAAGTTGTTTGAAAAGGGTGCTTTTATAGTAGAATAGGCCTGAACGCAACTGGAGGGTTTATGACTAGAATGAAAAAAGCCTTTATTTTGATGGTTGTTGCTGTTTCATTGCCCTTGGCGGCATTTTGCCAGCCGGTTTCATTGAATGAAAAAACATTGGGAGCTTTTTACTTCGATTTTGCCAGGATGTATGAGAATTGCAGTAATCAGGTGAAAGAACTGGCGAATCCAGAGAACAAAAGCAAGCTGGCAAAAGTGAATGGTCAGATTGCCAGGTTACTGAGCCAGTCCAATTTTGATCTTTCAGGACAGATTGCAGAGTTCACCAGTTTTGAAAAAGATGCCTTGTTCAAGCCTTCTGGAGCTATGTGGTTTGCAATCGATGACAAATACAGACCGGCTTTGATTCTGCCTGCGGTCGTACAACCGAAAAAGCTTTATGATTATATTTTCGCTGCTCTGGGTTCTCCGCAGCAGATGATGGCGTCTAAATCAGAAACCGATCCGGTTGAAAATGTTGAATAACGAGATCGGCAATATGCCGCCTGAGCAGAAAGAAAGAGCGCTGCAGACAGCAGATTCAATCAAATGTTTGAAGGAAAACTGGTGAGTGTGACGGGAATAACCCCGAAGATCCTTGCCAGTTCAGCTATGGGGCCATTGAAGCGACAAGGAGGATGGCTTTGCCCAAATTCAAAAAAGCCATAGAGATCGAAAGGAAAAAGTTAGAGAATGAAGGCAAGGAGTGAAAAAAATGAAGGTTTTATATCTTACCAATGAGTATCCGCCATATGTGTATGGAGGAGCAGGGGTGCACATCGAGTATCTATCAAAAGAAGTTTCTCAACTGGCAGATGCTGAAGTGCGTTGCTATGGGGATCAGGCGGCCGTTGTCGGCCGGGTTAAAGCCACCGGTTATGAGCCGTTAAGCAGTTATTCGGCGTTGCCAAAAGGTCTGCAGTCAGTCTTCAAAACCATAGATCGCGACCTTCAGGCAATAGGAGCTGGAACTGATGCCGATGTGGTTCACTGTCATACATGGTATACCCATATGGCCGGCATATGGGCTAAGCTCAATTATGGCATTCCTCTGATTATCACCACCCATTCTCTTGAGCCATTGCGCCCGTGGAAGAGAGAGCAGCTTGGCGGGGGCTATGATTTTTCGTTGTGGGTTGAGAAAACCGCTATTGAAATGGCGGATGCGGTTATTGCCGTCAGTCATGGCACCAAAGCTGATGTGGAAAAGCTTTTCAATGTCAGACCAGAGCGGATAAAGGTGATTTATAATGGTATCGATACTGAAGAATTCAAGAAGGTATCGACAACCGACTGTTTTGGACGTTTTGGTATTGACCCTGCCCGCCCGTACCTTCTGTTTGTCGGGCGAATCACCCGGCAGAAGGGAATCATTCACCTGGTAAATGCGATTCGGCATCTCGATACCGATATTCCGGTAGTGCTTTGCGCCGGTGCCCCCGACACACCAGAAATCGAAAAAGAAATGGAATCGGGGCTGAAAGCAGCCACCGCTGGTCGTAAGAACGTTTTCTGGATCAGAGAAATGGTAGATCGAAAAACTTTGATTGAGCTTTATTCTCACGCAGGCGTATTCTGCTGTCCATCAATATATGAGCCATTTGGAATAATAAATCTCGAGGCGATGGCATGTGAAACTCCGGTGGTTGCAAGTGCTGTCGGTGGTATTCCTGAAGTGGTGGTCGATGGAGAAACCGGGATTCTGGTGTCGTTGAAACAAATGAATGGATCTCCGTTCGAGGCAACAGAGCCCGAAGTTTTTGCCCGTGACCTTGCTACACAGGTTAATCGCCTGATGAAGGATGCAGGACTGCGGCGAAAAATGGAGGCAGCCGGCAGGAAAAGGGTCGAAGAAACTTTCAGCTGGAAGTCGATTGCTCGCCAGACGGTTGAGCTTTATCAGAAACTAATTGCGGAGAAGAAGTAATGGGCAGCAGAAATCGAAAAAGAATCCTTATCGAAAACATTCAACCCCTGGTAGATTCTGGCGAATATCCGCTGAAACGTGAATCTGGCGATTTTGTGCCGGTTTCTGCAGATATTTTCCGTGACGGCCATCAGAAAATCTGTGCCTGGGTTGAATTTAAACCCGCCGGGAAAAAGCAATGGCAGAAAATCAAGATGAATTGCGTAAACCCTGGGCTGGACTTGTGGGAATCCGGTTTCAGGGTTGGTAACCCGGGAATTTATGAATATCGCATCGCTGCTTACTGTGAGGATTTTGGCAGCTGGCTTTTCGATACGGGCAAAAAAGTGGCTGCAAATGTCGATTTTTCTTCGGATGTTCTTGAAGGTATCGCTTTGTTGAAGAATTATCTTTCGTGGCTTTCAGAAAATGAAAGAACCTTTGTAAGAAATCTGCTGAAAAAGCTGGAAAAGTCTGGCGGAGATATGCAGCGTTGGCAGTTGATCAGCAGTCCAACCCTTTCTCAAATGCTCGAAGACAACCCTGACCCGGCATCCCGGGTAGAAAGCAGGGGGTTGCAGGTTCGAGTCGAGAGGGTAAGGGCTCGCTTCGCCGCCTGGTATGAATGTTTCCCAAGATCCTGTGGTTTTGAGCATGGCGTGAGTGGAACCTTCAAAGATGTGATCAAGCGCTTACCCGAAATTGCCGGCATGGGTTTCGATGTTTTGTATTTTCCGCCGATTCATCCGGTTGGTTTCAGCAAGCGAAAGGGGCCGAACAACAGTCTGACCTGCTCTCCCGGTGATCCAGGCTGCCCATATTCAATTGGTAGTCATGTGGGCGGGCACGATCAGATCGAGCCTTCCCTGGGGAATTTTGAAGATTTCGCCGAACTGGTTAAGGCTTGCGAAAGGCATGGGCTTGAGATTGCTCTTGATTTTGCGATCAACTGCTCTCCCGATCATCCATACCTGAAAGAGCACCCGGACTGGTTCAGCAAAAGACCTGACGGTACCATTAAATTTGCCGAGAACCCACCGAAAAAATACGAAGATATTTATCCAATCAACTTTGAATCGGCTGATTACAAGTCGATCTGGAAGGAAATGTTGCGGATTTTCCTGTTCTGGGCGAAGAAAGGTGTTCGCATATTCAGAGTAGACAATCCGCATACCAAGCCATTTGATTTCTGGAAGTGGATAATCGAAGAAGTTCAGAAAAAATATCCCGATGTGATTTTTCTTGCTGAAGCTTTTACCAGGCCCAAAGTAATGAAGGCTCTGGCAAAGCTTGGTTTTACTCAGTCTTACAGCTATTTTACCTGGCGGAATGGAAAGCAGGAACTCACAGATTATTTCTCTGAATTGACCACCCCGCCGGAATCGGATTTCTACCGGGCCAATCTGTTTACCAATACCCCTGATATTTTTCCGACATTTCTCCATAATGGAGGTACAGCAGCTTATAAAATTCGGGTAATCCTTGCTGCGACATTGTCGACAGTTTACGGAATTTTCCAGGGGTTTGAGCTTTGTGAAGGAATTCCTGTACCTGGCAAGGAAGAATATCTCAACAGCGATAAATATGAAATTCGAACCAGAGACTGGAACGCTCCTGGTAACATAAAATATCTGATTACGCGTCTGAATCAGTTGCGCCGAGAAATGCCGGCATTGCAGGAATATGACAATCTAAAGTTTTATCGGGCTGAAAACGATAAAATACTTTTCTATGGAAAATCTATGGGTGACCAGCATTTGCTTTTCGTAGTCAGCCTGGACCCACATCTTGTGCAAAATTCTTTTGTGTACGTTCCGATTGAGAGTATGGGAATTGGGTCAGAACAGGAATATCAGGTGCATGATCTGCTGACCGACCGACGCTACCTTTGGCGTGGAGCAAGAAATTATGTCGAGCTGAACCCGAAATTTGAGCCAGCCCACATTTTTCTGGTGAGGAAATAGAAATGGGCGAAAACAAACACCCGGCGATGAAATCTTCGCTGGGTGTTTGTTACATCGGCCTGACTGGTATGGCCTATTTTGAAATGCGATAAAATCAAAGTTTGAGAAACTGGAATTTTAATCGAATGGTGCTATTTCTTTCATCTCCGGGATTTCGGTTTCAGGCTCTTCAGGGTTTTCTTCATCGCCAGAGTTTTTTTCATCGATCAGGTCTTCGATATTTTCCATTGAAGGATGATCTGAAGGAGGTTCGTCAGGTATCTCAACATCGGGAAGTTCCATGGTTTCAGTTTGGGTTGTGTGGGTTACATATGCTCCCCTTTGCTCACTGCTTTCACTGGTCATCTGATTTCGATTGTTCTGGCATTCATCGATACGTTTCTGAAAATTTTCTTTGATCTGATTTATCCTGTTGGTGGCGCTGGCCTGGTTATTGGTGAAAAAATCTTCATCTTCGGGCTCGTTTTGCACGTGAATGCGCTGCAGATAATCAAGCTCGTCGCTGGTTTCCTGAAATTTTGTCTGGTAGATTGCAAAAGCTTGCTGAAGATACAGGTCGATTTCCTGGCGGCGAAACTGAAGGTAGCGGTTGCGGTATTCAACTCTGGGCTTTTCAAAGTCTTTCAGGTCCGGGCTTGCTGCTCTGGTGTCATTTTCCTTTTGCAGTTTATCGATAGTTTTTAAATATTTGTTTAAGTAATCAACTTTTTGGTCGTAATTTTTTTTGTGTTCCGCTGCCAGATTTTCTCTAGCCTGATCAATAATTGCCTGGTTCTGAGCTTCGCTATTACCCAGAAAAGCATCGGCATTTGGTCCGATTACCGGTGAATCCGGTGGTGGGGTAATGGGGCCGGAAAGAAAAACTGCATCCGGGCCTTCGATGTTCAGGTCACTGAAGACAAGTTGCATGGACATTTTGTTGGTGCTGCCTTTAGAAGCATGTTCGGATGACATTTCAACCGTCTTTTTCGGGGCGGTGTATTCGCCTTCTCCCTGATCTTCGTAGCCTTTAAGCTTGCTGACAATGGTAAGTTTCCTTTTGCTGCCGTCGGGATCAGGCTTTGGTGAGTTATATGATAACTGGTAGTATTTTTCCAGCTTCATTCTACGACTGAGTGCTTCGTATAGTTTGCTGAGTTGATCGGGGGAAGTCGATTTCATATACCACCCGCCGGTGCTTCGTGAAAAATTTTGAAGAATGGCTTCATCTATGTCATTTCCAAGCCCGACTGTGATTATTCTGATTGTTTTTTCGGTTGCCAATCTGGTGACTTCATCGGGCGTGTGGGTTGAGAGTGGTGATTGGCCGTTGGGCTTGCTGTCGCGCCCATCGGTAAGACATACGACCGTTTTCAGGTCGTTGCGTGAAGCCTTGTCAGCCAGTTCTTCACAGGCTGCAAAAATCGCATCGTACAACGCTGTTCCACCCCATGGGCGAATTTTCATAATAGCTTCAATAAGAGATTTGGCATCATTTGAGAACGGGTGATTGAAATCAAGATCGCTGCCGAATGAAAGTATCGAAATGCTTACTTCACCGGTCATGCTTTCGACAAACTGGGCTGCAGCTCTTTTAACTTCATTCATTGCCGGTTGAATACTTGATGAGCGATCAATGACAAGAATCATCTGATGGCGACTCTTTCTGGCAGCCACAGAAAAGTTACTTATCGGAGTCAGGTCTTCGCTGATGACAAAATTATCTGATTTGAGCTCTTCGGCCTGCTTATTGAAAACCTTGAGGTTAACCTGAATTTGGGGGAATCCGGCGGCGTTTATCGAAGAAATTTCAGTAGAGAAATCTTTGGCGGCACAAAGGGTCAGAGAAAAATTAATAAGCATCAAAAAGCAGATGAATTTTTTCATTTGTATCCTCCTTAAAACAGTTCTGTGTATTGTAGCTGAAATTAAATCCCTTGAAAAGCTTTTTGACGCCATTGGCTCAGGTGCATTGGCGGGAAATTGGAAAAGAAGGTACAATTAAATCGAAAGGGGGGGTGGTAAATTCTATGATTGACACAGAGAGGTTCGTCCTGCCATTTAAATGGCGCGAATTCGGGAAATGGTTCTCGACTCTAGGTCCAATCAACAACAATCAGAAACGATTAGAAATAAAAGACATACATTTTGAAGCCGGCGAGAAGCGTCTGGAGGGTATCAGGGTCATGGCCAGTCTGCAGATTCAGACAGAGATTCCTGCTGATATTTTTCTGTTAACCTTTCTTGCTGACATGGGAACGCTTGAGTTGTTTGAACCGTTATTTGGCAGCCCTGACCGACTTACGGATATTGGGTTCTCTGGAAGATTTGTTCGTCTTGAGCCAGGAAGAACTCTTGATGTTGAGTTGTTTATTCCTGACCAGGGCTGGATTCTTCCATCGATATGGCGATTTCTGGTGCAGAGCATTGGTCTGAAGAAAAAAGAAAGTTCAAGGATGCCTGAAATAATCGTTTTCGGCTTTGAAGTCGGCAACAGCCGACCAATTCTGTTCGCATCTCAAGAATTCGATTATTTTGGCAATGCCAACAGGCTGAAAGAAGAAATTGCTCTGAAAGACTTTTTTAGGTTGCTCAAATTGTCGCCAGATGCCTCAGAGTCAGATGTACAGAGGGCTTATATTTCCTTTTGCCGTGAGCATCAGAATGATTTTCAGATTGGTAATGCCACTGACCTGATTGGCAAACGAAATTCGAGTTTTGCCAGAATTAAGAACGGTTACCAGATCTGGACCGAAAAGCTGAACCACCATTATTGATCACTTCATGGTCTGCGATTCGGCGATGCGCCATAGATACCATGAAGCGATAGTCCTGAAGGGTTTCCAGGCTTTGCCTTCTTCAGCAAGCTGTTTTGATGAAGGCAGAGCCTGGTAATTTTTTAGAATTGCCAGACCTTTTTTCAGCCCGTAATCATCGGCAGCAAGCACATCGGGTCTTGCCAGCCTGAATATAAGAAGCATTTCGACGGTCCATCGGCCAATTCCGCGTATTCGGGTAAGACAGTCGATGATTTTTTCATCGGACATTTTTGCTATCTGCTCGAGTTCGGGAACCTGTCCCGCCACGGTTTTTTCTGCCAGATCGCGGATTGCAAGAATTTTTGGGCCCGAGAGCCCGGTCTGTCGCAGTTCAGCGTCACGTGCTCTGATAATGTCAAATGGAGTGACACTTTCGGTCGAACCAAATAGATTGAGAACCCTGCGAAAGATAGTTGCTGCTGCTTTTCCGGTTAATTGTTGATAAACGATGGCTTCAACCAGGGTCTGAAAAGTTGAAGAAGAATTGTTTTCAGCAATAGAGAAAGGGGGCAGTTTTTTTATCCATTCACCGAAATGAGTGTCAACCCGGCAGAGAAATGCGGTGCCCTTTTTAATGCTCTCCTGGTTAAGTGTGTCGATATTTGAATCAACATCTCCAAGGCTTATTCCCTCGAGCTTCAGCATTGCAATTTTCTGGGGCACGCCTCCAGCTGCGGAAAACCCGCCGATTTTGCCTTTGTGTCCGATTACGCGATGGCATGGTATGATTAGCGGAAGTGGGTTTGCGCCGACTGCGCGCCCCACTGCACGGGCTGAGCCTGGTTGGCCTATATTAGATGCAAGTTCACCGTAAGAAATTGTTTTTCCGTGGGGAATTTTCTGAAGTTCAAGATAGATTTTGCGGCAAAAATCTGTGCAAGAATCCAGATCGAGCTTGAGCTTTTTGAAAGCAACTGGTTTGCCGTCAAAGTAATCTCTGATTTTGTTCGCCAGAGTTTTTATTGCGGTAGAGTTGTTATTTTCTACAGCATTAGGGTAGAGTTGCAAGATATTGCTGACAATTTCCTGGCGATTGGCTTGAGGCAGATAAAGTCCAAGTAAAATGTCTTTATCACGATAGACCAGCGCGGCATACTGCAAACCGACCGAAAAAATGGAATAAAAAAAACTTGGGCGGTTATTTCGGGGTTTCCTGAGGTTTATCAGGAGTTTCGTTTTCGTCATGTTTTATTTTAATCAGGTTTTTGCCTGACAGGCAGATTTTACAACGAGCATCTGAACACCAGAGGCAGTTGAAGCAATCTTTACACGGGTGTTTCTTTTCGGGGTTGTTAACCGGGCGAAATGCATTGTATCGGCTATAAATATCGTCTTTTTTTTCATCTTCAGGATTTTGCATAAATTGCCTCCACCTTAGAAGAAGATGAAGCAATTCAGGATAATTTCAAGCAGATTTACAGATCAAGTTTCGGCTTGATAAATTCTTCGTAGCGGGCGAACCAATCTTCAAGGTCAGCCTGGCGCTTTGAGCCATTTCGCACTGCCAGAATGTAATTTTGTCGGGCGCTGTCAATGGCGCAGATCATTTCAAGAACAGGATCGCGGATTGCTTCGGCTTCAGTTTTTGTCTGAGATGTATTAATGGCTGGAGCAGCTGAAAGTGCTGGAGAATCGGAAAGAGATTCAAGACTTGCGAGGTCGGGTAGCGTTTCTTGGGCTTTGTTGGGTTGAGCAACCGTTGAAAACTTTGAGGTTTCTGGCTCCGGTTCAACTGTTTCGGCTTCGCTCTTTTTCAAGCCTGCCTGCTGCACCATGATGGCGGCGAGTTCGGCCATTTTCTGCATGTCTGGTGATTCGCTTCCGATGGTGAATACATGAATCGGTTCGTTTTTGCCCTTAACCTTTTTGAGTCCGAGATCGACGCAGGAGATTTTTCCTTCGATTTTCTGCCGGGTTGCCTCGGTAATGAGAATCATGCCGGGTTTTGCCAGTGATTCCATGCGTGCTGCAACATTCACCGCATCGCCAAAAACATCTTCATTTTTTACAAAAACTGTGCCAGTGTTGATTCCGATGCGAATGAAAATCTTTTCTTCGGATCTTGCATTGAATTGAGCAAGTCTTTGCTGCATTTCGATGGCTGCTTCACTTGCTCCTATGGGGTCATCGAACCTAACCATGAGTGCATCACCGATTTTTTTGATCAGTATGCCCTGTTTGTCGGCGATTACTGGCATAAGAAGTTTGTCATGGACTGCAAGCAGGGTCATGGTGTCGAGCAGCATTTTTTGAGAAGCAGCGCTCGAAAATCCGACGATGTCGGTGAACATTACGGTTTTTTCAAAAGTAAATTTTTTCAGTAGCTGCTGGTCGAACTTTTCGCCGAGTTTGCTGTCTGAAAATCTTTTTGTCAGCAGAATTTCAATATTTGCATCGGAGAATTTCTCAAGTTCCATTTTCTGAAGTCTTGATTTTCGGAAAATATATTCGCTGTTGGTAAGGGTTTTAGCGCGAAACAGCATGTCAAGCTTGCGCAGTTCGTTGTCAAAGTCGCGATCAATGAATTCTTCGTCGGCTTCAATGGTTTCAACGCTTTTTTCCCGCAGAATTCTGCTTGCTTCATAAGCGTCATTTGATTCAAGGCAGGGAACTGTGATGAAATCCTGTGGGGTTTCAATTTCAAGGTTGATAAGATTGCCTTCTTTGATGGTTTTTACGCCAATAATTGTCTGCAGGTTAAAACCGACAACTGCCGCAGAAGTGGTTTTTAGCTCGTCGCGCAGAAAGATGAAGCCTCTTTTGCTGGTTACGATAAGCAGAAGATAAATCGGCCGATTAAGTTTTTCGAACATGGTCTGAAGAATCGGCGAAATTTTTCCAGGCTGGTTAATCCTGGCAAGATTTACAACTGTAGCAGCGGCGGCGCCGTCGAGGGATTTCATGCAGTCTCTGAAGGGCCGTAGAACCTCGTTATAAAAGCAGAGCCAGGCTTTTTCAACTTTTTCGCCATCGATAAGCAAGCTGTTGATCAAGCTCTGAGTGTCTTCGCGAAGGGTGTTGAGTATTCTGGCTGATTGTGGAAAGATACCGTCCCATTCCTGGTAAGTTTCAAATTTTTTCTGCTTTTTCTGCAGGTTTTGATTCATCAGCTGGCGGTTATCGTCTTCCGGGCCTTCGATTATTTCTGGGCCAAAGCCAAATTTATGGCGCAGAAAGTTTGCGATTTTATCGCGAAAATCTGGAGCAGTTGGTGATCCGAAGTTTTGCACCCAGGGTTGTCCGGAATAGGTTGCGACAATCATTTTTGCAGCCAGCGAAACCTGAGTCTCGGCATCGAGCATCGCGTGCAGAGCCAGGTAGTAGTCTTCACGCTTGTGATTGTTTAGTTCTTTGATATGCATCAGGGCGGTAATTTTGTTCTGGCGGGTCATTGCATCAAAACTGCTGAACTTCACACTCATGGAAAATCCTCCGTTTCATGGCTACAGTAGATTTTATTGTTGCTTTTTATGCTAACATGAATAGAATAATAAATTAAACCAAATGTTTGAGGCCGAGGATGAAAATGCCAAAACCAGCATTTTTTTGTATTTCACTTTTACTTGTTTTGAATTTCATCGCCTTTTCATTGGCCTTTGCTCAGACTGAAGACGCGAAATTAACTACCTGGGAAGAAGCGCAGATCGCTCTCAAAGAGGGGAATCGCGATGAATCGCTGAAGCTTTTGAGAATCTGCAGTTTTTCGGGTGACAAGGTGCGTGAAGCTGAAATTGAGCTTAAGCGCCTGCTCGCATCTGAAAGTGCGCAGTTGGTTCAGAAGCTTGGGCAGAATTCTTTAACTCCAGCTGATGCTGATGCTCTTATGGTCTTTTATGATGAAATCACCAGTTTAACCATTTCTAATGCTGATGAATGGAAGATTCTTCTGCTTGCAGCCAAACGGTCAGATAACCCTGAGAAACTTGTATTGTATGGTGAAAAATTTCTTGACCGGCTTCGAAGTGGGCTCAAGGTCAATTTTGACGGCAGTTGGGCCGAGCCGCTGAAAAAGCTTTCTCCGCTTCTGAAGAATGAATGGCAGATCATTTATCGCTGGCAGGTTAACAAAATTCTGGCCACCCTCCCTGAAACTCAGCAGGATTTCAAAACAGAAGCTGAAAATGCCGGAATTCTTGCCCAGACCAGGGCAAGGGCAGTTTTGAGTCTTGCCGAAGTTGCAATGGCTATGGGAGATATTGAGGTTGCGAGAAAACATCTCGATCAAATCAGGTTTTTCAACCCTGAATTTCCCGATCTCGATATGATGTATGCGAGATTGAAAAAGGTTGCCGACCTTCAAAAACTACAGGCGCAGGCTGACCAGGCCCTTCAGAAAAGGGATTTTGCCAGGGCGCAAAAGTATTGTGAAGATATCATTAAACTGGATGAGCACAACTTTTTTGCAAAAGAAATGCAGATGCGCATTGAAGAGGCAAAGGGGCACAAGCCGAGTGGAGTGCTTTCTGCAGCTGATCAAACACAGCTTAAGATTCGCAGGCTTGAAAGTGAGCTGAAGAAAGCGGAAAAGAGCGAAGATATTCTTCAGATGCGCAATCTTATAAAAGAGCTGCTGGTATTAATTTCAGATGTTAAGCTGATCAAAAAACTTGAAGATCTGGAACGGGAAATTCAGGCATCGAGAGTGCATGCTGAAGAAAGGTTCAATGAAGCAAATCAGCTGTTTGTCTCTGGCGAATATGAGAAGCTGAGACTGTTTTTGAACCGGAATCCTGGTGTTATGAGCTCAATGGATCGGATGGTTCAGGTTTGGGAAATGAAGCTCATGGTAAATTACTATTCCGGGGTTCTTGGTCCCATCGAGCTTGCCAATTCTGCGCAGAATATACTTTTAAAGGGTGGAAAGAGTTTTTACGCCTATTTCATTCTGATGAAGTTGGCCTTGGCAGAGAATCGCATGGAGCAGGCCCGCGAGCATTATAAAAATGCTTATGCCCTCAAACCTGATTTTCCGGGTTTGCGCTGGCCGGGTTGGCTGCTCTGGATTCATGGTGAAGGCAGATATCTGGTTGTCGGGATTCTAATAGTCGCTCTATTCTTTCTGATTAAGCTTATCAGGCCTGCTTTTGAATGGTTCGAAGCAACCTACTGGACCAGGGCAAGAATTCTTTCTTCGATTTTTCCTTCACTTGCGTTGCGATCTCTGGAGGGTTGTTTTGGCACGGTTAACAGCAATTATGAACGTCGTGAAATGTTCAGGCTCCTGGTTAAATGCTGTGAAAAAACCGGAAACACGGTTAAAGGCCTGAAATACGCGGAAAATCTGCTCGAAATTTCGGCAGATGATGATGCAGCAATTGGTTTAATCGGCTCGTGCCTGCTTAAGCAACCGGAAGTAAGCCAGGAAAAGCTGCCTTTACTGATAAAACACGCGCTTAATCATAAAGAGAACAAAGATATAATTGAAAAGACCGGAAAGGTAATCAAGAAAACCAACCGGGTAAAAACCGATCAGATTGATTTCCTGAGGTTGTATGCTCAGAAATTCAATGAAGACAAGGAGATGTTTGCGCTGATTGGTCGATGCTTTCTTGAAATTCCTGCAAGTGAGCTTCCCGACAGTGCTATTTCAATGCTTGAAATAGCCTGGAAGGCTACCGACAGCGATGAATTGTGGTGGAATCTCTGGCGCACCCGGATGTTTAATGGCAAATTTGAGCTGGCACTGCATTTGACCGAAGAGGCAATTGACCGCAAAAAGCCGATTGTTCCTGAAAAACTGCTCGAGGTATACGATCGTGAGCAGATGGCGGAGGCTGCGGTTCTGGTTGACCAGCTTAACTCTTTTGATCAGAAGACGGTTATAAAAGTAGCCAAAGAAATTTTGCTGGTAAAATATGTCAGTGCCGAAATGGGCGGTTTTCTGGAGCAGACCCTTGAAAGGCTTTTGCACGAGGAAAACCCTGATCTTGCCAACACGGCACGCCAGGCTCTGGATCATGTTAAAGCAAGGGTAAGAGCAACTGAAGGTGCAAGAGCAAAAATGCTCAGCATAGGAACAACATCAATCGTTGAATCCAGTCGTCTTGATGATGAGCAAATGCATGAGAACACTGAGGAATCGGCTGAAGAATATTCACCGGAGAAAATTGAAGACCAGGAAACTGGAATATTTGATTTTTCTTTGACAGAAGAGACCTCATACCAGGGCGATCAGAGTGAACTTCATCATGAACCGCCGGAATTTGCTGAACCAGTCTCTGAAATTTATGATAGAGAAACAGTCTCCCATGAATTCGATGGGCCTGTTTCTTCAGATCAGCAGCAGACTGGGCCTGGTGAGTTTTCCGGCTTTGATTTTTCTGAACCAACGGATGGAACCAATCAACCGGAATATGTTGATCAGGATGTCTCAGAAATTGAAGATTTAGATCGTGATTTAGAACCCGCTTTCGAACCTGATGGAAATTCTGAAGCAACCGATGAAAAGGTGGAGGAATTTTCCAGTTCTGAAGCGGCAGCAACTCAGATTAGCGAGGAAGCTCCCGATGACTATTCTGATTACATTGTTGGCGTTCCATCGGAGGTTGCAGTTGGAAACGAGGTTCAGGAAACCACGTTCAGCGAAGAAGATGCTCCTGAAGACTATTCTGACTATGTTCTTGGGGCTGAGTCGTCTGAGCCTGCCGTTGCCGAACCGGTAACATTTGATCAGATACCAGAATATACCCTTACAGAAGAAGTTAAGCCAGAAGAGGTCGAGTCGGTTCTTAATTCTGAAACATCAGAAGAAATTGAAGCGTTACAGAAGAAAAGGGCAAGTTTGTTTGCAGCGCTCGATGAAATTGAGCCTGAGCCGACTGTATCGAATGAATGGAAAAGTTATTTACAGAAAGCTCCAGCAGCCAGATTGTTTGAAGATATTGACGAATAGAGAACTTGGTGCGAAAACGATATGGGAAGGCGAAGAATTGCAAAAATGATTGCTGCCGGTGAATACGAAATGACCAGGCATGCTTACGATCAGATGCTGGCACGTGATATTTTCATCAAGCAGGTTCATGATGCGGTTTTAAATGGTAGAGTAGTGAGGCGCTGGCCTGATCGTGGTGTCGAAAAGCTTGAAATAATCGGCGAGCGTTTCAATGGTGATTTTATCAAAGTTGTTGTAAAAGACTCTGACATTCCAAAGGTAATAACGGTGTGTTATCCATATGAAAAACTTGATTAAATTGTTTATTTTGATGTTTATGCTGTCTTCCTTATCCCCGGTTTTTTCTTTGACCCTTGAATCTCATGAAGTTTTGTTTTTGAACAGCCTGGCCAGGTTTCTTGACGTTAAACCAGAGGGCAAGGCGTTGAAACCGCTGGAGAATGCTTTGCGCAGTAAAAATCCATGTGTTAAGGGTGTGGGCGCGCTTATTCTTTACCGCCATTATGGTCGTCAGTTCAAGCGAATTTTTGAGACTTCTTTTACATTGAACCGCGATATCGATAAATTTGAGCAGGAACCCAGAAAGTTGATCAAGCTTGCGAGCGTAAATCTTATTCTCGCCGATCTTGAAAATGCTTTGGGGCGGCTGAAGGATGATCGTATCAGGCGGATATTTCTTTTTTTTCATTTTCGTAATATTGACTTGTGGCTACTGGGGGGGGCTTCAGAGAAGTTGTCCATGGCTTCCTTTTATCGGATCAGTTCTTTTGATTCGTTATTTGGCTCGTCGGTTGATGTAATTAAAATTGCAGACAGATGTGACCGAATTGAAAAATAATTGAATCCATATATCAGTATCAGCGTTTTTCAGATCGAAGTAAAAAAATCTATTATAAGAGGCGAACCATGAAAGCAAGTCGGTTCGTTGTGGTGATTTTTCTTTTCTGTTTTTTCGGTCTGTCTGCCTGGTCTCAGGAATAGCAATTCCAGGTATACATACTGAAGCTGGTTTTTACACATAGTTAGTTTGATTTACATCTCTCAATGCCATTTTCAGCCACTCTTGTCAGGAATTCTCGATGTGACCCATGATGTAATCTGGATCGTGGATATTTCAGGTAATTTTCCTTATGTAAGCCCCTCGGTTGAAAAAATGATGGGTTTTTCCGTCGAATAAGTCATTGCGCAGCCGGCTTTTTCGGCAATTCATTATGACGACCGGCGTCTGGTGGAAAGGGTTTTTGCTACTGGAGTTGAGCTCATGGAAAAGGAGTTATCCGCATTCCTCCTGGAAAAGTCCGTCTGCGTCAGCTATGCAAAAACGGTTCATACGAATCACAGAAGATATATTCGCAGGGGCCGACCACCGTGTCGGCCCGCTTTAAATCGTAGTGTTACGAACGAATTAAGTATAAATGGTATAATTAATTGTTCACAAGCCTGCGTTATGATAAGATGCAGGCAAATTTTTTTAACGAGCGAAATAGATGAAAATTCTGGGAATAAATTCCGTGTATCATGAATCGGCAGCGGCGCTGCTGGTCAACGGTGAGCTTGTTTCTTTCATTGAAGAAGAACGCTTGAACCGCTACAAGCACGGAAAAAATGCAGAACTCGACAACCCGCATCATCTACCGGTGCAAGCGATAAAAAAGTGTCTCGATATTGGTGGATTAAGATTCTCTGATATCGATTCGTTTGCTTTTTCATTTTCCCGCGAGGGCCGCAAACAGAACATTGGTGTCGATACCTTTTTTAAGCCAGGAGGCTGGGGCAGCGAAGAAGGTGAAAATATTTTTCACGAAAATTTTCTGAAAGTTCCTGCGGCTCTTTCAGAACTTGCCGGTTATGATGTGGGTGAGCGGCTGATTTTTGTGGATCATCATCTGGCCCATGCTGCCAGCGCGTTTTTATGTTCGCCTTTCAAAGAAGCTTTGGTTTTGATTGTAGATGGAATCGGGGAATTCGATTCAATCTCGGCTTATGTGGGCCGGCATAATCAGCTTGGGAAGATTTTCGCGCTGCCTTATCCGCACAGTCTTGGTTTTTTATGGGAAAAAATCTGCAAGTTTCTTGGGTTTTCTGAGCATGATGCCTGCAAATTAATGGGCTTGAGCAGCTATGGAGACCCGGAAAAATTTCGTGATAATTTTTTGAAGTTAGCCTGGCCTGACAGCTCCGGTCTTTTCAAGGTAAACAACGATATCGCCCGATTTCGTTCCGATGATTTTTCTGCTCTTGAAGAACTTTTTGGCCCAGCCAGGGCAAAAGATGCCCACATAGAAATGCGCCATAAAGACCTTGCTGCGACTCTTCAGCAATTTACCAGTCAGCGTATTCTTGAGCTGGCACAAAAATTAAAAAAACAGCTTCGTTTAAACAAGCTGTGCCTGGCAGGCGGAACGGCGCTTAATTGTGTGGCGAATTCATTTCTGCAGAAAGATGGGGGCTTTAGCGATCTTTTTGTACAACCCGCTGCCAATGATGCCGGCTCAGCCCTTGGCGCAGCAATGTACGTCTGGCACGGTCTCAACGAGCAGCCGCGCGGTTTTGCCATGAAACATGTTTATTACGGCCCTGAATACTCTGAGGATGAAATCAAACGAACGATTAAACAGGCCGGGTTAAAAGCCGAAAAGGTCGGCGAAGCCGGGAAAAGGGCCGCAGGGCTTATTGCCGATGGCAGCATAGTCGGCTGGTTTCGCGGCAGAATGGAAGCTGGCCCTCGGGCACTTGGTAACCGCTCGCTGCTTGCCGACCCTCGCCGTGCTGATATGCGTGAAATATTAAATAAAAAAATCAAGCACCGCGAAGAATTCAGGCCTTTTGCCCCAAGCATTCTGGCAGAGAAAGCCGGTGAATGGTTTGACATCCCTGGCAGCAGTCTTTCTCAGGAATTTATGTTACTTACTTTTCCCACCAGGAAAAAAAATCATGAAAAAATTCCGGCAGTCGTTCACATTGATCATACCAGCAGAATTCAGGCGGTTAATCGTGAGACAAACCCGGATTATCACCAGCTGATTTGCGAATTTGAGAAGCTGACCGGTATTCCAATGGTTTTGAATACATCTTTCAATGACAGTGAACCCATTGTAATGTCGCCGGAAGATGCGATAAAAACTTTTTTAAAAACCGGTATCGATGCCTTGTTTTTGCATGATTACATGATTCTCAGGCAGGATGGCCGGTGATGATTTTTGACCAAATTCCCGGTGCGGTACCTCCGCCTGAGTCTCTTTTTAACCCGGTTATGGGGCCACTCGGCCTGAGACTGGCCCTGGTTTTTGGAAATGAATCGCCTGACGGGCGCTGTCCCTTTTTTGATTCGCAATGTCTTCATTGTGATATCGGTAACGGCGAGGGCCGATCTTTTTCGCCACAAATGAACCGGCGGCGGTTCGAGTTTTTCAAACAAAAATTTGCCGACTTCTGGTCAAAAATCAATCATCTGGTTGTTTATAACTATGGTTCAACCCTGAACGAACAGGAATTCTCGCGCGAAACTCTGGCCAATATACTGGAATTCGTCAGACAGACCCCATCGATAAAGCGGGCGAGCTTCGATAGCCGAGAGTTTTTTGTTACTGCCCCGACGGTTGATTTTCTCGTAAGTAATCTTCGGTCCGATCAGACAGCTTCGGTCACTTTCGGGTTCGAGTCACAGTCCGAAGAGGTGAGAATGGAAAATCTGAGGAAAAAGGTGAGCAAAGACCAGGTTGAGAAAATTTTCTCTGCTCTGGCTACCAGGTCACCCAGAACTGCGGTTGAAATGAATATTTTGTTTCAACCCCCTGGGGTGGCATGGACGCCGGCGGTGAATGAGGCAGTAGCTACTGCTGAGTATGGTTTAAGTTTGATGAGTCGGTTTGGGGTCAGAGTTGATTTTAACTTTCACCCTTATTATCCGAGTATCAAGGGTTCAAACGCTTTTCCCGATCATCCAAGAGCCAGGCTGGAAGACGCAGTGCGTTCACTGATTTTAATTTCCAGAAAAATCAGGGAACACGGCGGTGGTTCAATGCTGTTCGTTGGCGGTAACGATGAGGGACATGATCTGCAGCCCTCTTTGAGGCAGATGAAGCAATTGCTTTATGGCCCGGCATTCGTTGCCTTCAACATCAGCCAGGACGAAAAGGACCTGATGATTTAATTCTGAATTTCTTCGGGGTCAGAGGTTTCCTGCTCAAAATTCTGTATCCTTCAAAACTTTTTCTTGATTTGGATTCTGTATGATCGGTGACAACCTGTGATAAAAGGCAAAGTCAATCTACCCTTTTGATGGGAATGACCGAATCTGTTGCGTTTGCGGCGGGCGTTGGTTCAGCTTTTCTGAAAAACTGCCGTTGATTCTGAAACTGTGTCTGACGGTTTCTTATTTCTTCGAGTTTTTGGGAAAACTTGCTTTTAACCGCAGCCAGGGCAGTAGCTTTTACGCTGGCATTGGTATCAAAAAATGCGGGGTTGGTGTCCTGGCCCATGACCTGGGTTTTATCGTAGTATTCAAGCTCATCGAGGCTTGCTTTTAAAGATACCAGATAGATTTCATATGCCTGCTGGTTGAGAATCACCAGTTCTTCGCGGCGCAATTCAAGAAAGCGAATGAATACCGAGGCTTTTGCCTGGCGAAGTTGGCTGGTGCCGGTATCGTCGGAAATTTTAAACATATTCTGCAGATGCTTGTCGATTTTTTGCAGATATTGCCTGATAAATTTCTGCTGGTTCGCCAGGTTACTCTGATGTTGTTTTGCCGACTGTTCACGGGCTTTATTGATGAGAATCCGGCAATCTGCAGAGCTGGCACCTTCGAAAGATGCGAGGGTCAGCCCATACACCGGTTCGGGGTGGGGTATGCGGACATTTTCCAAAAGTGTGTCCTGGTCCTGGTTGGAAATGTTGAATTCTTCAAAAAGCTCATCCAATGGATAATCTCTGGCAACCGGGTTCTGATTCCCGGCTGCGGCGATAAGGCTGTTGGGTGGGTGATAGGTGCGCGACCCGGAAGTCTGCCTGTCGGGCAGAATGGCGCTCACCATTACAGTTCTGGCATTGCTGGTTAATTTTTCATCGGGTGTTTTAAAGTGAATCAGGTAATGGCGTCTTCTTCTGATGCGATCGCTCATGGTTCTGCACAAATCTGCCAACTGGTCGGCTGATTCGGCCTTGAGGAACCATCCGCCGGTAGAACTGGCAATTGACGAGAGAAACAGCGGATCTATTTCTGCCCCAAGGCCGATGGCAACAACTCTGATCGATTTGTCGACAGCATATTTGGTAACATCTTCCGAACTGTGCATTGAAAGTTGGTTCTGGCCGCTCGGAGTGCTGTCTTTTCCGTCGGTTATGCATAGAACCGTTTTCAGGTCATTGAGGTCTGCCTTGGCCTGCAGGTCTTCGCATGCGTCATAAATTGCGTCATACAGCAGGGTACCGCCCCAGGGCCGGATTTTTTTATGGCCTCGATAAGAGAATCCTGGTTTTTGGAAAAATCATGATTGAAGTCGATGTCTGAGCCAAATGAAACGATGGAAAATGAAACTTCGCCAACCAGGCTTTTAACAAATCCTGCCGCCGCGGCTTTAACTTTATTCATGGCACTTTCAATGCTTGAAGAGCGGTCGATCACCAGAGAAATAAAATGATCGAAATTTTGAGGTTTAAGGGTAAGAGTTGCAACCTGCTGTTCATTTTCAAAAATCTGCAGGTTTTCTGGCTGCAGTTCAAAGGTCTGATCGCTATAAACCCTGATCAGGGCCTTAATTTCGGGGAACCCGCTGGAGTCAATGTGAGTAACCTGCAGATTGAACTCGGCGGCATGGCATTTGAGCAGCAGGCCAAGCATAAAAACGACAACAACCAGTTTTTTCATAAGTGAATCCTGTTGGTTAATCTTTTTAAAAATTTTATCACACCCGGAAAAAAATGCAGTTTTGCTGCAAATAATATGAAAAGACCCCGACAGCGCCGTTTAATAGCGTTGCCGGGGTCTTTGATTGAATGTTAAATGAATGTTTAACTTTGGTTAAGCATTCAGGGTTCCTGCATGAAGGGGTACTCGAAGCTGGTTGGGGAAATGAGAGCTTCCTTGATATTTCTGGGGGAAACCCAGCGCAGCAGGTTCAGGTGACTGCCTGCCTTGTCGTTGGTGCCGCTGCCGCGTCCGCCGCCGAAAGGTTGCTGCCCGACAACTGCTCCGGTGGGTTTGTCGTTAATGTAATAATTGCCGGCGGCGTATCTCAATTTTTCAGTGATTTTGAAAATATTGTCGCGATTGCGGGTGAACAGGGATCCGGTGAGGGCATACGGGCTGGTTTCATCGACGAGTTTGACGGTTTCTTCCAGTTTGCTGTCTTGATAGACATAGACGGTAAGCACTGGCCCGAAGATTTCTTCGGTCATCAGCTTGAATTTCGGGTTGGTGGTTTTGATCACGGTGGGATTGATGAACCAGCCTTTACTGTCGTCGTATTTTCCACCGTGAATGATTTCGGCATCATCAGCTTTTTTGGCGAATTCGATATAGTTAACAATGTTCTGGAAAGAAGCCTTGTCGATTACTGCGCCGAGGAAGTTGCTGAAATCGGCCACGTCGCCGACTTTGATGCGCTTAAGCATTTGAGCCATTTTTTCGTTGACTGCAGGCCAGATTGAGGCTGGTATATAGGCTCGGCTGGCGGCCGAGCATTTCTGGCCCTGATATTCGAAAGCACCCCGCACAAGGGCGGTTGCCAGAGCATCGACATCGGCATCGGGGCAGGCGAGAACAAAATTTTTGCCGCCGGTTTCGCCGACCATGCGGGGATAATTGCGGTACAGGCCTTTTTCAAGGTTTTCGGCGACCCGTTTCCACATGCCGTTGAAGGTGACGGTTGATCCGGTGAAGTGCAGGCCGGCAAAGTCGGGGTGGTCGAAGATGGGATTGCCGATTACTGAGCCTTTGCCGGGCAGGAAATTTATGACTCCAGCGGGAAGACCGGCTTCAAGCAGAAGCTTCATGAAATAATAGTTGCTGAGAACCGCGGTGCTGGCAGGTTTCCAGATGGCGACGTTGCCGCCCATCACCGGTGAAGTTGGCAGGTTGCCGCCGATTGCGGTGAAGTTGAATGGCGAAATTGCAAAGACAAAGCCTTCAAGGGGGCGGTATTCGAGGCGGTTAAAGGCGTCGGGAGTGCGGCAGATCGGCGGTTGATCGGTGTAGATTTTATCCCAGAAGTGGAGGTTGAAGCGGAGAAAATCGATCAGTTCGGCAGCAGAGTCGATTTCAGCCTGGTGGGCGGTTTTGCTCTGGCCAAGCATGGTTGCGGCATTGATAACCATTCTGTGTGGCCCGGAAAGAAGCTCGGCGGCACGTTGAAAAATCGCGGCTCTTTCTTCCCAGGGGAGACTGCGCCAGCTTCCAGCTGCGGCAAGACAACCTTCGATTGCCATTTTGACTTCGGCTGGGCCTGGCATGTGGTATTTGGCGAGCAGCAGGTTATGATTATGGGGCGCTCTTATTTCACCAAGGTTTCCGGTTTTGACTTCTTTGCCGTTGATAATCAGTGGAATTTCGATGGTTTGTTCTGACTGGCGCTTTAATTCTTCTTTTAGGGCTGCTCTTGGCTGTGAGCCTGGAGCATAGGTGTAAAGCGGTTCGTTGGCGGGGAGTGGAAAGCGGACATGTAAACTGTTGACTGTCATTCTGGCATTCCTTTCAAAAAACTTTGTAAATTTTGAATTATTTTAAACCAATAAACTCTGGTGGTCAATTTTCCTGGGCAGTAAAATACTTGAGAAAATTTGCTGGCGGGTACTGACAATTGTGAGTTTAATCAGTAAAATTCAAAGCATGAAAAAGTCAAATTTAAAAATTCTGGTGTTGTTTTTCGTTCTAATCGCGGCTACGTCGTGGGCTGGCGTGTTATACCGGATAGACGGTATCATGACAATAAATGAAAACAAGGTCTTTTTCCAAGCCTCGAACGCTACGACGTACCTTCTGGACATCAAACTGGACACGGCGAAAAAGTACGAAGGCAAAACCGTTCAGATTGATGCGGTCGGGGAAGATGCAACCAAGGTTTACTGCCTTAAGGTGAAGAAAATCAGACTTTTTGATAAGCGCATCAGCCCCAGGGGCGAGGGAGATTTTAAAGCTTATCAGAAGCCAGCTCGAGTTATTTACAATGACAAAGGCATCGTTAAAGTTGCCGGGGTTCGCTGTGGAAGGCAGCCGGGAAGTAACAAAGACAATCCAAAATTCAACTGGCGCACGGTTACAATTAAGCCTGAACTGATCAAAGAAGTGTTTTTTATTAAGAAGCCTTTTCCGCCTGAATGGATTGCGGCGCATTGCCTGATGTTCTTTCAGTTTGAAAAAGGGGGATGTTACGACCATCATGGTAATCCGCTCGCAGGCATAGTTCTAACAATCGAGGCTTACCAGAGGGAAAGCCAGAGCTATTCACTCGTTAAGGGCCTACAGAATGAATTCGAGATTATCTGGATTCTGACCTCGTGGAAGGATTATGTGCTTGAAAGCTGCAAATATGGCGATTACAAGCTGGTTCCCTACAAAGTTCTATTTGACCATGAGCAGAAACAGAACCTGTTAATGGAAGCTCTCAAGCAGAGTTCGGTAAACCGCCGGGGTGAGTATTACCATACCACCCGCAACAACTGCACCAACAACCTGGTTATATTGATGAACAAGTTTTCTGAAAAGAAAGTACGTTTCTGGATCCTGCCAAGCATGATTTACAATGTTCGAGCCACCATGCCGACCATGGTTCCTTCTTATCTGATTGGCAAAGGCATGATCAGTAAAGCACTGAGAACCATTGATAAAACCAATTACCTACAATACATCGGTGGTAAAGAATAAACGATTTTTGTTTTAAGCATCGCCCGTATAGCCTGTAGAGTATATCCCACTATTTTCCAGTTCAGGAGTAGTCATTTGATGATCGGTTTCACCAA
>DYKG01000049.1 GCA_020722725.1 Candidatus Methylomirabilis sp.
GTCAGTGCGGCGATGCGATTCGGGGTTTTGAGAAAAAGTTTATCGAGCATGAATCTCACTGCAAAAATGACTCTTTGGAACCGGCAGAATTGGCTTTTCAAGAATGGCGAGTATTCGTTCTCGCTTTTCGCTCAAAGACAGGGCTTTGTTTGATCGCAAAGAGAACCTTACCCACAAATTGTGGAACCAACCAGGCTCTGTCAGCTTATTAAGTTCAGTATGGGTGTATTTCTTTTTACTATACTCTTGAGGCAGAGGTGTTACTTCTATCGGTCGGCCGGGGCGTCTTTTCTTGATCATGCTTTAACTCCTGTAAACATAATACTATTATTTTTTTGGAGACTGTTTTTTCAGGTCTTTGATGTCGCGTTCGAGCTCTTTGAGGCTTTCTTCGTATTCGAGCTGTTTTTGGGTTTCTCTGAATTTGCTGTATTCCTGGGCTGACTTTTCGAGGGCTTTTTCGTGACTGATTTTGCCGGCGTGGTTAAGCAGCTGACGGCCGTTCATCTGAATGATGGTGTCGAGGCGCTTTATCCAGTCGGCCATATACATTGGCGTTCGCTGCTGCGCCATTGCTTCGGCAAAGGCAAGATACTGTTCGACCAGCAGGCCCAGCAGCTTGATCTCGTCTTCGGCCAGGTAGTTCTTGGCGATACTGACATCATGCTTTTTGATGGCAACGGCGGCTTTGTCATACGACTGCATACCCAGCAAAGGCAACGAAGCGTCAACCCTCCGATAAACAAGTTCGGCGACTGTCTGCCTGCTGATTGCCCAAAGCAGTTTGTTCTGAACGATCTTGAAAAACTCTCTGGTCTTCTCGTCGTTCGGGTCTTAATCAATGCTGGTTGTGTAAATATCTTTGATCTTCTGGTAAATAAGCGCTCTGGGAGTCTGATCTCTCTGATGCGTTCCTGCAGTTCGGCAAAGTAGTTCATCGAACTGCCAGACTTAAAGCGATCATCATTCAGAGCGAAGCCCTTTACGATGTATTCTTTAAGCTTTTGCGTCGCCCAGATACGAAACTCGGTTGCGATTCTGCTCTTTACCCGGTAACCAACTGATATGATTGCATCGAGGTTGCAATGTTCGATCTCACGCCGAACCGTAACAAACAAAAAACCCGCTTCATCAGCGGGTTTTTTGTCGATATTTTATTTTAAAATATCATTGTTCGGTAGCAAGGGTCGGAATCGAACCGACGACCGCACGGGTATGAACCGTGAGCTCTGACCAGCTGAGCTACCTTGCCGGATAAAACAAAGGCCCGAATATTATTCAGGCCCTTGCCTTGCGGTTGCGGGGGACGGATTTGAACCGCCGACCTTCGGGTTATGAGCCCGACGAGCTACCAGACTGCTCCACCCCGCGTCGTTAGGTGTGCCGAGAGCCGGGCTTGAACCGGCACGGGTTTTACCCCACCGGATTTTAAGTCCGGTGCGTCTGCCAATTCCGCCATCCCGGCGGAGTGTTCTGCCATAATAGCAGTCAAACAATCAAAAGTCAAGGAATTTTATTATTTAATTGTTCGATTATCTGCAGCATTATACTTGTCTAAATGAAGCGCTTCTATTAGAATGAAGTATGTGAAAGATGAGGTTTAAGATGTACAACCGAACCAGAGGAGGGGTTACTCTCTTAGAAATTGTATCAGCGCTGCTGATACTGGCGTTCGCTTTTCTGCCGATTTTTGGCATGATAACCAGCGGCAGCAAAGACACAGATATTTCTGAAACATACATTTTCGCCCAGACTTCTGCACGAAATATTCTCGATTCCCTGCTTGACGACGTCCCTTTTTACGCCCTGAGAGTAGCAACCACAAACGTTTCCGATATTAGCGAAAGCAACAGCGAACCCAATGTGGGTGAGCTTTTTGACATTGCTCCACCTCTTGGGCCCAGCTACCAGGTTGCCAGCTTTTTAAGATCGATCGGAAATGACCCCGAAGTTGACCATTTCACCCGCGGCGAGCTCACTGACGACCGTGGCAATAAATATAAATTAAAAATTTACGTTTTTCCAATTCCTTGTAACAACCCTTTTAACAACGATACCGACATGTCTTTTCGATATCTTCCCCGACCTGAATTTGAAAAACAAATTGGCTGGTACACAGTTAGGCCCCAGGAATCAGACGCTTACATCGTTTCAGGTGACAACCCTTACAACATGACTCTTCCGGCTATCGAAATCAAAGACGCCAGATCCCTTGGAGCACAGGAAGGTCCGGCAGGCAACAATTTCTGTGTAATGAAAAAAATTCTTTTAAGAATTAAATGGACGCTTAAAAATGGAATCGAGAGATCCATTGAGGTCTACACAATGAAGGCCAATCTCGACCGGGAGGGATCATGAGAAACAAAAGTGGTTTTGCCGTTCCCATCGTATTGGTTTTCGCGACCATTCTTGCCGTTCTCGGCACTTTCATTTATAAAAACACCAGGCAATATGGCGCTCAAACAAGATCGAGCAATTCTCAGCTGCAGGCTCATTTTCTGGCGCGAGCAGGGCTGCAGCATGCAATGCTGAAAATTAAACTGCTTAACCGGGAACTTTATGATGCAGCGCTAATTTCTCAGGGTCTCAACCCATTGTTTGATTTCAATACAATATCCGATTACAACAATCCGCACCTGGCCATAAGTGAATACAATCCCGGGCCCATATTTCTTTACACCAGCGGAATGTTTTCAAGAAATGGCCTTTTCACCAAAAGCTTTGCACCGGCAGGTCCGAATAACAAAGATTTCTGGCTGATGAAATTCCAGGAAGACATTATTTCGGGTATCGAGATCGCCGGAACAAAATATAATTGGTGTCTGAACATGGTCACAGTGCCGCCTGAAATCAATGCTTTACTAACCGAACCCTTCAGCGGCCAATATCAGATTACTGCCCTCAATGTAGCTGCCAGAGAGGTTTCAGAAGCATCAGGCAATGTAAGTAATGCGGCAATTATCGAGTTAACCATGGAAAGTCTGATCAACAATGCCAAAGATGAAAACTATCGATACATTCTCAAAAAGACGGTTAAGGTTACCCGTGATGCAAATTAAATGGCGCAAAGCCTTTACTCTAATGGAAATTCTTATAGCTGCAGGAGTTTTATCGCTTTTTCTTGGCGGACTTTTCAGTGTTTTTTTCGGGGGCCAGAGAATGGGTAGCAACGCCTTCTGGACCCAGCATGTTGTTAACCGTCTGCGCAATGCCTGCCGTCATATCTCAGACACGGTTAAATCGTCTTCATACCCATCAACCATCATTTATCCCGGCCAGGTTTTCGAGAATACAAATGATGATTTTAAATTACAATTTAATTCAAAAAAACTGATTCACGCCACGGAAACGGCTGACATTGCAGGAAATTCCAGCCCGGGAACCTACCTGATTCAGTTTCCTGAGTCAATACCAGAAAAACAGATGTTTGAAGCCGACACTCCGGGCACCATCAGATACCATATTTACTCGATGACAAACCGCGGCAAGCTTCTTTATCACATGTACGAAGAGAACAACATTTCCACAACTTCACCTGACTACGCAAAAGCTCTTGCCAAACCCACTTTTCCACCAGCCGCTGCAAATCTGGTAAAATCGGCGGTAATCGCTGAAGATGTTGAATCGGTCAGCATTTCACCACAGACTGAGAATGCTCTTTCTCCTATAACTCTTTCAATCACCTGCAAATATCCCCGTGGAGAAACCCGAAGAACCGAACAGGCAACCATTGTACCAAACATTGCAAATCTCAAAAAAAATTCCGGAACTGGAAACTGGTAAATACGGAGGAATCAAAATCGTGAAAAAATCAGTTCTAATTTTAGTTTTCTTTTTTACTTTCAGCCTTAGCCTGGTAAATGCGGCCGAAAAAAAACCGGTTTTCGGGTTTACCAACGTATCCAGGGCAATGATGCTGCACCCACTGATGGCAAAGTTCCAGATCAAGGAAGGCCGGTTTTCCCCTGACAACGATTCGATAAAAACTGAAAATGACAAATTGCAGAAATTTGAAGAAAAACGCAAAGAAATTCTGTCAGAAAGAGATAAGCTGCAAAAGCTTATAGAGAAGTCTGACCAGGAACTTTCTTCTGCGTTGTCATCATTGAACGTAAAATTCAACACGAAAAAAAATCAGGAATCTTCACCAGAGTCCGCTAACAATAAGTATAATGAGGAGAAGAATTCTATTGAGAACAAGTACTGGGTACAGCGCCGGGAACTGCAGGTGAAAATGTCCGACCTTGACAATGAGTTGCAGAAAGTGAACCGGGAAAATGAATTGTTGCATCTGACTTCTGAAGAAGAAACGGCAAGAATTTTCAAGGTTATTCTCGACGATGTTTATGAGGCAGTAGACGTGGTTGCAAAACATTATAGCGTGGAATTTGTTTTCAACAGCTCGTTCTCAGTTGAGAGAACGCCGGTTAATCCTGCATTTACTCCGGTTAACCCAATGGGGCAATTCTTTGCGGCCAAGTTCACCCGCGATGCCAGCGAGACACTGCACAAACACGGAGAAGACGGGTCAGCCCCTCTATTAATGACACTCAGCTATTGGACTGCCTGCCAGAGATGGGCTTTCCGCAACACAGTAGATCCGCGCCTCGACCAGATGGTTATCAAGGGCGGGCTCGACATGACCCCGGCCGTTATTGACTTTGTTTATCAAAAATATAAAGTTCCAACTTCCCACCGGGATGTTATCCAGGAGTTTCTAAAAGTGACCAACGAAGGTTTGTAAGCTGTGCCTGGCTCTTTACTGGCCAGAAGGAGGAGAAACATGTATAGATTATTGAGAATTATTTCTCTGGTAATTATTTTACTAGGCGGTTCTTTAATTCAGGCCAGTGCTGCAATAGACCCCCACAACGGGGTTGCCTATGTATTGCTACCCAAAGATTATGCGGGAATTCATGGGGTTTACCGACTGAATTCTTACTCCGACCCTTATGATCCTTTGACCACACAGAACGGCAAAAGGATTTTCGATCTGAATTTTGGGGGTGCGGTTGTTGTAAATGGCCTTGCAGTCAATCAGACAGGTAAAATCTACCTTTTTGTCGGGCCCAATGTTACCGGAGTTTACACCCCGGTAGACGAAGTAGGCTGGATTCCATCGGGTCGCTTTGATGAAGATTCTCCGGCCTATGTTAAATTGATAGGCCAGGCCTTCAATTCAGCCCAGGTTTCTCAGGATATTACAGAGGCCATGCCCAATAGGCAATACGACCACGGCACCACCAACTATGACAACGATTTCTGGGATTACGGCCCCTATCCTGCTTCGCCATATTATCCCGATGGCTGGCCCTACACTCATGCCCGTTATGTCAAGGGAACCTTCACCGATGCCTCCGGGAATTCCTATCAGTATTATTTCAACCCCTACAGCCCGGCAAGCCATGCAAATCTTCCTCTCTGGAATGGCCCCGGCGCTGGAGCGGCAGGTATTCTTCATTCGACCGACCCGTATAAAGTAGTTCTCCCCAACAAATGGGGTGGAATTTCCTGGTATGCCTTCGGTTCACCTAAAGCACCGGCTGAGCATGTTGGAAAGCTGATGAACGGTCAAGGCGGGCGCCCTGAAATGACCAACAACGATTTTCGCCTCAAGCACGACAACGTCCCGGCAGCCGGCCAGATTCCTCTGATGAGCCCATACTGGGATGCCCAATACATCTCAACCGTAGTCAGGAGATTATACGAAAAGCGTGATCGCTCACTTGACCTCTATGCCTATCTCGACAACGTTATTCCTCCGGCAGTCCCCCCTTATTCAAACTATCCAGGGCTTGAAGCAGCAAATGTTCTTACCGCCACCGACCTCAAAATAACAGAAGAATATGGCAAAACCTGTGCCGATGGATGTATACCCGGAGGAGCATTAAACCCTGAAGCTATCGGGAAAATTGAATCATGCGTTCAGGTTTTCACATCCACCACCGGGCGTCGCTATGGTTTCAATCCGTTCGGCAAAAAAATAGCCCCATTTGGAGAAAATGATGCTGCTCTTCGTGTAGTTCATCTTGGAACCACATATAATCTTAATTTCAATTCATCAAATATCAGAAATGCCACTTATTTTGACAACTATTTAAAACTTCCGCTTGAAAGTGCAACGATCGTTGGTGTTTCTTCGAATTTTGCCGCACCAGTAACCCCGATCAGTGCCGCACCCGACCATCTCTACGCTTCAATTGCAGACAAATTCTGCATTCAGGATTCATGGTGGGGCAACGGCGGTATCGCCTATGAGTATTTTTCAAAAGATGTTGAAACCGATGGAATGGATTTCAAAGCCGGCCACATTTACCGCCTTAATTACCTTGAAACCAACAGCCCGGTTCCCGAAGACGTTGGTAATTTTGCGGGCGATATTGATGCAATAGCGGTTGATGGACATGGAAACCTGTATATTCTGACAACTGAGCTCGATTGCGCCAACCTGCCGAGCTGGCCTGACGAATCCGGGCTCCCACAGGGTCCCGATTTAGACAAAGTGGATCCCAAAGTTCCAGGAAATTCAATAATTGCTCACCCGGATTATCTTACCTGTAGTTCATGGATGAGACCGGGGATCGGTGTTCCCGATTTCGAAATTGCCGCTCCTTCTCAGGCTGACGATTATATAATCCTTACTTTCAAACAAAGAGTTAAAAAAATTGCCAGGAAATACACCCCAAGCGCTGGCGGCGGCTTCAGCCTGGCTTCGGTTGAAGAGCGAGGTTATGTGGAAAGCGGTTTCGACACAATCAAGCGCAATCTTAAGTTTACCAGCGCCGGAACGTTCGACTGGATTAATGCCTGGTATCACGAATACGGCATTGGCAGCCGCAGCGCAAACGTCGATGCGGAATTCGCGGTGGTTAACATAGCCGAACGCCCAAGTAACATTGAAAATGACAATAAATATTCAATCTGTCGATATGACCGGGTTTCTTCCGGTAAGCCAATATCTGAAGACGATGAAGAGATTACTTTCAAAGTCGAAGGCTATCGCCCATACGGTGCTGACGGCAATATTCAGAATCTGGTTCACGTTGGGAACATACCTGGTATCGGTGAAGTTTACGTCAATCTTATTCCGCCCTATGAGAACCGTGACGAAGACGGAGACGGAATCAAGGGCAGTTTCCCATCGGGCATGTTCGAGAACAATTCCTCCTACCAACTTGACGTGAAATGGAATGTTGACCTGATAGATCCCAGTGCCGGCACGGATTATTCAGAAAGCCAGGTCATCAAAAAATGGCGAGACCTGCCACCGGAAGCAGGCGCCCAGAAACTCTTCAAATTCAAATTCCCGCAGCCCGGTACTTATGCGGTTTACGCCACTTTCGATTACAGCTATTTCAAATATGAAGATCTTCCAGAAGGCGCACGTCCCGATGAACTTATCAATCATATCGGCACCAAATCAATCACCTCAAGCATGGTTCAGAAGGTGCTTTATCATGTTCAATCGCCTTCTAACACGGTTACTGATGGCTATATCAGCAACATCACCCTCGATACCGGTGCGATTTTCGAAACCAACGTCAATGCCGCCGGCGAAACCGGTTATGGTATGATGGAGGATCGCGCCCCGGCCAGTCTAAGTTTTTCTTTCGAAGCGCAGTTCGTTCGTGATGCCAACAGTTCTACCAGTGCAGCCAAGTTTGAAACCTATAACGGCATTGGCGTATGGGATTACGGTTTTGGCCCCCATGTCTATAACTGGAATTCCGATGGCACAGTCAACATGAATGCCTACAACCCGGGCAAGAAGAAATTTTTGAGCGAATCGGAAACTGCGGGGCGCGACCGCTGGGAAAGCGGGACCAGAGTTGATGAAGCTCCGAATCCAGATGACCTGGATGCGATTACCTATCGCCTGCTGATCTACCCCCCCTATGAAAACACCTCAGGCAGCACAGTCAGTGACACCCCAATCGAACTTGGAACCGGCACCTGCCGCCTGGCAACCGTTACCGACCTTGGAAACCAGAAATACCGGGTCGATGTAAAAATTCCAGCGGCAAATCTCAAAAAAATCATGACCCCTCTCGACCCCGAAAAATACAAGGTTCGTCTTGAGCTTGAATACCCGAGAGTCAAGTGGCACGAGCATTCGCACAACGACGCATCCGGCATCACTCAGGCACAGTACCGCAGTATAATTCCGGACAATCCGCTGCGCGGCCTGATTACCAATGAGCCTTCAACCATCCCGGCAGCCAATGTCGGCAAAGACACAACCCCTGGCCTGTTTACCGGCAATGATTATTGGGAAATCTGCGCCCGCGACATCACGATCATAAAACCAAAATTCGACGGCATAGTTCTCGATACAACCAGCACGGTTACTCAGATTGCCACCCACACCACCGGTGACCCCACGCCCCCATGCCAGATCAAGATCGCTTTTGAAGATAACAACCCGAATTCATATTTTGACGACCTTAAGTTGCGCTATGAATTGCCGGTCACCAAGCGTGACCTTGAAGACAAAACCGACAGTAACCTCGCCGCCGGGGTACAAGACACCACATACGCACCACAACCAAACTCTCCCAGCTATTTTATGTCTGATGATTACCGCATTTCCGCATCTTATACCTTCACCATTGCAGAATATGGCGGAGCAGATGGAAGCAGTCTGTTATTCGACCCCGGCGCGACGTTCCAGCACTGGGTGGGTTCGTTGAGCTTCAGCCTCGAAGGCAATCTTTTCGACGGTCTTGGTGCAACTTCGACCAACAGTCTTGCAACCCCGCATGTTTTCTCGAAAAATGCAGCTGACGAGCGCCTTAGAACTTATTCATGCGGCCTGATCCGCTACGATAACGACCCGCCTTCAATAAGACTGAATCTGGTAGCGCAGGCTGACAACCGCCGCTGGGAAATCACGGTTAATGAAGCCAATACCGACCTGGTTTCGAATCCTTCTGCTACCGACCAGCTTGGCAAGCCCTCGGTCACGGTTAAATGCTTCAAAATAAATGATGACTCACTGGTTGCCGAAGGTTCAATCGAAGTGGCGGGCAGCAGTAACTTTCCAATTCCGCTTGAAACCAACAAGGCCATCGATCTCACTTCAACCGCAGATGCCGCAATTATTGCCGCATTACCGGTTGTAAGACGTTCTTCAAGACTGATGGTGAATGTTGGTATTGCCGACAACGTCGATTACCAGAAGCTTGCCAGTGCCAGCATAAGTGTTTTCGCGAAAACCGAAAGTTCTGTTACAGCCATTCTTTCAGAAACCGGTCTGACAACTGAAGCCAGACCCGACGATGACTACGAAGCTTCGCTGAAATTTGACCGGGGGCGCTACTTCATCGATGTTCCGATGAGAGTTCTGGCTGGGCAGACCATGCCGGACAACACCCAGATGAAAGTGCTGATTTACGCTGCCGACAATGCTGGCAACCAGAGAAGTCTGATTGTTCCGATCAGGGTTATCGACAGTACTTTCGATGCAAGAGTTCTCGAAAGCAGCGAAAATAAACAATAATTGCATGAAAGATCAGATTGCAGCAGGATTGTTTATGACAGTTCTGCTGCAATTTGTTTTTTCAATGCCTGTGCATTCATGCGATGTTGACAGCTTCGTCTATGAAGAATTCGGGCAGAGATGTCTGCGATTAAGCGGATTCATAAAGGAGTTGCAAACCTCTTACCGTTTCAATCTGCCGGATCAGGACAAACATCGCCGCCAGCTTCTCAACGAATGGACGGATTTTTTTCTCGATCACAGAGAAGGTCCCCCACCGGGCATGTCACAAATCGCCACAGAAAGCTGGAAACAAACAATCGTGCTAACCGGCCAGCAGATCGGCAGGTTGACCTATAAACAGATTGAACCGCAGGAGGCCGACTGGACAACGATTCCATTTTTCCTTCTTTCCCAGCCACAGAAGCTTGAGCAGGTAAGACAAACCCTTGCTTCATGGTCAGAGCTGCTTGAAATGCCGGTCAATGATTCAATTGCCAGTGAAGGAGCATGGATAGGCAGTAACATGTATAATTTCGCCAGGATCAGCAATTTAACTCTGGTATCGGCTGAAAATGAAAAAGAAAGAGTTTTGAAACTGGTTAGAGAGATAAATTCTGACTGGGGTCATGTGGTTAATGCGCCTTCAGATACGGCGGATACAATTTTTCGTTTTTCCCGAGATGAAATTCGAAGCAAATTAAAAAAAGAGTTTGAGCACTGGCGCAAACTCTCTTTCTGGTAAAGGGTTTTAGAGAACGTTATAATCGCTCTGTTTTGTTTTGTCTGATTCGTCAGAAAAAAGCGCTTCGAGGAACTGCTCAGGGTTGAACGGCATCAGATCATCCATCTTTTCGCCAACTCCGATAAATTTAACCGGGGCATTGATCTGCTCTTCAACCGCGAAAAGAACGCCACCCTTGGCTGTACCATCGAGCTTGGTAACCACCAGGCCGCTGATTGGCAATGCCTCATTAAACAGCCTGGCCTGCTGAACCGCATTCTGCCCGGTCGTTGCGTCGAGCACCAGCAGAATTTCGTGAGGGCCGCCATTGCTTTCTTTTTCTGCAATTTTCTGAACTTTTTTCAGTTCTGCCATAAGGTTGGCCTTAACATGCATACGCCCGGCGGTATCGACGATCAGAATATCAACCTCACGTTTTTTGGCGGCGTGAATCGCATCAAAAACCAGGGCTCCCGGGTCGCCTCCTTCGTTGCCGTGAATAACTTCACAGCCGACGCGATCGCCCCATATCGAGATCTGATCGATTGCTGCAGCTCTAAAAGTATCGCCGGCAGCAAGCAGAACTTTCTGCCCTGCTTTGGTGAAATGGCGGGCAAGTTTGGCGATGGTAGTAGTTTTGCCCACACCGTTAACTCCGATGATCAGCATAACGGTCAGGGCATCTTTCTGCAGATTGGGTTCAGAAGAAAACTTTGCAAGCCTGGCTTTAAGTTGATCGCGCAGTAATTCATAGATTTTCTGCGGGTCGGTAATCTCTTCTTCGTCAACCTTTTTGTGAAGGAAATCCAGCAGTTCCTGAGTGGTTTTAACTCCGACATCTGCTTCAAAAAGCATTTCTTCAAGCTCATCGAGCAAATTATCGTCGATTTTAGTACTGCCAAGCACCAGTTTTTTCAAACGGCCAATGAACCCGGTTCTGGTTTTAGTGAGACCGCGAGTAAGCCGCTGAAACCAGCTCAGCTTTTCTTCCGGCTCTTTTTCGACTACAACTTCTTTTTTCTTCTCGGGTTTGGCCGCAGGTTCAACTGCCTTTTCGGCCACCGGCTCAGCGATTGGCTGTTTTTCTGGCACCAGTTCTTTTTCTTCGGCAACTGCCTTTTCAATAACCTGATCGGCCTTAAGCGTTTTATCTTCGATCTGAACCTTTTCAGCAGCGGCTTTATCATCATGGTCGACGGCTTTATCATCGACTTCTTCAAAGGGCACAAGCCAGGCAAAAAGCAGCAGGGTTACCCCTGAAAGACCAGTAACACCCGCAACTACCAGTTGCGAGCTTCCAGCCTGGTAATAAATCAGCAAAGACTCAATTACCAGGCTGATGCCGATCAATAGAACGATTACTCGTGATTCATCCCAGTTTGCCGGGCCTTTTCCTTCATCCTGCAGCTGGTTTTGTTCCCCATTCATGATTTTTCTCCTGTTCAGGCGTTGCCGGCAACTGCGGCTTCAATTTTCTTTTCGCGCATCTGACCTGATTTACTGTAGGTAAATTCTTTAATCTTGTCTTCGTCTTCAAGCCTGATCGAGATTGGCTTGGAAACGCCGGTTTTCTGCATGGTAATACCGTAGATAACATCTACTGCCTGCATTGTTTCTTTGTTATGAGTGATAACCAGAAACTGGGTCTTACCGGAGAAAGCTCGAAGCATGCGGGTAAAGCGCCTGACGTTAACTTCATCCAGTGCGGCTTCGACTTCATCGAGCAGACAAAATGCGGGAGGCTTAACCTGGAGAATTGAGAATAGCAGAGCCAGTGAAATAAGTGCTTTCTCACCGCCAGAGAACAACTCAAGAGTTGAAAGTTTTTTGCCCGGCAGTTTGCAGACAATATCAACATCGCTTTCAAGTGGGGCGTTCTCGTCGCTAAGCTTGAGCATGCCGCTTCCACCGGGAAACAGCACATCAAAAATATCATTGAACGCCACGTTAATCTGCTTGAAAGTTTCAATAAACCGCTCTGAAGAGATTTTTTCAATTTCGGCAATTACCTGCTCGAGTGACCCGGCAGCTTCAAGCATGTCGACGACCTGACCATTGAGAAAATCATAACGCTCCCGGGTTTTTTCGTGCTCTTCTATAGCTAGAGGGTTAACTGGCTCAAGAGCTTCCTGCTCGAATTTTCTCTGTATAATGCGGTTCGAAAGCTCATCACGGCTTTCATACTTATGCTGGTTAATGCTCAATTCGTTGATATCGAGATTGAATTCACCGCTGAGAATACCTTCTTTGGCCTTGATAAGGGTATTTACTTCAGCAAGTTTGATATCAAGCTCAGAAAGCTTCTTGCGGGTTGAATCTTCGATTCTTACACGGCTTTGATAAGCATGATCGAGCTGGTCGAGCTCTTTCGAAATTTTGCGGTAATCGTTCTGAATGGATTCCATTGCCGCTTCAAGAGTTTCGCGCCGTTTCTCATGTTCATCTATCTGAGACTGAATCTGGGTAACTCTGACCTCGTTTTCCGCAACTTCCTGATCAAGTTTGACTACTTCAGCATTTGCCCGGTCTTTGCGTTCCTGCGAGTCACGTCTACGACGACTTGCCGCTTCGATTTCTTTTTTAATAGCCTTTTTGCGCTCGACAATCTGCGCCAGTTCAAGCTTTCGCTCGCCAAGCATATCGTTCAATGCGCTCAAACGGGTCTGAATTCCCTCTTCACGGCCATTCATCGAATTCAGCCGCCCGGCCAGATCTTTATCTTTCATTTCCAGGGCACTCAGCTCTGACTGCGCGGTCTGCAATTCATCATGGAACTTGCGCAACCGCTGGGTAATTTCTTCGCGATCGCGGGAAATGTGAGAAAAGTTTTCACTGCGGCTTTGCAGTTCTGTAACCGCTTTATCAAGAGATTTCCGGAAAAAGTCGAGCGACTGTTCGCGGCGTCTGATGGCTTCTTCGCGATCTCTGGTCGAATTAAGCAGATGTTGGCGCTCTTTCTGCAGGCTGCCGATCTGGCTTCGCAGCTTTTTCTCCTGGCTTTCAAGACCGGCAAGTTTGCTTTCGAGTTCCTCCTGTTCGCGTTTGCGTGCAAGAATACCAACGCTTTTACGGCTTTCGCCGCCACCGGTAAGGGCTCCCGATGATCTGACGATATCGCCTTCAAGGGTTACAATGCGGTTAAAATTTCTATCGTGTTTAGCAAATTCAACTGCCTCATCGAGTTTCTCGAAAATCAGAATTCGACCGAGAAGATGGCTCATTACAGTAAAAAAGCGGGCATCATATTCAATCAGGTCGAGTGCAACGCCAAGGCATCCTCTGACTTCAGGTTTTCTGACGCCAGGTGGGGCTTTGATCATATCAAGAGGCAGGAAAGTAGCTTTGCCTGCCTTGTTTTCTTTGAGAACAGCAATCGCTTCCTTTGCTGTTTCGACATTGTCGGTAATTATATCTTGAATACTTCCGCCAAGAGCGGTTTCAAAAGCAACTTCAAATCCTTTGGGAACAGTGATGAGCTCACCAATCATACCTTGAATTCCGGGCAAGCGACCGGTTTCCTTCAAAGCCAGGGCAGCCTGCACTCCTCTGTATATGCCGCTTTCATTGCTGTATCGCAGTTCTTCGAGTAGGTTGGCCCTGGCTCTGAACATTTTCATCTGATCAGATACGGCATTGAGCTCTTCTTCATTTTTTCGATAATCACGTTCAATCTTGTTCAGCCTGGTTGATTCCTGGGTGAAAGCATCGCGATTTTCTTTAATTTCTGCCTGCATCTGGGCGATCTCTGTTTCGAGCCGCTGTTTTTCGGTAGTGAGGCGCGAAATCTGCTCCTGGGCAGACTCGACATCATTTTGCCCTTTTTCCAGCTGTTTTTCGAGAAGCTGCCGTTGTTGAACCGCATTATTGATGCGGTTTTTTCGTTCGGCGATATCTACCGCGATTTTAAAAGCCGAGCCTTTGTCTTCGGCGAGCTCTTTTAAATGGGCATCGAGCTCAGATTTAACCGCATCGATTTTTTCTTCAACCTCGCTCATTGCAGAGCGTAGCTCGATTTCTTTGCCTTCGGATTCATTCAGGCGATTTTCTGCTTCAGAAATTTCTTCGCCACCGTCATGCAGCATGTTCTCGATATTGGCGATTTCTTCGGCAATTGCCTGGCTTCGAGCCTGTTTGCTGCGAATTTCCTCGCGGTGAGTGCCTGACTGACGCCGCAATTCATCGATCTGACCGGTGACTACTTTAACTTCATCCTGGCGGGTTTTTAAAACCGTTTCAAACCGGGTAAACCGCTCACGGGCACCGGCTTTCTTCTCATCCACTTCCGCAAGAAACTTTTCGATTTCTTCAACCTTGGCCAGCAGGCCACAGCGCATTGATTGAATGTTTTCCTGATCAGAATAATACTGGTGCAAATCAAATAGGATCAGGTCGATTTCAAGCTGACGGATTTCGGCAGCAAGAGCCTGATATTTTCTGGTTTTTTCGGCCTGCTCGGCCAAAGGACCAAGCTGGCCTTCTATTTCACCGATTATATCTTTAAGCCTGGTAATATTGGCCCGGGTATGGTCAAGCTTGGTAAGAGTACTTTGTTTGCGGTGTTTGAATTTGGTAATTCCGGCAGCTTCTTCGATAAGAGCGCGGCGCGACTGGGTGCGCTGAAAAATAATATCGTCAATGTCGCCCTGGCCGATTACCGAATAGCCGTCTTTGCCGATCCCGGTATCCATGAGCATTTCTTTAATGCTGTTCAACAGGGTGCGGTTATTGTTGACAATGTAATTGCTTTCACCCGAACGGAAAAGCTGTCTGCCGATACTGACTTCTGAATAATCGAGCGGCATCGCCCGATCTTCGTTGTCGAGAATCAACTTTACCTGGGAAAAAGCAGCCGGACGCAACTCAGCCGAACCGGCGAAAATAACTTCCGACATTTTGGTTCCGCGCAGCGCTTTAGCGCTCTGTTCACCGAGCACCCATCTGATTGCGTCGCAAATATTGCTTTTTCCTGAACCGTTGGGTCCGATTATGGCTGTAACTCCGGGCTGAAAGTCAAAAACCGTTTTTCGGCCGAAAGACTTGAAGCCCATAAGTTCAAGAGACTTTAAATACATGATCTGTTGCCTGATCCTTTGGGAAAAGTTGGTTTATAGTTAAGCCCCTATTATATGCCACATTTTCCGCAAAAAAAACAGCCCCTGTTTTCTTATCTGATTAAAGAATAATTTGTTTCTTTTCTATCGAGGGTTTAAAATTCAGATATGATACGCTTTATAACTGATATGCCGCAAAGCGGGCCGATGAACATGGCAATCGATGAAACCCTTACCATGACCCTTCTTGGTTCAGGCTCTGCAAACTCTGGCTTTCTTCGATTTTATCAATGGTCACCGCCAACCATGTCGTTCGGTTACAATCAGGCAATAGAAAAATTGATCGATATCAAAACAGCGGTTAAATCAGGGCTTGGCCTGGTTCGTCGCATGAGTGGGGGCAAAATGGTTTTTCATTCATGCGAATGGACATTTTCTCTCGGGTTGCCTCAGGCAATTCTTAAAAAAGAAAACCATGCAACGTTTCTAAGTATGTTTATGACAGCGATCGAGCCGATGGTAAAAGCCTTGTGCGCCATGAGAATTCCGGCGAAATTTGCCGATTCACGCCAGCAGAAATCTAATTCAGGAAATTCGGTTCACTGCTACGCAGCGGCGGCAGGCCATTCAGTTTTTGTCGATGGGAAAAAACTTATCGGAGCTGCTGGAGTTGCCAAATCTGAGCACCTGATCATACATGGCTCGATTCCGATTGAGATTTGCCATCCTCCCGATCACCTGTTTTACACTCTGAAAAAAATTGATGAAGGGGTAAGCATGACCTGTCTTGGCAACTTTTTAAGCTCAACCGAAATTTCTTTGCTGCCCAAAAAAATTGCCGAAAAATATTCTGAATTTTTCAATTTAGCCATTACTAATTCACTTATTTCTGCCGAAGAGGTTGCGACAGCCCGAAATCTTGCACAGCATAAGTATGCTGACCTGAACTGGAAGGAAAAAGCCTCAGAGCTGAATAAAGAGCAGGGTAAAATTTCTTAAAAAATTGCAACGCGAAATAGTTGCATTATTTCAAGCGATTGATTATCTTTTTGCGGTGGACAAAGTTCTGAGAAGGTACTGTTGCAGATGTCTGTAGAGGTTTTCAATCTTGCACGCGGCGGCACGCTGATAAAGACTCCATCTGGGTCTTTGCAGATAGGTGCCCCTCCGGAAACCATCAAAGATTCCCTGAAGATTCTTGGCGAAGTGCCTGACACTTTTGTTGTTCCTAACCGCATGTTCAGCGCTGATCGCGGCGTTTCGCTTGCCGATTTCGAGTTTCCCTTCTACTACAATTTCTTTTTGAAAAAACGCTCGATAAAACTGGTTGGCATGCGTCATCAAATAGAAACCATTCTTCGGGTTCTGCGTGAAGCTGTTCTTGGTCCCGACAATATTCAGCTGGTTCGCGAATACCCTTATGGAATAAATCGTGATCTGATCCCAAATCTCAGAGCAGAAATGGATTTTTTACGGCCCTTCTCTCTTTCGGGTAAAAGAAAGGCCGAGCTTAACGACATGGCCACCGGTATTCAATGGGGCCCTGACGGACGTGTACCTTTCGGAGAATATGCCCTTGAACGCAGCAAAGAAAGCCTCAAGGTCGTCGACGGCACCAAAATTCTAGCGGAAGTTTCACTTGATATCGGGTACGGAACCGAACCGCCCGACACCGTTGCAAGCAAGCCATTTGAACCGCCTCTTTTCGGAGTTACGGTAATTGGCTCTGGCTCTGGTTTTGATCCTGAAGAAAAAACCAGCGGATACATTCTGTGGGTTAATCGGCGCGGCATCCTGGTAGATCCGCCGGTAGATTCAACGCACTGGCTCAAGGCTATGGATATTAACCCGCGACTGGTCGATGACTGCATTTTAACTCACTGTCACGCCGACCATGATTCTGGAATTCTGCAAAAACTTCTCGAAGAAAAGAAAATAAATCTTTATACAACTGAAACCATCATGGAAAGCTTTGTTCGTAAGTATCAGTCGCTTACCGGCCTGAACTATAAGGCTTTCATGAATCTGTTCCACTTTCATCCGATTACTCTTCAGGTTCCGATAAGAATTAACGGCGGGGAGTTCAGATTTTTCTACACCCTGCACTCGATTCCGACAATCGGCTTCGAGGTCTATTTCCAGGGTAAGAGTTTCGTTTATTCATCAGACTCGCTTTATGACCCCGAAACTTTCAAAAAGTTGTTTGAACGTGGTGACGTGAACCGTTACCGTATGATTGAACTGACGAATTTCCCCTGGCATCATTCGATAATCTTTCATGAAGCAGGAATTCCGCCGATTCACACACCCATTTCCAATTTAGTTGAACTTCCCGAACCGGTAAGAAAAAGAATTTACCTGACTCACACATCCAGCAAGTCGATTCCTGCTGATTCAGGCTTAAGAAAAGCTCCGGACGGACGAATTGAATCGATCATCATTCCGGTCAGTCCGCCACCGAGCAATGAGGCCCTCGAATTTCTCGATGTACTCAACCACATCGATCTTTTTTCCGGCCTGCCGATCGAAAAGGCTCGCGAATTTCTTACGCTCGTAAAGGTTGAACATTTCAAGCCTGGTGATTTCATTATCCGAAAAGACACGGTGGGTGATCGGTTTTTCATGATTGTTCACGGTCGTGCCAGAGTTGAACGGGAAGGGCATACGGTTAAGAATTACAGCAACAATGATTACATCGGGGAAACCTCGATGATTTTGAATTTGCCAAGGAACGCCGACGTTATCGCAGAAACCGATATGAAAGTTCTGGTAATGGACAAATACGATTTCCTGTATTTCATCCGCGGCTCGGAAATTGCGCGACAGATGAAAATCATTGCCCAGAACCGCGAATACGACACATGGTCTCTATTCGACAGCGTGCCGCTGCTCAAGTCACTTTCGCCGACCCAGAGAACACAATTACAGGGCATTATGGCAAGGGTGCGGTTCAAAAAAGGCGACATCATTGTTGGTCAGGGAACCACCCGCGACAATTATTTCTTTGTTGATTCGGGCATTGTTTCGGTTGAGCGTTACAAAAAGCCAATTATCAGAGCTGCCCGCGGTAGTTTCATCGCCAAAATTTATGCAACTCCAAGGCGCGGGGTGCATCGTTTCTCAATGGTGGCAGAAGAAGAAACGGTTCTTTACACCGTGGATGTAATGGAATTTTACCGATTCCTTGAAAAGAACCCTGGAGTTTTTTTGACTCTCAGAGAAGCAAGAATTCGCCACACCATCCAGAGCGCATAGTAGCCTGAGTTCCTGCTGCATTTCTCAGACAAATTCTTGATATGGAGAAATTGCTTCAGCTGTGTTAAACTGTCGAACTGAAGTATTAAACCATTTTAGGAATATCTGAATGATTGACAAGTTTCAGGCTAGTATGCTTGGTTATGCGATTGGCGACGCGCTCGCCGCACCGATAGAAGACGTTTTCAGAACTCCTGAAGACGGAGCTGCAGCGATAAACTTTTATGTTAAGGCATTTCCATCACATCCGGTCAGCCATCTATCTCCAGGGCAGTATTCAGATGAAACACAGGCGATGCTGCTGCTCGCGGAAAGCCTGGTAGAATGCGGAATTTTCTCGGTCGACGATCTCACAAAAAAACTGGTTGACTGGTACCATTCACAGAAAAAACGCTCTGAATGGAGATTTCCCGGTAACACTCTGATTAAATCATGCAGAAAGCTTGCTGCCGGCACGCCATGGAACCAGTCAGGGCATCTATCTGCAGGTATCAACGCCAGTTGTCGAACTGTTCCTTATGCGCTGGCCTTTTATAAATCGCCGGTTTTACTGAAAGATGCTATTGAAAAATCTGCCAGAATGACCCATACCGACAACCGGGTTGTTGGTGTTGCCCTCGGGATGGCGACAGTAATCGGAATGGGTCTCGAAAATTCAGAATTTGCACCCGATTACATTCTGAACCGGGTGATTGAAAAATCTCAGACATTTGCCCCGGAAATGAACAAAAAGATGCAACAGGTGAAAGAATCGTTGAGACTTGAACCGGTTGCGGCGATTAACAATCTTGGAAATGGCGGCTTTTGCCTTGAGTCTTTCAGTACCGCCCTTTACTGGTTCCTAAAATGCAACGGAAAATTTGACGACCTGATTATTGGAGCGGCTAACAGCGGTGGCGACTGTGACGCAATCGCTGCAATGGCTGGAGCAATGTATGGCGCCTGGTTTGGCATGGGTTCCATACCAGAACGCTGGCTTGGTCAGCTTGAAGATGTGCAGAAAATAAAGCAGCTTGGCTGCAATCTTTATCGAATGGCCGCGCCGCAAAACTGAATTCCGGAGAAAATTGATGACAGACCAACTGACCCACCTTGACAAGGATGGAAAAGTTAAAATGGTGGATGTTGGCGGCAAAGCCATTACCCGACGCACTGCCATTGCCTATTCGTCGGTATTTGTCGGCAAAAAAGCCCTTGAACTATTGCTGGCCGGAGAGCTGCAAAAAGGCGATGCACTTGCCGCATCGCGGGTAGCAGCAATTATGGCAGCAAAAAAGACTTCTGAGCTCATTCCCCTTACTCACCCGCTAAAGATTGATTCGGTAAAAATCGATCTTTTTCCGGTCGATCAGGAGCGAATCGGTTGTTTCGCCACCGTAACAGCCACTGATCGAACGGGCGTGGAAATGGAAGCGATGGTTGCTGCTTCAACTGCGATGTTGAATGTTTACGACATGGTAAAGGGTGTGGATAAAGGTGCAAAAATAGAAACCACCCGCCTCATCAGAAAAACTGGTGGAAAAAGTGGCGACTGGCTGACTGCCGATGCGACCGTCGGCAAAATTGAAAAGCTCGCTACCAGCAAGGGGAAAGGCACCCCCAAAGATCCCTGCGACGAGGTTAGTTTAAAAGTACAATTCGGTGTTGAAAACGATGCCCACGGCGGCGACTGGCACCGTCAGGTTTCATTGCTTGGGGTTGAAAGTATAGACAAAATGAAAGCAAAGGGTCTGAGCGTCGATTTCGGCTCATTTGCCGAAAATGTTGCCACATCCGGGGTATGTCTCTATGAGCTGCCGATCGGTTCTTTGCTCTATTGCGAGTCTGGCGCGGTAATGCAGATAACCCAGATAGGCAAAGAATGTCACACCCGATGCGCCGTTTATCATCGTGCCGGCGACTGTGTAATGCCCCGCGAGGGAATTTTTGCCGTGGTTCTGGTACCTGGCAAGCTGCGAAGTGGCGACAGTTTTATCGCCATCAGAACCGTCAATTACCAACCTTCTGAAGAATGAACAAAAAAATAGAGTTCATACTGGCAATTGATCCAGGTTCAGACAAGGTTGGCTTCGCCGTTGTAAATTATGACCTGACCCATGGCGAGATGGGAGTGGTCTATTTGAGCGAACTTCATCGAATTTTTAAACGTTTCTGCGAAAATACAGAAAACCTGCCCCAGGCAGTGATTATCGGCAATGGAACCGCGGCGCCGGTAGTATGCAAGCTTTACAACTCACTAGAACTCGAACCTCCGGTAAGGTTTGCCGAAGAGAAAAACACTACCTACAAAGCCCGCGCCCGCTATTTTGCCGACCACCCGCCAACCGGTTTCTGGCGTCTGGTGCCGCTGGGTTTGCAAATGCCACCCAGACCAGTGGATGATTATGCCGCGCTGCTTATCGGCGAAAAATATCTGGTTGAAAACCACCTGGCAAAAACAACTTAAGAGTAAAATGGAAAATTGAATTATGAGTGACAATGCGAATTTTGATAAAGTTTTTCACGATTTTCTGACCTTGAAGAAAATCAGACGAACCGGCTGGCAGCTCCGTGGAATCAGAGATTGCGAATCACTGGCCGACCACTGTTTTGGCGTAGTGCTGCTGACCCACCTTTTAAGCCCGATGTTCGCAGATATCGATAAGACCCGGGCAGTTTCGCTGGCGATCGTTCATGAACTGGGTGAATGCAGAGTTGGAGATATTCCCTTTACTGCGCTGAGCTACTTTCCCGAAAAATCGGAAATCGAAATCCGGGCGGTCAGCGATATTTTACAGCCGCTTGATGAATCGATAAGCAGCGAAAATATTCGTCTATTTAAAGAATTTGAAGATGGGAAAACCCGTGAAGCCAGGTTCGTGAGAGCGGTCGACAAGCTTGAAATGCTGATTACCGCCAGCGAATATGAAAAAACCGGTTACAGTGGCCTGACCGATTTCTGGAATAATGATTCTACTTTCAAATGTTTAGATGAATTTCCCCGACTGGCAGATTATGCAAGACACCTGAAAGAACTGCGGCCTCAGCGGGTAAGCGGCGGAATATGATTGAAATCACCAGTCTTTCAAGAAAATTTGGCGATCAATTTGCCGTTAAAGATCTGAATCTCAGTATTCCCGGCGGGGCGATGTATGGTTTTCTTGGGCCGAACGGAGCGGGAAAAACCACGACATTACGCATGATGATGGGACTGCTTCAGCCTACCTCCGGCATTGCAATGATCGATAACATAAATGTTGCGAATGACCCAGTCAAAGTAAAGGCAATAGTTGGTTACCTTCCCGATGAAATCTTTTTATATGATTATTTGACCGGTCGTCAGTTTCTTGAATTTGTTGCAGACGTGCATAAACTCGACCGTCAATCAGTTCCGGGTCGAATAGAACATCTGCTTGATCTTTTCAATCTTACCGATGCCGCCGATGACTTTACCGCCAACTACAGCTACGGAATGAAGAAAAAAATAGCTCTGGCAGGCATAGTCATTCATCAACCCAAGGTTCTGATTCTCGATGAACCCTTCAATGGCCTTGACCCACAGGCGACCAGAGATTTCAGGCTATTGCTCAACCAGATGGTGAAACAGGGAACCACCGTCATTTTTTCAAGCCACGTGCTTGAAGTTGTCGAAAAACTGGTTACGCACGCAGGAATCATTGCTCATGGAGAGCTGAAAATCTCAGCACCATTGAGTGAAATTATCGAACGATATTCTACGCTGGAAAAAGCTTTTTTCGAGCTTTGCGAAACCAGACCGGAAAACTGAAAGAAATTTTCAACCTGAAGCAGGCGGCAACTTTCGCTTTCGCAGACGAACCCTTACTGCCTGTTCAACCAGATTGTCTTCAAGACCGGTGATCGAACGGGTTTCAAAAAGCACATCCATGCCTACGGCAAGTGCCGCAAGCGCATCTTCGGTGAGTGCGGAAAAGGGAAAAAAGATTTCGCGGCCATCATGCGAGCGAATGATTCCCACTTTTTTTTGGGGATCAAAGCGCTCAATTTTGCCAGGCATGGCATCAGAAGCGCTGTGTTCAGCAAGCACTTCAACCTGAACCGCAATTGGGCTCATTTTGTCCTTTACCACTCCAAAGCGCACGGCAGCACCTTTTACCAGTGCATCTTCCTGCTCTGGTTTCAAAGCTGAAAAATGCAGAAGAACTTCAGGGTATTGTTCACAGCACACAACACCCATGCCGGTTTCGCGGTTATACCATTTTACATGGCCTTCAACAAAGGCATCGGGAGCAGGGTCATAAATGATTTCTTCAACCGTTCGCCCGATTTCACCCCTGATGGTTTCAATCTGAATAATCAGCTGGCTTACTTCGGGCTGGTCTGGGTTGATTTTCAGGCTGTCTTTCAGAGTTTCGACCGCCATTCCCAGCAGTCTTCTCTTGAAATAAACCAGTCCAAGAAACAAAAGAGCCGATGAGTCGCCGGGCTTGATTCGCAGGGCCTCAAGCAATTGGGCTTCGGCTTCTTCAACCATATCGACCTCGTAAAAAACACTTCCGATATCGCGGCGATAATTCGCATTGTAGGGAAATCGCCTGATCAATTGAGAATACACATCGATAGACTCTTCGAACCATTTCATTCTGGCGTAAATGTCAGCCAGTTGCTCCATAGCTTCGACATTCTTGGGATCGGTCTGCAGAATTGCCTTAAAAGCTTCTGAAGCTTCGAGAAAATGAGTATCTGCAGTGTCGTCATCGTGTTTAAGACGATAGATTTCGCCAAGATTCCGATGAAAAAACGCTGCCTTCTGGCCAGTTCGCAAACCTTGCTTGAAACTGTTCAAGGCATTATCAAAATCATTGGTTAAGCGATACGCCAGACCAATGGTTTCATAAAAATCCGGTTCTCCCGGATCTTTGCTTATGCACCATTTCAGTCTTTCAATTGCCTGAGCAAAACGGCCGGCCTCGAGGTCTAAGACGGCCTGATCAAAATGCTCTTCTATTTCCTCCAGAAATTTAGCGAGACGTTCATCGTATTCTTCGCGGCGATTATCGTCGGCAAGCAGATCCAGAGCGTCTTTAAGCTCTTTCAATTTGGGTATGTTTGCCAGCGGCGAATCAGAAGAGAAAAGTTCAGCATATTTCTTCTTGTAGGCCGCGGCTATTTCTTCAAGCCCAGCGAAATTTGCGACGCCGAAAAGCTGATAAATATTCTGCATTTTTGTTTATAATCCCGGCCAGATAAGATTTTGCCATATTGTACCTTAACACAATTAATTGTGCAACCGTCTGTCAGCAAAACCAGCAATTCTCGGTATGCGGATTGGTGCAGCTTCCGGCAATGGTTTCG
>DYKG01000011.1 GCA_020722725.1 Candidatus Methylomirabilis sp.
ATTGCATCAAAACCGTTATTGGAGGTAAAAAGCCCGGTTGACCGAGAATTACTGACCAAGCCCCTAAAAACTTTCATTTATCCTGCTCCCATGGTAAAAATATCTGATCTTGCCTTTTTTATAATATGAATTTTGATAATTATGCAAACTTGTGAAGAGAAAAATTTTAACCGCCTGATCGCGGAAGTACATAACCATGTCGGGTTGCTTTTGCGTGAGATTCCCAGACTGACTGATTTTGACGGGCGTGAAAGGTTGATCTCTGACTGCGACCGCAGCGCCTTCAACCAGTTAAAAAATTTGCCGGGTCGCCACCTGGAAATAGATGACAAACCGGTTATTATTTGTGTTCTCGTCGGGCCAAGCGGTTCAGGCAAAAGCACAATTTTCAACCTGCTAACCGGTCTGGAAACCCCGGCAGGCGGAGCTGTAAGGCCTATGACATTTGCCTCTACAGTTGCAATTCCCGAACCAATTTATCAACGGCTCGACACTGCAATGTTTTTTCCAGGTTTTCATGTTGTTGAACTGACCAGCCCAACCGATCTTAGAAATCGTCACACCCCCGCAACTCAGATTTTTAAAGCGCCCTACCACCACCAAGATTCTGATTTCTGGCTATGCCTGGTTGATATTCCAGATTTCAACACCACTGAAACCACCAACTGGGATAAAGCTGAACAAATGATTGAACGGGCCGATTCGGTAATTTACACCGTATTTACTGAATCCTACAAAGACCAGAAGGCATATGATTTTTTAAAAAAATGCTGCCGTTTCTCTGGCAGCCTGACATATCTTCTGACCAAAATCGATGCAGAAAACCCAGAAACCAGCGCCCATGCGGTTAGAGACGATCTTCTTGAATTCGCCGGTCGCGATCTTGAATTCAAAGAGCTGAGATCAAACCAGATTTCACTGCACTCTTATCTTCAACAAGCGCCATTCTATTCTTCGCCCCGAAGTATGAAAATAGAACTTGATGATTTCCTGCCCCTTGCAAATACCAGTGCATCTTTTAAAGAATTTCTTTTTGGGCAGAAAGGCCTTGAAATAATTTTTTCCCACTATCTGCAATCAATTTCATGTGGCGTCAAGTCCGGCCTTAATATTTGCGAGAATGCAAAAATACGAAACTATGAACTGCAGGAGCAGATTAACCGTTTGAACAAACATTTGAAAATTGCCGCCGGCCGTATTGTCGGAGAAGAGTTTCCAATCTTTCACATTCTTGGAATGATCAGAAAACTCCTTGAAGAAAATCGCCCCAACCTTCTGCAACGCCTGATTAGACCGATTACCATGATCGGTTCGGGATTGAAAGAGGTTGCTTCTTCAATTCATCAGAAAATTTACAGCCTTAAACCTGAAGATCTGAAATCAGAAGTCGCAAAAAGAAACGATCTTGAACAACAACGTCTGCAGATTCAGGCTGAGAAACTGGTGGAAAAATGGCGCGAAGCCTTTGCCGAAAAAAATATTAGCGCCGAAAGTTGTCGAAAGACGATAGAAACGATTCTCGCAACCGAACTTCCCCCTGTCGACGAAGAGTGGGAACTGTTTGTGCGTAGCAAATTAACCCAATGGATTGCCCGCAATAAAAATCGCTGGATCTGGATCAATGTGGTAAGCGATTTGGCACAGATTGTCGGAGCAAGTCTTCTGGTTGCAGATGTTTTTCTCGATGGCGGAATCGGAACATTAGGCCTGGTTGCTGCAGTTGGCGGTGGTAGTGCTGCTGGCGGTTTATTGATGACTCTTTTCTCGAACATGGGTCTTTATAACGAAATCAATGAAGCTCACAAACTCTGGAAAGATCTTAGAGAAAAGGCCTACCGTGATTTTCTCAGGCAAAACCTGGCAATGCCACTCTTTGCTGCACCAATTTTTGCAGAGCTTGATGAAATCAACCAGGCGAGAATTGAGGAATGTCATGAAACCTGCCTCAAATTAAATGAAATTAGCAGAAAATATGAATACAAACAATCTTGAAACAACGGTCAGGCTGGCTCTAAACCTGGTGAAATCATGTTCTTCGTTCGGAAACAACCCTGATTTTCTTGAAATCACAAGCCTTTTGCGCGCCGGAATTTCAGAATGCAACCAGCAGAATGCTTCTCAACCATTGATTATTTCACTAATTGGTGGAACAGGAACCGGAAAATCCTTCATTTTTTCAAGATTGCTTGGAAAAGAGTCGGCCAGCCCATCTTCTGACAGTGTCAGAGGTTTTACCAGGCAGCTTTATGTTTCAGCACAAGCAAATGATCGCCCATTCATCGATTTTGGCAATGATATGATCTACTGTGACGGAGTCGTTGAGGGTGCGGTTATTATCGACACCCCTGATCTTGACACAATTCAAAAAGAAAACGCAGAGTTAACCAGAAAAGTCATCGAAAAGTCAGACATTCTAGTTTATGTTTCTACACCAGATAAACGTTCGAATTTCGACATAAATCAGACTATTATCGAATGGGCTTCGAGAAAACGCTGGATATTTGCCATGAATAAGTCTGATACGGCACCTGATTCTTCGGTCGAAAAGCTGCGTGATGATTTTCTAAAAAAGATTTCCGGGTTTGGTTTTCAATCTGGAAAAGATGATTGTTTCGTTTTTTCGGCCCGCGACCAGCAGAACTTTGAATTTATCAGGTTTCGCGATGTAATTTTTTCAAAAAGGAATTTGAATCAAAATCGCCTTATTAAAGAGGCTGCCTGTCTGAGAAATTTCATTCACGCTTTTGAACAGAGTGAAGCTCAGAGAAACTTGAAAAATCTTGTAAAAACCGCCGAACTTCAATTGCAGAATCTGAACAAACGCATGGAGCAGGCGCCTGCAGAAATTATGGTGCATGAGCACCTTGATCGTCTTGCTGATGAGGCAAGAATTAGAGAAGTTTATCAACAACTGCAGCAACGACGCACTCTTTTCATGTTCCCTTATATCTGGGTTGCAGGCCATGCTGGATCTGGATTTTCTTCAGCCGACGTCAGTATAAAAATTACCAGCGCCCTGCGCAACAGCCAGAATCTGGTTGCCTGCAAAAATGATGAAAAAAGACTATTGCAGGATCTTAGAATTGAAGGTGAAACTCAGGAAAAAACCATTACTGAAGAAGAAGTTTTTTATGCAAGACTGGTTAAAGAAAACCTGCAGACCAGTGCCCAGGCGGTTTGTGAGGCAAAAATCCTTACTTTTTACATCTTTCTTGCCAACCTTCTACCGGTATTCATTCTTGCTCAAACCCTTTATCGAGCTTTCTCAGGCTGGCTTTTTGCCACATGGTTGCCTTCAGATTTTTTTGTTCATGCTTTTTTTCTTATTTCTGGCTCAACCCTGCCTGGATATCTGCTGCTTTCTCGCGGCATAAGCCGTATCAGCTCAGCCTTTTCACTGAATAGCCTCGAACTGGGTATTAAAGCCGAAAAACTTCATGAACAAACTTCACTGATGTTCAAATATATTCAGGAGGCTGATTTTTTTGTTGAGCACTGCAAAAAGAATTTAAAAGTCATGGAAAATCAAATTGATAATCGCAGCGGGCTTTCAATTAAATCTTAAAACCTTATTTGTAAAACATAAGCCAGAATTGTCCCCAGCATGATTCCACAGACAAAGATGTCGAAAAAACCGATAGAAAAGTGATTATATCTTGTTCTTTGCCTGGAAACGCAATAGCCGCGTGCTTCCATTGCAAGTGCAAGATCTTCAGCCCTTATAATGGCAAGAGACAAAGTCGGTATAAGCAAAGGCATAAGAGACTTAACTGCTTTTAGCCCGACCCCATGGGAAAACCTCGCTCCTCTGGCCATTTGAGCCATTCTTATTCGGTCGAGTTCTCCCAGAATAACCGGCAAAAACCTCACTGAAATTACCATAACCAGTGCGAGTTCTCTGGCCTGGAAACCAAAAAGGTTTAAAGGTCTGAAAGATTGCTCCCAGAAATACATAAGTTCTGACTGAGAAGAAATAGTAACGAAAATGCCCGAGGTAACGAAAACCCCGATTATTCGAATAACCGCTATCAATAAAGACTCAGGGTTGAAATTTCCCGTTGAAAAGCCTTGTATTATGCCAACCAGCAATAGTAACAGCCAAATTTTTTCGATAGAAATCAGAATGGGTTTCAATTCGACTTTAAAAAGTATGGCCAAAAGAATTGTAAGCACCAAAGAAAAAAACAGTGAAAACAAGCCCTGCATGGTTACCGAAAAAAGCAAAATTATAAAAAGAGTGCCCAACCCCTTGATAAAAGGATTTAAACGATAAAGTGCGCTATCAGCCGGCGAATAGGTAATCTGCATCTTCAGCGGTTCCTTGAAGGTATTTGAATACGGATTCTGCACGAAGTCGAGGTATGTGTTTTTTTATCGGCTTTTGTTCCATTGCCTGAACATACCAATCAGGAAGGGGGTAAAAATCAGGCTCTTGCAGAGATTTTGCGATAAACTCATTCACGCATTTAAATTCAACCGCTTGATCTCCAATAAATAATACTCTTCCAGTCAGGTCAATCAGGTTTTCCGGGTCATGGGTAACGATTATTACAATATGGTCTCGGGCGATTTGTGAAATAATTCCAGCCAGCTTTTCCCTTCCCTGAAAGTCAAGCCCCGCAAGTGGTTCGTCGAGCAGAATAACTTCTGGAAGAAGAACAGTGCAAGCGCTTAGTGCGACCTTTCGTTTTTCCCCACCGGAAAGCTCAAAAGGATGTTTTTTCCAGAAAGCACTAGCTTCGATTCCCCATTTTTCAAGCCATGCAATGCCTTTTTGTCTGAATTCCTTATCGTCTTTCTGAATCAATGCATAACAAACCTCATCCCCAACCGAAGGGTTGAAAAAAAGGTTTTCGGGGTTCTGAAAAGCCAGAGCAATTCTGCCTTCTGAATCAAAACTCATATCGTCAGCAAAAATTTTCCCGGAAAATTCTTTATGAAATCCTGCGATAGCTCTCAGCAATGTACTTTTACCCGAACCTGCCCGCCCCACGATAAGGTTTACCCTGCCCTTTTCAAACCGGCAGCTTATTTTATCGCCAATCCGGCGATTCTTGTAAAAAAGCTCGATCTCTCGCAGTTCAAGACAATTGATCATTTTTTTCTTTCTGCAACCTGTCCAGATACCATTTTTCGGGAAAACTAAACATGGGCTGTAAATCTTCTCTGTATTTCAGTTCTTCAGGCTTTCCGGTAAACAGCAGCCTTCCTTTGGAAAAAAGATGAATCTCTTCAAACAAGTCAAAATCATCGGGAACCTGGGAAATCATTATAATTCCAACTTTACGAGATTCAATCAAATGTTTGATTACCTGGTAAAATTCCCGACGTGCCCAGGGATCGAGATGAGAAGTGGGTTCATCGAAAATCAGCCATTCAGGTTGCATCACCAAAATGGAAGCTATGCACAATTGCTGTTTCTGACCACCGGAAAGATGTGAAACCGGCAATTTAAGGAATTTTTCAAACCTCAACTCCCGACAGACTGATTCAATGCGTCTTTGCATCTCATCACGCGGCAACGCCAGATTTTCCAGACCGAAGGCAATGTCTTCTTCAACGGTAGTTCCTACAATCTGATTATCGGGGTTTTGAAAAATTATTCCAACTTTTCTGTGAATTTCTGCATCTTCACTTGCCGTGTCGATGCCACAAACCGTAACTTTGCCGGAAACAGGTTTTAGAAGTCCGGCAATAAGCCGGGCGCATGTGGTTTTTCCGCACCCGTTGCTGCCGATAAACCCAATAATCTGGTTCTGGGCTAAAGAAAAGGAAACCTCCTCTAAAGCGAAGGAGGTTTCCTGGTTCTCTTTGTACCGGTAAGAAACCCGGTCAAACAGAATCATCAAATTACCTTATTATTTGGTGAATTCAATGATTGCCATTTCGGCATTGTCACCATGGCGATTGCCAAGTTTGTAAATTCTGGTATAACCACCGGAAATAGTTTCAAACCTTGGAGCAATGCGGTTGATCAGCTTGGTAAGAGTGCCTTCAACGCGAAGAATGCGCTGGGCATTTTTTCTTTCCCTTTTGACCTGTTTGCCTTCATCGCCTTTAACAGTTCTAGTGCAGGTAGCTGGAACATAACCAACAATGAATTCGGGTTTCGGATTCTTGTCGGGATCCTGCATGAATTTTTCAGCAGCTTCGCGGTTTTCTTTGGTCAGGTTGGACAGATATTTTTTGATATTGTCGCGGCCAAGAATTTCTCGATCACCACAGCCGTGGAAGAAACCTTCAAGAAGGGTTCTTTTTGAGGCCTTCAAAGCGCGAGTATGCTGCTCGTTATCGCCTTGAAGCTTATGAAGTTTCTTAGCGATGGTAATAGCCTTTTCAATTTCTCTGCGAAGGTCTTTGGCTTTCGGCAGAGTGGTTTCAATTTTTTCGTATTTTACAAGAGAAGTGCACAATGAGCGAAACAACGCTTTTCTCTGATGTGATTCTCTTCCAAATTTGCGTCCAGTTTTAAGATGTCTCATTCGTCGTTCCCTCCGATTACGGAATCGTCGTCGTCAGGCAAACTGAGATTGAACTGCCCCAGTTTTTCCCTGACTTCTTTCAATGATTTCTTGCCAAAGTTTTTGATTTCGAGCAGTTCAGAAACCTTCTTGTTGACCAGTTCACCCAGAGTCTGGATGCCGGCCTTCTTGAGGCAGTTTCTTGAGCGCACAGAGAATTCAAGATCTTTGATAAGAATATCGAGATGACCCTTCTGAGGTGTTTCGGCCTTCTGAGCAGAAACCATGACCAGTTCTTCCTTGTGAGTGGGCTTACCAGTCTGATTCTCGACGATTTCTTCTTCAAGTGCCTGGAACAGATCTACATGAGCACGCAAAAATTTAGCTGAAAGTTCGACTGCTTCTGCCGGCTGCATGCTGCCGTTGGTCCATACATGGAGGGTCAGTTTGTCAAAGTTGATATCCTGACCTACGCGAGCATCTTCAACGTTATACTGAACCTTGGTAACTGGTGAAAACTGAGAATCTACAAGAATGGTTCCTATTGCCTGATGCAGTTCCTGTTGATCATCAGCAAGAACATAACCGCGACCACGGCGGAAAGTAATATCCATGCCGAGAGTGATGTCACCGGTTACCTGGGCAATATGAACATCTTCATCGATAATCTGCAGGTCGGGGTGGGTCTTGATATCTGCAGCAGTAACATCTGCCGGGCCTTTAACTTCAAGGCGAACGGTAAGAGGTTCTTCTGTTTCAAGATTTACGACGAGCTTTTTGAGGTTGAGAATAATGGCGGTAACGTCTTCAACAACACCAGGAATGCTGCAGAATTCATGAAGAACGCCATCAATCTTAACGCCACAAACGGATGAGCCGGGAAGTGAAGCAAGAAGGACGCGGCGAAACGCGTTACCAAGAGTCTGACCATAACCTCTTTCAAGTGGTTCGAGAGTTATGATTCCGTGGTTTTCGTCTTCACCTTCAGAATATTTGATTTTGGGTCGATTAATTTCAATCACGCTACAAGGCCTCCTTAAAGGTTAGCGAGAGTAGAACTCAACGATCAGGTGTTCCTGAATCTTCGGATCAAGTTGTGATCTTTCGGGCAGAGCAAGGAATTTGCCTTTGAGGTTTTCGCGATCAACCTGTAGCCATGCAGAAACTTCACGACTTGATGAAATTTCCATAATGTCTTTTACGGTTTTGCGAACCTTGCTGTTGTCGAGGAGTTTAATCTCATCGCCGGGTCTGAGCTGATAACTGGGAATATTGCATTTGCGATTGTTTACTTCGAAATGTCCCTGAGTAACCCACATGCGGGCCTGTGCGCGGGAAATTCCAAAACCCATGCGAAATACGACGTTATCAAGTCTGGTTTCGAGCTGATGGAGAAGGTTGGTTCCGGTGTTCCCGCTTTTGCGGCTGGCAGCTTCATAATATTTGCGGAACTGAGCTTCAAGAATTCCATAAGTTCTTCTTACTTTTTGTTTTGCGCGCAGCTGAACTTCATACCCAGTCTGTTTTTTGCGCATTTTATCTGCGCCATGAACGCCAGGAATGGTTGCGCGGCGTTTGAACGCACATTTTTCGGTGTAGCAGCGGGCACCTTTGAGGAAAAGTTGATCGCCTTCACGGCGACAAAGTCTACAAACTGAACCTGTATATCTAGCCATTGTATACCTCCATCAGACGCGGCGTCGCTTCGGAGGGCGACAACCATTGTGCGGAATTCCGGAAACGTCCTTGATTCCAGTTACTTGGAGGCCGTTGTTCTGCAGAGCGCGAATTGCTGATTCACGACTCATTCCGGGGCCGGCGACAAACACTTCGATTTCTTTCATTCCGAATTCAAGAGCGCGCTTAGCGGTCACTTCGGCAGAAACCTGGGCGGCATACGGGGTGGATTTTCTGGATCCACGGAAACTGTTGGATCCTGATGAAGACCAGCACAGTACATTACCGCTCATGTCGGTAATGGTTACAATAACGTTGTTGAAAGTTGCCTGAATGTGTGCCTGACCTTTAGCTACAATTTTCTTTTCGCGTTTTTTGGTCCGCACTTTGGACTTACTTCCTGATTTAGCCATTTTATGCTCCTTTAAATCAGTTTACATCCTTAGAAGAGGCTTATTGGCCTTTTCTAATGGCTTTTCTCGGACCTTTTCGGGTGCGAGCATTGGTTTTAGTTCTCTGACCACGAACCGGCAGACCTTTTCTATGCCTGAGACCGCGGTAGCAGCCGATTTCCATGAGACGTTTGATGTTCATGGAAACTTCACGTCTGAGATCGCCTTCTACACGAAAATCTGCTTCAAGAACTTTCTTGATCACTGAAATTTCGTCTTCGGTCAGATCTTTAACGCGGGTATCGGGGTTAATTTTGGTTTTTGCGAGAATCTGGCGTGAAGTTGTCCAGCCAATACCGTAGATATACGGAAGAGCTGCTTCTACCCGTTTATTACGAGGTAGATCAACGCCTGCTATACGAGCCATACTTTTCCTCCTGAAATCTCAGCCCTGTCGTTGCTTGTGACGGGGATTGTCGCAGATTACGCGAATAACACCGCGACGCTTGATAATTTTACACTTTTCACAAATCTTTTTTACTGATGCCCTAACACGCATTTTTTTCCTCCTGGAAAATTTTCACCGCTGTTTTGGTTCACTTGAAGCGGTAAACAATTCGCCCACGGGTCAGATCATAGGGTGTCAACTCAACTGTGACCTTATCTCCGGGCAATATACGAATGTAATGCATTCTCATTTTGCCGGAGATGTGAGCGAGAACCATGTGACCATTTTCAAGTTCTACCTTGAACATGGCATTTGGAAGAGGTTCTAGAACCTTTCCGTTAACCTGAATGGTATCACCTTTGCTCATTTTTCGACTTTTGCCCTTTCTGCTAACCCGCCTGGCAGGTTGAGGTAAGTATTTTTGGACCGCTCTTCGTCACCGCAACCATGTGCTCGAAGTGCGCCGACAGTTGACCGTTGCGAGTAACTGCCGTCCATCCGTCATCTTTAATTATGACATCTGGATCACCGTTTGTAGCTATGGGTTCGATTGCCAGCACCATTCCATTTTCAAGCTGTGGACCCTGATCTTCAGAGCCAAAGTTTGGAACTGGTGGTTTTTCATGCAATGATCTGCCGATCCCATGGCCTACAAACCTGCGAACTACTGACAGACCCCTGTGCTCAACTGCATTCTGAATACTTTGTGAAATTTTTCCCAAAGTATTGCCGGCAATGGCACTACAAATTCCAGCTCGCAAGGCTTCTTTTGTAGTTTGAATGAGTTTTTCTATTTCGGCAGGCATTTCATTGCCGAGATAGACAGTTTCTGCCATATCAGCGTAGAAGCCATACTTTTTGATTCCAATATCGATTTTTACCAAGTCACCTGCTTGTAAAAGTCGATTTTTCCGGGGAATGCCGTGTACAGTTTCTTCGTTCACGCTAACACAGATGGTGCCCGGAAACCCTCGATAACCAAAAAATGCCGGTTGGCATTTTTCATGTTCCATCAGTTCCAGGGCGTAGTCTGCCAGATCCATGGTTGAAACACCGGGTTTGGCTTGATGTTTAACCTTAGTAAGAATGACCGAAAGAATTCGGCCATTTTCCTGCATCAAATCAATTTCCTGATCAGATTTTAAGGAAATCAAGGCGAATTCAGTCTATCGATTATATCACAGATTTCCTGAAAAATCATGTCAATTTTTTTATTTCCGTCGACGGGGTACAGATTTTTTTTCTTCTGATAAAAATCCACCAGCGGGGAAGTTTGTTCATGATAAACTTTCAGGCGATTTTTGATAACTTCTTCAGAATCGTCTTTTCTTTGGTACAATTCACCGCCACAGCGGTCACAAATTCCGTCTTTCTGTGGCTTTAAATATTCAAGATGGTAGCTGGCACTGCATTTGCTGCAGATTCTTCTGGCAGTTAGCCGGCCAGTCAAAACTTCGTCAGGCACATCAATGGAAACAACCCCGGAAAGAGGCGAGTTTCTCTTAAGGAGAGCTTTTTCAAGTTCCTCGGCCTGCCCTACGGTTCTTGGAAAACCATCGAGAAGGAAGCCTTTTTGACAATCAGCCTGGTCAATGCGTGCAATAAGAATATCCAAAACCAATTGATCAGGAACCAGAGCGCCTGCCTGCATATAAGATTTCAACTTCTCGCTAAGAGAAGAACCTGATGAGACAGTGGCTCTCATCAGGTCTCCAGTTGAAATCTGCGGAATTGAATACTTATCTACAACCTGTTTGGCCTGAGTGCCTTTTCCGGCACCCGGAGGGCCCAAGAAAATCAGATTCAGGTTCCGTTTGGTCATCTCAACCCTTTCTTTTTCATAAAACCTTCATAATGCCTGGTAACCAGATGAGATTCCAGCTGACGCATGGTATCCATGGCCACTCCGACAACAATCAGCAAAGCTGTTCCGCCAAAATAGAAGGTAACATTCATGAAGCTCATGAGGAAATTCGGAATAACCGATACGATGGAGAGGAAAACGCCACCGGCAAGAGTTACTCTTGAAACAGTCTTTTCAAGGAATTCGACCGTTTTCTGACCAGCTCTGATGCCGGGAATGAATCCGCCATATTTCTTCATGTTGTCGGCGAGATCCTGGACGTTGAAGGAAATCGCAGTATAGAAATAGGTAAAGAATATGATCAACGCAACATAAATGATTATATAGGTTGCAGTATTATAATTGAAAATATTCAGGAACCAGAATACAAAGCGGTTTTTAACCAATTCCTGCATGGATTCAAGACCCTGAATCCAGTTGAACACCATCGATGGAAACATCAGGATTGAACTGGCGAAGATTACGGGAATAACACCGGCCTGGTTTACTCTGAGCGGAATGTAGGTGTTTTGCCCCCCATATACACGCCGACCAACAACGCGTTTTGCATACTGAACCGGTATCTTTCGAACTCCGTCCTGAACAAAAACGATAGCCATGACGGTGAGTATGCAAAAGACGATCAGGAAGAGAAGCTTAACAACTTCATGTGCGTCGCCATTAAACAGAGCGGCCTGCTGAACAACCGCTTCGGGGAAACCAGCAAGAATACCGGCGGTAATCAGAATTGAAATTCCGTTACCAATTCCACGACTGGTCATCTGCTCGCCAAGCCACATGATAAATGCGGTCCCGGCAGTCAGGGTGATTACAGCCATCAATTTAAATGCCAAGCCAGGATGAGGCACAACCCGGAAGCGTTCCAGCATAAAGCTGATGCCTAGTGCCTGCAGCGCGCCTATAAGAACTGTTCCATACCGAGTATACTGACTAATCAGTTTTCGGCCCTCTTCGCCCTCTTCCTTGGCAAGGTGTTCGAAATAAGGAATGACGTATACAAGCAGCTGCATAATGATCGAAGCGTTGATGTACGGCGCAATTCCGAGTGCGAATACTGAGAATCTTCTCAATGCACCACCGGAAAACATATTCAGAAAACTGAATAGTTCTGAAGATGGCAGGTTCTGGGTAAGAAGCTTGGCATCAACCCCGGGGGTTGGAATATGAGTGCCGATTCTGAAAACCAGAATCATGCCAAGGGTGAAAAGGATTCGATTCCGGAGTTCCGGAATCTTCATGGAGTTCGATAGGCTCTGCAGCAATTAGATCACCTCCGCTTTTCCACCAGCTTTTTCAATTTTGTCTTTGGCGGAATTGGAAAACTGATGGGCTTTAACGGTAAGGGGTTTGTTGATATCGCCTCTAGCCAGGATTTTAACCGGGTGTTTGAGGTTCTTAATCAGACCCTTCTGAACCAGCAGTTCGAGTGTTACTTCTGAGTTGGCATCAAAGGTTTTGTCAAGATCAGCAAGATTTACCAGGCTGAATTCAACATGATGCGGGGAGGTGAAGCCGCGCTTCGGAAGAATACGCACCAGCCTCATCTGACCACCTTCGAAACCAGCATAAGGATGTGGTTTCCCTGAGCGGGATTTCTGGCCGTCATGACCAGAAGTAGCCTGGTTGCCCATTCCTGAGCCTTTACCACGCCCTACTCTTCTTTTTTCATTGGTAGACCCTTTGGCCTTTTTGAGATTACCGAGGTTTAGCATTTCCAGGTCTCCTTATTGTACTTCGACCCAGCGCTGCACTTTGCTGATCATCCCAAGAATCTGCGGAGTACCTTTGTGGGTTACTTCCTGCTGCATCTTGCGAAGACCAAGTGCTTTGAGGGTGTCTCGCTGGCGTTCAGTGGCGCCGATAAAGCTTTTGATGAGCTTGATTTTAATTTCTTTTTCTGACATGGTTTTGCTCCTTAGCCTTTAATGACTTGAGAAGGAGTAATTCCCCTCTGTTTGGCAATTACATCAATGCCGCGCATTTCGCGCAAAGCATTCATGCAGGCCTTGGCCATGTTCACAGGATTCTTGGTACCAACGCGCTTAGAAAGAACGTCTTTTACCCCAAGGGCTTCAAAAATCGCTCTGACTGCTCCGCCGGCGATAACGCCGGTACCGGGGGCGGCGGGTTTGAGAATTACCTGAGAAGAACCAAACTTTCCGACATACGGATGAGTGATGGTATCTTTGTTCATGGGCACACGGATCATACATTTACGGGCCTTTTCGAGGCCTTTTCGAACCGCATCGGGAACAGCTTTGGCTTTGCCGATAGCAATGCCGACGTTGCCCTTCTGGTCACCTACGCAAACCAGAACAGAAAAACCGAAATGACGACCGCCCTTAACAGTTTTACTGACGCGATTAACAGAAATAATTTTTTCGGTAAATTCGTTTTCTACGACCTGGTCACGTTGGCGACCGCCACGGCGAAAACGAGGATTAGCAGTTTCGTTCATCTTTATCCTCCTAGAATTTCAAGCCAGCGGATCTGGCACCTTCGGCCAGTTCCTTGACGCGACCATGATACTGGAAACCACCCCGGTCAAATACGACACAGGTTATGCCTTTAGCCATGGCTTTTTCGGCTACTTTCTGGCCGATCTGTTTGGCGCCGTTTTTATTGCCGCCATTGATCGTCCTACGCAGTTCTTTGTCGAGAGAGCTGGCAGTTATCAAAGTCTGACCGGTTTCGTCATCGATGATCTGAGCATAAATGTGCTTAAGACTGCGAAATACTGCAAGGCGCGGCTTTTGAGCAGTTCCGGATAAGTGGAATCTGCTGCGGGCATGACGCCGCTGACGCATTTCTTTTTTATTGTTTTTCATAATCTACCTTCCTTTAACGCCTTAAGCTGCAAGCTTCTTGCCGACCTTGATGCGAACGTTTTCGCCAAGGTAACGAATACCAGCGCCATCCTTGTAATGTTTCGGCGGTCTGATTTTTCGAATTTCGGAAGCTGTCTGCCCAACCACTTCTTTATCAACGCCACTTACAAATACTTTATTGGCTTCGACTTTAAGAGTGATTTCTTTCGGGGCTTCATAAATAACCGGGTGTGAGTAGCCAACATTGATCTGGATCTTATTAGGAGCCTGACTCTGGGCTTTGTAACCAACACCGATTATTTCGAGGCCACGGGTGAAACCTTCGTGAGCCCCAATGACCATATTATTCAGAAGGCTTCTGACCAGGCCATAGCAAGCACGAACGGTTTTCGGGCTGTTTTCGGGGATAGTGCAGACTATTTTGTCGCCTTCCTGTTTAAAGGTCACGCCTTCAGGCATTTTTTTACTGATTGAGCCTTTGGCACCTTTGACAGCAACATTGTGTCCGCTGATTTTTACTTCAACGCCTTTTGGGATTATGATAGCTTTTTTACCAATTCTTGACATGTGCTTTCCTCCTTACCAGACGCGGCAGATGATTTCACCGCCGACGCCGGCGCTTCGGGCTTCCTTGTCGGTCAGTATGCCCTTGGAAGTAGAAAGAATAGCAACACCAAGACCACCGAGAACCTTAGGAATTTCATCTTTGCCGGAATAAATTCGCCGGCCAGGTTTAGAAATTCTATCAATTCCCAAGAGGATAGTGGAGTTCTTTTCACCATACTTCAGGAAAACTTTCAGATTAAATTTATTCTGAAACTTATAATATCGGAAATCGCGAATATAGCCTTCTTTTTTGAGGATCTTGGCAATCTCGATCTTCATTTTGGAAGATGGCATTTCAACACTTTCGTGTTTTACATTGTTGGCATTCCGGATTCGAGTCAGCATATCGCCAATAGGATCAGTCATACTCATAACTCTTTGTCTCCTTTACCAACTAGATTTAGTTACGCCAGGGATTCTTCCAACGGAAGCCATATCGCGAAAGCAGATACGACAAATCTGGAAATCTCTCATAAAACCGCGAGGCCGACCACAAATACTGCAGCGGTTGTAGCGGCGAACAGAAAACTTGGGGGGTTTCGACCATTTTTCAATTAATGCTTTCTTTGCCATAACAACTCCTTAATATTACTGCTTCTTCGTGGGTTTTCTGAACGGCATGCCCATCATTTCGAGAAGCTCTTTAGCTTCACCGTCGTTACGTGCAGTGGTAACGATGGTGATATTCATTCCCTGAACTTTTTCAACCTGATCATAGCTGATTTCGGGGAAAACCAACTGTTCCTGTAGACCGAGGCTGTAATTGCCGCGACCATCGAAAGCCTTCGTCGAAAGACCGCGGAAGTCTCTGATGCGGGGAACAACGATTGTGAAAAGTTTATCAAGGAAATAATAAGACCTGTCACCGCGAAGGGTTACGCAGCAGCCGATCGGGACACCAGCGCGCAGTTTGAAGTTCGATATAGACTTCTTGGCGCGGGTAACTACAGGCTTTTGACCTGAGATCTGAGTTAATTCTCTGGTGGCTGCTTCAAGAAGTTTTGCGTTCTGGGTAGCCTGACCAACGCCCATGTTAATAACCACTTTGGTTACTCTGGGGACGCGCATCGGATTACCAAACTTAGAAACCAGCTTCGGGGCGATTTCTTTCAGATACTTCTCTTTCAGCCTTGGGAGAGACTTTGTTCCCTTTTTGGGAGCAGTTTCTGTCTTTGCCATGCCGATTCTCCTTTATTCTTACCTGTATCTACAGGTTAATTACTTGCGGCCAAGTGGTTCGTTGGTTTTTGCACAGACGCGATTTTTTTCTTCGCCCTGTTTAACGAACTTGGCATGAGTCAATTCTTTACCATCGGGGGTCAGAAGCCCCAGGTTGCTGATTGCAATCGGGCCTTCCTTTTCGATGATACCACCCTTGCCAACATTTCTATTAGGTCGGGTGTGCCTCTTTATGAAGTTTACGCCTTCAACGTAGGCCTGGCCCTTTTCTGCGATTACAGAAAGAACTCTGCCCTTTTTACCTTTGTCTTCACCACTGAGAACGACGACCATATCGTCTTTTTTGACATGGGGCTTTTCAACAGCGCGTTTTGCTTTTTCTTTTTTGTGCATTTCTTTGCTCCCTTAGAGTACTTCCGGGGCGAGAGAAACGATTTTCATGAATTGTTTTTCACGAAGCTCTCTGGCAACCGGCCCGAAAATGCGGGTTCCGCGAGGGTTATTATCATTGCCGATAATAACAGCTGCGTTATCGTCAAAGCGAATGAAGCTACCATCAGCGCGACGATGCTCTTTCCTGGTGCGAACGATAACAGCCTTTACCACTTCTTTCTTTTTCACGGTTCCATCGGGAATCGCGTCTTTTACAGAAGCAACGATCACATCGCCAACTCTTCCGAAGGTGCGGGTGCTGCCGCCTTTAACGCGGATGCATAACAATTTCCTCGCGCCGGAGTTGTCAGCAACTTTTAATACGGTTTCCTGTTGAATCATTTCCGGACTCCTTATTCTACAACGGAATCGGCGGTCTTAACGATTTCACGCACGATCCACTTTTTGGTTTTGCTGATCGGCCTGCATTCTTCAACGCGAACCAGATCGCCAACCTTGCATTTTTCTTCGGGGTCATGAACCAGGAATCTGGTATGACGCTTAATGTACTTTTTATAGCGAGGATGCCGTACAATGCCTTCGATTTCAACCTTGATGGTTTTTTCGGTGCTATCAGCAACTACCCGGCCTACCCGGCTTCGTTTGATGGTTTTAGTGTTTTCCATGTTCTACTCCTGATTAAAAAGGCAGCCGGCCTGCGGTCAGTTCGCGCTGCAGAGCCCGAATATTTTCGAGTTCGCGCAGTTTGGCTCGCTTGGTTTCCTTCAGATTGGCAATTTGAGAAGCTTCATTTAATCCCATTTCTGACAATTTGTCAAGAAACTTCTTTCTAATTGTACATTTGGGATCTTTTAGCCTCTTGGAAACCGCTCTAAGTTGGACTTCATCTTTGCCTTTGGAAGTCTTGAGCTTCTTTGAGACTTCAGATTTAATAGACTTAACCAGTTCAGCCACTTTTTTATCGCAACTCACCCTAATATCCTGGTTAACTTTGCGGGCTTTCATTGACAGGCGTGATTTGAGCCGGGCGATCTTTTCGCGAAGCGGAGTCTTCATCGAATCGATTTTTTCTTCTTTCAAAAGCGCACTGTATTCTTCTTTGAGCATCTGATAGATTTTAGCCTTTTCCATGCGGGTCAGATAGGTTTTTACGCGCGCAATATTGCGGCGAACTATGCTGATCCGTGAGGGGTTGGCAAGTTGCCCTGTTACGGCCTGAAATCTCAGGTTAAACAGTTCTTCTTTAAAGTGTTTATATTTTTCTTCGAGTTCCTGCTCGTTGAGTTCAGAAAAATCTTCGCGATTCTTCATGTTTCACCTTCCTAAATTACATTTTGCTGGTAATAACCTGGCAGCGGATCGGGAGTTTATTAGCGGCCTGAGTTAGAGACTCGATGGCAATGTTTTCTGCAACGCCTTCAAGTTCAAACAGGATTTTTCCGGGTTTAATTACGGCTACCCAGAATTCAGGTGCGCCTTTACCTTTACCCATACGAGTTTCAAGGGGCTTCTTGGAAACTGGTTTGTCTGGGAAAACGCGAATCCACATTTTGCCAGCGCGTTTGACCGTTCTGGTAATAACCTTACGAGCAGCTTCAAGCTGAGCGCTGGTAATCCAATGCGGATCGAGGGCCTGAAGTCCGAAGGAACCGAATGCCAGGTATTTGCCGCCTTTGGCTTCACCCTTCATTCGACCACGGTGCTGTTTTCTGAATTTGGTTCTGGCTGGGATCAACATAATCCGGGTTCCTCCTTACTTCTTATTGTTGGTCTGGGCAGCAGGTGCTGCGTTGAAATTCTGCCGGCCGATTTTTTCGCCTTTGAAGATCCAGACTTTGACGCCAACACAGCCAAAAGTTGTAATAGCTGTATCGGTTGCATAGTCGATATCGGCGCGAAGAGTGTGCAACGGCACTCGGCCTTCGCGAACCCATTCTCTTCTGGCGATTTCAGCACCGTTCAAGCGGCCCGAACAGGTAATCTTGATGCCTTTGGCGCCTGCACGCATGGCTCTTGAGATAGTCTGCTTGATGGCGCGACGATGAGAAACGCGTCTTTCGAGCTGAAGGGCGATACTTTCGGCAATGAGTTTTGCTTCAATATCGGGAGCTTTGATTTCCTGAATGTTGAGGAATACTGATTTACCGGTTAGATCTTCAAGTTCTTTTTTGAGAACTTCTGCTTTTTCGCCGCCACGGCCGATGATTACACCAGGCTTGGCAGTGAAAATGGTTACGCGCAGTTTATTGTTCGATTTTCTTTCGATTTCGATTTTACCGATGCCTTCGCGGCGGAATTTTTCTTTATCGATAAAGTTGCGAACTTTTACGTCTTCATGCAGGAATTTGGCATAGTCGCTGCGTTTAGCAAACCATCTTGAATCCCAGGTTCGGGTGATACCAAGACGAATTCCAATAGGGTTAACTTTCTGGCCCATTATTCTTTACCTCCCTGGGTTTTGCTGGTTTTTTTGGCAGTGGTTTCCTTGGCTGCCGGTTTTTCTGCTTTTGCAGTTTTCCTGGCTTCAGTGGCTTTTCCGGCTGCTTTTTTGCCAGCTTTTTTGGCATCGCCAGTTTCGGCAACCGCGGCTTTAGCCATGTTGAACTTTTCACGCAGAACTATTTTTGCAGAAGAGGTTCTTTTATTAATGCGGCAGGCACGACCGCGTGCGCGGGCCATGAACCTCTTCATGATTGAACCGCCGTCAACGGTAATCTTGGCAACAAAAAGTTCGTCGGCTTTCAGATCGTGATTGCTGCCAGCATTGGCGATAGCTGATTTCAGAAGCTTGAGAAGAATCGGCGAACCGCTCTTGGGCAGGAACTGCAGGATTCCGAGGGCTTCGTCTACGCTTTTGCCACGAATCTGATCGGCAACCAATCTGAGCTTTCTCGGGCTGATTCTGAGGTTGCGAACTACGGCTCTGGGCATTTCGAGCAGGTCAATCAATCTGGACTTCTGTTTCCATGAAAGATTTCCTACTTTGGGATAAACCTTTTCGAGCTTGCCATTAGGCTGAAGTTGGCGATTATAGAGGCCGGCTTTGGTCAGAATTGCTTCGATTTTAGCGCGGCTGTTTTTGGTATCAAGGCCCTTTATCATGCGCAGGCCATTGAACAGATCTACATCATCGGGAATGGTTACACCAACAAGTCGTAACATTATTTTATTTTCTCCTTCCCTTACTTGGCAGCAGCGGCTTTTTCGCCGGCGTGACCGCGGAAAGTTCTGGTGGGTGCGAATTCACCCAGCTTATGGCCTACCATGTTTTCAGTTATGAAAACCGGAACATGCTTCTTGCCGTTGTGAACGGCTATTGTGTGGCCAACCATTTCAGGATATACGGTTGAAGAACGCGACCAGGTTTTAAGCTGGCGCTTTTCACCGCTCTGATTCATTTCATGAATTCTTTTCAACAATCTAGCACAAATAAATGGAGCTTTTTTTGCCATTTTGCTTCTCCCTTACCGTTTTCTGCGCGAAATGATATATTTGCTGGAGTGGTTCTTGGTTTTTCTGGTTTTGTAGCCCTGAGCAGGCTGACCCCAGAGTGATACCGGCGGTCTACCGCGGCTGGTCTGAGCTTCCCCACCACCATGCGGATGATCTACCGGGTTCATTGCAGAACCGCGAACAAACGGGCGAATCCCCATCCATCTTTTTCTGCCGGCTTTTCCGATGGTAACGTTCATGTGGTCTTTGTTTCCAACTGAACCGATTACGGCGCGGCAATCGAGCAGAATCATTCTCATTTCGCCAGAAGGCATATTAATCTGAGCGTATTTTCCTTCTTTACCAACCAGCTGAGCACTTGTGCCGGCAGATCTTGCAATCTGAGCACCCTTGCCCGGCTTCATTTCGATTTGATGAATGGTTGAGCCAAGAGGAATATTTTTCAGAGGAAGGCAGTTGCCGGCAATAATATCAGCGCTGGGACCGTTTTCAATCATGTCACCGACTTTGATACCTTCGTGAGCCAGGATATATCTTTTATCACCATCTCGATAGTGAACGAGGGCAATTCGGCAGGTTCTGTTAGGATCGTATTCGACCGTTGTAACAGTACCGGGAACGCCATCCTTATTGCGTCTGAAATCGATGATGCGGTAAAGGCGCTTGCTGCCACCGCCATGATGACGCTGAGTTAAATGTCCATGATGATTGCGGCCAGCTTTGCGGTGCAGCCATTCACAGAGAGGCTTATAAGGCTTATCAGTAGTGATTTCATCAAAGGAGAAACCAGTAATGAAGCGGCGTGAGGGGGTGGTAGGTTTATAAACTTTAATACTCATTTTTTGCTCCTACTTCCTGCTTAGGAAATTCCTTCGAAGAAGGTGATTGAATCGCCTTCTTTGAGGGTAACAATGGCTTTTTTCCAAGTTGGTGTATAACCATGGAAAACCCCACGTCTTTTGGGTTTTCGAACCACGTTGATTGTATTAACTTTAGTTACGGAAACTTTAAAAAGAGCTTCGACGGCATCTTTAATCTGAGTTTTGTTGGCGCTTTTGGCAACACGGAACTGATAAATTCCTTCACCCATGCGGTCATAGCTTTTTTCTGAAACTATGGGTCTAATTACGATATCCTGAGGCATAATCATTTTAACAGGACCTCCTCGAGCATTTTCACTGCTTTGTCACTTATGGCTACATGGCCATATTTGAGCATATCTACGGAATTAACATGCATTGGAACGACAACCTTAACGGTCTTCAGGTTCGCAACCGCACGTCTTGTGTTTGCAGTGATTTCAGGAACAACCAGCAAAACTTTTTTGAGCTGCTGATTATTTAGGAAAGCTACAACATCTTTGGTTTTTCCGCTGACGAAATCAAGACCTTCGACTATTCGAACCGCTCCCACACCGGCTTTTTCGGTCAAAATACCGATAAGAGCGCGATCAACCATTTTTCTTGGGGGGCGAATGTCGAAGGCATGGGGGCGAGGGCCAAAACAGGTGCCGCCACCGACGAAGATGCCTGCCTTAATGCTGCCATGACGGGCACGACCAGTGCCTTTCTGGCGATAGATCTTGCGGGTGCTGAAATTTACTTCACCTCTGGTTTTGGTGAAGGCATTACCCTGGCGCTCATTATTGAGCTGTGCTTTTACAACGTCGTTGATAGTCTGAGGATGTGCCTTGGTGGCAAAAATCTCATCATTAAGCTTAACCGAACCACTTTGGGTTCCATTCATTTTATAAATCTTGGCTTCCATTTTTTCCTCCGTTCCTTAAGCCTGGTGCTTGATAACGACCAGACCATTGGAGGCACCGGGAACTGATCCCCGTACCAACAGAAGGTTTTTCTGTTCGTCTACTTTAACAACCTTCAGACCACGAGTAGTTCGTTTGACATTACCATACTGGCCAGGAAGTTTTTTGCCCTTCATGGTTCTAGACATATTCGTACCTGAACCAGTGGAACCGGTAGCGCGGCTGTAGTCAGATGCACCATGTGTCATCGGCTGACCATTAAAATTGTGTCTTTCCATCGCTCCGGAGAAACCTTTACCCTTGCTGGTTCCGGTGACGCTGATAATGTCACCTTCTTTAAACATTGAAACATTGATTTCAGTATTTGGCTCAATGCCTTCAAGTTCGTCAGCGGGCAAGCTTCTTACAAAGCGGAACGGTTTAACACCGGCTTTTTCAAAACTCATGCGCAGCGGCTTGTTAAGCAGGCGCTTAACTGCTTCGGGCCTAATTTCACGATAACCAACCTGAACGGCCTTATCGCTCTTGCGAATGATCACGCAAGGACCTGCGCTGATTACGGTTACAGGAACCACATTCCCTTCATCTGTAAAAATCTGGGTCATACCAACTTTGGTGCCCAATATTGCCTTAACGCCCATTATTTTCCTCCTTTTCCTTTCCAGTGTGGTTACAGCATCTTAATTTCGATGTTTACACCGGAAGGAAGGTCCATATTCATAAGTGAATCAACAGTCTGACCTGACGGATTATAAAGATCGATGTTACGTTTGTGAATTCTCATTTCGAACTGCTCGCGAGAGTCCTTGTTAACGAAAGGAGAACGAAGAACGGTGTATTTCCGGATTTCGGTCGGCATGGGGATCGGGCCGGAAATTTTGGTTCCAGTGCGTTTTACGGTATCACAAATTCGGGCAACTGATTGATCAAGAAGTCTATGATCAAATGCCTTCAGTGACAGCCGCATTTTCTGCTTTGCCATTTTAAAATCTCCTTTTAAATTTCAATAAATCTGATGCCGTGATTACTGATCGCCGGCAATCATCTGCTGTGGTGGCTGGCCATAACCAAACACACCAAGAATGCGCTCAACAACGCTTTTAGGAGCTTCATCATAATGAAGAAGTTCCATTGTGAAACTGGCACGCCCTTGAGACAACGATCTCAACTGGGTCGAATAACCAAACATATCGGAAAGTGGTGAGTGACACTCGACTATTCTAATGTCGTCGCGCATTTCCATGTTGATTACCTTGCCACGTCGAGAATTCATGTTACCGATGATGTCGCCCATGTATTGTTCAGGGGTTTCAATTTCGACCTTCATGAAAGGCTCAAGCAAAACCGGTTTAGCAGCTCTTAAAGCAACTTTCATTGCTTCATAGGAGGCAATTTTAAATGCAACGTCGCTGCTGTCGGTTTCACTGAAAGATCCACCGGTAACAACCACATCAACATCCACTACCGGGAAGCCAGCAAGAATACCATCATTCATTGCATCCTGGCAACCTTTTTCAACCGAACTGACAAACTTTGCCGGAATATTTTCATCCCGGGCACGGTTTTCAAAACGAAAACCTTTGGCGCGTTCCAGCGGCTTAACTTCAAGAACCACGTGGGCAAACTGCGCTTTATTGCCAATCTGGCGTTCATAGCGGCTTTCACCTCTGGCACTGGAAGTAATGCCTTCCTTGTAAGCGACCTGGGGTTTTCCGACTGAAGCCTTAACTCCAAATTCACGGGTGATTCGATCGACGATTACATCAAGATGAAGCTCGCCCATACCGGAAATCAGGGTTTCACCAGTTTCAGAGTCAATTTTTGCCTTGAAAGTGGGGTCTTCGTCCATCAATGCTGTTAGCACTTCCGTCAACTTGGATAAATCTGCCTGAGTTTTTGGCTCAATGGCGACAGAAATAACAGTTTCAGGAAAGGTAATTTTTTCGAAAGTAACATATTCAGGGTCGACTGCCAGAGTTTCGCCGGTGGCGACATTTTTCATTCCAACCACAGCGACAATGTCACCTGCCTGCGCACTGGGAAGATCCTGGCGCTGGTTGGCATGCATCTGAAGCAATCTGCCGATTCGTTCTTTTCTACCTGCACGATTGATGTTGAAAACCACTTTTCCAGATTCAATACCGCCTGAATAAATTCTAAGATACACCAGTTTGCCGACATGGGGATCGGTTGCAACTTTAAAGGCCAGAGCAGCAAACGGAGCTTCAGGATCAGCCGGAATCTGAACTTCTTCGTGAGTATCGCGTTTATAACCAATCGCGGCAGGTATGTCGAGCGGCGATGGCAAATAGGCCACGATAGCGTCGAGTAGATCCTGGACCCCTTTGTTTTTAAAGGCCGATCCACAGGTTATGGGAATAACCTGGTTTTTAACCGTTGCTTCTCGCAGAACTTTTCTTACCAGGGTTTCCTGAACTTCTTTGTCTTCTAACAAAATCTCCAGGAGCTCATCATTAAAAGTACTAAGAGTTTCAAGCATGTGCCCTCTTGCTTCTTTGGCCTTTTCAGCCAGTTCGGCCGGGATTTCACATTTTTTGAACTCGGAGCCGAGGGTTTTGTCTTCACCAAGAGCCCATATATGAGCTTGCATGGTGACCAGATCAACGTGACCGGCAAAACTATCTTCAGACCCGATTGGCATAACTATTGGCAGAGGTTTTGACTGCAGCCGCTCAGATATCTGAGTAACTACCCTGTCAAAATTTGCGCCAACGCGATCCATCTTGTTTACAAACGCAATTCTAGGCACGCGATATTTGTTGGCCTGTCTCCATACGGTTTCTGATTGGGGCTGTACACCTGCAACCGCACAAAAAACTACTACTGCTCCGTCAAGCACTCGCAATGAACGTTCAACTTCAGCAGTAAAATCCACGTGCCCGGGAGTGTCTATAATATTGATGTCGCAATCACCCCAGTGGCATTTTGTTGCTGCACTGGTTATGGTAATGCCGCGTTCCTGTTCCTGGATCATCCAGTCCATGACGGCGGTTCCTTCATGAACTTCACCCATTTTATAGGCTTTGCCGGTGTAATAGAGAATGCGCTCGGTGGTCGTGGTTTTACCAGCGTCTATGTGGGCCACGATACCGATGTTGCGTATTCTGCTGATTGTCTGACTGGCGTTCATGAATTTACTCTGGTTAATACTTTAGTGAATCAATTATACTGCTAGTTAATCAAACCCGGAAGTGAGAGAAAGCCTTGTTGGCTTCGGCCATTCTATGAACTTCATCACGTTTTTTCATAGTTGCGCCGGAATTGCTGAGAATTTCATCGAATTCTGCAGACAGGCGGTCGGCCATTGACTTTTCTTTTCTATCTCTGGAAAACTTGAGAATCCAGCGGAAAGCAAGAGCAATAGCGCGGTCTGGTTTAACTTCGATCGGAACCTGGTAGTTTGCTCCACCGATTCTTTTGCTGCGAACTTCTACGATTGGCTTGGCGCTGTCAATAACCTTTTTGAACATCTCAAGCGGGTTATCTTCTTTGCGCTTCTTGGCGAGTTTTTCAATCGCATCATAGAAAATGCGGCTGCCAATGCTTCTTTTTCCATCATACATCAGGTTGTTGATGAATCTGGTAACAAGCTTGGAATTGTAAACAGAATCAGGAGTCAATTCTCTTCTAGATACGTGACCACGTCGTGGCATGAATCAATTCTCCTTATTTCTTGGGCCGTTTGGCACCGTATTTGGAGCGAGCCTGCATGCGATTGGCAACGCCAGCGCAATCAAGGGCTCCGCGGATAATGTGGTAACGAACGCCGGGAAGATCTTTCACACGGCCACCGCGAATAAGAACAACAGAGTGTTCCTGCAGGTTGTGACCGATACCCGGAATGTACGCCGTTACCTCAATCTTGTTAGTTAGCCTGACGCGTGCGATTTTTCGAAGAGCCGAGTTCGGCTTCTTCGGAGTTGTAGTCTTAACTACAGTACAAACACCACGGCGCTGAGGGCAGTCGTCGAGAGCCGGTGAGTTAGATTTGTAATTAACCGCCTGTCTGGCCTTGCGAATGAGTTGGTTAATAGTAGGCACAGCTGACACCTTCCTGATAAAGCTCAGTTCCGCCAATACTGCAGAACTGCCACCTCAAAGCAGTGAGGTGGAATATTGATATTAGCATATGTTCAAAGCCCTGTCAACGTACTTTGCTGCCAAAATCTTGAGAAAGCTAGCTGTTTGCCAGAAAAAAATTTTCCCCTAAAAAAGACCACCCTGCGTGGCAGAGTGGTCTTAGAATTAAAGGTCAGAATTTTATTCTTCGTCCTGGTCCGTGCTTTCGCTATTTTTCATGAAGAGTTCGTCTTCCATGGCGTCAAGGTTATCTCTGTCGGTTGAATCCACGCCAATGTAAAGCTCTTCCTGATTAGCTTCAGCAGCTTCAATTTCAGCGGGAAGGTTATTGAAAGTGATATCTCTCATGATAGAAATACCAGTTCCGGCTGGAATCAATTTACCGATAATCAGGTTTTCTTTCAAACCTTTGAGGTAGTCAACTTTAGACTTGATTGCAGCTTTAGTTAGAACACGGGTAGTTTCCTGGAATGATGCGGCAGAAATGAAGCTGTCGGTGGTCAATGAAGCCTTGGTAATACCCTGAATCATTGGCACGCCCACCGGTGGGCGCTTGCCCTTTTCTACCAGCTTGTTTACTTTTTCTTCAAAGCGGCGAACATGTACCGATTCATTCTGCAGGAATTCTGAATCACCCGATTCGTTGATGACAACTTTTCTGAGCATCTGGCGAACGATGATTTCGATATGCTTGTCGTTGATGCTTACGCCCTGGTCGCGATAAACCCTCTGGATTTCATCCATCAGATAGCGGCGCACAAATGGCAGACCAACAACTTTTACCAGCTTTTTCGGAAAAACTTTTCCGTCGGTGAGGATATCACCGGATTCAACGTATTCTCCGTCATGAACAACCAACCCGGTGCCTCCGAATTGAACACGAACCGGTTTTTCTACGCCAGAATTCAAGTCTCTGATTGAAACAGAGCTTCCTGAGATATGGATAATGCCGGAATCTTCAGCAAGAACCGCTTCTTTTTTCGGACGTCTGACTTCAAACAATTCAGCGACGCGCGGCAGACCCTGAATGATGTCAGTGGTTTTTCTGGCTGAAGCGCCCCACTTGGCAAGAATCTCACCCTTCTTAACTTTGGCACCATCTTCAACCCTGAGCTCTGCGCCATCAAGAACCTGATGCGATTCACCTGGCTGAACAATAATGCTTTTAATCGTGCTCTTAAGTTTGCCTTCTTTTGAGAATTCATGTTCAAGAAGAACGACACCCTTGTTTTCAGCCTTAAGAACTGCAAGAACCTGATTTTCGCGAACATGCGCACCGTCTTGAACGGTCAGAGCAGCCGAGTTAACCATTTCTTTGGTAATAGCATATTTCTTTTCCTTGACAACCTTCTGGCAAATCTTAATTCCGATAGACCCGTCTGAATCTTCTACCTGAGAATAAGTTTCGAAAGGAATCGGGGTAATCGTAAGTTCGCCATCTTTTACTACGGTTGGCGGGAATTTCAAGCTGAGAGTAGCGGGATAGCTGAATTCAACACCGCTGTAAACCAGGATTTTTTCGATGATTTCTTCACAAATGATCTTATTGTATCCGTAAATATAGTTAACCTTACCGGCAATTTCCGATACCATTGGCTCAATATCGGTTACAAGCTTATCGCCTGCTTTTACAACCTGACCATCATTAACAGCAATATTGGCACCTGAAGGAACCGGATACTGGACTTTCATGTCGTCTTCGCCAATGATGTTAACAGCTTCTTGTTCACCTTTAACAATATAGACTTCTCTTATTGATCCAAGGTTTTCTTCAATAACCGCAAACAGATTGTCGTCAATCTCAGTACCACTGTCAGCGATTATTTCGTCAGTTTCTTTATTAATTGCTGCACGAGCCAAGGTGGCATTGCGCAACAGTTCAATATCGTCGGTAATCAGATGAATTCTGATTTCAGACTTGATTCGGGTAATTTCGACTACGCCGTCGATCTCTGCCTGAATTACCAGTTTTGTGGTCAGGTCGCCGTTTTCGGCAACATTTGCGCCGTTGGCAATCTTGCAGTTTTCTTTCGGTCTGAGAATAACGCCACGCGGTACCAGATATTCGATTTCGTTCTTAACGATAACGCGTTTGCGATCAAGAGTTTTGTTAGCTGCAGACTTTTCATTGATTACTCTTACGACCCCTGAAATGGGGGCGATCAACGACAGGTTTTTATTCTGTTCGTCAATGGCAGCGGCCATTTCACCCTTGAATTCATATTCTTCTTCGACTTCTTTGGTAACCGAGATTTTTGTTCCGCCTGCAGTCAGAGAAACGGTTCCCTCCATTTCAGAGACAATTGAAAGCATTTTCTGACCTGGATAAACTTCGTCGCCGTTTTTAACGTTCAGAAGGATGCCGGCAATTTTTCCAGCAGCTTCTTTAGCTTCTTTAACGCTCTTGGGAAGAGAATATTCCTTGCGTTCACCCTTCTTTTCATCAAGAGGGAAAACGAAGATCATACCGTTATCACTGATAACTTGTTTATTTTTGATGCGAACGTTTTCGAATTTGACGATACCATCGGTTCTGGCGATGGCGGCATGTGATTCTGCGGAAATTTCAGCAAGAATATTACCGGCGTGGATAATTTCGTTGTCTTCCACCTTGAGAGTAGCACCTTGAGGGATCTTATAATCTTCAATAATGAAGTCTTTGGTAACCGGGTCGAAATCCTGAGTAAGAATCCTGATGATGCCATTTTCAGAAACCACCATACCGTCTTTCTGTTCGATACCATCGAAAATTACTTCGCCGGTGTAACCTGTTACCACGTTATTGGGATTGTATTCGGCAAGAGCTTTGCCTGGAGTGACTTTTTCGCCAGGTTCGATTCTCATTTCTGAACCGATTGGAATGTGAAGTCTGTCTTTTCTTCCGCCCTTACCTTCAACCTGGAGATAGCCGCCAACAACAACAGTCTTGATGTTGCTGCCGAATTCGCTCTTATCAAAGGTTTCAGTTCCTGAGCCAATTTCAAACTTGGCACGGTCGGAAACCTTGGCAAGACGAAGGTTATCAAACCGGGCAATACCGGCACTGCGGGCCTTGATATAAGAACGCTGAGCCAACGCAACGCCACCAAGGTGGAAAGTTCTCATGGTCAACTGTGTTCCGGGTTCACCGATCGACTGGGCGGCAATAATGCCGACAGCTTCACCGATATCGACAACCTTGCCGGTAGCAAGGTCGGCCCCGTAACACATCTGGCAGATACCGACTTTTGACCGGCATGTCAGCGGCGATCGCATAATAATGCGACTTCTAATTTTTGCTTCCGGGAAGTTTGCTTCGGCCATGCGTTCAAGAACATATTCGTTCAGAGGCCTGTCAGGTCTAAGGATAATGCGGTTAGTCTTCGGATCGATAATCTGTTCAGCACAGATCATGCCAGGTTTAAGCTCTTCTATTGCAACCTGAAATTCGCAGTTTGATTCAATTTCGCCGGCAATTTCATCGGTGCAATACAAGCCGCCGTCAAGTTTGATACTTTCATCGCCAACCTTTATTGTCAATACTTTACCAGTGACCGGATGAACAATAGGTTTTGCAAGAACACGACCGGCAATACGGTAGCGGATTGGAACCACGATATCATCGATCATAATATTGTTGGACGATCGATTTTGTCGGATCGGTGATACTTCAACGCCGAGTTCAGTACCGCAGTTTTCCATGGTTATAACGACATCTTGAGCAACATCGACGAGACGTCTGGTAAGGTATCCAGAGTCGGCGGTGCGCAGTGCGGTGTCAACCAGACCCTTTCTGGCACCGTACGTTGAAATGAAGTATTCGGATTGATTCAGACCTTCACGGAAATTGGATTTAATCGGGAAAGCCAGAATGTCACCACGCGGATTCGACATCAGACCACGCATTGCGGCCAACTGTCTGATCTGCTGCATATTACCTCGCGCTCCAGAGAATGCCATCATATAAACGGGATTGAATTCTCCAAGGTGAGCAGTAGATTCGAATTCCTGTAGCAGGTCATCGGTAACGTCTTCGGTTGCTTTGGTCCAGACGTTAACTTCACCCTGTTTGCGTTCATCACGTGAAATTTCACCTTTTTCCCAGCGCTCTCTGATTTTAAATACCTTGCGGTCAGCCTGTTCAAGAATTTCTCTTTTCTTGGGCGGATCGATCATGTCAACGATGGAAATTGTAAGACCAGAACAGGTAGCAAATTTAAATCCAAGGTTTTTCAGCTTGTCAAGAGTTTCGCCGACAATTGTCAGAGAGTATATATCAAACAAACGCCTGATTAAGCTTGCAACATTTCCTTTTTTAACTTGAAGATTTTGGAATGGGAAGTCTTCGGGAAGATTATCATTGAAGATAACTCGGCCGATCGTAGTTCTGATATAGCGATCTCGAACATTCTGAGGCTTCTCGATCTTTTTAATTTCAGTTGTAACGGTCTCTTTCTGTAGATAAATAGGCCACTGGAGATTGAAATGATTTGTTTCATAAGCATTGCGGGCTTCTTCAATGCTGTGGAAGACCGGTGGACGATAAACAATAATGGTGTTAACCTTTTCCTTATTCAACAAATCCACTGTTTCGGCTGAATCAAAGACAGTACCGGCAGGCAGTTTTTCACTGACTTCATCGGCAAGCTTGAAATTGAACGGCCGGCCTTCGTGAAGAAGGAGTTGATCCCAGGTTACACCATTGGAAAGTTTGAGTTCGGTAACCGGGAAACCATCGCCCTCAGGCTTTTCAACTGTCAAATAGAACAGACCGATGGTCATATCCTGTGATGGTGCGCTGATCGGATTTCCATCTGCCGGCTTAAGGATGTTGTTGCTTGAGAGCATAAGCATGCGGGCTTCGATTTGAGCATCCAACATAAGTGGAACATGGACAGCCATCTGGTCACCGTCGAAGTCGGCGTTGTAAGCAGAACATACGAGCGGATGGATTTGAATAGCCTTGCCTTCAATCAAAACAGGCTCAAACGCTTGAATACCAAGGCGATGCAGGGTTGGTGCTCGGTTGAGCAGAATCGGATGATGCTTGATTACTTCTTCGAGTACATCCCAGACGTCATCCTTTTCCCTTTCGATCATTTTCTTTGCACTCTTGATATTGGGTGCAATACCCTTGGACTGAAGCCGATGCATGACAAAAGGTTTGAACAGTTCCAAAGCCATTTTCTTGGGCAAGCCGGCCTGATGCAGCTTAAGAGTCGGGCCGACAACGATAACCGAACGGCCGGAGTAATCAACACGTTTTCCCAGAAGGTTCTGCCTGAAACGCCCCTGTTTGCCCTTAAGCATGTCGGTAAGCGATTTCAGCGGTCTATTGTTGGGACCAGTAACCAGTTTACCGCGACGACCATTATCGATCAGCGCGTTTACGGCTTCCTGGAGCATGCGCTTTTCATTTTTGATAATAATATCGGGAGCCTGAAGTTTAATCAAACGTTTTAAACGATTATTTCTATTGATAACTCTGCGGTAAAGATCATTCAGATCTGAGGTTGCAAAGCGGCCACCGTCGAGCTGTACCATTGGGCGAAGATCAGGGGGAATTACCGGAATGACATCGAGAATCATCCATTCTGGTCTACTGATAGAGCGGGCAAACATTTTTACCAGTTCCATGCGCTTGAGCAGATGGGTGCGTTTTGTTCCGGTGGCGGTTTTTAGCTGTTCAGTCAATTCTTTTTCGAGCTTGACCAGATCAATTTCTGCCAGAAGCTCTTTAATGGCTTCTGCGCCCATTTTTGCGGTAAACATGTCACCGTATTTTTCACGAAGTTCACGATAGCCCATTTCTCCGGCTGAGCCTTCTTCGGGAAGCAGCTGTTTTTTGGAGAGAGGAAGGTTCCCGGGGTCGATAACGATATAGCTTTGGAAATAAAGGACTTTTTCAAGATCTCTGGCCGAAATATCCAGCAGCAATGCGATGTAGTTCGGGCTGCCTTTTGAGTACCAGATGTGACCAACCGGAGTCACGAGCTGAATATGCCCCATACGTTCACGGCGAACTGCTGCTTTGGTAATTTCTACGTTGCAGCGTTCACAAATAATTCCACGATATCTGATACTTTTATATTTACCGCAGAAACATTCCCAGTCTTTCTGAGGTCCAAAAATTCTTTCGCAGAAAAGGCCATCGCGTTCAGGTTTGTGAGTACGATAGTTAATGGTTTCGGGCTTTTTTACTTCACCGTATGACCATGACCTGATCTTCTCAGGAGAAGCGATGCTGATTTGAATCGCATCAAATTTGTCCATATCTAACATATTTATTAATGCTCCTTCCTTATTCGCTTATACCGAATATGGCCTTATTCATCATCTTCAACGTCTGATTCTTCAGCATCTTCATCGCCAGCATCAGCGTTGTCGAGTTCGTCATCGTTTTCGATTTCGTCAGCAGACCCTTCCGTCCAGTCTTCGTCGGTGTCAACGGTAAGCAGGCGCTCACCACCTTCATCGATTTGAACTTCTTTAGCGTCTTTCTTCAGATCAACCTGAAGACCCAGACTCTGGAGTTCGGAAACGACGACCTTGAATGATTCTGGAATTCCGGGCTTCATAATATTTTTGCCCTTGATAATCGTTTCATAAACCTGAACACGGCCCTCAACATCGTCAGATTTAACGGTCAGGATTTCCTGGAGAACGTGAGCAGCGCCATAGGCCTCCAATGCCCAGACTTCCATTTCTCCGAAGCGCTGACCGCCGAATTGTGCCTTACCACCAAGAGGTTGCTGGGTTACCAGACTGTATGGGCCAGTAGAGCGGGCATGCATTTTGTCATCAACCAGGTGAGCCAGTTTCAAGATGTAAATTATGCCAACCATAATTTTTTTATGGAACGGTTCACCAGTTCTACCATCATAAAGAGTCGCTTTGCCTTCGACATCGACCAGTTTGAGTGGGTCATGGTCATAGGTTTCTCTCAGCTGAGCCATTACAAAATCTTCATTTTTGATTTCACGGCCATTGTTGAAAATCGCAGTAGAGTAGCGCTTACCTTGACGTTCTGCAGCCCAGCCGAGGTGAGTTTCGAGAACCTGCCCAACGTTCATGCGAGAAGGAACGCCCAATGGATTGAGAATGATATCGATGGGGCGGCCATCGGCCATGTAAGGCATATCTTCAACCGGAACGATTCTTGAGATAACGCCCTTGTTGCCATGTCTACCGGCCATTTTGTCGCCTACGGTGATTTTTCTCTTCTGAGCAACAAAAACGCGAACCAGCTTGTTAACACCATACTGAAGTTCATCACCATTATCCCGAGAGAAAACCATTACATCAACGACTTTGCCTTTTTCGCCATGAGGAACAGTTAATGAGGTGTTGCGAACTTCACGGGCCTTTTCACCGAAAATTGCACGCAACAGTTTATCTTCGGCGGTCAGTTCGGTTTCTCCTTTGGGGGTAACCTTACCAACAAGAATATCACCGGATTCAACTTCAGCACCGATTCTGATGATTCCCTGGTCGTCAAGATTCTTTAAGGCCTCTTCACCGACATTTGGAATATCCCGGGTAATTTCTTCGGGGCCAAGTTTGGTGTCACGGGCATCGATTTCATATTCTTCAATATGAATAGAAGTGAAGACATCATCTTTAACCATGCGTTCAGAAAGGATAATGGCGTCTTCGAAATTATAGCCTTCCCAGGGCATGAAAGCGACCAGAACGTTGCGACCAAGGGCCAGATCACCATAAGAAGTGGCCGGACCATCAGCAAGAACAGTTCCCGGTCTGACTTTGTCGCCGATTTTTACAATCGGTTTCTGGTTAATACAAGTCCCCTGATTTGATCGCATGAATTTCTGCAGGCGATAAACATCGACTGATTCCTGCTGAAGTCTTACTTCATCAGTAATGGCACGAATTTTGGAAAGGAATGTAATATCGAGTGTCTGCCCGGCTTCAATTATGATTTCGCCGGTGAGTTCATCAACAATCGTATCCATGATCTTGCGACCCTGGAATTTTCTGAAAGACTGCTCGTTTACCGACAATTTTTCATCATCTTTGCGGCGGCTGGCGCGTTTGATTTTTACGCATTCGGCATCGACATAGATGACCGTACCATTGCTGCGAGAAAGGAGAACGGCACCTGAATCATGAGCTGCCCTTGATTCCAGGCCGGTTCCAACGAGAGGCGGTTCGGTTTCGATAAGCGGAACTGCCTGACGTTGCATGTTTGTGCCCATCAGCGCGCGGTTGGCGTCATCATGTTCCAGGAATGGAATCAGAGCCGAAGCCACGCTGACCATTTGAAGAGGCGAATACTTGATATATTCAATTTCTTCTTTGGGCAGATAGTCAAATTCATAGTCATCACTGAAGTATTTGACCGGAACGGTTGCCTGAGCAATGTTGTTGTCTTCACTGATGCGAATATCTGGCTGGGCGACTTTATATCTGTCTTCATCGTATGCATCTTTGTATTCGATCTGATGATAATCGATGTGCCCAGATTCAGGATCTACAGGACAAAGAGGAGTAGTTAGAAAACCATAGTCATCAACCCGGGCATACACGGCAAGGGATGCTATCAGACCGGCGTTTGGACCTTCAGGGGTTTCAATCGGACAAATTCTTCCGTCATGGGTAGGATGTACATCGCGGACTTCAAACCCTGCGCGCTCACGCTTCAAGCCGCCTGGTCCGAGGGCTGAGAGCCTTCGTTTATGTGTAAGCTCGGCAAGGGGGTTTGTTTGATCCATGAACTGTGAAAGCTGAGAACTTCCAAAAAATTCATCGACGACGGCAGAAACCGGTCTCGTATTGATGAGAAGTTGCGGGGTATAGCTGTCAAGGTCATGAATGGTCATTCTTTCCTTGATAACTCTTTCCATTCTTGAAAGCGAAATGCGGAACTGATTCTGCAACAATTCGCCGCAGCGCCTGATACGGCGGTTTGAAAGATGGTCGATATCATCAACGCGGCCGATACCGTTTGATAAATCTATCAAATATCTAATTACACCAACAATATCTTCGATGCAGAGAACTCTGTCCTTCTGGGTTTTAATGACTTCAATACCAAGCTCTTTGATCCGGTTGAAAGTATCTTCGTTGATTGCTTCGCCCTGCTCAACAATGATTTCACCGGTTTTGGGATCAGCAACCGAATCGAAAGCGAAACGCCCGACAAGGTCAACGATTCCTTTTTCCACATCTGCGAGTTTAATTTCAGCATAGCCAGAGTTATACATGATGCGGTAGCCACGATTTTCTTCGCCAATTCGAATGAACGAGGGAATGCGCATGGTTTCGATTTGATCTGCGATTGACTTGCGAATGCGCCTGCCGCCCTCAACCAAAATTTCTTTAGTGGCGGGGTTAATGATGTCTTTGAACGCCACCTGTTCGGAGAGGCGATCGGCCAGACGTAACTTTTTATCGATTTTGTAGCGACCGACATCACCCAGATCATACTTTTTAGAATCAAAGAAAAGGCTTCTGATCAGTGCGCGAGCATTTTCTTCCACAAACAGATCGCCCTGACGAAGCTTGCTGAAAATGGTTTTGAGAGAATCTGTTACCGCTCGCGACACTTTATCTGGACCATCTGAACGGCTTACTGACTGTTTGTCAAATTTAAGTGAGCTGGCAATAGTTTCGTTATTGTCAAAGAGCTCAAGGATGCTTTCATCATCTGCGTAACCGAGAGAGCGCAGGAAAGAGGTTACTGGAATCTTTCTTTTGCGATCAAGTCTGACGAAAACCGCATCTTTCATGAGATCCAGTTCAAATTCCATCCAGGCACCACGATAAGGAACTATTTTAGCGGAGTACATTTTCTTGGCGCGGTTAAAACTGTAATAAACACCGGGAGAGCGATGCAACTGGCTTACCACAACACGTTCGGCACCATTGATGATAAAGGTCCCACGCTCAGTCATGCAGGGCAGGTTGACCAGGAAGATTTCCTGTTCTTTTACTTCACCGGTTTGCTGCATAATCAGTTGAACTCTGATGTTCAATGGAATTGAGTAGGTGAGATCTCTTTTTCTACACTGATCAGGGCTGTGCTTAACACGAAAAGGTGTGTCACCGATAAAGGCAATTTCACATTCCCTTTCAATGAAACTGCAATCGTCAAACAAACATTTTTTTCTCAGTTTAACCTGAGGACAATTCTTGCACATCGGCAAGCCCAGGCTATAATCATTGTAATCAAGGCAGAGATTTCCAACATAATCCTGGATGGGGAAAACTTCTCTGAAAACTTCTTCCAAGCCATGTTTATCACGTTTGCCGGGATCTCTGCCGGCCTGGAGAAACCATTCAAAAGATTTCAACTGGATGTCGATGAGATTCGGAATATTGTCGAATATCCGGTCTCTTGCCATCAGGAACTTCTTGGTTACAGGCTGTTGCTTTGTCACCATAATTCTGCCTTGCTCCTTAAATTAATTCGAATCGAACACCGCTGTTTGCACAGACGGCTAAACAGAGAAAGGGCCTCTGCTGCAGCAGATAACCCAATTTTTGTACATAGAATAAAATTTTGAAATAGAGAGTTTTCTGGAATAGATATTAGTTTTGTCAGTTAAATTTAACAATGCCGGCGTTACTCCGAAAACCATAGCAATTTATGTGCCCATTCGCGAAATGGTTTTGAATTATAACACTCTGAATGGTTCTGGTCAACTTTTTAGAAAAAATTTTTCACCCAATTTTGTAAGCCGGCGCATCATTAACAAATTATTGATAATTACCCGGTTTTACGATATAATAATCAAATGCAAACCAACATTGATATAACCAAGGCTTTCATAGAAACACCAGACGGTGTACTATCCATACACCAGATATCCAAAAAACTCGCCTTACCTTACGGAACAGCTTACAACCGCATACATAGTCTCAATCAACTGGGAATTGTCCAAATTCTGCCGCAGGGCAAGGCCAAACTTTGCGCATTGAATCCCGAAAACCCTATGACTGCCAGTCTTTTGGCACTTGGTTCATCACAGAGAACTGACCTTTTCCTGAAAAAATTTCCGGCGGCGGGTTCTGTACTGGGTAAAATCATCAAAACCATCTATGAATCTGGCAAAGAATGTCTGGAATCTGCAATTTTATTGACACCTGAACCATTAAAAAGCATTTCTGATCCAGAATTTACCGCAGCTTCTCCAATTGAAATTTCCCTTGATTTTTTCTATTTGAAAAATTCCACAGAATTTCCCGAAGAACGAATTGAAACAATGATTTCAACTTTAATTCCGCCCCACTCCAGCATTCGCGTTACTAGCATGTCAGTTGACCGTGAAACGTTACTTGGAATGTTAACCGAAAACGAAAATGAGGCTGGCCTGGCGGCATATTCAATGCTCCATGAAGGAATAGTTCTTTTTGGCTTTGAAAATTTTTATCGCCTTGTATTGGAAGCATTTGCCCGCAAACTTTCATCTTAGAGTGAATAAATAACAATGAAAACAAAGCTTTTGCTGTTCTGTATGCTGTCATATGGCCTAATCCCCGTTTTTTCCCAGGATAGTGGCGGTTCGATTGCCCGGTCAACCAATTTTGACAACCGCCTGTCTGAAGTTTCCAGCGAAAAAATTTCCACCATGAATTCAGCCATGCAGGCGCAGCAATTTATGGAGATGGCAAGGAAATTCATGGCAGAGGGGAAATATGCACAGGCAAAAGAAGCTCTTAAGACCGCCATCCGAATTGACCCGATGAATCCCGAGGCATGGGCATTATATGATGAGGCGATGATTGCAGAATATGTCGAGATACGCCGACGGGAAAAGCTTGAACCGGTAATCGAAAAAGATGTTTCGCCTCTTTTTGAAATCAACCGCGTCGATACCTACATTCAGCTTGATACACTGTTTGTTGTTGGTTCTTTGAAAAATTTATCCGACAAGTTAAAGCAAAAAATCAAAGTAACCGCAAAAATCTTTGACGAAGACAAAAAAGAACTCCGTCGTCAGTCAGGTGAGCTGAATTTAGCTAAACGCGGACTGTCACCGAACGAGAGTTCTCTTTTTGAAATACCGTTTAAAAATCCCCCGACAGGGGCTAAGATTTTCCGTGTAGAAGTAACGGATTTTGAATAGTCAGTCGTTTGGATCAACCAGGCGAACCAAAGTGTGCTGGCCATCGAAAATTCTTGCCAGGTGAGCCATTGCCCCGACGAAAAAAACAAAACCCGCCCAACGAAGCCATGAATTTTCCATCATGTCCACCAGGTCTTTTTTGAATTCTTTCATTTCTTCGGGAAACGCAAACATAAGAACACCAGTCAATGCGACAAATGGGAGCGTAACCATCCAGAATATTTTTTTAAGAAACCACACGATAAAGTCCCTCGCTTGATATATTTTGATGATCAAACTATACCAGAGTAAAAGCTAAAATGTAAATAGCATTAATTTTGATTTTTCTGAGTGTGTACATCTTGATAATAGTTTATACTATCAGGCACAATTTAAACTTCAATTATTTTAGAATTTAGTCGAAAATAGGCTATATCTTTATTGTATCGAGGCTTTAACTTTAATGGGTTGGTTTTCAAGAAAGATCACAAATCCTGAAGAAACCTTTGCGAACCTTTTGTCAAAAGATAAAAGAGAATCAGATAAAGCAAAGCAGGATTTCGTAAATAACCTGAATCCGGGTTTCGTTGAATTTCTTTGTGACAAATTCGAACAGATTGAAACTCTTGAAACAAGAATTACCATTCTTGAAATCTTTGCTGCCGCCAGGGAAAAGCTCGGGGTCGATGATCTTAGAACGGTTCTGGTTTTAATTAAATATCCCGACACTCTGTTGCGTGAAACCTTCAAAGAAATTCTAACCGGCATTACCGAGGAAAATCTCAAGGCGGTAACCGAATTTCTCGACAATTCCCGTGACGAAGGTGTTCATAAAACAGTTCAATATGGCATAGAGAAAAGCGGAATTCTCGCTCGAATTCTGGATAAATGGAATAATTACACGCTTAAAGAGCAGATTCTTTTTCTCGATGAAATAGTTCGACTACAGAACCCCAAAACTTTTCCGATTTTTCTCGATATTTTAAAAGAAGAAACGGTTGAAGCCAAAAAAGAAGAAAAAAGAATCATCCAGGTTGAATTTTCCAAACATGTAGACAAAATAAAGAGTCCTGAATTTCTTGATTTGTGCATTAGAGAACTGCCGGCTATCGCACCAAACATGCGTTATCCGGTTTTTAAATGTTTGCAGATGCATGGGAAGCTGTTTTTTGAAAAGGTTTTTGACGGGCTGGGGAAAAAAAGCGAAGGGTTTCGCCAACATACCATTAAATTAATGGAACAATTGTCAGACCCCCTTTCCTATCCCTATTTGTTCCCATTTTTGCTGGACACACACAAAAGCATCCCACCAACTGTTCGAGATACGATTGGCAACATTGTGAAGAACTTCTGTGATGAACTTGAAGCTTTGAGTCCAGAAGAAAAGGCAAAGATTGAAAATCAGGAAAAAATTAAATTTTTTACCGGGCCCCTGGAAGCCAATTTAAATGACCGTTTTTTCCACAGCATCAAGTTGTTTACCGAATGCCTCCTTCGCCTTGGCAAACAAGATCAGGATGTTATTCTGCGGAATTTTGCCAAAGTCTTCAAATATAATGAAGCATATTTAAAAAATTTTTTGAAAGGCCTTGAACCTAACTACCGAAAAGACCTGCTTATCAAAGCCTGCTGCTACAAAGATTCCGAGATTGGTCGCACCGCGCTGAAAATTCTGGGCGACCCTACGGAAAATTATATTATTGAAACCCTCAACACCCTTTTGCTTGAGCATTTCATGGAAGTCCCGCAGGAAATTCAATCAGAAATTATCAATCTGATGATGGATCCCAGATTGCAGAGATTTGTAACAGAAGTTCTTTACCACCAGGATCCAGCCTTACGATCCAGAATTCTATGGATTCTTGGTGAATCGGGTTCGCAAAACGCCCTGGCTATTCTAGAAACCAAACTGCGTGACCCAGATTTTTCGGTTCGTGAAACTATTTTGAAAATTCTTGATATGAAGCATTTTCAAAATTCAGCAGGAACTGAACTTCTGATGAATTTTCTTAAAGATACCGACACCAGTATCGTTTTACAAACCATAGAAAAACTCAAAGAACGAGATCATGCCAAAATTATTGGGGCGTTGACCCGTCTTCTAACCTCAAATGTAGCTGAAATAAAGCAATCGGCACATAAAGCGATTGCTTTCGTTACCCGGCGAAAATATATGCAGGGTTTCGACAAAATGTCAGATGAAACAAGAAAATCCATTGGCGAATCGCTGATAAAAATGGATGCAAATTTCATGGAAGACATCACCAAAGATCTTGCAGCGCCAGATCAGCGAACACGTGTTCTTTCCGCAAAAATCCTTGAAGTTCTTTGTGACCATATTCCACCAGAATTAAAAACCCATTTGATTGTTGCAATTCAGGATCCTGATCCTCATGTTCGAGCAGTCGTAATAATGGGCCTTGGAAAAATTGGTGGGCCTTCGGTTGCAGGGATGCTGGTAGCGTTCCTCAAGGATCAGGATGACAGAGTTAGAGCAAATGCAGTTGAAGCGATGGCAGAAGTTGGTGATATTTCTCTGGCGGAAGAAATTCTTCCCTGTCTATATGACGATAACAACAGAGTTCGTGCCAACACTATCACGACTCTATGGAGACTCGGATATTACCAGATTTATGAAGCAATTATTGAAATGATGCGGCATCCGGATAAATGGATGCGTGCATCGGCGGCATTTGCTCTTGGCGAGTTGAAAGACAGCAGATTTTTCCCGATTCTTCTCCAGGTTATCAGAGATCCAGAACCAGACGTAAGAAGGAACGTGGTAAAAGCCCTTTCAAAAATCGCTCCCGCTTACAGTATTGCACCATATATCCGGCCTTTGCGTTTTGATCCTGACGAAGGTGTAAGAAAAGAGGTTATGGCGGTACTTTCAGCCAAGCCTCCGGCCCCCAAATGATATGATGTGGCCATTTAACAACCATAGAGACCCTGAGATTCTGATTAAGGAACTCGAAAACCCTGATCCGTCGATCAGGGAAAAGGCTTTTAAAGAATTAAAAACTCATACTGACCCTGAAGCAGACCGAATAGTTCTGGCGGCAATCGAAGCCTATGATCAGATTAATGTCGACCTTCTTCTGCCCCTGATTGACATTGCCGGTTCAAGGCAACTTGAAGAGGCCCTGCCTGTTTTAAAAAACATTTTAAAAACCAGCGATATTAGTTTAAAAGAATCTGCTATCCAGGCCTTGGCTGCAATTCCGACCCAGGAAAGCCTGGATATTCTTGTTCCAATGCTGGCATCAGATGATCCACCAATAAAGCAGATGACTTACAATCTTATAAGCGAAGTTTTTGGCCGGGATTCTCTCGGTGCTCTTATTAGAGCAGTTCCGGCAGATAAGAAACATCCTCTTTATTTTGAGATCGTTGCCCTGATGGAGGATCTGGATCTTTTTTCCAAGTTGAAAGAAAACTTTGATCACCCAGATTACCGGGTTAAAGATTTTAATTTTGAAAACCTGGTTAAATTCCATCGGCCTGATTTTATTCCACTTTTCCTTGATTTTTACAATCAGGCATCAAAGTCACGAAAAGACCAGATAATTGATATACTCGAAGATTATTCCGCGGTTGAACTGCTTCCATATTTCAAACAATTATTTAATAAATCGATCAATGACTCCCTTTATCAGCTGGCCGACCATCTAATTTTTTCAAAATTTTCGACTGCCGGCGAAGAAATACTTGATTTTGCAATGGGAATCAGCGACAACCGATATCGCAGCAAAATTGTCGTTCCACTTTGCCGGCACATTGACCCTTTTTTGTTTTTTAAAGCATATGAACTTCTCTTTGACCCTGTTTCAGATATAAAAACAAATGCATTCAATGCTTTGTCCGCCCTGATTTCATCAACCTGGCAACGGCTGCATGACAAAAATGACCCCAATCGCCCTGCTCTGCTGAAATTGTATGATCAATGGGAAAAACATATCACCAGTCAGTTGCGCGACAAAGATGTTCCCGAAGATCGTCGAAAAACAGCCCGGCGCCTCTTTTTTTCATTCGCAAACAATAAACATTCCCTGATTAAGCCTTACATTCGTGAATTCTTTGAAAACAATTTTCAGGAAACTTATTTTTTTATCAAAGACTGGAAATTTGAAGAGCAGTTTTCGCTTTTATTAGAACTGGTAAAAGCAGATCCGTCTTTTGCAACCCTTCTTCTGAATCTTGCGCAGAATAATAATGAAGAAAGCCTCTGGCGAATCATTCTAAAACTAATGCCTGCTCTTGATCCTGAAGACAAGCAGGCATTCAGGCGAAACCTTATCAATCGCAACCGCTCGATGTCAATTGAACCGTTTCTAAAGGACAGCGACAGCATAGTACGTTCTTCTGCCATTGAATTTGCTGCAGAACTCAAGATAAACGGACTTTTAGACCTGTTAAAAAAGGCAAGCAAAGACCCGGCTCCAGAAGTTAGACTTAAAGCAATCGAATGTCTCTGCGGTCAAAATTATCCACAGACCAAAACGGTTCTGGTCGAGGCACTTTCTGATCCTGAAGGAGAAGTAGCTTACTTTGCCCTTGCTCACCTTAAGGAAATCCTGGGTTCAGCTAAAATTGCACCTTATCTTGCCCGATTTATCAACAGCCCGGTCGATAAAATCCGAGATTTTGCCTTGGTCGAGATAGCTGAAATCACGAAGAAGCGATACAAAGAAAATTTTAACAATCTTAACCCTGAAGTTAGAAAGCTGGCTGCCAAAGTTATTCAGAAAATTGACCAGAATTTTTCTGACCAGATCATTCAAGATCTCTCCTCCCTGGATCCTCAGGTAAGGCTGCAGGCAGCGAGATTACTAGAGAATATTCAGGTTGATTCTCGGGGAAAAGACGCTTTGCTTGCTGCAATGAAAGACCCTTCAAAATTGGTAAGGGCAGCCGTGGTAAAAACTCTTGGAGTTCTGGCTGATGCAAATCTGATCAAACAATTGATTAGTTTCTTCAATGACCCGGACCCAAGAGTTCGTGCGAATACGATTGAAGCCATATCATCTCTTGGTGATCGGCAGGCAATTCAAATTCTACTGCCATTTCTTGAGGACTCGAACAATAGAATCAGAGCTAATGCAATTGTTGGAATCAGCCGGATCGGCCAGGTTAATTATGTGCCGGTTCTTCAAAAGATGCTGGCAGACAAAAATGCTAACATGCAGGCAAGCGCCATTTGGGCGATTGGTGAGATCAACAATGAAAACCTGTTGAATTTTGTTTTTCCTTTTCTAAACCATCGCGATGAAATGTTGAGATTCAATGCAATTCGCACCATAAGCCGTATTAGACCAGAATTTCTGCAGCCGTACCTGCCAAATCTCCGCAAAGATCCATCAAACAAGATTCGAAAGCTGGTAACCTCGTTAAGTTATAAGGTTCTTTAATCATGGCAGAAGAGAATCGCGGGCAGAAAACCCTTCACAGAGTCGGAGAATATTTTGATAAGAATGACATCAAACCCCCGATTGATAATCCTGAAAAAATAACTCTCCAATCTGCCCAGGAAAACATTAAGTATGTAAACCGCTATTTCAATAGTGGCGCTTATGATTTTGAAATTCTTCTTGTACTTCTTTTTCCAGCCATTACAATAATACTTTTTCTGCTCCTTCAGAAACGCGAAGCATCTGTCCAGGCTGCAATGGAAAAGGTTTCGGACAAAGACATGGATTTCATAGAAATGGTTCGCATGCAAAAAGGCCTGGAAGAGTTTGATCGCGATTTTCTAATGCAGCTTTCCTTTGAAAATTCAATAAAACCAATATATCAAGTATTTATAGACAAGCAGGTTTTTGAGAAAATTGAATCAATTCAAATTGAAAAACTTGCTGAAAGAGATGAAATCCCTGACAGCAACAAGAGAATCAGATACCTTAGAAAATTGAAAGCAAAACTTTTTTAATGGTTCAAGAATCATGCCTGAAGAGACTCAATCCTGGAGCTAACTGAAAATTGCCGCATGAAAAACAAATCTTCAGATAACTTTGGGCTCTATTTCCAGAATGATAGTTACCGGGCCCTGGTTGGTCTGGGTGATCGTCATGTCTGCCCCAAATACTCCACGGGCAACCTTTTTGATTCCATGTTTTTCAAGCTCAACGCAGAATCTTTCGTACATCGGTTCAGCCAGTTCAGGGATTTCGGCAGCCGAGAAGCCAGGCCGATAGCCATTTCGGATATCACCATAAAGAGTAAATTGCGAAACCACAAGAATTTCTGCCTGCGTGTCAATTGCTGAAAGATTCATTTTTCCCTGTGCATCCGGAAAAATTCTCAAACCGGCAACTTTTCGACTTAACCAGGCAAGTTCTCTCTCACCATCGCCCCGGCCAATTCCAAGATAACAAACCAGACCACAACTGATTTCTGAGATTTTTTCGCCGCCAACGCATAAACCGGCCTGAAAAACCCTTTGTATGACAGCTTTCATTTTAACCTCAAGGAAAAGCAAAAGGCTGTTTCAAAATTAGATTTGAAACAGCCTTTAAAATTTCGAAAAGTTACCTGGTTTTATTGAGCTTTTCGCCGGTCATTTCCAGCAAAAGCGGGCTAACCACAAAAACTGAAGAATAAGTACCAACGGTTACGCCAAAGGTAAGGGTAAGAGCAAAGCCGTAAATCGAAACGCCACCGAGCCAGAGAAGAGCAAACAAAGCGAGCAGAGTGGTAATAGAGGTATTTATTGTTCTTCCAAGGGTCTGATTAATAGAATCATCAATCAGCTGTGAAAAACTGGTTTCCTTGGCAAATTTGCGATTCTCTCTAATTCGGTCAAGAACAACGATAGAGTCATTAACCGAATAACCAAGCATGGTCAGAATTGCAGCAAGAACAGTAATGTCAAATTCAATGCCGGTTAAGGCGATGAACCCAAGGGTTACCATGAGGTCATGAATTATCGCAATAATTGAGCTTGAAGCAGACTGGAATTCGAACCGGTAGGCGAGATACAGAAGAATTCCGATAGCCGATAAGATTGCTGCCTCAATACCCTGAATTTTCATTTCTTCACCAACCGTGGGCCCAACGTTTGAAACTTCAAGAGCTTCATCAGAAAATGGTGCTGCAACTTTAAGGTCTGAAAGAATCATATCGTGAACATCGGCAGTTTTCTGGCTGTCAACTGGGGCTGATGGATATTGAATGATATATTCGCGGCCCTGACCAGATGTAACCGACTGAATAATCAGCTGATCCGAAGTAAAATAGAGACTGCGGGCTTTTTCAATACCTGTGAAAATTTCTCGAATTTTTCCTTCATTAATTTCTTTGTCGAAACGAACGTGAATAATGCTACCACCTTTGAAATCGATACCGTAATTTAACCCCTTGACCACCAGCAGTAAAACGGAAACGATTACTAAAGCAATCGAAATACCGAAGAATGTAAATCTATGTTTCATGAACTGAAAATTCATAATATTTCCTTCCCTGTTGTTCAAATGCTGAGCGTTTTGGCTCTGTTACCACTATAAATAAGATCCAGAGCAAGTTTTACACAGACAATCGCAGTAAAAATATTAGCAACCAGACCAATTCCGAGGGTTGTTGCAAAACCCCGAATAGGGCCAGAGCCAAAAGCGTAGAGAATTGCCACAGTCAGCAGGGTGGTGACGTTGGAGTCGACGATACATGCAAGAGCTCGATCAAAGCCGGAATTTATAGATGCCTTGACTGTTTTCCCAGAACGAAATTCTTCGCGAATTCTTTCAAAAATAATAATATTAGCATCGACTGCCATACCAATTGTCAGAATTAGACCTGCAATGCCTGGCAGAGTAAGGGTTCCACCGAAGAAAACAAGGACTGAAAAAATGATGGCAGTATTCAAAATAACGGCCAGATCGGCAAGCACTCCGCAGAGCTTATAAAACACAGCCATAAAAATGAGTATCAGAAGGGCACCCAGAACTCCAGCTTTTTTGCCGGCCTCTACGGACTCACGACCGAGAGTGGGGCCAACCACACGGCTTTCAAGAGCAATAAGGCTTGCTGGCAGTGCGCCGGCCCGAAGCACGATAGCAAGGTTCTGTGCTTCTTCAAGTGAGAATTTGCCGGTAATTGTCGCCATACCACCAGTGATTCTGGTCTGAATGACGGGAGCACTGTGAACCTTGTTGTCAAGAACGATTGCAAGCTGATCGCCAACGTGGGCGCCAGTCAGCTGTGCAAATTTGGCAGCGCCTTCGGCATTGAATTCAAGATGGACGATGGGAGATCCCATATCATCGAAAATTGGTTTGGCAATTTTAAGATCGCGACCGGTAACTTCTGCGCGTTTTTGCAGTTTGAACCACATTGCCTGCTGATTTGGCGCAGCCGGCTTCATGAGAACTATTTCAGTTTCAGGATTGATTGGTTCAAGTTGAGCGGCAGTCATTGCCTGGTCAATTACCAAATGAAACTGCAGCATTGCGGTGTTCTGAATAAGTTTTTTAACTCTTTCAGGATCTTTTACGCCGGGAAGCTGGATTCTGATGCGGTTGCCTTCCTGGGCTTTAATGCTGGGCTCGGCAATACCAAAAATATCGATACGATTACGGATAATTTCAACTGATCTCTGAACTGCATCGGTGATGCTGTCATCTTTTTCGATTGAATTGACATCAACCTGATAAACCAGATCGATACCACCCTTAAGATCGAGGCCAAAAGTTATTTTTGACCTGGGGAAAATCTTGGTCAGAAAAAGGGGGAATTTAGCATAAAGGCTGATTTCTTTAAGAAGGGCCCTAACCTGATCAGGGTTTTTTTCAAGGACTCTGATGCTGGCGTTGCCATTTTCGTAATCAGGGTTGATTACCATTGCCTGCAGACCCTGGTTAACCAGGAGTTTGCGAGCAGTATCGGCGACACTGTTGAGAATGTCTTCAACTTTAACCGGATTTTTTCCTGCGGTTAGAACCGAAGCCATTTTATCAACCTGGAACTTTATGACGGCAGCGTTTTCAACGGAATTGATTTCCAGAAGTCGCTCAGGCACCGCAGCCTGTTCATCCGGCGTCAGAACGCCAAAAGCGTTCTCCCACATCGTTGTAGATGGTAGCGAATAAATAACAGTAAAGATCACTACTGCCAATACTACAATGATTTTAACACTATGCTTATTCTTCATTTACATGACACTCCCTTGCTAAGGTCGACCAAAGTAGACAGGCATTATATTCAAGCCGATGTGGCAAGTCAATGAATATTTGTTCGACTTTTCGAGTTGAATTTAATCTTTTTTTATTTACACATTCAGTGAAAGAAGATATTCTGTCACTACCAGACCAATATTTGAACTCAATCAAATGAAAAAAAACAATCGCAAAAGATTGGTATGCCTGTTGTTTCTCTCGCTGATCGGGCTATTTTCTTTGCATGCTCAATCAGAGCAGGCTGCCCCATTGGTAAAAAAAGCCAGAGACCATCTTAACCTCTTTCACTATGATCAGGCCAGAGCAATGCTCAAACAAGCCATCCAAATTGACCCGGAAAATTGGGAAGCTTATTACCTGATTGGCCGGTCTTTCATCAAACAGAAAAACGATGTTGAAGCTGAAAAATACCTGAGTAAGGCTCACAGCCTAAATTCAAATGAATTAGACTGTCAGAAGGCATTGGGCGCCGTTTATATCAATCTGGCAAAGACGGCTCAGGGCAACGGCAAACCGGATGAAATGACGGAGTTCCTGCATAAGGCCTGTAGAGCCTATCCTGCTGGAACAAAAATCTGGCAGACTTTGTTTGAAAATTGGTGGAAAGCCGGACAATATGACAAGATCGCGGCAGAAGGTGATTTTCTTGCTAAAGAAAACAAACGTTTGCTTGAACAGGGCGACGACAAAAACCTGCAACAAGCTCTGGTTATTGTTGCGAAAACTTATTTTCAGAAGGGTGATTTTCCTTCTGCTGATAAATATTTAAAATTGGCAAGAATGATCAGGCAGACCAATGATGAACTATATGAAATGCAACGGGAAATCAAGACAAAATCAGAAGAAAATGCCAAATCGCTGATCGATTCTGCGCAAAAAGAAGCCGATGCCGGAAATTTTGATAAGGCTCTTGAGATTCTTGCCCAGGCCGAGAAAACTTCTTCAGCATCTGATGTTCAGGAGATGATCGAAAAGATCCAGAAAGAAGCCGGCGTTCAGAAATTTTTAATCGCTGCTGATGAGCTCAGAAAAGCAAATAAACAAGAAGAAGCACTCGAAAAACTCGAAGAAGCCTCGATGCAATTTCCCGAAGATGAGAGAATTGCCAATTTACTCGCAGTAGTCAGCAAAACCGTTGAAAAAATTCATAATGATCAGGCTGAAAAAAATGCAAAGCTAATTGCCCAGAAACGCAAGAAACTTGAACAGGCACAGCAATATCGATTTTTTGTTAAAGAAGGGCAAACCAGCGAAAAGAAAAAACAGTTCGATATGGCAATAATCAATTTCGAGAAGGCTTTGGCAATAAACCCAGCCTCTGAGGATTTAAAAAAGAAGATTGCTTCTTTGAAGGTTGAAGCAGATAATTTCAAAGCAAGACAAAATGCCTTCGCCCTTGCCTGTGGTGATTTTGAGGCTCTTTTTACTACCGAGAAGTTTGATGATGCCTACGAAAAGGGTAAGCAGATTGCAGCTGATTATGAGGAAGGCAAAACCGAAATTGCTCCAATCATGGCAGAAGTATGCCTGAAGCTTGAAAAACAAGAAGAGGCCAAAGATTTTGCCATTGTTTTTGAGAATGATTCAGAACAAAAGGATCTTTACAACTATATTCTGGGAATGGTTGCCTACCAACAGGGCAATAACGAGCAAGCCCTCGAATATCTGAAAAAAATCCAGACCGATAATTTCCGATCAAATATAAGTGGAACGATTCGAAGCATCTATTTGTATAAGTATCAGGCGGGCTTATATATTGTCGGCCTGATTATTCTTTTCCCGTTGATTCGCTATGTAAAAGAATCACTTGCAAACATGAGACGCAGTTCAATGTTGCGGCGAATTGAAAGCATTAGAGAATCTGGAGCATACGAAGCCAATATTGATTTTCTTGAAGAGCGCTTTGCCAAAGACGATGTACCTAACCCGAAGCAAATTGCGGTAATGTTGGCTGAAGCGCTTTTACGCAAAGGCAATGCGCAACGTTGTTATGAAATTGTTTCTGGAGTTCTAAAAAAAGACGCAAAGAATTTGCATGCCAAGCGACTGGCAGGCGAAGCATGTCTTAAAATTGAAGACACTTCTCCCGCAGGAATGGATCACATTCAAAATTTATTCAAGCTTGATGAAACCAGAAAAGATGTTATCGATTTTCTCGCAAAAACTTTTGTCAAACAGCAGTCTGATCACAAACTGGCTCAGGATTTTATCGTAAAATACATAGCACTTAATCCCAGTGATTCTGAAGCACTTGCTTTTCTTGCAGGCACAATAATCAAGCGGCAGGCTTACTCACAACAATCAATCAAAGTTTTTGAACGAATAATTAAAATTGCCCCCGATGTACCGGATTATTACGCTGCGTTGATCACCAATTTTCGCAAACTGGACAATCATGAAGAAGCACGTAAAATTACCGAGATTGCCAGATCAAAATTCCCCGATGCGACAGAATTTCTTGATGCAAAACCAGCATCAGGAATGGCCGGAAAAATTTCACTCAAACCGTCATTGCCAGCCGGAGGATTCCCGGATTACGAAAACATCGGGCAACCGACAGCCAACACCGGCGGATTTCCAGACTACGAGAGCATTGGAACTCCTGCTGCCTCAGAGGGTTTCCCTGATTATGAAAACATCGGAACCACTGGTGATGGCGGGCTGAACTATGAAAATATTGGAAATGAGCCAACTCAGGCGGTTAAATTTGAACCAGCATCGGCACCATCCATTTCAGGCCCTTGCAAAGTATGCCCAAACTGTCAGGCAGTTAACTCGGTAAAAGAATATTATTGTTCCTCCTGCGGCAGGCCTCTTTAAAAGAAATCGCCCGATCAAGTCGGGCGATGACATTTGTTTAAACGGGCTTTTAAAAAAAGCCCATTGATTAATTCAAATCAGATCAATTTTGCTTTTTCGTCCACGTTTGGCAGCCTTTTCAGGCTTTGCATCAGCAACTTTTCCTGAGCTTTTTTTCCCAATTTTTTTTACGAATTCTGCAATAAGATCAGCAACGGTTGGCTTGCCAATTTCCTGTAGTTCGTAGGCTACACGCAATATGGGCTTTTTAACTTTCACAACTCGTGTAATATCGATGGGAGTTGCCGAAATTACCAGATCGCATTTGCAAGCATTTATGGTTGCTTCGAGATCGGCCGTCTGCTTTTTGCCATATCCAAGAGCAGGGATAAGATCGCCAATGTGGGGATATTTATTCAGAGCGGCGAGAATTGTTCCCTTAAAGAAAGGCTTGGGATCAATAATTTGACCAGCACCATATTTCTGTGCAGCGACAATACCTGCGCCCATGGTCATTTCGCCATGAGTAAGGGTCGGGCCGTCTTCAATAACCACAACATTTTTCCCACGGATTTTTTCGCCACCATCGACGAAGATCGGGCTTGCGGCATCAATAATCAGGGCGTTGGGATTCATAGACACAACACTTTCTCGGATGAAGTTAACATCATCTGGATAGGCGCTGTCGATTTTGTTGATGATAACCAGATCTGCGGTGTAAATATTGGCTTCACCGGGGTGGTAAGCTCTTTCATGTCCCGGGCGGTGAGGATCTGCAACCACAATTTTGAAATCTGAAAGGAAGAACGGCAAATCATTGTTGCCGCCATCCCAAACGATTACATCAGCTTCTGCAGAAGCCTGTCGGGCGATTTCTTCATAATCTACCCCTGAATAAATTACCGCGCCCATATCGATATGGGGTTCGTATTCTTCACGTTCTTCGATGGTACACTGATGCTTATCAAGATCTTTGTAGCTGGCAAATCTCTGACAAACCTGTTTTTTTAGATCGCCGTAGGGCATTGGATGTCTGATTGAAACGACTTTGAGTCCATGGGCTTTGAGTGCCTTGACTACAGCGCGGGTGGTTTGAGATTTACCACAACCTGTTCTTACGGCACAAATAGAAACGACTGGTTTAGAGCACTTAATAGCAGTCTGGTTATAGCCAAGCAGTTTAAAAGAAGCACCTGCAGCAATAATTTTGCTGGCATGATGCATAATATATTCGTGGGTAACGTCACTATAAGAAAAAACCACTTCATCGACTGCATGCTTTTTGATAAGATCCAACAGTTTTTCTTCGGGTTCTATCGGGATTCCTTTGGGGTAGCCTTTCCCGGCTAGTTCTTTGGGATAAACACGGCCTTCGATATCAGGAATCTGAGTAGCGGTAAAAGCTACCACCTCGTAAGCAGGGTTATTCCTGTATACCATGTTAAAATTGTGAAAATCACGCCCGGCAGCGCCCATGATGATGGTTTTTATTGCCATACAACATCCTTTCCGAAATAAATAACCCGACCTTTAACGATCGGGCTATTGTCTTAATGATTGCAGGTCGAACAAGAACCTGAAGAACAACTGGAGCATGATGAACCGGAACTACTGTCATTGAAATCAAAACTGGTTCTCGGGCCTGAAGTGGCAAATGATGACATTTTTTTGACCACATTCTTGGCTGAACAATGAACACATTCAACATCGGCAAGATTCTCTTTTATCGAACACAGTTTGTCAAAACTTTTGCCACAAGCGCGGCATGTAAACTCATAAATCGGCATTTCGACCTCCATAATTGCCTTATAGAATAAGGGTTTCTGCAGAACTCAATTCAAGCTGCATAAGAATGCTATCATAGGCAATGCTACCAGTCAAACTTGTTTTAAAAAGTTATAAACCATATTTATCTATTTTTGCCCTGAGGGTGTTTCTTGTAATTCCCAGCCAGGATGCGGTTTGAACCTGGTTCCACCGATGTTTTTCCAGGCATTGATGCAGAAGTTCCTGCTCAACTTTTTCCATAACTTCAGAATAGGCATTGCCGGACGTTGAATTGGCAAGTAAAATTGAAACAATTTTTTGAATTGCTTCAGCAAGGTTGAAATCTGTATTTAAGGTTGCAACCATTTTGTTTTGCAATTGATCAGTCTTTTCATCCTCAATAATATTCTCTTTTTGAGAATGAGCAGGCATGATTGATTCAGACGAAACAGGCTGTATCGTTTCATAAAAGGTTTCAGATGCGTTTTCCCTTTGCCCTTCCAAAGAGAGAATTCCCCTGAGACGAACTTCTACCGGCAGGTGCTCGGGCAGGATAACATGGTCGCGACTAAGCGTATAAGACTGTTCAATGGCATTTCTCAGTTCTCTGACGTTGCCGGGCCAGCTGTAAGCGGAAAGAACGGCAATCGCTTCATCAGAAAGACTTTTTGGAGCACCTTTACGCTGAGCCGCCAGAATCGAGCAAAAATACCGTGAAAGAAGAGGAATGTCTTCAGGTCTTTCTCGCAGAGCGGGCAATTTAATCTCAATTACTTTGATACGGTGATAGAGATCTTCGCGAAAACGATTTTCGCCAATAGCTCGGCGAAGATCTTTGTTGGTGGCTGCAACCAGTCTGACATCAACTTTAATTCGCTTATTGCCCCCTACCCTTACAATTTCGCGCTCTTCAAGAACGCGAAGAAGTTTTGCCTGCATTTCGAGATTCATGTCGCCAATTTCATCGAGAAAAATGGTTCCACCCTGTGCGAGTTCGAACATTCCAGGTTTAGAAGTATTGGCACCAGTAAAAGCTCCCTTTTCATAGCCAAAAAGTTCTGATTCCATCAGGCTTTCATTAATGGCAGTGCAGTTGATCGCCCAGAAAGGCTGAGAAGCTCTTTTAGAGTTATAGTGAATTGCCTGGGCAACCAGCTCTTTTCCTGAACCCGATTCACCGGTAACCAGTACGGTGACATCTTCTTCAGAAACTTTTCCGATTAGTTTGTAAACTTCCTGCATGGCAGGGCTGTTACCCTTTAATGCACTTGATTTTGGTGCCTGAGTGGCAATTTCGGCTTCAACTCTTGATTTTTTCGAATTCAGCCCTCTGGAAATAAGCAGCATGCACTCATCAATACTGAAGGGCTTGCTCAAAAAATCGTAAGCCCCAAGTTTCATTGCGGTAATGGTTGTTTCCATGTCCGTGTAGGCTGTCATTACGATAACCTGAGCTTCAGGATCAAGCTCTCTAACCCTTTTCAACATCTGCAAACCATCCATTTCAGGCATGCGTATGTCAACCAGAGTAATATCAGGTTTGAAACTCTCAAAGAGACTTAGCCCCTTGATTCCATTTTCAGCAAGCATGACTTCATAGCCGACTTTTTGAAGAGCTTTTTCAAAAGCCCATCTTACGCTGTGCTCGTCATCTACAACCAGGATTTTTGCATTTCCAGCCATTTTACTGATCTCCTTCTACGATCACCTGTTCAAATTCCTTTTCCCTGGTTTTTTTTCTGGAATTTTTCGGAAAATCTTCTGCCAAGGGGTCAATAATATGATCTCCATATAGCACCAGAACCCTGAATTTTGCTTTTATTTTCTGCATACCAAGGCAAATCTGCTCTTTCAAAACCTCCAGGCTGTATCGCAAAGAGGAGTGAAAAAGTAAAAGAGTTTCAACATCGGCCTGGGCTGCAATTTCCAAAACTTCCTCGAGATGTGAATGCTGTTGAAAATTCCTTTCGTCATCCTCAATGCTAAGATAGGTGCATTCATGACATAAAAACATGCTCTGGCGAACCGAGTCAGGGTCAATTGGCCTGGAATCACCACCGTATGAAAAAATTATTTTTTCAATATCTTCGGCGATTTCATCTTTACCATATGCCCAGATAATTTCATTGAGCTGTTTCTGGCCAAGTCCGTGATATTTATCTTTGAGACGTCTTCTGATTTCAATCACATTGTAACCAAGGCTCAATTGCTTATTTGAATGCTTTGTACGAAATGTTCTGATAAAAATACGACTTTTCTGGTCTTCAAGCCATACTTGTTCGTTCTCATCGACTCCGATCCATTCCAGGTCAAAAGAAAGCCCGTTCTGGGTTCTGGAAAGATATTCACGTAAAAGATCAATCAAACGATTGTTTTTGGGAAAATAAATTTTTAAACTGGCGGTTTGGTCGCCCGCGCCAAGATTTCTGATATTGATTAAATTTACCAGGCCGGCAATATGATCGGCATGTCCATGAGAAAGAAAAATTCTACGTATACCAAAGACACGGTTAAATAGAGCCGTTGCTACACCTTCACCCGCATCAAAAAGAATATTGAACCTTCGGTGATAGATCCAGGTTGAAAAAAGTGCTCTGGAAAAGCCGCGAAGCTGGTCCTGAAGTGGTAATTGAGGAGTCGTCATTAAAATCCTTCCAGTATTCGCATTAAAACCACCGGTAATTTAACATATTTTCGCCTTTTACTTCCACGAATAATTTCAGTCTTAATTATGATGAAATTGATTTACCCACGCAGGTAAAATGTGTTAACTTTCGTTATTCTCGATTTTAAGGAGAAGTAATTTGAATCCATCTAACCTGAAAGAACAGATTGAAAGCAAATTAAAGCTTTATATAACCCGTTTCATAAGATACTCAGGTTTTTCTCACCTTGGCACAGAAAGAAAAGAGATCGTGGCAGGAACCTTTGCCTACTTAAAGGAAGATCACGACATGATTCCCGATGATGTGCCAAACATCGGCTATCTCGACGATCTGATGGTTTTTGTTGAGGCATCGAAGCATTTCATTTCGACCGGAGCACCGGTAGCCGGCGTGTGCAATCCCGAAGAAGTGCTTGAAGATTTACAGTTCATTGAAAAGCATGCTGGTTTGATGTTTGGAGACCAGCACTTTTCAATTGACATAATCAGGAAACTGGGCAGGAAGTACATTTCCGAGTTGCCAGCTCTGGCCGAAGAAATAAAGCTAAAATACAAGTATTTTGGAGATTTTGAAGATGATAAATAAACGCCTGTTTATTGCATTTCTTGCAGTTATCTGGCTCGCTTCTCCCGTAAGCGCTGATCTTTTCACTCCCCTGGTCGATATAATAACCCGGCCTGAGAGCTTTGATGGCAAGTTTGTTACGGTAAAAGGGGAGTATTTCGGCTGGTCAAAAGCTCCCGGCTATCCTCCAGTTACAAGATCCGACTGGGTAATTGCCGATGAATTTGACAATTCAATCTATTGTACCGGAAAACTTCCGCAAACTTTTGCCCCGGCATCAGAAAGTTCTCTTGGTCGGCCAATAACAGTTCTGGCCGTTGTAAGATGTAAAGATTTCCAGCCTTATCTTGAAGTTCAGGAAATCAAGACGATTAATTTCCAGGTCGAGGAAATGGTTTCAGTAGCCCAGATCATCTTCGATCCCATCGGTTCGCAGAACCGCAAGGTCAGCCTGATGGGAGTTCTTGCCAAGGGATACGGAGTTAAAGGTGAAAGAGTTTACCTGATCGCCGACCCCACCGGAGCCTTGAAACTTGGGCGCCTGCCAAAACTTTACCCCCGGGGCACGATTCTTCATGTCAGAGGAACAATTACTTCTGATGAAAACGGCTTACCGATGCTGGATAAAGTTGAAATTATCTCAGTCCGGGTCGATTGAATTAAAGCCCCCCCCCCGCCCGGTTAAACTTGTTACGCAACCGTAAGGGCGGTCTTTTTTTTCAGTTTCAGGGTTGGGGCTGATCTGCCGGTTTTTTTTTAAAACGACGCAACAGCTGAAGAGCGGTTTTTACAAAGCTGAAGGTTAATCCATAAAGTGCAAACCCCCATGAAATGAAGAAAAGAGTCATGGGTGGATTAACAAAAAGAGCAATCAATCCAAGTAGAACCATCAGTTTGCGTTTTCCACTGGTCTGCGGAGTCTTTTTCATCGCTGGGTATTCAACCTTGCTTACCATCAGAAAAGAAGTTACCAGCACCACAATCGGAATGATGTAATTAGGAATTTTAATAAAACTAAAAAACTGAAGCTCAAAAATGGTCATTGTCGCGAGAATTCCAGCCCCGGCGGGAATTGGAAGCCCTTCAAAAACATCATGTTTTGAAGGCGGGGTTATATTGAATCTGGCAAGGCGTAAAGCGCCGCACAGCATAAAAATCGCAGAAACGATCAAGCCCGAATATCTTTCGTGATCAAGATAACGGGTGTAAACCAGAAATGCCGGGGCAACTCCAAAGCTGACCAGATCGGCGAGAGAGTCAAGCTCTGCACCAAACCTTGACGTAACCGAGGTTAAACGCGCAAGCCGGCCGTCAAGGATATCAAATACGTTGGCCACCAAAATCAGCCAGCCAGCCAGCAGAAACTCTCCACGGGAAGTCATGATAATCGATAGATACCCACAAAAAAGATTCATTGAAGTGCAGGCATTAGGCAAAATCGAAAGATGCCGATGAGCAAATCTCTTTTTTTCTTTAACGGGTTCTGTATTACCCTCGGTCGGGCTGTTTTTATTTTCTTCTGCCGGGTTTTCTGCCATTGTCAGACTCTTCTGGCAATCACGGTCGCGCCACCCTGCACTCTTTGCCCCAGAGAAACTTCAACCCTGGCATCAAGAGGCAGAAAAATATCGGTTCGCGAACCAAATCTAATCAAACCAAAACGGTCACCGCGTTCAATTCTGTCGCCCGGGTTTTTCCAGCAGAGTATGCGACGGGCGATTAACCCGGCGATCTGTCTTACCACCACACGGGAACCATCTGAATCTTCAATACCTATGGTGTTCATTTCATTTTTAATCGAGGCCTTCGGCTCAAAGGCGGGCAAAAATTCACCGGGGGCATAATGGCGATACTCAACTTTACCCTTAATCGGCGCACGGTTAATATGTACATCAAAAATTGAAAGGAAAATGCTGATGCGCTTTGCCGGCCCATCGATAAACGGAACATGCTCAACCGAATCGATTCCCACTATTTTTCCATCGGCTGGCGATACGATCAGACTCTCGCCTTGAGGAATCTGGCGCTCAGGATCGCGAAAAAAATAGATCGTGAAGGCACCAAACAAATAAAACAGCCTTCCAATCCATTTGGAAACTACTGATGAAATAAAACCGGCAGCAAACATAATGCCGGCAATAAAAAAGCCTTCCTTATGAATCGGGCTTCGCATATTACTGTTCTCCCAGAAGAGGTTGATCTTGGCTCATTATAGATTTGCCGGCCAAGCTTGTCAAGGCAATAAAACAGTCAGTTCTGGGTAATCTGGGCCAGAATTTCATCCCAGCCGGTCGTCTGGGCAAATTGATAGTAAGAATAAGACAGTTTTTCCGGAGAAATGTAGCTTGAAAGCCAGGCAGAGCGATCAGGCAAACCAATCGAGATTCCGTGTGCCTTTGGAAATCCTGGAGATGAAAAATAATTTAACAGAATCAGGCGGTGGAAATTCTGTTGAATCAGATCAATTTCTATTGCAGCCTCAGGCATGGAGTTGCGGCATTGAGTCAACATTTCATACAAATCGCGGTTATCAGAAGTTTCAAATGATTGTATGACATAAGTTTCAGACGCACCTTCTGCAACCACCGTCTTGCTGTCACGCAGACTTGCCAGAACCGGCCCGAGTTTGCCGATGTTATTCTGTACCTGATTGAAAAAATTCTGCAGATAACCGATTAATACAGACAACTCTGAACTTTTGAGCAACGAAACGGTTACTGCCGTGGCAAGCGCACCATCAAGGTATCTCTCTTTGTATGCCTCACAAAAAAATCTTCCGAGTTTTTCACCATCGATTCCTGAAGATCCGGTGTTTTGAATCTTTTTCAGGATCTGACCATAAGGAAAGCCGCTGCCGGGAACAAAAGCCTGGGAAAAGACCATAAAAGAACTGGTATCCTGAAATTCTCGGGCAATTTCAAGCGATGCCATGTTGCAGGCATCAAAAACCAGAAGATCAAGAGAACGGTAAAATCCATCAAACTGGGTATTGGCCCCCTTGATCCAGGCAGCAATCTCTATAGGGTTTCCTTTGGTATCGCTGGTCTGGTCAGAAATCAATGAAGCTCTCAGGCTATTGCCATTTTTCCAACCATCGGCATGAGAACTGATCGCCAGACAATACCTTGACGCGGGAAAAGCCCGACGCGACCAGGCGACGAAATCGGCAATAACAGCGCCGCTTGATGAATCCACATCGGCAACCGAAGCCAGCTCTACCAGTTTTCCGTTGTGGAAAAGCAGCCGTTTCATGCCATGCACCGCTATGTCTGCCTGAATAATGACCTGGGTTCCGCCTGGCAGACCTGCTTCTTCAATATCTGCGATATTGCTGTTGATGTAACCGGCAAGATTGTTATCGCCACCCATGTAAATTAACAGGACAAGATTGTTGGGAATAATGCCCGACTGACCTTTGTTAAGCGATTCAGCCATGGCAGTATAAGCGGCTTTTACCTCAGCAACCTGGTCAAGCGCAACCGAAGCAATTTTTTCAGGATGGCTTTCGATAACGTCGGCAATGGCTTTTACCGTGCTGTCAAGGTGAGAAGCCCCGAGAGCGGAAGGATTTATTCGCCGGCCATAACGGTCGCGAAGGCATCTGGCAATGAGAGAAGCGGCGGTTGATCGAATAGAGATCTCGATTTTATGCTCGCCATATAGCCCAGAAGAATCGGCCGCCATGTATTCCAACACAAAACCCTGGTATTTGCTGTTTTTAGCATAGATCACATATTGGTCTCTGATGCTCATCGGGTTCAGGGTAAACCGGCCCTCTTCATCAGCCTCGCCTGAAATTGTTGAATCATCCTGAACCGACAGCTTAAAAGGCCGGTAATCGAGCAAAGATGGGGTAATTCCACCAAGGCTGCCATGAACCGCGACATCAGCAAGCTTAATTGCTCCAGAAACCCTCAGGTCAGTGGGAATCGGAAAGGGAAAAACCAGCGTCGGCCCGGATTCACCAGAACAACCGCAAAGCAGAAAGGCCGCAATTATCGCCGAGACAATTACCAGGCCAATGAAACGCTGCATTATTTCTCTGGTTCAATGTGAGTCGCGCCGCCAAGATACGGCCGCAAAACTTCCGGAATAAAAATTCTGCCGTTTTCATCCTGATAGTTTTCAACAATAGCCAGCCAGGTTCTGCCAACCGCAAGGCCGGAACCATTCAAAGTGTGCACCAGTGATGGTTTCGATTTAGGATCGTTGCCTTTAAACCGAATCTGAGCGCGGCGGGCCTGAAAATCTTCGAAATTGCTGCACGAACTGATTTCACGAAAGCATTTCTGCGACGGCAACCATACTTCGATATCATAGGTTTTAGCGGCTGAAAAACCAAGATCCCCGGTACTTAGAGCAACAGTTCTGAAGGGCAGATCGAGCAATTTAAGAATCTGCTCGGCATCTGAAAGAAGCTTTTCGAGTTCACTATAGGAATCTTCGGGTTTACAGAATTTTACCAGCTCGACCTTGTCAAATTGATGCTGCCTGATCAGGCCGCGGGTATCACGACCATAACTGCCGGCCTCACTTCTGAAACATGGGGTATAAGCGGTTAAGCTCAGAGTTAGATCGGATTCTTTCAAGATTTCACCGGCGTAAAGATTAGTGACCGGAACCTCGGCCGTCGGAATCAGGTAATAATCGAAGCCCTGAAGTTTGAACAGATCCTGTTCGAACTTTGGCAGCTGGCCGGTTCCGCGCAATGAGTTTGAGTTGACCATGAATGGGGGCAAAACCTCTTTATAGCCGTGTTTCTGGGTGTGAACGTCGAGCATGAAATTTATCAGAGCGCGTTCAAGGCGGGCCCCCTGCCCCATCAAAACCGAAAACCTGGTACCAGTGAGCTTGCCTGCCCGCTCAAAGTCAAGAATTCCCAGATTGGCTCCCAGGTCAACATGATCTTTTGGTGCAAAGGCAAAGTCTTTCGGGGTTCCGTATTTGTGGACTTCAAGATTAGCCGTTTCATCATGGCCAACCGGAGTGGCAGGCGATGGAACGTTGGGAATGGTCATCAACAGATCGTTCATTGTCTGATCGATATTTTCGACCTTTTTCTCTAGTTCTTTTATTTTGTCGGCTACTTCTTTCATGCCTGCAAGCAGGTCATCGGCCGGTTCTTTATTGGCTTTTCGGCGCCCGACTTCTTTGCTTACCGTGTTGCGTTCGGCTTTCAGACTTTCAGCATCAAAAATCGCCTGACGTCTTTGTTCATCAAGCTTTTCAAGGGGCTGAATTTTTTCAATCACTACTCTGGAGAAATTATTTAAAAAAGCCTGAAGAACAGCAGCACGATCGTTAGAATCAACACCTGCTTCGGCAATAATTTTTGCATTTTCAGCCTGCTGGGCAGATGCTTCACCACGTTTAATCATGGCTTTTTTAAATTCATCAGGATTATTTCGGATCCATTTAATTTCCAACATTGCAGTTCCTCCAGTGGGTTGACTAATCGGGTAAACAGAATACTACTTTCAGTTTGCAGATTCAATAAAACTCAAAAATCAAAAAGGGTTGGCTGAAAATCGCCCGCAGGCCTGATGCAGGAAGGGTCTTCAAAAACCGGGCTGTTTACCCGCGAGTCAACACGCCAGCTTCGCATTTCAGCAGCAGTCATAGGGCGAAGAAGCTTCAACAAATCTGAGAGGTCTGCTTCAGAATCGAGCCATTGCAAAACGTTCCTGGCGTGAATTATTACCGGCATTCGTTTATGTATCCTGCCAACCAGTTCATTGGCTGAAGTGGTAATTACCGCGCATGAGTTTACCTGCTCTCCCCCTGCGCCATGCCAGATGTCCCAGATTCCGGCAAAATACCATGTTTCATCCTTTTCAACCGGCGAAAAATACCAGGGTTGTTTACCCGATGCGGTTTTCTGCCATTCATAAAATCCACTGGCAGGAATAAGGCACCGACGAAATTCAAATGCCTTTTTGAAGCCTGGTTTCTCTGTGATCGATTCGCATCTGGCGTTAATCATCGGCTTGAACTCTTTTGGGCCTTTCGAAAAATATGGAATAAAGCCCCAAGCTTGAAAATCGTATCTTTTTACATTTCTATCAGGGTCATGAAAAAAGACCAGCAATGGCTGACCGGGAGAAATATTGTACCGAGGTTGAAAATTTTCGATCGGTTCAAGCTGAAGCAGCCCGATCAACCAGGCCAGGCTGCCGGTAAGCGAAAAACGGCCACACATTCAGAGACAGGGGCGAGTCTGATTTCCCTTGAAAACCCGGTAGGCTTTTAGCGCTTCAGCCATAATTCTGATGCTTTTTCTTATTTTTTCAGGGGTAACGACAAGAGCAATGCGAATTTCGTTCCGGCCCCGTCGCGGGTCAAGATAAAACGCATGGGCAGGGGTAACCGCAACGGTTTCGCCGCCAACATTAAATTTTTCAAGCATGAAATAGCAGAATTCATTTATGTCTTCAAACTGCGGAAACTTGATCATCAGATAAAAAGCACCAGAAGGCCGGGGCGCAACAACCTCGGGCAGAAAATCAGCAATAGCCTTCATTGCCGCTTCAAGACGCTCACGATAGGTCTGGCGCAATTTCTCAAGATAATCGGGTTGTGACAACACGGCATCGTATGCGCCGGCGACCCCGAATTGAAGAAGGTCAGAAACACAGGCTACTGAATGGGCATTTACCAGGGCAATTTTTTCAAGAATCGATTGTTTTGAAACCACAAAACCGATTCTAACCCCGCACAGAGAAAAAGATTTGCTGGCAGAATCGATAACGATAAGCAGATCTTTAAACTTCTCGTTATCTTCTTCCCTGGAAAAGTTGATCTGCAAGAGGCTTACCGCTTCCTGGTCACCAAGAATCATTTCGCGGTAAACTTCATCGCCGATAATGTAAAGATCATGATCCAGGGCTATTCTGGCAAGCCGTTCAACTTCTTCGTGAGAATAAATCTTGCCTGAAGGATTATTGGGGCTGTTAAACATAATGGCACGGGTTTTAGGGGTAATGTGCCTTTTGATCTCTTCGTCAGACGGCAGAGCGAAATGGTTTTCAGCATAAGTCGGCACTGATTTGAGCACAGCTCCTGCGAGGGCAAGATAGCCGATGTATGGCGAGAAAAAAGGCTCGATGACGAGAACTTCATCGCCCGGGTTGCAGATTGCAAGAAAGGTGTTACTCAGTGCGTGCGATGCTCCGACGGTCACCAGAATGTTCTCGGTATCGACCACCAGATGCGAAACCGAGCGTCGGTCAAAATAATGGTTAAGATAACGGGCATAGGTTTCGCGAAGATATTTTTCACCAATATATGGCGAATAATTGATCTGGCCGGTAGATGCCTTCTTGTTGATGGCTTTGGCAAATTCAGGTATGCACTCAATGTCAGGCTGACCGATATTGAGTTCATAAACGGTTTTCCCCTCAGCAACCAGTTCTTTGGCGATTGCCATCATTTTTCTGATCGGACTGGGAGAAAGCATATCGACGCGGCTGGCAAATCTGTCTTTCATCATTTCCTTTAACCTCGCAATATATATTTATTCTCGCAGTCTAAACCATTAAAACACTACTTTCAATCGCTAATGGTTTTTTTCTCAGAATTTGCATTGCGAAGGTTTTGCAACAGTTCAATAAAAGCCCGGTGCAGCTCGATCTTAATCACCAGAATTTCGTTATCATGAAAAACCGACTGATTAACTCCCTGTTTCTCGCCAAACCAGAATTTCATTGAACCATCGCTGGTGTTAAGGGCAAAATAGTCGCATTTTTCGAGGTCGGAAAAGCCGTTCGCATCTTTCTGCCCGGCATTGATAAACTGTGTTGCGCGGGTTGCATCATAAAAATCAAGAAAGCTGTCAACCAAGCTCGGTTCAACGATTTTGCCATCCATTTCCCAGTTTTTTGCTCGTTTTATAAGCTTCACCGAGCCGCTGGCATCTTGAAGTTCAAGTGAAACCAGCTGCTCTCTCGCCAGTTCAGGAAGGCTTTTTGCACGAAGATCTGAAAGCGTTTTATTCAGGTCACGAACATCAGAGTTGAGAATTGCATGTATGGGCTTTTCACCGAGAACTCTGAAATATGTCTCATTCCCTGAGATTTCACCAGTTTCGATGCCATATTTCTGACCGGCGCTGTTGGAAAGAACGATTCTGAAGGGCGATGAGGCAAAACCCCATTCATCAGGGTTTTTCGGGTCATCTTCGACAAATCTTGAAATTCTGAGATTCTGCAGGGTCTGAATCAGCCCGGCAATCATTTCGCCGTCAGCAGGCAGCGCTTTCGGGCTTTTGACCTCCCACTCTATTGCCTCTTTTTTCTCGACAATTAAAGATGAATTCCGGGATTGAATTTCAATTGAAGTCGGGTTGCCAAAGGGATTGGAGAAAATCCCACGCTTTCGCACATTTTCTGGAGTTTTATGGAAATCGCCGCGAATGTAGCCAGGCACCATGAAAACTCTGGGGTCATCGGCCCGCATCAGGTAATAAGACCCGCCAACCGGAGATTTGCTGCCAAGCTTTAACTCGACCACCTTTTCACCTGAGTTGAAACGAACAATCGGAGAATTCTCGGTGATCCCGAACTGTCCGGGATCAGATGGATTTTCTGCCACCACCATTTCAAATTTCAATTGAACGAAATGCTCGAGAATGCCGCTGGCTTCAGCGGCTTCTATTTCATGCAGCCCAGGAATTTCCATGCAGAAAGCCCCATCTTTTCTTGCGATACGCATTGTTTCAGCATTTTTAGACACCCAGCTGACCGCATCGATCTGATCGGCATTCAAGTTGAGAATGGGCTGGGGTTTCTGCATGCCGGGAGCAGGAATTTCTTCGGTTTCGTAGTAGTTCGCATAGGTCAAAAGAAGGATCAGAACAACAAAAGCGATCAGAGTAGGTCTGAATCTTTTTTTCATGTTTACATCCTCCGGCGCAGCAGGAATACCAGTCCACCCAGAAATACAATCATTAGTGGCGAAACGATTACGCAAAAGGTGAAAATCTGGTTTGCTGCGGCGTCATCAAGAACAATCTCGGGAATTTCAACGGTCTTGGGTCTGATCGAAATCATTTTTTCCTGGCCAAGCATCCAGTTTATGCTGTTAATGATCAAATCTTTGTTTCCACCAAAGCTGATGTAGGCATTGCCAGCGAAATCAGCATCTCCAAAAACAAGTATTCTTGAAGCAGTGGCGTTTCGCGTGCCTTCAATGGCTATGGCCAGTTTGAGAGGACCACGGGCATCTTTTCCCTCTTCGTATTCAAGAGAAATTTCATCGCCGGCCTTCAGATTGCGCTTGGCCCATGAATTTTCGATGGTTTCAAGATAGGTTACCGGGGTAAAACCTTCCCGCCCTTCAGCCGTTAGACTTCGGCAATGAAACATAATACAGACCAGATTGCTTTCGATTATCGGTGAAAGAGCAGGATGATTGGTCAAAACCGGTGCAACGGTCCAATATTGTCGCTGGATTCCGCGCGGGTCGATGACCACGTCGTGATTGGCAAGAACGCCAAAATCATGCAGCAGAAATTTCTCAAGATTTCCTGTTTCGCTCAGCGGGTCAAGAGCTACCAGCAGATGCCCTGAGCGGCCTTTGATAAAAGTTCTGATCTTTTCAAGTTCGGTATCAAGAAAATCACGTTGTGGAGCAATAATTACCAGCAGATTGGTTTCAAATGAAATGTCGGATTCAAGAAGATTCACTTCGTCTACGTCATAATTTTCGCGGATCAGCAATTCATTGAGTCCGGCTACGTCACGGCCATTAAAACCGGAAGTAGTTGCTTCGCCATGGCCGTTGACGAAACTGATTCTCTTTTTAATGCCACTGGTAACGGTAATCAATGCCGTAGTCAAAGCTTGTTCACCCTTAAACTTTGGCTTGGTATCGGGGCTAGCATAGGGTGACGGTCGTTCAAAAACGTCGTTGGCCATCAGATCTTTTCGGCTCATTTCGCATTGAACAATGGTGGTTCCGGGCGCAGCCACATTCATCGCCTTAACCGTCATTGGGTCTCGGTATGGATCGACAAACGAAAATTGCAGTTTACCGCTGATGCGGCGATATTCCTGCAGCAATTCTTTAACCATCTGTTCTTCGGTGCTGCCTGCCGGGAAAAATGCGGTTACTTTAACTTCTTTTTCGAGCTGACTGACAATTTTTCTGGTCTGATCAGATAAAGTAAACATTTGATTTCGGGTGAAATCATAGCGAACATTCCTTCTGAAGCCAATATGTGCCAATACGACGCCTATGGCAATAATCAGCAGAATCAAAACTATATCGTTGATCCATAGAAGCGTTTTTCGATTCCTTACCAGTTCATCGATCATTTCCGGGCGCATGAAAAACGCGATTGCGACAACCATGGTTCCTACGGCAGCAACACCAGCGGCAACTCTCGACATGTCCTGAAAAGTGGCATAAATCAAAGCAGAGCTGAAAATCATGACCAAACCTGCAATCAAAACCAGGTAAGGCATCAGTGGTATTACTAATCTTCTTTTGTCAGCCATGAAAACTATCTCCACCTTTCCGATTCAATTACCCGGGCGGCAAGAAAAAGCCAGACAACCGTAAAAATCACAAAAAAAATCGTATTTCCACTGTCAACGATGCCGCGAAGAAAATCTGAATAACGATCAAAGATCGACAAACTTCCGAGCATATTACCAAACCAGTTATCAAAAGCATGCTTTGCCCAGCCAAATATCCAGAAAAGAAGCAGTCCACCAAAACTCAACATGGCAGATATGATTTGATTTTCACTCAAAGAACTGGTGAAAAGACCTAGTGATACAAATGCTGAGCTTAATAAGACCAGACCAATATAACCACTGTAAACCGGCCCCAGATCAAAATCTGAAGAATACCTGCTTAAAAGCAGCGGATATTGCAGAGTTAGAAGGATAAGAGCCAGATAAAGAACCATACAAGCCAGATACTTGCCAAGAATGATCTGCATTGGTGAAATAGGCGAAGTAAGAAGAAGCTCCATCGTTCGACCTTTGCGTTCTTCGCTGATCAGTCGCATTGTCATGACCGGTGATGCAAGTAGCAGAACGAATGAAGCGTTATACAAAAGGGGTTCGAGAGTTGCCAGCTTACTGGTCACCAGAACTACCCAAAACAAATAACCTACGATTAATAGAAAAGACGCAAACACAATGTAAGCTACTGGTGAGAAAAAAAATGACTGCAGCTCTTTTTTCATTATTGCAAAAATTTTCATTCTTCGCCCCGCTTTTCTTCATTGGATGTAAGTTTGAGAAAAACATCCTCAAGACTTGCCCGTACCGGAGAAATCTGACGAAAGATCGCTCCTGCTGATGAGACCTGCCTGAAAAACTCATCGAAATCTTCTTCGGTTTCCATTTCCAGATTGAAACGGGAAATGCCTTCTTCAATCTGCAATTCACTACATTGAGCGGTTGTGGCGGTTGTAATTTTTTTGAGCTTCTCAGCAAAATTCTGGTCATTACCTGGTTTTATGGCGATTTTCCACATTGGCTTTCCGCTGGAAAACCGTTCAAGATTGGCAACCGTATCGACCGCCACAATTTCGCCCTCGTTTATAATTACGACCCGAACGCATGTCATGCTGACTTCAGCCAGATAATGAGTTGAAAGAATTATTGTGTGGTCACTCGCCAGATCTTTAATCAGGTGTCGTATTTCAATTATCTGGTTTGGGTCGAGACCTACGGTTGGCTCGTCCAGAATCAATACTTCAGGGTTATGCAGCATTGCCTGAGCGATTCCAACTCTCTGGCGGAATCCCTTTGACAAATGCCCGATAACTCTACCAAGATTCTCTTCCAGACCAAGTCTTGCAGCGGTTTCTCTAATGCGTGGCCGACGAATTCGACCAGGTATTTCTTTTATCTCAGCAACGAAGTTGAGGTATGATTCTACCGTCATTTCGAGATAAAGGGGAGGAGTTTCAGGCAAGTAACCCAGCCTTCTACGCACCTCGTAAGATTCTTCAAAAACATCGAAACCAGCAACGGTTGCAGTACCAGAGGTTGCCGGAAGAAAACTCGTTAAAATTCGCATGGCGGTTGTTTTGCCAGCCCCGTTTGGGCCCAGCAGACCGAGAATTTCCCCTTTATTGACGGTAAAACTGATATCGTTGAGTGCCCTGAAATTACCATAATATCTGGTAATATTTTTCATTTCGATCACAGCACTTCTCCTCCTTATTTTCAGGTCTTCGCAGGGGGCTCTTCAATTAGACCTTCATACACAAAAAAAGTTTCATTTTTTAAAACTCCGGTCTGGTTGAACCGTAACTTTACTATAATTCCCGCAGGAAATAAACCAAACCTATATTTTTTTTTAATTTGTTGTCCATTTTTTTTAAAACCTTCCGCATGATCTTCCCTCGCTGTTAAGAAAGTAAATCTGGAAAATCGCGGCAAAATTGTATAACCTTTGGTTAAACCACATTACACACAAAAGGAATTTACATGCCGACCATTGGTATTTCCCTAATTGCCCATAATGAAGAAAAGCAGATCGCCAACGCACTCAAATCGGCAGATTTTGCCGATGACACAGTTGTTGTAAACTGCGAATCCAGTGACCGTACAGAAGAAATTGTAAAGACTTTTCCCCGCGTTAGACTTTTCAATCGGCCTAACAACAAGAATCTGAACATAAATAAAAGTTTTGGCTTTGAGCAGCTGACCACCGACTGGATTTTCTACCTGGACCCCGATGAAATAATAACCCCGGAATTAGCTGTGGAAATAAAAGAAGCAATCTGTACTGAACGCTATGTAGCTTATAAACTTCCAAGAAAAAACATCTTTTTTGGAAGGTGGCTGGCGCATGGCAGCCAATATCCCGACACTCAACTGCGCCTTTTTAAAAAAGGTTCTGCTGGCTTTGCCAACCGCCATGTTCATGAAATGCTGGAAGTGAAAGGCGAAACCGGGCTGTTGCGCGAATGTTTCGAACACCACCCCTACCCCAGCCTCGATGATTACATTCGCAAGATGAACTTCTATACTGGATTTCAGGCAGATTTTTGGTTGAATTCAAATTTGAACCCAAACATTATAAACAGTCTGCGCTATATGTTTTTTCGCCCATATTTCAGATTTTTGCGCAGATACATACTCAAGCAGGGTTTTCGCGACGGCTGGCAGGGATTTGTGGCAGCCGCCGGCGATGCTTTTCAGCAGATCATAAGTTTTGCCAAGTACCTTGAGCGTAAAAGCCATGAAAATAATCCAAATTCTTAATTCACCTAACTGGAGTGGAGCATCAAATTATTGCATCCAGGTTTCCCATGAGTTGATCAAGCTTGGCCACCAGGTTCTGTTATTGACTGAACCAGGCAAGCCTTCTTATCGTGCTGAAAGGGCCGGAATTCCCATAGACACCACGATCAGGCTCAATCATCGTAATCCTGCTCTTTATGTGCATGCGATGAAGCGCATGAAAACCATATTCAAAAATTTCAGGCCAGATATCATATCTTCTCATATTAACGAAGGTGCCTGGATGGCCGGCATGATAGCAAAAAGGTTCTCGCCCTCAAGCATAGTCGCCAGAGTCAGAACTGACATTGATCCCCCGAAAGGGCATTTTATCAACCGGTTTGTTCACCATTACTGGACCGATCACCTTGTCGTAGGATCGATGCTTCATAAAAAGCTATGCCAACAAATTCTGGATTATGACCAGGAAAAAATCAGCGTGGTTTACGGTGGAGTTGATAGCCAGAGGTTTTCTCCGGTTAAACCAGAATTACGATCATTCAGAGAAGAAATAAAGGCGGCGCCAGACGAAGTTCTTATCGGCCTGGTTGCGCGTCTTGATCCGGTAAAGGGCCATGAATATGCGATTCAGGCAATGCAAAAATTGCAGCAAAGCAAAGCCAGAGTTCGCCTGGTTGCCCTGGGATATGAAAATGAGCGCACCTTTGACTGGCTTCATAGCCTGGCAACGCAATTTGGAGTTCAACAACAGCTGATTTCTTTTGGCCTGCGTAAAGACATTCCCCGGGTAATTACCAGCCTCGATATCGGCCTGATTTCGTCAGTTGGCTCAGAAGCAAATTCCCGGGCAGCCCTTGAATTTATGGCCTGCGCAAAACCGGTTGTGGGAACTTCGGTTGGCGTTATTCCAGAGTTGATCACTGAAGGAGAACAGGGATTCATCGTTTCCCCCAGATCTCCTGACCAGATGGCCGATGCCTTGCGAAAGCTTGTTGAAAACCCAGTTCTGAGAAATAAATTAGGGCAACAGGCAAGAGAAAGGGTCGAGCAAAATTTTGCCCTCGAAAAATTTGGTAAGGTAATGGAAAGTGTGTATCTTAAATTGCTCGACAAATTTCGGGCCTGAACCATTGACTTTTATTTGCTTATTAAAATAGAATCGCACTCAATTCAACGGGGTACATCTCTTGCAATTATTCAGAAATTTTTCAATAAGAACGAGAATCATCATCACGTTTCTGCTGGCAAGCTTGTTTCCAGTAGTAATTTACCTATATATTCAATACACAGAAATAGTTATCAGCAATTCAACTGCCCTGTTCATCGGCGTCATATCTCTGATAAACGGGCTGGTTGCAGCTTTTCTGGTTGCGGGCTCAATAACCGCGCCCATTGAATTAATTCTTTCATCTCTCGAGGTTTTTCAGACAAAAAAATCTGCAGCATCGCTTAACGACAATGGTTTCGATGAGATTGCCGAACTCTCTTCCGAACTCAATCGAATTTACAGTGACTGGAACCGAGAAATTGTCACCCTCGGCAAGAAGCAACTGCAGCAGGAAAAGGCCAGTGAGAAAAACGAGCAACAAATCAGCATCCTTAAAAAACAACTGGATCTGACCCGTTCATGCCTCAATGTTGCACAAATGTTGAATACAACCTTTGATTTTCAGAGCAATCTGAAAGCCATCCTGGACGAAGCAATTCAAACGATGAACGTGCAATGGGCTTCAGTGCTGTTAATTAACCGGGAGCGTAATGAAATGACGGTTGCGTGTGTAAGAGGAGTTGAAAAAAGCCTGCTTGACGCCCTTGCCGACGAAGATTACCCGGCAATTCGTCTAAAACCTCACGAAGGGCTGGCAGGCCAGGTGATCAAAGATGGTTTACCGTTAATCGCCAACAAAGGTTTCAAAGACCCTCGGTTCAAGCAATTTAGTGAATTCAGTCGACGTGACGAAAAGATCGCCAGCCTGCTGTGTGCCCCAATTACCAGCACTGACGGCACCGTTCTGGGAGTGATGAATTTCATCAATCGTGTTTCTCCGCCAGTGTTTCGCAACGAAGATCTCCCTTACGTCAAAGATTTGTGTGGCCTGGCATCTCTTGTTATTGAACGAAACCGACTTTACCGAAACCTTTTTGTCGATGAAGAAACAGGATTGGCTGCTCATAACGTCTGGAGAGGTTATTTCCAGGAAGAAGCCGGCCGTGCGGTTCGTTACATTCAACCTTTGTCAGTATTGATAGCCGATATAGACGATTTCAAGAACCTGATTACCCAAACCAACGCTGATTTCTTCAACGAAGTAGTTGACAGCTGTGGCAAAGAATTGAAAAGACTTTTACGTGACACAGACACAGCGTCATGCGTTCAGGAAAGGTTTTTCTGTTTACTTCCAAATACAGATACCGCTGGCGGAGTTTTTCTTGCCGGTCGCCTGAAGGAAGCGCTGGAAAGATTAAGTTTCACTTTTGGTAATCAAACCATTAAAATTACCATGTCAGTTGGCATTGCCAGCTACCCTGACAACGTCCCCGACCCGAAACTGCTGGCAAAGAACGCCCTGGTTTCGCTTGCCCGCGCCCACGAAGAAGGTGGAAACCGGGCCTCTATTTTTCGCCAGAACATCTGATTTTAAAAATTTTTTTGAGGTGTCATGAATGTCTGACAACAAAGCTTTTTACGTAACCACCCCACTCTACTATGCAAACGACGAGCTTCACATCGGTCATGCCTTTTCAACACTGGCCGCCGATATTGTCAGCCGTTACCATCGTTCGATGGGGCACCAGGTTCACTTTCTTACCGGTTCTGATGAACACGGGCAAAAAGTTGAGCAGGCTGCGCGCAGCAAAGGGCTTTCACCACTGGAACACACTGATTGTCTGGTAAAAAAGTTCAAGTCATTATGGGAACTGCTTGATATTACATATGACGATTTTATCAGAACAACCGAAGATCGGCACAAAAAAGTGGTGACCGAATTGTTGCAGAAGCTTTATCAGAAAGGTGACATCTACGCCGCAAACTATAATGGCTGGTATTGCACCCCCTGCGAACGCTTCTGGACCGAAAAAGAAGTCCCTGAAAAAACCTGTCCCGATTGCAAAAGAGCAGTCCAGGAAATCGAGGAAAAAAATTACTTTTTTAAGATGTCTGCTTATCAACAGGCGCTCATTGATTACATTAACCATCATCCTGGTTTTATCAGGCCAGAAAACCGGCGTAATGAAGTGCTGGGTTTTCTAAGGCAACCGCTTGGCGACCTATGCATATCGCGCCCGAAATCGAGGCTTTCATGGGGCATTGAGCTGCCATTCGACACAGAATATGTTACTTATGTGTGGTTCGATGCACTGACCAACTACATTTCAGCAGTCGGCTACCCGTTTGACATGGAAAAATTCAAAAAACTCTGGCCGGCCAATTTCCATATCATCGGCAAAGACATTCTTACCACTCATGCCGTGTATTGGACCACCATGCTGATGGCGGCAGACCTGCCGCTTCCGGAAGCAATTTTCGCCCATGGCTGGTGGGTCACCGGTGAGGGAAAAATGTCAAAATCAGTTGGCAACATAATTAACCCCCGCGAACTGGTTGCCAAATTCGGGCTCGACCCCTTCAGATTCTATCTTTTCCGGGAAATGGTCTTCGGCATGGATGCATCTTACACTGAAGAGAACTTCATCAACCGCTACAATGCTGATCTGGCTAATGATTACGGCAATCTTTGCCAACGAACCCTACCGATGATTGTGAAGAATCGCGAGGGTCTTTTCCACAAAAAAGAAGCAACTCTGCCACAATCAATGGAAATTGCCAAAATGGCAGGCGAAATCAAGGCTGATTATATCAAGGCCATGAATGACATGTTGTTTCACGAAGCCCTGAAACGAACCTGGGATCTAATTCAACGCCTAAATAAATACATCGATGAAACTGCTCCATGGAAACTGGCAAAGGAACAGAATTATGAAATTTTAGACGAGGTTTTTTATACGATTGGCGAAGGAATTCGCTTTGTAACTCATCTGGTTGAGCCGTTCATGCCGCATCTTGCCCCCGAATTTCTCAAGCAGATCGGCGATTCTAATGGTTTTGTAAAAATTCCCGATCTTCAATGGGGTCAGTTGAAAGATAGAACCAGAGTCACATCAGAACCGGTTCCACTATTTCCAAGACTGGAAACTGAAAGAATTCAGAACCTCAAAAAGGGCACGAAACCAGCCGAAAAAGATGAAAAAAAGACAGAAAAGCAGGCTGAGAAGGCCGCCCCGATATCAGAAGACGGGCTGGTAAGCTTTGATGAATTTCTTAAAACCGAATTGTGCATTGCGACCATAGAAACCGCCGAAAAAGTAGAAAATGCCGATAAGCTTCTTAAACTTACAGTATCGCTAGGCGAAGAAAAACGCACCCTGGTTGCAGGAATTGCAGCCTTTTACAACCCTGATCAGCTTCCAGGCCGCCAGGTGGTAATGGTGAAAAACCTGAAACCCGCCAAGATTCGAGGCATCGTTTCACATGGAATGATTCTGGCTGCTGCAACCCCCGATGGAGGCCTCGCCCTGGTAACCCCTGATAAACCCGCCAAGACAGGAATCAGGGTCAAGTAATGACTGAACCTTATCTTATCGATGTTCACGCTCACCTTCAGGATGAGAAATTTGACGGTGAGCTTGAAAGTCTTGTATTAGCGGCTGAAGATGCCGGAGTGAAAAAGATAATCAACGCGGCCACCTGTATTGAATCTGCAAAGCAGGCGGTGGAAATTGCGGCAAAATTTTCTGCCTGCTATGCAACCGCCGGCATTCATCCTCATGACGCAATAAAGTTCGACAGCAATTCAATTGAAATTTTAAAACAAATTTTGCATCATCCCGGGGTTATTGCGGTTGGGGAAATCGGCCTTGATTTTCATTACGATTTTTCCCCCAGACCAGTTCAGGAAAAGGTTTTTGAGCAGCTCTGGCTTCTTGCCGTTGAGCTGAAAAAACCTGTAGTTTTGCATGTTCGCGAAGCTTTTTCAAGTTTTTTTGATATTATAAAAGCTTTGCCTTCATGTGAAAAGGTTCTACTACACTGCTTTTCCGGAGACAAAGAAATTGCCAGAAGAGCTGCAGATCTTGGTTTTCACTTTTCGGTGGGCGGAGCGCTGACCTTTCCCAAATCCGACCAGACCAGAGAGGTATTCAGTTATCTGCCGGTAGAAATGATTCATCTTGAAACCGACTGTCCGTATCTGGCCCCTCAGCCCAGAAGAGGCAAAAGGAATGAACCATCGCTACTGGCGATAACTTTCGATTTTCTTGCTAACCTGAGAAAAATTGAACCTTTAATGCTTAAACATCAACTTCAGAAAAATGCCCGCAATCTTTTCGGGCAGGAGCTTTTTTGATGGAAAGCCAGAAACTTCAATATAGTAGAGCCACATCCAGCGAAATCATTCTTGGCTCTGAGATTTTCAAGGAAATTGCGGCCCGGGTTCATCGCAGCAGAACCGCAAAAAAATGCGCGATCGTCACGAATGACGTGGTGAACCGTTGGTATCTGCAGCCGTTAAGTGCTGAATTGCGATCGCGTGGGGTTAAAGCCGATGAAATAATTATTCCGGATGGAGAAAAGTTTAAAACCTTTGAAACGGCCTTTTCCATAATAAACCGACTGTGTGAACTTGAAATTGACAAAGACTGCCCGATAATCTCTCTCGGAGGCGGAGTTGTGGGAGATATAGCCGGCTTTGTCGCCTCTGTGTACAAAAGAGGAATCCCCTTTATCCAGATTCCTACTTCTTTGCTGGCAATGGTAGACGCTTGCGTTGGCGGGAAAAACGGGCTAAATCTTAATTCCGGCAAGAATCTGATCGGTACGTTTTACCAGCCAATGCTTACTGCAATTGATGTTTCAGTATTGAAAACCCTGCCGCTTAGCCAGTTGTCATACGGAATGGCAGAGGCGATCAAGCACGGTGCAATTGCCGATTCGGCCTATATAAGGTTCATTCTGAAGAACACTGAGGATATCAAGTCGCGGCAAACTGGTCTTATGCAGAGACTAATCAGGCGCTCTATCCACATAAAAAAATCCATCGTCCAGGAAGATGAACTGGATACCGGTCACAGATACCAGCTAAACCTTGGTCACACCTTTGGTCATGCACTTGAAACGGCGGGAAGTTATATTCGACTGCATCATGGCGAAGCGGTTGGATTGGGCATGCTTATGGCACTGCGTGCATCGGCAACCGCCGGGATTCTTGAAGAGGATTACACCGAGATTCTTCGGCAGCTGTTCAATGATTTCAACCTTCCACAAAAAGTACCGGAAGAGCTTGAAAAAAAAGAAATATTAAATACTATTACGCAGGACAAGAAAAAAAGCCACGAAGGGTACACATTTGTGTTGCCGGTTAAACTGGGCAAAGTTATTTTGCATAAGGTTGCTCCTGAGCAAATCGGCGCTTTCATTTCTGACGCATTAAAAAATATATAAAACGTTTTAAGGATGGCACTATGAACCCAACCACCACTTTATCCCATCGTTTTTCACCCAATGCACAAAAGGTTCTGGCCAGGCGCTACTTAACCCGCGGCCCGGACGGCAAAACAATTGAAACCATTGAAGGTCTATTCAGAAGAGTAGCCCGCGCCATTGCTGCAGCCGAGAACAATTTTCATAATTCACCCTATAAACCGGAAGAATTGGAAGAAATTTTCTTCAAGATCATGACCGACCTTGATTTTCTGCCCAACAGCCCAACTCTAATGAATGCGGGCAAAGATCTGGGGCAGCTCTCTGCCTGCTTCGTCCTGCCGGTGGAAGATTCCATGGAAGGTATTTTTGATGCAGTAAAAAATGCTGCGTTGATTCACAAATCAGGTGGAGGAACCGGGTTCAGCTTTTCGCGTTTGCGGCCCGCCAACGATATCGTTTCTTCAACCTCTGGAGTCAGTTCAGGCCCAATTTCTTTCATGAAGGTTTTCAACATAGCCACTGAGACCATTAAACAGGGCGGCACCAGGCGCGGAGCCAACATGGGCATTTTAAGGGTAGATCACCCTGATATTCTTGATTTCATAACGGCAAAAGAGAAAAATAATGAATTGACCAATTTCAACCTTTCAGTTGCGGTCACCGACAAATTCATGGAAGCCCTTGAACGCGACGGCGAATTCGACCTGATCAACCCGCGTTCCAAAGAACCTGTGGGCTCGCTCAAGGCATCAAAAGTTTTTCATATGATAGTAGAAAGAGCATGGAAAAACGGTGAGCCGGGTATTGTATTCATAGACAGAATAAATCGCCATCAACCCACTCCGCAGGTCGGCGACATTGAATCTACCAACCCGTGTGGTGAACAGCCTTTGCTTCCTTATGAATCATGCAACCTTGGCTCCCTGAATTTAGCGCGCTTCGTAAAAGAATCCAATGGCAAGCCAGAAGTGGATTTTGAACGACTTCGCGAAATCGTAGCCCTTTCGGTACGCTTTCTTGACAACGTCATCGACCAGAATAAATACCCGATTCCAGAAATAGACAAAATGACCAGGTCAAACCGCAAAATTGGTCTTGGCGTAATGGGCTGGGCCGATATGCTGATCAAAATGGGCATTCCTTATGATTCAGAACTCGCTCTTGAACTTGCTGATAAAGTCATGGGCTTCATAAAGCGTGAAGCATGGACAGCATCACAGGATCTGGCGAAAGAGCGCGGTGCGTTTCCTAATTTTGACCGGTCAATATTTGCTGAAAAGAAGATGATGCCCTTGCGGAATGCAACAGTTACCACTATTGCTCCGACTGGAACCATCAGCCTGATCGCAGGTTGCTCAAGCGGAATTGAGCCTCTTTTCGCGGTTGCTTACGAAAAGCATGTAATGGAAAACGAGAAGCTGGTTGAAGTGCACCAGGAATTTGTTAAAATCGCAAGAGACAGAGGCTTTTATTCGGAAAGTCTTCTGGAAAGAATTGCGCAAAGCGGTTGTCTGGCCAAAATTTCCGAAATTCCTGAAGATATCGCCAGGGTTTTTGTTACCAGTCACCAGATTTCACCAGAATGGCACATAAGAGCTCAGGCCGCTTTTCAAAAGCATACCGACAATGCGGTGAGTAAAACGGTTAATTTTCCATTCGAAGCAACGAAAAAAGACGTTGAAACCGTATTCAGACTCTCACACACGCTCGGCTGCAAGGGCGTAACTGTGTACCGCGACGGATCAAGAGAAGAACAGGTTCTCAACATTGGGTCCAGCAAAGGCAAAAGCAGCGAATCTGAAAAGCATTATGTTACACCAAGGCCCAGACCGGAAAGAACGGTTGGCGCAACTGAAAAGGTAAAAATAGGTTGTGGCAGCCTGTATGTAACGGTCAACTCAGATGAAAAAGGAATCTGTGAAATTTTCACTTCTCTCGGTCGTGGCGGTGGTTGCCCTTCACAATCTGAAGCTGCGGCAAGGCTAGCCTCAATGGCTTTGCGAGCCGGCATCGATGTTCAGGAAATTATAGACCAGCTCAAGGGCATCCGATGTATGTCCACCATAAAAAAAGCGGCGATGTCAGGCGGCATTAAAGTTTTATCGTGCCCCGATGCGATTGGCAAAGCAATAGAACAATACCATCTTTCAGCGAAAGACACCTTCAAGGCTGGGTCAGTAATGACGCAATCCCGTGAAGAAAAGAAAGATCTGCTTCTCGATAATCCTGAACCTGGAAAAAGCTGCCCCGAATGTGGTGAGCCGCTGGAACATGAGGGCGGATGCGTAATCTGTAAAAGTTGTGGCTTTTCAAGGTGTGGTTAAAAAATTCTGAAAAGTTTTTTTCCCTGAACCTTGACACATCTGAGTACACTCAGTAAGATTGCCCTATAACGTAGTTAAAAGCTCGGATTATCGAGAATTGGCGCGACAAGGAGTATAAGAGTATGATTAACAGAACCGCGCGAATGGGCCTGCTGGTGCTATTTTTTGTTCTTGCCGGCATGGTTTCATGGGCAGCCAATGCCCCGCCGCTATTGCGGGTTACTTTTCTGGATGTTCACCAGGGCGATTGTACCATCATTCGCACTGCCGAAAAAACAATTATGATCGATGCTGGCGACGACAACCGTGATGCTGCCAAGCGCTATATCATTCCTTATCTCAAAAAAGAAGGAATCAAGCACATCGATCTGGCGATTATTTCCCATCCTCACCGCGACCATTTTGGTGGTTTCATCGACCTCCTCTCTGCGGTTACCTTCGGCGAATTCTATTATTCGTGCGATGAAGGCGTCGGTTCCGAAGGAACAGTCAAAGGTGGCGGCAATGATGCGGTAATCTACAAAGCCATGCGTGACCTGATCGTGCAAAAGCAGATACCCTACGTAAAAGCCAGACCAGGAGACAAACTCGATTTCGGGAAAGGCATAAAAACTGAAGTTTTGCATTGTCAGGCCAGTGCCAAACCTGATCCTAATACCGACCCCACCAAAGTTAATCAGAATGAAAATTCGATTATAATGAAGGTCACTGCCGGAAAAATCTCTTACCTGTTCACCGGCGATGCGGAAAAGAATGCTGAAAATGCAGCAATTAAGGCTTACGGCCGAAAGCTGAAGTCCACAGTTCTCAAAAGTGGTCATCATGGCAGCAATACATCTTCAAGTCATGCTTTTCTCGATATGGTAGAGCCAGAATACGCGACCATAAGTGCAGGCAAAGGCAATTCATTCGGGCATCCGACCCCCGAAATACTCAGTCGCTATGAATATCTGAAAATCAAAACTTTCAGAACCGATGAAGATGGAATTATCGAAAGCTACACCGATGGCAAAACCATCCACTTCATTACCAATAACAGCCCGATCGAATTCGCACAAAATCCTCAGATCATTTCCCTCACTCCGAACTCGGCTACTATTCAATGGGTTACTAACAGAGAAGCTACCACTGAGATCGAGTATGGTGTAACGGCTCTAAGCGAAAGCAAATCCGCTTCCCATGGCGTAAAAATTCACACGGTAACGCTCACAGGGCTGAAACCAGAAACCACCTATAAATTCAAAGCAGTTTCACGAGACCCGCGTGAATCCGATAAGTTTATCGTTTTTGAAGGCTCGGTCACTACCCCGGCCGGAACCGGCGAACCCCTTCCCCGAATTGAACAAGTTGCGACAAACTACACCGACATTTATATGAAGCACCTCTTCAAGGTTCGCATACCGGTATTCAACCCCGGAACCGAAGAAGCAAAAGGCTTTAGCGTTGAATTATTCCATTCTGCAATGAATGACAGCAACCTCATCGATAAAGTAAAATTCGATTCAATTCCAGCCAACAACTCAATTGAAGCCCAGATACCTGCAGAAATCAATTGGATTGGCAATGTTGAACTGATCGCCGTTCTTAAGAAAGGCAGCACTATCATTGATACTTCTTCGATTGATATCGAAGTAAAAGCCAAGCTTTTCCTGGTGGATTGTTCACATGGAAATATTGATTACTATCAGGGCAAATTTGCCGGATTCAAGATGGACATCTACAAGGAAAGCGGCTTTCAGATGAAAAGCATTTCTAAAGGCATTACTGCAGATGTGGTAAAAGATGCTTTCGTCATTTGCATGCCCCACCCATCGAAAGATTTCACCAAAGAAGAACTTGCAGTTTTAAAAGACTTCTCGGCAAAAGGCGGTTCACTGATGCTTTACGGCATGGCAGACTACAAAAATCTTTCTAACCCCGACATGCTCAATGATGTTCTTGAAGCAATCGGCAGCAAAATCAGATTCAATGACGATCAGGTCTGCGACCCAACCAACAACATCGGTGCTCCCTTTAGATTTTTCCTCAGCAATTTCCCCAATAATGCCATTACCGGCAAATGCGAAAACAAACTACTTACCAGGAGCGCCTGCTCTCTGGTAAATGATAAATATCAAGGCCTGAAGGGTTCCACAAATCTCAAGATCCTCGCAATGGCTGATGAAGACAGCTTCAACATGGAAGTTGACAACATGAGCGATGGCTACATCTACGCCAGCCACACACCGGTTTTGCCGATTCCGGTTGCCGCTGCCGAAGAGCTAGGCAAAGGCCGGGTTGCCTGTATCGGCGATCAGTTCTATCTTGACTCTTATTACAACAATCCTTCAAACCTCAGCACCGCTGAATTTAACCGTAACATCGCTGCCTGGCTCGGTCTGAGCAAAGAAAAGACCCTAAAACAACTGTTTATGTTTGCCGCATCTCTCGATAATGAAAAAGATCCTGAAATCAAAAGCCAGCGGTTTGAAATGGTTTCGGAAGAAATCCTCTTCCAGATTCGTAGCAAAATTGACCAAGGCGAATCAGAAGTTGAGGATATCCAAGATTTGATGCAGGAATACAAAAGTGAATCGGTCGATGAAATCAACACAAAATTTAAACAAATGATTGATTTCGACAAAATGCATAACCGCTGAAACCAGCCTAAATAAAAAAGCTGCCCGGCAAATGACCGGGCGGCTTTTTTTATATTTCGAGCTGACCCCCAACTTTATTTATATACAAAAGCTCATTGACTATTTCTCAAAGGCGGGCATTTTACAAATCGCTTGCACTGCGGCGACTCTGCATAAGCTAGCGCGTCCTGCGCGTCCGACACTCAATGACCGGCCTTTTTCCGGTCGCTGAGCCAGCTTAGCTGGTCGAAGCGGTGTAAAAAATTTGATTTTTTCAACGAGCCTTTGCATAAGAACTCATTCTTTTGTTTCATACAGAACCGGCCCTTTTTATACCGTTCCCATGAGAAAACCAACGTATTTACATAAAACTATCTGAAAGCGCGGGCCAGCCCAGTGGCAGCCTTCATTGACGGTGGGCGTTTATGACTTGCCGGGCCGGGCTTTTTTAAATTCGGTCATTTTGGTAACAAATTTTGCATTTTGGTCGAAATAATCCTGACTAAAATTTAAAAGCCCCTGTTTACATCAGGGGCAGTCAGGACAGAGAGCATCACACTCATTAGTTTTTCTTCACAAGATACTCTTCGGCTTCTGGAACCAGAAACCTTAGCATCTTTTTCTGGTCTCTCCTGTTTTCTTTGTGGGAGCGGTTTATGGCGTAATGGCTATCGCCAGAGGCGCCATCCGGTTGT